>NC_014664.1:2387500-2987500 GCF_000166055.1 Rhodomicrobium vannielii ATCC 17100
TACACCGAGAGCGAAGTTGGCCTGGAAGGAGTCGCGCCACAGGACACGAAGCGGCTCGCGGGAAGCGATATGGCGTTCGCTGCGCCGGAGCCTCACACCACCGTTCTCGTAAAAAGAATGGAAGAGGAAGAGAGCACCGACGAAGGATACGACCGCCGGTCCATCATCGCGAAGGGCTACGAATCACTCGATTCGGTCATCAGGGGCGTCGGCGTCGATCCGATGCAGGCCGGGCTGGTTTCCGCAGCCGTCGCCGCGATAACGAAAACGCGGAAGCTCCGTGCGGGCGAGGAAGTGCGGCTCGGCCTCACGCCCTCGGCGTCAGAGGAAGGCGGCGTGGACGTCGGCAAGATCACCGTGGTGTATCAGGGGACAAACGTCACCATCGTGCGCGACGGCGAAGGCGGCTACGCGCCGAGCGAAAAGCACCTGAAGCCCGAACACAAGGCGGATGACACCGTCGGCGACAGGGCGACCGTCTATCTCAGCGCGTATCGCGCGGCGCAATCGCAGGAAATCCCGTACGACTTCCTGATGAAGTTCGTCAAAGTCCATTCCTATGACGTAGACTTCAAGCAGCGTGTAAAGTCAGGCGACGGTTTCGAGCTGTTTTACGATCTGGTGCAAGACGAAAATGGCGTCGAGCGACCGGGCGAACTGTTTTACGCTGCCGTCACGATCGGCGGAGAAACGCACGGTTATTATCGGTTCCGCAGCAACGAGGGTGTCGATTATTTCGACGACCGCGGCTCGAACTCGAAGAAGTTTCTCATGCGCACGCCGATTCGCGGCGCCCGCCTGACGTCCGGCTTCGGATGGCGCAAACACCCGCTGCTGCACACGCTTCGGCTTCATTCCGGCGTCGACTGGGCAGGCCCGATCGGGACGCCAATCTACGCGGCCGGTAACGGTGTGATCGAGACGGCGGAGCGCAATGGCAACTACGGAAATTACGTTCGCATCCGCCACGCCAACGGCTACAAGACCGCCTATGCTCACATGCTGCGTTTCGCCCAAGGGGTCGCGACGGGCGTCAAGGTTCGACAGGGGCAGGTCATCGGCTATCTCGGCAACACCGGCATGTCGACGGGTCCGCATCTCCATTACGAGGTGCTGATCAACAGCCGCTTCACCAACCCGCTTTCGATCAAGATCCCCAAGGCGCGACAACTTCAAGGACGCCTGCTCGCCGATTTCCGCAAGGAAAGGGCCCGCATCGACGATCTGATGCGCCGCCCGCCAGTGAAGACGCGCGTCGCGACGGTCGAGCGTTAGGACAATAAGTCTCTTAAAGTCCGCGCGCCGTTGCTCCAAAATGCGGCGTCAACCAGCTTCCGCGTCGTCGTCGTCGTCGAGGCCCGGCAGCGATGCCAGCGGCGCAAGAACCGGGTCGGCCGCTGCCCAAACCGCTTGCGTTTCGATCAACGCGAGTTCGCTGCGCCCCTCGCTCTTCTCTACGACGGCATCGATGGCAGCGGTTGCAGCGCGAAGCGAGGCGCTCGCGACGAAGCCGTTCAGCTTGTAGGACAACAGGAACGCCGCAAGCGCGTCGCCCGTGCCGTGCGCCGTAAGCGCCCGCCTTGGCGAGACAGTTGCGAAGACTTCGCCGCCCTTGACGAGAATGTTGGCAACCGAATCGGGTTTCCCCGAAGGCGCGGAGGTCACGACAACGGTCGGTCGCGCGAGCGCCAGCGCCGCCGCAATCGCGCTTGCCGGGCTGGCGATGGGGCGTCTTGCCAGCCATCCGAGTTCGAAAAGGTTCGGCGTGACGGCGTCGGCCACCGGCACGAGCACATCGCGCACGGCCTCGGCTGTCGCCTCGCTGACATAGAGCCCGCGCGGCAAGTCGCCCACGACGGGATCGCACAGATAAAGCGCGGCCGGATTTGCCGCTCTGATTTTCGCGATCCAGTGGCGGCTGAGCTCCGCATGCTCGGGCGTGGGAATGTAGCCCGTCAGCACGCCATCGATCTCGGAAAGCCAGCCGTTTTCTTCCGCCGCGTGAAGGAGGGCGTCGAGCTTGTCGACGGCGACAGGCTCTCCCGCCAGCGCCTTGTATCCGGGCCGGTTCGAGAGCAGAATCGTCGGCAGGGGCAGGACATCATGCCCCATACGTTGCATGACAAAGGCCGTCGCGGAATTCCCGACATGCCCGTAAATCACCTGTGACGAGATCGATAGAACTTTCGCCATATGGACCGCGCGCTCTTTTTCGACAGTCTTACGCGGAAAGCGCCGCCTTGGCTCGGAAAATTTTGGCCAATGGCGGCAAAGCGCTTGCCCGCTCAATGCAAAGTTGAGTCATATCCGAAGGAGAACACCCGATGATCAAGCCTCGCCGCAGCGTCCTTTACATGCCCGGCTCGAACGCCCGTGCGCTCGAAAAGGCGAAAACCCTGGCCGCCGACGCACTCATTCTCGACCTTGAAGACGCGGTCGCGCCAGACGCGAAAGAACTCGCGCGCACTCAGGTTTGCGAGGCGGTGAAGGCGGGCGGCTATGGCGCGCACAAGATCGTCATCCGCGTGAACGGCTTCTCGACGCCCTATGGCGAGGCGGATTTCGCGGCCGCGCTCGAAGCGATGCCCGATGCGATCCTGCTGCCGAAGATCGAGACGGCGGCGGATCTCGACCTTGCTCGCAAGCGCGCGCCGAACGGCACCGGGATTTCGCTTTGGGCGATGATCGAGACGCCGCTCGCCATCTTCAACCTCAAGGAAATCGCGCAGGCCGCTGCCTCGAACGAGCTGCCGCTCACCTGTTTCGTGCTCGGCACCAACGACCTCGTGAAAGCCACGCGCGTTCTGCCCGGCGCGGATCGCCTGCCGCTCATCGCATGGCTGTCGCTGACGGTCGCCGCCGCGCGCGCCTACGGCATCGCGGTGGTGGACGGCGTCTATAATTCCATCAAGGACGAGGAAGGTTTCCGCGCGGAATGCGTGCAGGGCCGCGCGCTCGGCATGGACGGCAAGACGCTCATCCATCCGAATCAGCTCGCCATTTGCAATGAGGTGTTCTCGCCTTCGCCCGAGGAAGTCGCCGCCGCAACGAAAATCGTCGAAGCGTTCGACTTGCCGGAAAATCAGGGGAAGGGCGCGATCAGCCTCGACGGGCGCATGGTGGAGCGGCTCCATGCCGACATCGCGCGGCAGACGCTCGCCATGGCGGAAGCCATCGCGCGGCCGAAGCATTAGCTTGTGACACGGCGCGGCGCTTCCGGGTCTGCCGGGGCGCCGCGAACGGCGCCGACAGGCTTGCCGGGCGCAAGGCTTCGTGCTTAAGCTTTTGGCGGTTCGTGCAAAGCGGGGAGCGGCTTGGACGGGGTCATCTGGCAATGGAGCGGCGCGCTCGCCGAGGGCGCGGCCATGACAGTCGGCCTTGCGCTGGCGACGCTTCCATTCGGCCTCGCGCTGGGGCTTGCGGCAGCGCTGGCCAAAACCTCGCATATCGCGACGGCGCGCGGCCTTGCGGAAGCTTACACCACCATCTTTCGCGCGCTGCCCGAGCTTCTCACGCTGCTTCTCATCTATTTCGGCGGCCAGATCCTGCTTCAGAAGATCGCCGCAGCCACAGGCCTGCCGGTCGATGTGCAGGTTTCGCCGTTCGTGGCCGGGCTAGTCGCGCTCGCGCTCGTGTTCGGCGCTTATTCGAGCGAAGTCATTCTCGCGGCGCTGAACGCCGTCGAGCGTGGCCAGATCGAAGCCGCGCGCAGCTTCGGCATGTCGCCGCGACAGGTGTTTCGCCGCGTGCGGCTGCCGCAGATGCTTCGCTTCGCGCTGCCCGGCCTTGGCAATAACTGGCTCGTGCTGCTGAAGGACACGTCCCTCGTCTCCGTCATCGCGCTGAGCGACCTCCTGCGGGAAACCACCATCGCGGTGCAGGCCACGCGCGAGCCGTTCAAATTCTACGCGGTGGCCTGCGTGATTTACCTCGCCATGACGGCACTTTCGACGCTCGCCATCGCAAGGGCCGAACGCGCGGCGGGGCGCGGCTTCAGGAGCGCGCGATGATAAACTGGACCCTGTTCGAGCGTTTCGGGCCGCGCATGGTAGAGGGCTTCGCCGTCACGCTGGAGCTTGCTTTCGGCTCGGTGCTGCTCGGCCTGTTGATCGCGGCGCCGGTTGCGCTCGGGCGGGCCTATGGCGGGCGCGCGCTGTCGGGCGCGCTTTTCGGCTACACCTACATGATGCGCGGCACGCCGCTGCTCGCGCAGCTCTTCCTCGTCTATTACGGATCGGCGCAGTTTCAGACGAGCCTCGACGCGGCTGGGCTTTGGTGGCTGTTCCGCGATCCGTTTTACTGCTCGCTTCTCACCTTCACGCTGAACACCGCCGCCTATCAGGCCGAAATCCTCGCAGGGGCCGTGCGCGCCGTGCCGCGCGGGCAGGTGGAGGCGGCGAAGGCCGCCGCGATGTCGCCCGCTCTTGTCGCGCGCCGCATCGTTCTGCCGCAGGCCGCGCGGCTCGCGCTGCGCCCCCTCGGCAACGAATTGATCCTGATGGTGAAGGCGAGCGCGCTCGCCAGCGTCGTCACCGTCTATGACTTGCTTGCGACGGCGAAGCTCGCGTTCCAGCGCACCTACGATTTTCAGGCCTACATCGCCGCGGCGCTCGTCTATGTGCTGACGGTGGAGATCATCCGCCGGGTGTGGAATATGCTCGACAGGCGGTTGAACCGTCACCTCATCCGCGCGTAACCGTTCGGCGCGGGCGGATACGCAAGCACTGTGCAAGAGGCCTTACGCCAAAGCCCGGTCACGGTTATGGTTGCGATTGCGATTTGAATTGCGGAGCAGCCTCGGTCAAGCGATTGATGGACGCGTGAGAGCGGTTTCTTCGGCGGGGCATGCGCGCGAAGAAGACGGGTCGCCGCTCAAGAAGCTGGGCTTGAGGGGGTCCGATGCGGGTTTGGCTGAAAGCGCTCTTATTGTTCGGCCTCATGGTGGCGACGCCCTTCGCCATTCAAGCCTTGGTCGGACGCCCGCCGCGCTGGTTCGACGCGGCTCCCTATTTTTCAGTCGCGGATTATATCCCGAGCGTCCAGACGCTGATCTACATCGTCGGCGTTGTCGGGGTGATCGCCGTCATCTTCAACTATCTTTTTTACAGCACCGGGCTCGATGAGATCCACGGCTGGCTCAAACTCGCCGAGCGGGAGATGAACGTCATCCTGAAGGGCGTGGACGCAAGCAGCGGCAAGGGCCGGGCGGACGACCGGATCAAGTGGTGGAACGACATCACCAGCAAGGATGCCTTCTCCAAAACGCCCGATAAAATCTTCGACTTGAACGAAGAAGACGCGAAAAACCGAGGTGGGCCAGGACCCAAGGCGGCGATAACGGCCTTTCTGCTGCGCGAAATATACGATGGCGATATCGAACTCGCGCAGAACAAGATCCTTGCAGAAATGAGAGCCAACGACGGCAAAGTTCCCCATGTCGTCGCGGGGCTTCGGGAAATCCTCGGCCTCGACGATTATCTCGCCGCGAAAGCGGAGTATGAGAAGGAGAAGGCCGCCGGGGTGGTGCGCGATGAGCCACGCTTCAGCGATTTTGGCGTCAACTGGGCGGCGCTGCTTCTCGTCGTGCGGCTTGGCGGCTTCCCGCGCGATATCACGATGACGAAGGGCAAAGACCCGGACAAGGAGATCGTGAAAAATCGGGAAGCACTGGAACTGCTCACTCGCGTTTGATTGGCGCGACCCGGCGTCCGAATATCGACGGCGAAACAAGACATCCATCCGCCGCAATGAGGCGTTTCCTGCCTCCCTCGGGATGAGCGGTGCCCTCGTCGCCCGGTACCGAAGTCGCCGTGGCAGCAGGCCTCCGTAAACGCGAATCGAGCGCATGACACTCCGCATCACCACTTGGAACATCAATTCCGTCCGCCTCCGCTTCGAGCTTGTCGCCCGCTTTGTGCGCGAGACGCGGCCCGATATCCTTTGCCTCCAAGAAATCAAATGCCGCGACGAATTTTTCCCGCTCGAAGGCTTCCGCGAGCTTGGCTTCCCGCACATCGCGATCTGCGGGCAGCCGGGCTATCACGGCGTAGCGACGCTGTCGAAGCTGCCGCTTGAACCGCTGCCGCGTCAGAGCTTCTGCGGCACGGAGGAAGCGCGCCATCTCGGGGCCAAGGTCGCGCTGCCGAGCGGCGGCACGCTCGCCCTGCATAATATCTACGTGCCCGCGGGCGGCGACATCCCCGACCCGGAGTTGAACCCGAAGTTCAAGCAGAAGCTCGCCTATCTCGCGGCGCTGGCGAAGTGGGAGCGCGGCTGGACGGACGACGCGAACGCCGTGCTCGTCGGCGACTTCAACGTCGCGCCGCTCGAAACCGACGTGTGGTCGCACAAGCAGCTTCTGAAGGTGGTCAGCCATACCCCCGTCGAGGTGGAGGCGCTGACGAAGGTGCGCGTGGATGGCCGCTGGGTGGATCTCGTCCGCAAGGTCATCCCGCCGGAAGAGAAGGTCTACAGTTGGTGGAGTTACCGCGCGCGGGACTGGGCGGCGTCGGATCGCGGGCGGCGGCTGGATCACATCTGGGGCAGCGCGGCGATGGCCGAGCGCACGCGCGCCGTCAGCGTGCTGAAAGATGCGCGCGGCTGGCCGGGACCGTCCGACCACGTGCCGGTCACGCTCGATTTCGAGGGGTAAACAGCCGGCTAAACCAGTCGTGTCAAATGTAGCGCTTACACCCCAGCGGACTTTTCGGGACCAAGTCGATTCGCTCGACCCAAAATTCCTTCCGGCTCGGAACCTGTCGCGGAACTGATGTTCCCCAATATGCACGGCGGTTTCGGCTGAGGATGCTTATCATCCGCCCCCGAAACGCTTCCGCCTGTCGCAATTCCAACGTATTCACAGGGAGTAACGCGTCGAAAATTATTGAGATATCGATTTACGCACCGTTCTTGCGGTGGATCATTACTGGCGGCGACGTCGCACTTTTGGCCGCGATGACGGCAGTCGCCTTTGTATGCATGGCATGGTCCGGCACGGAGGATGAGAATGACCGTGCTTGATTACCTCTCGGCTGCGCTTCCCATTCTCGTCGCGCCAGCGTCTCCGCGATCTGTGCCAGCTTAAGCCGCCGTAGGCACCGCCCGCCAGAGGCCTTCCAGATGCCCACGCGCGTCCTCCAGATCGCGGATGCGGGGCGCGCCCGCGTCGTCGGCGACCAGCAGGCCGAGCTTGCGCAAATGGCGGCAGCCGTCCTCGATTTCGAAGTCGCAATCGATGGAAAATTCGGTCTTCAGGAACCTGTCCGCCTCGATCTTCGTGGCCTCAAGGCCGAGATGGCCGTAGCGCAGAAGAAGGGCGTAGGTCAACACGGCCTCCTTGATGTCCTCTTCCTCGGCGTCGTCGTTCAGCGCGGCGAGGACGCTCTGATTGCTGGCGATGTTGTGGAAATAAAGGCTCTGCGCGAGCTTCGCCATATAGCGCGTGCGCGTGTTCAGGAAGCTCGTGAAGCTGCGGATGATCGCGCCGACCGCGCCCGCGATTGTGAAAATGACGAAGAAAAGGCTAAGCGCAACAGCGGCGACGAACTTCAGCGCGGCCATGACGATGGCAAAAATCGTGCTGCCGCCGGAGCCGATCCAGAGCCACAGCTTGTCGAACAGGTTGAATTTGATCTTCGCGTTCGGAAACAGGATCTCTATGTCGCTTTTCGGGATGCGGCGGAAGATCTTGAGGTGCAGCGTTTCTTCGGACACCCCTTCCAACATCTTCTGGTTTCGGATTTTCTTGACGCGCTTTTCAGCTTTCTCGCGCGAGATTTTCTCGATGCGCATGATTTCGGCGACGCGCGTTTCCACTGGCTTCAGCTTGAGGCCGATGAACAGACGTCGATAGGCATCTACTTCGACCGGTCGCTCGATAAGCCATGCGGTCTTCCACGATGTGGTATTGACAGGAATTTTCACATCGCCGCGATAGAAGAGAAGATGAAAGTCGAACTCTTTGAGGTCGACTTCGGCGGCGAACCCCTGGTGATATTCCGCGCCGAGGATCTTCTCCAGCTCATCTTGGCCGATCTGAATGTAATTTGCCGCAGTGGCAGTCTCGATAATACTCTTCCTGAGCTTCGGCAACAATTCCGTGCGTCGATCAGGGCCAAGCTTGACCACGTTCACGGTTTCATCGTCGGGATTGAATGGGTCGTAAAGCTCCACGAGAGAATCGAGCCAGCGCGCCGACTCCACTTGCCGCAGCGCGCAAATATACTGAAAAACGTCTCCCGCGAGCACCCGCTGGCCGGTGTCGAAAAGCTTATCGAGCGCGCGCGCAATGACCACGCCGCGATCCACCGAGATAAACTTTTCGGAAACGACAGACGGGATGGTCTGCCCGGGGACGGTGTCGATGCCTGTTTCGGTCTCAATCTGAACGGGAGGAGCCTCAGACGCCATGCGATCCGCCTCCAGTTGCCCGTCCATCCGCTGCCCTCCGGTTGTAACCATTCGTTTACCCTTTTTCGCGGTCGTCAGCAATACAACCCCGGAAAAGCGCGAGCGATCAATTGGCTGGACGGGTCGGGGTGGCTTTCGCGGCGGGCGATGCCGGCTTGGCGGGTTCGCTTGCTTTCGACGGTGCCGCTTCCGGGTTCGCGACAACGGCGGCTGGCGGGGCGACGGCATCCACCATGATCCCTTCGATGCGCCAAACGCCGCCAATTTTCAGGAACAAGAGATCGTATTGAATCTGAAGCGGTTTGGTCGGGAAATCGCCGACGAGGTGAAGCTGGTTCTGCGGCGTCAGCTCGGGCTGCCTGACGAGGTTCGGAGCAAGCACGAGCGCCGGATTGAGACTGACCCCCCGGTTCCGCAAATTGGCGAAAATCGCCGTAAGCTGGGCCTGATCGAAGCGCTCGCGGAACACCGGCGAACCGAGGTCGCGAAGCACGGAATAGTTGCCCGTCTGGTTCGCGTGCTGCAACGCCATGATCGTCGATTTTATCAGAATGACAATTTCGAGCGTGTCTATCGCCATCTTGGCCTGCCCGGTTTGCGCGGGCGGTTTCGTCGGCGCCGGCGGTGCCTTGGACTGCGCCGAAGCGCTGGCGACGAAGGCTGTCAGGCACGCAACGCTAAGGCAAATACGAAACAGGCTCACTCGCATGACATCTCCTCGGACACAAAAAAGGTTGCCGCAACGCGCGGCAACCTTATCTGCATAAACTGGACTTTACCCAACTTACCAAGTGAACTGTAGACCGGCGCGACCGGCAACATTGTCGCGCTCGGTGCTGAAACCAACGCCACCCGTCGCGGCGACGCGCTCTCCGGCGCCGAAAAGGTTCTTCCCGAGAACGCCCTGGAAGCCGAGGCCGATTGCATTCGAACCATCATACGTGCCGAAGTTGACAGATACGCCGAATTTCTCACCCGCAACGAGGTCCGGCGTCTGGATCGACAGCGCAATCGCAACACCGTCGCGCACGTCCTTGATGCGGTCGTTCAGCACCGCGTCGTTGAAATCGACGTAAGCCTTGTTGGTGGCGTCGCCAGCCGCGATTGGAGCACCGAGGTTCGTGATGCGATTGCCGTTATAGTCGGAATTTCCGCCGAAGCTCGATGCGCCAGAAACGGCGAGGGTGTCGGTCGTAGTGGCGCCGGTCACGGTGGAGTTGCCGGTAATGTGGGTGTTACCCGTGATGGTAGCGCCGCCGGTGGTGACGTTCAGCGCGCCGCCAGATGTGATACCGCCCGTTCCGGCGGTAAGGGCCTGACCGGAGACAGTACCGGTCGTGGTCGAGTTGCCTGTAATGGTCGTGTCGCCGGTGATGGTCGTGGCGCCTGTGATCGTCGTGGCGCCTGTGATCGTCGTGGCGCCGGTGATGGTAGCGCCGCCGCTGAGCGTTGCAAGGCCAGTCGTCGTGATGCCGCCCGCTCCGGCGGTGAGGGTCTGCCCCGAGACGGTACCGGTCGTGGTCGAGATATTGCCACTGGTGGATGAGATATTGCCGGACTGTGTCTGTATTCCGCCGGTCGTTGTCGAGATTTGCGCGTTGCCGGTGGCCGTTACCCCCGCTCCGGTCACTTCAACAGTGCCCGACGTGGAAGGGCCAGAGCCGTTGTCGACCTGCGTTGTCGCGGTGAAGCCTGTGCCAGACACCGTCGCAGTGTTGGTGGCGGTGCTCGTCGTGGGGTCGGCAACGCCGCCAACATAAGTCGTCGTTACAGCCGTCTGTGTCGCCGTAACTGACGATCCGTTCACCGCTACCGATGTGTCGGTTACGGTCTGAGTTCCGTCTGCGGGAGCAGCTGCCGGATCTGTGGCCGTCGCTCCGTTGAAGGTCAGGCCGGTCGCGTTGCTCGTGCCATCGGTAAGGTTTCCGCTAGCGTCGGTTTCAAGCGCCGCTCCGGCCGCCACGCCGTCCACACGAACCGTCGACTGCGCGAACGCCGAACCGCTGGAAAGTGCGATGATGCTCACGCCGCCAAGAAGCGCCGCAAAGGCCTTGTTTGCATACATTGAGAAGTTCCCCTTTTTTGCGCCCTGGAAGGCGGGTATGTGCAACGCGAAGGACGCAATACAAACTTAACCATGCCTTAGGTTGCATATTCGCCTGATCCTCTCAACCTTAACGTGCAGCGATACCGCGTAACCGCACGGTTGTGCTGCAATCTCGCAACACTTTCGGTTGAGTTGAGCTAGGGGAGGATCTGCGGCTTATCGATCTCGTCATTTGAACCATAGGTGCGGCGTTCTGTATGATCGGGCGATTCGCGCCGGCCCCTTCCCGCGCCGGCCCACATCAGCGGAGCAGCGAGACACATGAAGTCCATCGAACAGCGGATTGCGGAAGAACTTGGCGTGCGCGATGCGCAGGTGCAGGCGGCGGTCGATCTCCTCGACGGCGGCTCGACGGTGCCGTTCATCGCGCGCTACCGCAAGGAAGCCACCGGCATGCTCGACGATGCGCAGCTCCGCACGCTGGAGGAGCGGCTGCGCTATCTGCGCGAGATGGAAGACCGGCGCAAGGCGATCCTCGACAGCGTCCGCGAGCAGGGCAAGCTCGACGATGCGCTAGAGGCGCGGATCATGGCGGCGGATTCGAAGGCGCGACTCGAAGACATCTATCTGCCGTTCAAGCAGAAACGGCGCACCAAGGCGCAGATCGCGAAGGAGGCCGGGCTTGAGCCGCTGGCAGACGCGCTGCTGACCGATCCGACGAAGCTGCCGGACGCGATCGCAACGACGTTCATCGACGCCGAGAAGGGCGTGGCGGATGCGCAAGCGGCGCTCGACGGCGCTCGTGCGATCCTCGTGGAGCGCTTCGCCGAAGACGCGGACCTGATCGGCGGCTTGCGCGAAGAAATGTGGGGACGCGGGCGGCTCGCGGCCAAGGCGAAGGACGACAAGAAGGACGCGCCCGAAGCCGCCAAATTCGCGGACTATTTCGACAAGGCCGAGTCGTTCGCCAAGATGCCGTCGCATCGCATCCTCGCGATGTTCCGCGGCGAGAAGGAAGGCTTCCTCGACCTGAATTTCGAGCCGGAAGACCCGGCGCAGGCCGCGCCATCGGGGCCGTCGCTGTATGAGGCGCGCATCGCACGGCGCTTCAACATCGCCGACAAGGGCCGCCCCGCCGACAAGTGGCTGAACGACACGGTTCGTTGGGCGTGGCGCACGCGTATTCAGGGCCATCTTTCCGTGGATCTTCGCATGCGGCTTTGGCAGGCGGCGGAGGAAGAGGCGGTGAAGGTGTTCGCCGGAAATCTGCGCGACCTGCTGCTCGCCGCGCCCGCCGGAACGCGCGCCACGATGGGCCTCGATCCGGGGTTCCGCACGGGCGTGAAGGTGGCCGTAGTGGACTCGACCGGCAAGGTCGCCGCGACGGCCACGATCTATCCGCATGAGCCGAAGCGGCAATGGACGGAGTCGCTCGCGATCCTCGGCCGCCTCTGCAAGCAGCACAATGTCGACCTCATCGCCATCGGCAACGGCACGGCCTCGCGCGAGACGGACAAGCTCGCGGGCGAACTCGTTGCGCTCGCGCCGGAGCTGAAGCTGACGAAGGTCATGGTGTCGGAGGCGGGCGCGTCGGTCTATTCCGCCAGCGCCTATGCCAGCGCCGAACTGCCGGACCTCGACGTGTCGATTCGCGGCGCGGTGTCCATCGCGCGTCGCCTGCAAGACCCGCTCGCCGAGCTCGTGAAGATTGACCCGAAGTCCATCGGCGTCGGCCAGTATCAGCACGACCTCTCGGAAACGAAGCTGTCGCGCTCGCTCGACGCGGTGGTGGAAGACTGCGTGAACGGCGTCGGTGTGGACCTCAACACGGCGTCGGTGCCGCTGCTCGCGCGCGTGTCGGGCATCAGCGAAACGCTCGCCAAGAACATCGTCGCCTATCGCGATCAGAAGGGCGCGTTCAAGCGCCGCGCCGAGCTTCAGGAGGTGCCACGCCTTGGGCCGAAGGCGTTCGAGCAGGCGGCGGGCTTCCTGCGCATTCCGAACGGCGACGACCCGCTCGACGCGTCGTCGGTGCATCCGGAAGCCTATCCGGTCGTGCGCAAGATCGTGTCGGCGGCGAAGGTGGACATCAAGACGCTCATCGGCAACGCGCCCGTGCTGCGCGGCCTCCAGCCGAAGCAATTCGCCGACGAGAAATTCGGCCTGCCGACCGTGACCGACATCTTGCGCGAGCTTGAGAAGCCCGGCCGCGACCCGCGCCCCGCCTTCAAGACCGCGACCTTCCAGGAGGGCGTCGAAAAAATCTCCGACCTGAAGCCCGGCATGGTGCTGGAAGGCGTGGTGACGAACGTGGCCGCGTTCGGCGCGTTCATCGACATCGGCGTGCATCAGGACGGCCTCGCGCATGTCTCCGCGCTGTCGAAGACCTTCGTGAAAGACCCGCGCGACGTGGTGAAGCCGGGCGATGTCGTGCGCGTGAAGGTGCTGGAGGTGGACGCGCCGAGGAAGCGCATTTCGCTGACGCTGCGCCTCGACGATCCGATTGGCGCGGAGAGCGAGCGTCCGCAGGGCGGCGGGCAGCGCGCCCCCACGCCGAAGAAGATGAGCGCCGCGCCGAAGGCTGGCGCGCGGCCCGAGGCTGGCGGCGGCGCGTTCGCGGACGCTTTCCGCAAGGCGGGGCTTAACGGGCGGAAGTGATGACGCGGGGCGGGCGGAGCGATCCGCCTGCTCTGTTTACAGCGCGGTCTGCGTTTCGGCATCGCAGTGCAGCGGCTTTCCTCGGCTGAGTGCGGCGCTGCTACTAAGCCGCTCAGCGCTTTCTGCCAAGGCAGAAGCGGTATTTAGCATGAAATGGTGGGGTCAGCACCCCCTTTGGAAACCCCGGGATCACCGCGAGCACAGCGGATTACATTGAGGACAGGATTACGGGATCACACAGAAAAAAACAACATATTGAAAATAAATAAAATAAATGAATTTCAGGAGCCATATCGCGCGATTCATAATAATTTATAGTGCGGAACCGCCGATCATGCTACGTTAAGGCTTCAATTCGGGTTCCCGAAAGGTGCCCTATGATGAGCCCAACCCCTCATTGTTTAGCTGGCTCCTCTGGGCCATTGTCGTTTCAGAAAATAGCGGGGACTAAAAACAATGGCCAACGGACGACAAGCAACCGCCAAGCGAATGAAAATGGCAGAGCGCTCCAAACAACAAATGGAGATGCATTTTTCAGGATTTCATTCAGCTTTTTTGTGGCATCGCAAGACAAACGACGGGTTCACAACAGTTCCTCGGACACTGCCAATTATAATGCAGGCCGTTGACATGCAATCAAAGGGACAGCCTGCGGGGCATACTCTATTTTGTCTCTGGGCTCGTTCACCGGATAACCCCGTCATCGTCATTGAGAACCCGGTTACTTTTGCCGCAGAGGCCGGATTTTTTGGAGAGCGTGCTGTTGATACTTGGCGTAAGCGCATGAAAAAGCTTCGGGAGCTTTTCATGGTCCAGACGAAATCCGGCCCTTCTGGAGAGTTCCATTATATTTTGCTGGTTAATCCAAACGCTGCATTGGAGTGGATGCGAGACCGCGGACTTGTTCAGGACGGAATATATGCCCGGTTCGTTGACCGCCTGATGGAGGTTGGCGCTTACGGAGAAATTGAAGCGGTGCATGATGCTTGGGCGGCGCAAAAGGCAGTTGATGACGCCGCCGCCGCTGATGCCACCGCTTCGGCGACGGCCAAGCTGGTTGTGGCCGCAGCTTAGGGCAGCGAAAACGGAGGTGAAAATGATGAAAAGAAGAGTTTGCGATCTTAAGCGCCTGCTCACCCGCTTAAGGTCGACAAAATAGAGCTCGGCCCCGAAAGGGCCGAGCATGGTGGGTATCTCTACCGCGCTTGCGGAGCAGGCTGCAAACCATCGCCCCGCAAGCGCACCATAACCAAACAAAAGTTGCCGCTCCAGTTTATTTCGCAATTATTCCGAAAGGCTCCTCACCTCGCCACCCCGACACCCCAAGCGTCGCAGCGCCGCAAGCGCCGTTATTCCCCTCCGCCGCGTCTCCTGTTAAAACAGCCGCTTCATCTCCCGGAACGCGAGAGGAATGGCCTTGCTGGAACGCTGGTCGAGTTCAGCGCTGGAAACGTTGGCGCGCGCGCAGGACACCGCCGCCCAGATGTTCGCGCCGTCCGTGCGGCTCGGCGTGACCGGGCTGTCGCGCTCCGGCAAGACGGTGTTCATCACCTCGCTCGTGCATAATCTCATGGCGGGCAATGCGCTGCCGTTCTTCGAGCCGCTGGCGCAGAAGCGCATCCTGCGCACCTATCTCGAACCGCAGCCGGACGACGCCGTGCCGCGCTTCGACTACGAGGGCAACCTCGCCAAGCTCACCGCCGCCGAACCGGAATGGCCGGAGGGCACGCGCCAGATCAGCGAGCTTCGCCTCACGTTCGAGTATGCGCCCGGCGCGATGATGCGGCGCGCGCTCGGCGCAACGCGGCTGATGCATCTCGACATCGTGGATTATCCCGGCGAGTGGCTGCTCGACCTGCCGCTGCTCGACCTCACCTTCGAGGAGTGGTCGCGGCAGTCCATCGCGATGGCGCGCGAGCCGAGCCGCGAACCGGCGGCGAAGGAGTGGCTGGCGTTCCTCGCGGAGACGAACGCACGTCAGAAGAAAAACGAGCAGACGGCGAAACAGGGCGCGGAGATTTTCACGCAGTACTTGCGCAAATGCCGCGACGACGCGCTGTCCTTCTCCAGCCTTACACCGGGCCGCTTCCTGATGCCGGGCGACCTCGCGGGCTCGCCCGCCTTCACCTTCTTCCCGCTCGAAGCGCCGGGAGGCGCGGCGCCGCCGGACAACAGCCTTTGGGCGATGATGGCGCGACGGTTCAACTCCTACAAGCGGCACGTCATCCAGCCGTTCTACCGCGATCATTTCGCGCGGCTAGACCGCCAGATCGTGCTGGCCGACGTGCTGACCGTGGTGAATGCGGGCGCGGATGCCGTCGCCGACCTCGAACGCGCGATGAGCGACATCCTCGGCTGTTTCCGCCACGGCCAGAACCCGTGGCACGCCATGTTCAGCGGGCGGCGCATCGACCGCATCGTGTTCGCCGCGACGAAGGCGGATCACCTCCACCACACCAACCACGACCGGCTTGAAGCGATCCTCGGCCTCATCGCCAAGAAGAGCATCGCGCGCGCAAACTTCACCGGCGCGGAGGTGAAGGCCTTCGCGCTCGCGAGCGTCCGCGCGACGGGCGAGGCGGAGGCGCGGCAGGGCAACGACCGCCTACCATGTATCGTCGGCGTGCCCCTGAAAGGCGAGCGCCTCGGCAGCCGCGCCTTCGACGGCAAGGAACAGCTCGCGATCTTCCCCGGCGACCTGCCGGAAGACCCCGCGCTCGCGCTGTCGCCGGAATGGCTGAAAATGGGGCACTCGGCGGCGCACTTCGTCCGCTTCCGCCCGCAACGCCAGCGCGCGCTCGGCTTCGGCGAAAGTCCGGTGCTGTCTCACATCCGGCTCGACCGGGCCTTGAACTTCCTCATCGGCGACAAACTCTCATGACCGGCGAACCGAAAGGCCGCACACCCGCGGCGTTCAATCTCGACGACCCAAGGCTCTCGGCGGACGTGCCTCTGAGGGATGAGGCGCCCGCGTACAAGCCGGAGGCGCAGAAGGTGTCGCCAGCCGCCGCGTCGCGCGCCGGAGAACCCGGCCCCGACAAGCCCGGCGCCGCCCCACCGCCCGGCGCGCAGCCGAACGCGAAACCGCGCGCTGCCGGGCCTCAGCCAAATGCGACGGCTCCTGCGCTCGCGCCTTCGGACCAGCCTTCCGGGACAACGGCAGAACCTCCAGAGAAAGCGATCTCGCGCACGCGGAAATGGGGCGGCCTCTTCCTCTCGGCGGTCGGCGGCCTCGTCGTGCTCGCAATGCTCATCTGGGTGCAGGACACGTTCCTGTCGCTCCTCGGCCGCCACGACTGGATTGGCTGGGCCGCGACGATCCTGCTTGCTGTCGCCGTCTTCTCCTTCGCGATGATCCTCGGGCGGGAAATCGCTGGCCTCGCCCGGCTTTCGGCCATGACGAATGTGCGCAAACGCGCCGACTCAGCGCTCATGGTCGAGGACACGAAACAGGCCCGCGTCGCGGCGGGTGAAATCCGCGCCATCTTCGCCGAGAGGCGCGAACTCGCGGACGGTATCGCGCGGCTCAAGAAACACGAGCGCGACATCATGGATGCGAAGCAGGTGCTGGGCCTGACGGAGCGCGAGCTGCTCGTGCCGCTCGACAAGCTCGCGCGCGTGACCATCGGCTCATCCGGCCGCCGGGTGCTGACGGTGACGACGCTCTCGCCCGCCGCCATCATCTCGGTCGGCTTCGTCGCCTATGAAAACTTCCGCATGCTCCGAAACCTCGCCTCGATCTATGGCGGCAGGCCCGGCATCTTCGCCATCCTGAAACTGATGCGGCTTATCGCGGGACATCTCGCGCTCACGGGCGGCATCGCGTTCACCGACGACATCCTGTCTCAGGTGCTCGGCCATGGGCTGACCGCGCGCGTTTCAAAGCGTCTCGGCGAAGGGCTTATCAACGGCGGCTTCACCATGCGCATCGGTCTCGCGGCGGTGGAAGTGCTGCGGCCGCTGCCCTATGTGGAGGCAAAGCAGCCGCGCTTCCGTGAGTTTGTGTCCGAGTTTCTGAAGGTCGGGCACCGCTTCGCCGGAGAGATCACACCGGAAGGGAAAGAACGAGGCCGAGGCTGAATGCCGCGATGAACAGGCTCGCGCTCGCGGCTAAAGCCAGTGGGCGCAGACCCTTCGCCGCGAGCTTTCGGAAACTCGTTTCCAGCCCCATAGCGCCGAGCGCCATGGTTAGCAGCACCATCGTCAGCGTGCCGAAACCGCTCCGCACTTCCGCCGGAATATCCACTACGCTGTTGAAGAGCGTGAGGGCAACGAAGCCAAGCACGAACCAGGGCATCGGCACGGAGGCGCGCGCGCCATCTTCAGCCGCCGAGGCGCGCCGCGACGCGACGAAACCTAGCGTCAGCACGAGCGGGGCCAACATCATCACGCGGCTCAACTTGGCTATCGTTCCATATTCGCCCGCTTGCTGGCCGGACTGGAACGTAGCGGCGACAACTTGCGCGATCTCGTGGATCGACGCGCCCGCCCATAAGCCATAGCCCTGCGGACCAAGGCCCAGCATCGCCGGCAGCATGGGATAGACGAACATCGCGATGGAGCCGAACAGCGTCACGCAGGCGACCGCGTAGGCCACGTCTTCGTCATGCGCGTTCGTGACCGTGTTCGTGGCGATGACCGCCGACGCGCCACAGATCGATGTGCCCGCCGCAATCAGTTCGGCGAGCTTCCGCTCCACGCCGAGCATGCGGCCAAGCCATTTCGTGAAGACGAAGGTCGCGACGAGCGAAGCTGCTATGATCGCGACCCCTGCGCCGCCAACCGCAGCGACTTGCCCGACCGTGAGTTGAAGGCCGAGTAGCACGATGCCGATGCGCAGAAGCTTGCGCATGGAAAAAAGCACGCCTTCCCTTGCGCGCGATGGCGTGCCGAACAGATTGTGAAACGCCATACCGAGCACGATCGCGAGAATCAGCGGACTGAAGGTGGCGACGCCCGGGACTTCCCGCAGCGCGAAAGCCGCGCCCGTGATCGTCCCGACGAGGAACAACCCGGGCCAGATGCTTTGGCCGACACGATGCCGGAGCGCGCGGTGGAGGCGATGAAAGCGACGCCTTTTGCGTAAATCGCCTTCATCGTGAAATACGGTTTCGATATTCGCCACGATTGACCCCCAAGGATTTCCTTGATGGTCGCCCGCGCAGAACAATCATTCCAACAAATAGTTTGGGTGGTTTTAATCTGGAAATGAGAACGATTGCGCGGCTAAGGACGTTTCACTCGACCAGATCGAGCAGCGCGCGCTCCGCCTGGCTGATGCTCCGTTCCTTATGCCGGGCGACGTAAAACGGGCGTTCCGGTAGCGGCAGAGACACCAGCGCGAGCGTCCCCGCGCTCACGAGCGGTTCCGCCACAAGGTCGGATATCGCCGTCGCCCCCGCACCGGCACGGACCGCCGCACACACGGCTTCGTTCGATGGCAGTTCCATCGCAACTTTCAGGGAGGTTGGGTCCACGCCAAGCCCGCGCAGAGCATCCTCGAAAATCGCGCGCGTCCCGGAGCCCGGCTCACGCATCACCCACTGACCTTGCATCAGATCGTCAGTGGCCACGTCCCGACCGTTCCATTCGTGCAGGGGACTGACGACGAGCACCAGCCTGTCGCCCTTCACGGCGCGCAGCCGCAGAGCTGGATCGTCGATCTTGCCTTCCGCGAAACCGATATCGGCAAACCCCTCGCGCACAGCCGCAGTCACCTGCTCCGTGTTGCCGATGGCAAGCTGGACCGAGACCCCCGGATACGCCGCGCGAAAGCGGTGGAGCAACGGCGGCAACCAGTAATTCGCGATGGTCTGGCTCGCGAATAACGACAAGGTGCCCGCCATGCAGCCTGCAAGATCGTGCAGCACGCGCTCTGCTGCGGCGCTCCGCGCCAGCACCGCGCGCGCCTCGGAGAGGAAGAGGCGACCCGCATCCGTCAGTTCGATGCGCCGTCCGATGCGATGGAAAAGCCGGGTGTTGTAGCGGGCCTCCAGCGCCGCGATGGCCGCGCTCGCCGCCGACTGGGTGATGTGGATCGCCTCGGCCGCGCGCGTCATGTGCTCCCGCTCGGCCACGGCGACGAAAATGCGCAATTGCTCAAGAGTCATTGCCGATGCCGCCGCCGCTTTCCGTTGCCCGGCTACTGTAGGGCGTTCCCGGGCACGGATACAACGGCAAGGGGGAACGAGGCTGAACCTCGCCTGTTTACTCTCCAAAAATGCCGCTTTGCGGCTCTCAAGGAGAGATTTCAATGAGACGTTTCCTGATCGCCGTTGCGGCCTTTCTTGTCGCCGCGGGTTTCACAGCGCCTTCCTTTGCGCAACTTTCGACGCCCAGGTTGTCTCCCGATGAAGCGTTCGTGCGCGATCTCAGTTCGGGCGGGCTTTTCGAAATTCAGGCGGCCTATATTGCCTTGCAGAAAACGGACAACGAGGATGTGAAGCAGTTCGCAAAAAAAATGGTCGAGGACCATGGTGCTGCCGACGCCAAGCTCAAGGATACGCTGAGCAAGGCTAATATAAAAGCGCCGCAGGTCACGATCGACGAGCGGCGCATGCAGGAGCTTGACTATTTGAAGGTGGCCGATCGCGATTTCGACCGCCAGTATATTCAGCAGCAGCGCGAAGCGCATCGCGACACGGTGAAACTTCTGGAAAACTACATCCAGCGTGGCGGCAACGAGCAGTTAAAGCAGTTCGCGACCAATCTCCTGCCGACCATCAAGCAGCATCTTGAAATGGCCGACACTCTCAGACCCAAAGAATCTGCGCGCCGCTAGTGGTCGGTTCCATCCCGTAGCGCAAATGTTCTCCCGAACGTAGGCGGACCGAATACGCGGGAAAGCGGTCACGCCACGAACAGGAAAAAGCCGCGCCTCGCGGCTTTTTCTATGCGCCGGAAGCCGTGCGTGCGATCAGTTGTTGAAAGCTGAAGCCGGATGTCTTGCCTTGGGAGGCGGGCATCGTGAGGGTAGCACTGACAAAGGGATTCGCGCCATGACATCGCATCCATCCTATCGCCAATCGATTGAGGGCAGCCTCTCCACGAAGATCGGAGACGCGGGCCTGAGCCCGGACCGGCTCACGCAGTGGCTGACGCTGCTGACGCCGCGCTTCAAGGCGCTTGAGGAAGCCGCGCAGACCGACAGTTTCGCGCATTTCCGCATTCTGAAGGACACCGCCGACATCGAGGAAACCCGCGCGGCTTATGACAAGCTCGCGGCCGGTGCGGAAACCATCGTCATTCTCGGCACGGGCGGTTCGAGCCTTGGCGGGCAGGCGCTGGCGCAGGTCGGAGGCTGGGGCATTCCGGGCGACAACGGCAATGCGGCGGCCAAGTTGCCGGAGCTTCGCTTCTGCGACAACCTTGACTCGCGTTCCTTCACGCGCGGCCTCGCAAGCCTCAACATTCCGAAGACGCGCTTCATCGCGATTTCGAAGTCCGGCACGACGGGCGAAACGCTGTCGCAGGTGCTGACCGCGTTCAAATTCATCGAGGATCAGGGCCACGGCGCGCTCATCCCGCAAATCTTCCTCGGCGTGACGGAGCCCAAAAAGCCCGGCGTTGCGAACGGCCTGCGCGAGTTGTTCTCCGCGCGCGGCATCCCGCTGCTTGCGCACCCGACCGACATTGGCGGGCGCTATTCGGTGTTTTCGGTCGTCGGCCTCCTGCCGGCGCTCGTGCGCGGTCTCGACGTGGCGGCTTTCCGCGCGGGCGCGCTCGACGTCGTGAAGCAGCTCTCCTCGGCCACCATGCCGGAGGATCACCCCGCCGCAGTCGGCGCAGCGCTTTCCATCGGCCTCGCGAAGGATCTCGGCGTCACGAACTCGGTGCTCATGCCGTATTCGGATCGGCTCGAACGCTTCAGCGCGTGGTATGTGCAGCTTTGGGCCGAAAGCCTCGGCAAGAACGGCGAGGGCACGACGCCCATCGGCACGCTCGGCCCGGTGGACCAGCACAGCCAGCTTCAGCTCTTTATGGACGGCCCGGCGACGCACCTCATGACGGTCGTTCGCGTGGCCGAGGCGGAAGACGCGGATCGCGGCCTTACGATCCCCGCCGAACTGGCCGCTGAGGCGGGTGCGCCGTATCTCGCAGGAAAGAGCATCGGCGATCTCGTCGCGGCGCAGCAGAAGGCCATCGTCGACGCGCTCACCAAGGCGAACCGCCCCGTGCGCACCATCGACGTGCCGAAGCTCGACGAGCGGGCGATTGGCGCGCTCATGATGCACTTCTTCATCGAGACGATCCTCGCGGGCGACCTCCTCGGCGTCGATCCGTTCGATCAGCCCGCCGTGGAACTCGCGAAGATCCTCACGCGGCAATATCTCGCCGCCTGACGAACGCCGAAGCACGGGGACGAAGGGTGACGATCCGCGAACTGAGTCAGGTCGAAATCAATCGCATCGCCGCTGGCGAGGTGATTGAGCGGCCTGCCAGCGCGGTGAAGGAGCTTGTCGAAAACGCCATCGACGCGGGCGCGACCGCCATCGAAGTCATCGCCGAGAGCGGCGGGCTGTCGTTGATCCGCGTCTCCGACGACGGCATCGGCATGGACGAGGCGGACCTCGCGCTGTGTGTCCGCCGCCACGCCACATCGAAGCTGCCGAGCGGCGACCTCATGGCTATCCGCACGCTCGGCTTTCGTGGCGAAGCGCTGCCGTCGCTCGGTTCGGTCGGCACGCTTTCCATCGTGACCCGCCCGCGCGCGCTTACACGCGGCCATGAAATCGAGGTGCGCGGCGGTGAAACATCGCCCGTGCGCCCCGCCGCTGCGCGCCCCGGCACATGCGTCGAGGTGCGCGACCTGTTCGCCGCGACGCCTGCGCGCCTCAAATTCATGAAGTCGGAACGCGCCGAGAATGCCGCCATCTCGGACGTGGTGAAGCGGCTCGCGCTGGCCTGCCCGCATGTCGGTTTTGCGCTGACGGTCGGCGAGCGCGCCTCGCTCCAACTCGCCCGCGCCGCCGATGGCGATGAAAACGCCGTGCGCGCCCGCCTCGCCCGCATCATGGGCCGCGAGTTCGGCGAAGACGCCGAGCCGGTTCACCTCGAACGCGACGGGCTGGCGCTGACGGGTTACGCCGGGCGGCCGACGCTCAACCGGCCGGATGCGTCGCTGCAATATGTGTTCGTGAACGGTCGCCCCGTGAAAGACCGGCTGCTGTTTTCGGCCATTCGCGGCGCTTATGTCGATGTCGTCCCGCGCGGGCGCTTTCCGCTGGCGGTGCTGTTTCTCACCGTGCGCGTCGAGGATGTCGACGTAAACGTGCATCCGGCGAAGGCCGAGGTGCGGTTCCGCGAGGCGAGCCTTGTGCGCGCGCTCGTCGTCTCGGCGCTGCACGATGCGCTGCGGTGCGCGGGCGCGATGGCGGCGCGTCCAACCGGCGCGCTGACGCCCGCTTCCGCTGCGGCGCCGGAACCGTTGCAATATCGAGCGCCGCTGCGGACCTGGCCACAAAGTCCGTACCGCTCGACATACCCGCAACCGATGACGGAACCCGGCGCTGGGTTCGAGGAAACGGCGCTTGCGTTCGACACGGAAGATGCGAGCCAGTCGTCAGCGAATGGAGCGACGCACGAAGCCCGCGATTCCGAAGATGCAAATTACGAGCGCCTCGGCATGGCGCGCGCACAGGTTCACAACACCTACATCCTCTCCGAGACGCCGGACGGCGTGATCCTCATCGACCAGCACGCCGCGCATGAGCGCATCGTCTATGAGAAGCTCAAGGCGGCCCTTCTCGGCGGGCGCATCGCGCGGCAATTGCTGCTCATTCCCGAGATCGTGGAAATGCCGGAAGACGACGCCGCGCTCGTGGCCGAGCATGCGGAGACGGTCGCCGGGAGCGGCCTCGCGCTCGAAAGTTTCGGCCCCGGCGCGATCATCGTGCGCGAAGTGCCCGCGCTGCTAGGTCACTGCGATCTGCAGACCCTCGTCCGCGACCTTGCCCACGAACTGAAGGACAGCGCGAACACGGTCGAGGCGCGGCTTCACGCGATCTGCGCGACGATGGCGTGTCACGGAAGCGTCCGCGCGGGGCGCCCGATGCGGCTCGACGAGATGAACGCGCTGCTCCGCGAGATGGAAACCACGCCGAACGCCGCGCAGTGCAATCACGGGCGGCCGACCTATGTCGAGCTGTCGCGCGGCGATCTGGAACGGCTGTTCGAGCGGCGGTAGGCTGATTGCCGTTACGGCCTCAGGCAATCGGCGATGCTCGCGGCGTTCGCGCGCATCATGCCGAAATATTGCTCCGGCCCTGCTTCGATCCGCACGCCGATTTCATCGAGAATGCCCCGGCGCGCGTGGGTGCCTTCCACCAGCATGTCGATCAGTCTCGGCGAAAATTGCGGCTCGGCGAAAATGCAAACCGCGCCCTTTTCGCGAATTGCATCGCGCAGGGCGGCGACGCTGCCCGCGCCGGGCGCGCGCTCGGGGCTCGGCGTCACGGTGCCGAGACTGTTCAGGCCATAGCGATGTTCGAGATATTGCGTCACATCATGGAAGACGACGAACGGTCGCGCCGATAAACCGGCTAGCGTCTTCCGCATTTCGGCATCGAGCGCCGAAAGCCTCGCCTCAAGCGCGGTGGCGTTTGCGTCGTAGCGCGCCGCGTTTGCCGGATCGACGGCGGAGAGTTGCCGCGCAATCTCGCGCACCAGCGCGGCGGCATTTACCGGATCGAGCCAGAAATGCACGTCCGCCTCGTCGGGCGTCGGTGCCGCAGTCGATGACGCGCCATGCGAGGCTCTTGGCGCGAGAAGGTTCAGCCCGGACGCCCGGTCGAGATCAACGACCCGCGCCTTCTCGGGCAGCGATGCCAGCGCCTTGTCCAGGAACACCTCAAGGTGCGGCGAAACGCGGATGACGAGATCGGCACCCGCAAGCGCTCGCGCGTCTGATGGCTTCAGAGCGTAGGAATGGGGCGAGGCCGCTCCGTCGAGGAGCAATTTAGGCTCGGCCACACCCGCCATTACGGCGGCGGCGAGCGAGTGCACGGGTTTGATGGTAGCCACAACGCTCGGCGCGGCGAGCGATGGCGTCGCCACCGCGAGCGCAGCGAAAAGCAAGGCGACGATCACCAGCTCCGCAGCGAACGGGACGTATCGCCTCCAACGCCGGGTGATGTTCAAGGAATTGCGCGCCAACGCGCGGCGGCCCGGCAAGGAATTGATCATGATTTCGTCCGCAACCGGAAACAAGGTGTGATGGTATATCGTTACATCATGATTGAATGCGCCGGAAAATGATAGGGCCACCGAAGGCCCTATCTCCCGCAAACTATTCGGCCGCCTCGGCCATGGCCCGGTGTTCGTCCGCAGGCTGACCGAGTGATGCCGCGAGAAATTCCGCAAAGAGCCGCACGGCCGGGCGCATCGACTGCGCGCCGAGCGCTACGCAGGCTATTTCCGCTTTCGGCACAATGTCGCGAATGGGTTTCACGACGACCTTGCCGCCATCGTACGAGGTGCTGGACGATGGCGTGGCGACATGAACCGAATATCCGTGCCCGCGCGCGACAAGCCCACGCATAACCTCGAACGTCGCAATGCGCTGGCGCACGATCGGCGACACGCCCACGGCATCGAAAACTCGCATGATGTAGCCGGCGATGAGCTGATCGCCGAAGAAGATCATCGGATCGTCCTTCAGGTCGTGCAGGCTGACATCCGGCGCTTTCGCAAGCCGATGATCGGGTGGCAGGCAGACGACGAACGGCAGCTTCATCAAAACGGTGGTATCGAGGGTCGATGGCACGGCGTAATTGAAAGTGAAGCCGAGTTCGACGCGCCCGTTGACGACATCCGCGAGTAGCCGCTCCTGATCGCCCTCGGCAAGCCGAAGCTGGATGAGCGGATAGCGCTTCGAAAAGTCGGTCATGATCGCGGGCATGTAGCACGCGGCCAGCGTCGGGAAGCAGCCGACAGTGACTTCGCCTCGCTCGGTATCGCCGAGCGATTCCGCGGATTTCGAGAATTCGTCGGCGTGCTTGAGGAGCAGGCGAGCTTCCGCGATGAGCTTTTGGCCCGCCGGGGTCAGCGTGACGCCTTTCGCGTGATGGCGCACGAAGATGGCGATGCCGAGCATCTGCTCCAGCTCCGCGATTGCGGCGGAAACGGACGGCTGGGACACCTGAAGCTTGCGTGCGGCTTCAGTGACGTTCCCGCTGTCGGCGGCGGCGGTGACATACCGCAAAAGTCTGAGTGAAATATTCATACGAAGGGATTAACCCAAACCACGCCTTATAGGCCACAAAAGAAAATTTAATATCCCGGGAAATTTGCACACGAAGCCAAAACCCCCGCTTGTGGGCGGGGGTTTTACAAGTAATGCGGGAAATCTACTTACCGCGGATGCTGTCTTTCACGCCACCGAAAGTATTTTGAACCTTGCCTTCGGTCTTGTCAGCCTTACCTTCCGCTTCCGTCTTCGTGTCTCCGGTGACTTTGCCAACCGTTTCCTTGACGGATCCCTTCGCCTGCTTGGCACTGCCCTCTACGCGGTCCTTATCCATTTTGCACTCCTTTGACTATCTTCTGGGAGGAGAACCCTCCGGCAGGCAAAGAGTTCAATGGACGAACGCGATGGGCGGCGCGAAACTCGGAATCCCCGTCGAGCAAATTCGGAATCGTCCCATGCCCACACTTGCCCCGGAAAACAGCCTGCTCCTCGCCATCGATTTTCAGCCGCGCCTGATGGCGGTGATCGAGGACGCCGCCACCGTCGTCGGCCACGCGAAGAAGTTGCGGGCGGCGGCATCCCTTCTCGGCGTGCCGACCCTCTTCACCGAGCAATATGCAAAGGGCCTCGGCACTACGGTGGAAGACCTGGCCCCAATGGAGGCGTTCCAGAAAATGACGTTCGACGCTTGCGGCACTCCCGGATTTCTCGACCGCCTGGGCGAAGGGAAAGACATCGTGGTGGCTGGCTGTGAAGCGCACATTTGCGTTTTGCAAACCGTGCTGAGCCTTCTCGACGCGGGCCGGCGCATCTTCGTTGTTCGCGATGCGATTGGATCGCGGCGCGCGGAGAGCAAGGAAACCGCCGTCCGTCGCATGGAGCGACACGGCGCGGAGATCGTCACGGTCGAGATGGTCGTTTTCGAATGGCTGCAGACGGCGGAAAACGCCCGTTTTCGCGAGGCGGCCGCGTTGATCAAGTGACGGCTCGCGAATTGCGGTTTACGCCTCAAACGCGGGCGTAGACATCCTCCAGCCGCACGATGTCATCTTCGCCGAGATAGGGGCCGGACTGCACCTCGATCAACGTCAGCGGAATGAGCCCGGGATTTTCCAGCCGGTGCGTCGAGCCGAGCGGCACATAGATCGACTGGTTTTCCGAGAGAAGCTTGGTTTCGCCGTCGATGGTGACGCGCGCGGTGCCCTTGACGACGATCCAGTGTTCGGATCGGTGATGATGCCGCTGGAGCGAAAGCGCCGCGCCCGGCTCGACTGTAATCTGCTTCACTTGATAGCGGTCGGAGTGATGTAGCGTTTCGTAGTTGCCCCACGGGCGATGCACCGTGGTGTGCTGCTCGGCCTCGTTCCGGCGCGTAGCGGCTAGCTGCTGCACCACCTCTTTCACGGTGCCGCTCTCGGTGCGCCTCGCGACGAGTGTCGCGTCCTTCGTGGATATGACGACGATATCTTCCACGCCCGAGACGGCGACAAGGCCGCTTTCCGCGCGCACATAGCAGCGGCTCGCGTCGCGCAAGAGTACGTCGCCGCGCGTCGCGTTTTCGCGCTCGTCCTTCTCCGCCGCATCATAAAGCGCGTCCCACGTGCCGACGTCGCTCCACCCGGCGTCGAGGGGCACAAGCGCCGCTTTCTCGGTCTTCTCCATGACAGCGTAGTCGATGGAATCGGCGGGGCATTCGCGGAAACTGTCGGCGAGGCGGATGAAATTCATCGGATCGGCAGTCGCGTTCTGCACTGCGTCGAGGGTCGCCGCGACCATGGCGGGTTCGAAGCGCGCCAGTTCGTCGAGATAGGCCCGCGCCCCGAACAGAAAGATGCCCGAGTTCCAGAAATAGAGGTCTTCCGCGCAGAAACGCTCGGCGGTGGCGCGGTCGGGCTTTTCGACGAAACGATCGACTTTCAGCACCGCTCCGGCTTGATCCGCCGGACCGGCGGTCTTCACATAGCCGTAGCCGGTTTCAGGCTTCGTCGGCTTGATGCCGAAGGTGACGAGACGACCGTTCTGCGCCGCACCGCGACCAGCTTCCACGGCGGCGAGAAACGCGCGCGGGTTCTCGATATGATGGTCCGACGGCATGACGAGAATCAGCGCGTCGGGGCCACCCCGTTCCAGCGCGAGATGCGCCGCGACCGCCGCCGCTGGCGCGGTTGAGCGGCCTTCCGGTTCGAGCACGATGCCCTGACACGCCAGCTTCGCGGTCCGAAAGGCGGCCACTACGCCGAAGCGGTTCTCTTCGTTGGTTATGACGAAGGGCGGCATGAATGCGCCAGAGGCGGGCACCCGTCGCGCCGCGTCAACCAGCAGCGGCTCGGCGCTGACGAGAGCATGAAATTGCTTCGGATGCTTCGAGCGCGAAAGCGGCCAAAGCCTCGAACCCGACCCGCCCGCGAGAATGACTGGAATGATCATCCAAAGCCCCATGCAAAAAGTAAGTCTCTTCTCTTTGCGACTTCGAGGCGAAGGTCATGTCCTAAATATGACGCGGGCACAATCGGTTGCGAAGAAGGAAGGCAAGGGGTGCCTTCCTTCCGCTGGAAATCAGCAGCCGTGAATGGCCATGCAGCGGCGGAAACGAGGGCCGAATCCCCAGCGGGCGCGACATTCGCGAATCCACGCGCGGCAGCGACCGTACTGTACGGTTTGCACCATGGTATTTTCGTAAGCTGCGGCAGGAATCTTCGGAGCTTCGGCAGCGCCCGCAGCGGAGGAAAGGGCGGCGGCGGCGCCAAAAAGCGCAAAGCCGAAAGCGGCATAAGCAAGCGTCTTCATGATCTGTCTTTTCCTATAAATCCTCCCTCGGCGCAAAAACCGTGCCTCGCTTTCGTGACAGGAAAAGGACAAGCCTGCGCCTTTCTCTCGAAATGCCGAAAAATTGAATCCGTTTCGATTCAACAGGCGGCTGCGGAGAAAAGCGGCATCCGGCTCATTCGGTCGGAACCAGCGGTTTGACCGATGGCAGCATCGGCGCGGCGGCGGCTTGCCGATGCGATTCCTCGTCGTCGGGTTCGTCGCGCGGGCCGGCGAGCCATCCGAACAGCCTCAGAAACAGTCGGCTCGCGTCGTCCATCACCATGAAGAACGCGGGCACGAACAGGAGCGATAGCAACGTCGAGACGAGCAGGCCGCCGATCACGGCAATCGCCATCGGCGAACGGAACTCGCCGCCTGCGCCGAACGCCAGCGCGCTCGGAAACATGCCGCCCGCCATCGCGATGGTCGTCATCACGATGGGCCGCGCGCGCTTTCGCCCGGCGTCGATGATCGCGACGCCGCGAGGCACGCCGCGCCGCAATTCCACGATGGCGAAATCCACGAGCATGATCGCGTTTTTCGTCACGATGCCCATCAGCATGAGGAAACCGATGAAGACGGGCAGGCTGATCGGCCGATCCGTCAGCAGCAGCGCGAAAATCGCGCCGCCGATGCAGAGCGGCAGCGATAGCAGGATCGCGACCGGCTGAAGGAAGCTGCCGAACAGGATCACAAGCACGCTGAATACCATCATCACGCCCGCGCCCATGGCGTAGCCGAAGCTCGAAAACGTCTCCGTCATCACTTCGACGTCGCCGGATTCGCGCAAGACAACGCCCGGCGGCAGGGCCTTCGCGGCGGGAAGCTGGTACACGGCGGCGAGTGCCTGACCCAGCGCGTCGGTGCCGACGAGATCTGCGCCGATGGCGACGCGGCGCAACCGGTCATACCGCTCGATGGACGACGGGCCCTTGCCGAGCTTCACCTCAGCCACGGTAATGAGCGGCACGGTGTCGCCGCGCGCCGTCTTCACCTTGAGGTTCTGCAAAAGCTGAAGGTTCGTGCGCGCCTGCTCATCGAGCTGCACGCGGATCGGCACTTGCCGGTTCGGCGCATTGAACTTGGCGAGGTTCTGATCCACGTCGCCGAGCGTGGCGATGCGGACGACTTCGGACAGGGCCTCCGTCGAAACGCCGAGTTCGGCCGCGATCACGGCGCGGGGGATGATGAGGATTTCCGGGCGGTCGAGTGCTGCGCCGTTCACCGCATTCGCGAGCCACGGCACGGTGCGCATCTCGCTCGTGAGTTTTGCGGCGGTCTCGCTCACCTTGTCGTTGTCGGTGCCGGTCACTTCGATGGTGAAACTGCGCTGCCCGTTTTCAGCCATCACCCAGGAGCGAACGTCGGGGATCTCCTTCAACTCGGCGCTGATAAGCTGCTCAAGTTCGCGCTGGGTAATGGCACGCTCGGCGCGGGGTGTGTATTGGACCGTGAGCGTCGCCTTGCGCACCTCGGCCGAGCCGCCGGTCGGGCCGAGAATGCGGCCGCCGTCGATGAACACCGACACTACTTCGGGTCTGCGCTTTATGATGGCTTCGGCCCGGCTCGTGATGATTTCCGTATCGCCGAGGCGAGAGCCGGGCGGCAGTTCGATCGCGAAGATCGAGCGGTTCGTGTCTTCGGCCGGAAGGAAGCCCGATGGCAGCAGCGACACGCTCGCGATGGAGGCGGCGAACACCACGAAACCCAGCATCAGCGTGCGGTAATAGTGGCGGACGGTCCAGCCGATCACGCGCGTATAAGTGCGCATGATTAAGCCGTCGCGAGGGTCTTCATGCGCCTTCGGGCGAAGGAAGTAGGCCGCGATCATAGGCGTGAGGAGGCGCGCGACGAACAGCGAGAACAGAACGGCGGCGGCGACCGTCAGCCCGAACTGGCGGAAATACTGGCCCGCGATGCCCCCCATGAAACTCACCGGTGCGAACACGGCGACGATGGTGAGCGTGATCGCGATCACCGCGAGACCGATCTCGTCGGCCGCTTCCAGCGCCGCGCGATAGGGCGATTTTCCCATGCGGATGTGCCGCACGATGTTTTCGATCTCGACGATGGCATCGTCGACGAGGATGCCCGTCACGAGCGTGATCGCAAGCAGCGACACCATGTTGAGCGAGAAGCCCAGCATCTCCATCGCCCAGAATGTGGGAAAGACCGAGAGCGGCAGTGCGATGGCGGCAATGAGGGTGGCCCGCCAATCGCGCAGGAAAAGGAAGACGACCAGCACCGCGAGCGCCGCGCCTTCGAGCAGCGTATGCATCGCGGATTCGTAATTGCCGAGCGTGAAATCGACCGTCGAGTCGATCTTCTCGAACGCCACGTCCGGGTGCGCCGCAGCGAGTGTGGCAAGTGCGGCGGCCACGCGCTCCGCGACCACGATATCGCTTTCGCCCTTCGCGCGCACGACGGTGAAGGCGACGACATCGCGCCCGTTCAGCGTCGCGAACGTCCGCCGCTCCTCGGTGGCGTCGCTCACGGTGCCGAGTTGATCGAGGCGCACCTTGCGGCCGCCAGGCAGCGTGACGGAGGTCGCGGCGAGGTGCTCGACCGTCGTTGCGCTCGCCAGCGCGCGGATGGATTGTTCCGCGCCGCCGAGCCAGCCGCGCCCGCCCGCGAGATCGGTATTCGTCGCGTGAAGCTGCGCGTTAACCTCGCCCGCCGAAATGCCAAGCGCGATGAGCCGATCCGGGTCGAGCGAAACGCGGATCTCGCGCTTCACGCCGCCAACGCGGGACACTTGCGCCACGCCGCGCACGCCTTGCAGCTTCCGCGCGGCCGTGTCGTCTATGAACCACGACAGTTCTTCGAGCGTCATCGACGGCGCCGACGCGGCATAGGTGACGATGGGCAGGCCCTCAATGTCGAGCCGTTGGGTGATCGGTTCGTTGATGGTGCGCGGCAATTCCTGGCGCACCTTCGACACGGCATCCTTCACGTCGTTGACAGCGCGGTCCGTGTCGGTGCCGAGCTGGAATTCAATGGTCGTGACGGAGGAACCGTCCGTAATCGAGGACGTGACGTGCTTGACGCCCGTGACGCTGGCGACGGTGTCCTCGACGCGCTTCGTCACCTGCGATTCAAGTTCGACCGGCGCCGCACCCGATTGCGTGATGGTGACGGTGACGATGGGAATGTCGATGTTCGGAAAGCGCGTAACGCCGAGGCTGAAGAACGAGATAAGCCCGAGCGTCATCAGCACGAGGAACAGCACGAGCGACGGGATGGGCTTGCGGATCGCCCAGGCGGAGACGTTCGTGCTCATTTCGCGATCCCCGGCGACGGCGCCGTGGCGGCTGTTTGTGTTTCGACGAAGTGGGGCGTGATCTCGTCGCCGTCGCGCAACAGCGATGCCGCGCGCATGACGACCACCTCACCCTCGGCAAGCCCTTCCCGAATTTCGATGCTGTCGCCCGAAAGAAGGCCGGGTTTTACGGCGCGCTCGCGCACCTTGCTGTCTACGACGACGAGCAACGTCGCGCTGTCGTTCTTGTAAAGCACCGCCGTCGCGGGAACGCCGACCGCGTCGCGCTTGCCCGCGCTGATGAGCGCCTGCGCAAAGGTGCCGATGCGCAGGTCCGGCGTAGTGCCGAGCGAGATGCGAACGCGGCCGAGGCGGGTTGTCGGGCTCACCTCCTGCGAGACGAGCCGCAATTGCCCCTCGCGCGCGCCGAGCCCCTCGATCTCGATCCGCGCGCGCTGGCCAGCCCTCAGCTTCGCCATATGAAACTCCGGCACCTCCGCGTCGAGTTCCACCTCGCCGCCCTTAATGACCCGAAACAGCGGGTCGCCTGCCGCCGACGACACGGAGCCAACGCGGGCGGTGCGGCGGCTTACGATGCCAGCGGCGGGCGAGCGGATATCGGTTCGCGCGAGCTTCACGTCGAGTTCGCGACGCTGCGCACGGATCAGAAGCTGCTCGGCGTCGGCGAGTTTCAACCCTTCGCGCTGGGCTGCGAGCCGCGCCCGCGCCGTGCGGAAAGCCGCGTCCCGTTCGTCGAAGGCGGCTTGACTGACGGTGCCCGTTTCGCGCAGCGGCTTGACACGGTTGAACGAGTCCTCGGCCTGCTTCAGCGTGGCTTCGCTTTCCACGATCTGATTTTTCACCTGCTCTATGACAGCCTGAGTTTTCGCGAACGACGCAGCGTTCTGCGCGATCTGCGCTTCGAGGATGTCGCGCGACAGGCGCGCCAGAACCTGCCCCTCGGCGATGGTGTCGCCTTCCTCGGCGAGAAGCTCCGTAAGTCGCAGTCCATCGATCTCCGGGCCGACCAGCACCTCCTCGCGAGCGACCAGAGACCCCGTCACCAGCAACTTATCCACAAAAGATATTGTCCGCGCGTCGGCGACCGTCACCACCGGAGGCTTTGCCTTTCGAGGGCCGTCATCGGCAGAAGCGCCGCCACCTGCGGCCAGCGCTAGAAAAGTGACGATGAGCAGCCTCGCGAGGGAGCTGCGTCCGAAAAAATCGAGCGCCATGGCGGAAGACATTTTTTTTCCAATGATCGTTGCACGGCTCGGAATGACAGCGAGCCGCGGCATCGCGTTCGTCGCCCTTTTTCATCCGCTGCGAGCAAATGATGCTGACCATAAGAGCGCACGCCATTTGCCGATAAAGCAGAAAATCGGAGCCTCTTTAAGCTTCAGTTCGAGGCGATGTTATGTCCTTGGAGTAGCGACGACTATTCATCTCCACGAGAAGCCCGTCGACGTCAAGGATCGCGCCGGTGTCGCGAACGGTCGGGCGCGCGAGCAACGCCGCCGCCGTAAGCCCGAGCACCGGGTGGTGCCAGCGCGGCGCAACGTCCATGAGAGGGCGGAGGACGAACGCTCGTTCATGAGCGCGCGGATGGGGAAGGGTGAGCTTCGCATCCCTTACAGGGTGGCCCCGCAGCCAGTTGCGCACGAGGCTCTTATAGCTTACGATGTCGAGATCGAGTGGGCGCGGAGCCCATCGGTGATCGGCGTGATGATGCTTGACGGTGAGAAATCGCCCCGCTTGCGCCTCAATCCGCTTCAAAACTCGTAACAGTGCGTCCGCAGGCATTGACGAGTTGACGGATGCGACGGCATTTACAAAGTCGGGCTGTTCTACCTCGCTATGCGCCTTCGTCCGATAGAGTCTCGACGTTTTTTCGATTTCGACGCCGCATGAAGCCAGTTCCCGGACCGCCCTCTGGAGAGTCTCCTCGGGCGATCCCCAAGGCCCAGGCAGGTTGGACCCGAGTGCAATGAAAATCCCGTTTTGCAACAAAATGCCTTGATTTGCACTCATATATCGAGCCATCAATGTTTCTTTCGCCTGTTGGGGGAATGGTAGCCCTTAGAAACTACTTAGAATGCAACAAGACATTCGCAGCCAAGGTAACCGGATGAATTTCTATACGACCGAGCGAATTGCTCTCTTCATAGACGGGGCGAACCTCTATGCCACGGCTAAGGCTTTGGGCTTCGATATAGATTATAAGCGACTTTTAAATCTTTTCCGCAACAAAGGCGTATTGCTGCGAGCGCTGTATTACACCGCTCTGGCAGAGGAACAGGAATATTCTTCCATTCGTCCTTTGATCGATTGGCTCGACTATAACGGCTACTCGATGGTTACCAAGCCCACGAAGGAATTCACCGATGCCTCCGGGCGCCGGAAGATCAAGGGCAACATGGACATCGAACTCGCTGTCGACGCCATGGAACTGTCGGAACACCTCGACCACATCATTCTTTTCTCGGGCGACGGAGATTTCCGCACGCTCGTGGAAGCGCTCCAGCACAAGGGCAAACGCGTGAGTGTCGTCTCGACGCTGACGACACAGCCGCCCATGGTTGCGGACGAGCTTCGTCGGCAGGCGGATCAGTTCATCGATCTCGCGGACCTTCAGAAGGACATCTGCCGCACCCAGCGAGGCGAAAATGGCCGCGAATATCAAGCGCACATCCATGAGCAACGGCATCATGAGCGCATGAACGCGGCGACTCTGCGCGATACTCCGGTGGATGCGGACTAGCGACAGGCAGCAGGGGCGTGACTCAAGTCGCCCTGCCCCTCAGCCCCGCTTGCGCCGCGCGACAAGATGGCGAGCGAACCACAGCCCGATTGCCTCTTTTGCCCGAGGCTCGCAGACTTCCGCCGCGATAACAGAGCCGATCACCCCGATTGGTTCAACGCTCCGGTTCCGTCCTTCGGTTTCCCCGATGCTCCACTCCTGATTGTGGGTCTCGCGCCCGGTCTTCGAGGCGCGAACCGCACCGGTCGTCCATTCACGGGTGACTACGCCGGGGTTTTGCTCTACGAGACGCTGCTCGACTTCGGCTTCGCGTCCGGCACGTACGATCAGCGCGCCGACGATGGACTGTCGTTGCGCGCCTGCCGAATCACGAACACTGTTCGATGCGTGCCACCCGAGAACAAGCCCACGCCTGCAGAAGCGGCGGCCTGCCGGGGATTCCTCTCGGCAACGATTCGCGAGATGCCGCACCTGCGCGCGATCCTGGCGCTCGGCCGCATCGCCTTCGACGGGACGTTACGCGCGCTCGATCTCAAAGTTTCGCAGTACAAGTTCGCTCATGGCGCCGCCCACGATCTCGACGGCGGACGTAAACTTTTCGGCAGTTATCATTGTTCACGGTATAACACGAACACCGGCCGCTTAACGGCGGAAATGTTCAGGGATATCTTTAAGCAAATCGCGGTCTATCTTGAGAGCACCGCAAAAGAACAGAGCCAAGGCAATGCTGGAAGTCACCACCGATAAGGTTGCGCACGTCATTCTCCGCGCTCGCGAACTCGACGTGAAAACCGCTGCATGGGACGACGACGCAGATAGCGACGACGCGACGAGCGATGCGATCCTCGAAGATCGCCCCGACGACGCGACGCGGCAGGAACTCAGGGAATTCCTCGACAGCCTCAACGAGGACGAGCAGGCGAGCCTGATAGCGCTGGCCTGGATCGGACGCGGCACCTATGCGCCGGGCGAACTCGACGAGGCGATCGCGACAGCCAAGACGGAACACGGGAATAACCCGGTAGATTATCTGTTCGGCCTGCCGCTTCTGCCGGATTACCTTGAGGACGCACTCGACCAACTTGGCTATTCGGTTGAAGAAGCCGAAGAAGGCATCGTCCGCCGGACCTAGTGCACTGACTCATTCAGAAGGTGCAGATTGAGGCGGTTGAGCTTGTCGAAGATTTCATCGGCGGTTTTGGTCCAGACGAAGGGTTTTGCGTTCCGGTTGTGATCGGCGATGTAGCGCTTGATGGCGTCTTCGAGGTCGGCGACGGATTTGAAGACGCCACGACGGATGCGCCGCCGGGTAATGGCGGAGAAGAAGTTTTCGACCGCGTTCAGCCAGGACGCCGAGGTCGGCGTGAAGTGAAAAACCCACCTCGGATGATCCGCCAGCCAGGCGTCCACCTTGGGATGCTTGTGGGTTCCGTAGTTGTCCAGAATGACGTGGATGATCTTGCCGGCTGGGACCTTGCGCTCCACGGCGTTGAGGAATTTGATGAACTCCTGATGGCGGTGGCGCTTCATGCAGCGGCCGAGCACGGTTCCATCCAGCACGTTGAGTGCGGCGAACAGCGTGGTGGTTCCGTTGCGCTTGTAATCGTGGGTCATGGTCGCGCATTTGCCGGGCTTCAACGGCAGGCCCGGTTGAGTGCGGTCGAGCGCCTGGATCTGGCTCTTCTCGTCGATGGACAGGACCACGGCATGGCAGGGCGGGCTCATGTAGAGGCCCACCACATCCTCGACCTTTTCGGCGAAGGCGGGATCGTTCGACTTCTTGAACGTGCGCAAGCGGTGCGGCTGAAGGCGGTGGGCTCCCCAGATGCGCTGCACCGTGCGCAAGCTGACGCCCGCCGCCTTGGCGACAGCGCGTCCGGTCCAATGCGTGGCGTTTCCGGGGGGCTCGGAACACGGCAGCGCCAGCACTTTCGCGACGCTCTTCGCTGACAAAGGCGGCTTGCCTGGCTTGCGGGTCTGGTCGCGCAACAGCCCGTCCACCCCTTTTTCGGCGTAGCGCCGCTGCCAACGCCATACGGCTGGCCGGCTGACGCCGCTTAAGCGGGCGACGTCGAAAACGGAACGGCGCTCAGCAGAATGAAGCACGATCTTTGCCCGCTGCGCGTGCTTCTGCGGGCTGTTGCGGTCCCCGATGACCGCCGCCAAACGTGAGCGGTCTTCGGACGAGAGAAGGATGCAGACGGTTTGAGCCATGCCTGAAGCATGCCTTGCTTCGTCTGCTTTGTGAATCCTATGTTTGCGTCAGTGCACTAGCGTCGTCTCGTAATTCAGGGGCGGCACGCCGCTGGCTAGGTCTGGTGGTCGACGCAACAGCACCGTGAGCGCGCGAGCGCCCGCACAGACCTCCTCGCGAAGGCCGTCGGCCTCGACGTTCGCTGCGGGAGGTCACGGCCAGTCACCTCGAGACGGGGCTTGTAACGCCCCCGCGCCGGGTGCCAGCAACGATCACCTCTCCTGTTTAGCGGCGACGGAAGCGGTCGACCGGCGTCGTAACCTCTTCGGCTTCCACGGTCGTTTCTGGCGTTGTGACCAGAGCATTCGATGTCGCCGTGTCATTAGCGGGCGTGGGCGGCGTCTTCGCGTCGGAACCGTCTTTGCCGACCGGAGACGCGACCACATCGACCGGCTCGTTCGAACGGCCGGACAAGCCCTTGGTCTTTGCGTAGGAGTCGGGCAACGATTCGCCTTCGAGCGACACCACGTCGAGGGCTGAGATCTCGGCGGCGAAGTCATCGGGGTTCGCTGAGGCGTTGGCGGGCGGCGTCTTCCACTCGAAACTGCCAAGCGCACCGGTGGTCGGCGAAATCGGTTGCCATTCAGCGGAAACGGTTCCGTCCGGAGCAACCCAGACCGGGTCCGGAGCGCCACGCGCCGCCTTCGCGAGCCATTCGCGCGCACGACCCGAATCGCGGTTCTGCCCGGCCTCGATGCGCGCCATCAGGCGGCAAACGCGCGCGGGCGGATTGTTGGCGAGATAGGGTTCGAGCGCAAGCCGCGCCGTCTTCCATTCCTGCGCGTCAATGGCGGAAACCGCAACCGCAACCGCGCCTTCGAGCGTCTGCGAGCCGGCCGCGACGAGCGACTTGACGCGCGCGAGGCGGTCACGGGGCGAGTCGCCGCGCCGTGCGTGGGCAAAGGTCAGCGCGATTTCAGGATGCTGCGTCGAGCGCCATGCCTGCGTGAGTATTTTCGTCGCGCGCGATGTCTGCCCCTGCGTGGTCAGGATGCGGCCCGCAACCACAGCGGCGGGGATCAGCGTCGGCGACAGGTCGAAAGCTTCCGTCGCGTAGGCGAGCGCCTTGCTTGGCTGCGAGTCTTCCAGCTCGATGGCGAGCTGCGTCAGAAGCAGCGAACGGCGCCGGTCGGCTTCGGGCTTGGCGAGGTGACGATGTTCCTTCGCGATCTGAAGGGTTTTCAGCGCGGCCCGCCAGTCGCCCTCGCGGGACTGGATCTCGAACAGCGCACTCGAAGACCACGCCAGCGCAGGATTCGCGGCCAGTGCGCGTTCCGCAAACTGCTTGGCGGCCTCGTTCTGGTTCGCCTTCTTCGCTTCCATGTAAAGACCGCGAAGGCCAAGCTCTGCCATTTCCGGCTTTTCGAGCATGCGCTCGAACGCCTGCCGCGACGCAATCGAATCCTCATTCAACTGTGCCGACTGCGCCTGAAGCAGAAGGGCGAGCGGCTCGTTCGGAACGGTACGTCTCGCGATCGCGTCCGCCTTGAGCGCGGCGGATTTGTCGCCCGCACCCGCTGCGAAAATGCCGCGACGCACGGCTTCCTGGCCGACGCGCTGGCGGCGGCGCTGCATCCTGCCGCGAAATTTCTTCGGGCCGGTCCATGTGAGGAGGCCGAGCCATCCCAGAAGGAACACGATGACAAAGGCCAGCAGCAGAGCTACCGAGCCGATGAAGACGCTCGTCTGGATGTCATAGCCGAGCCACTGGATGGTGACGTTACCCGGCCGGTCCGCGATCCAGGCAAACCCGACGGCGACAAGGACGATGATCACGAAATAGCCGATGAGGCGGGTCATGACTTAGATTCCAAAGTTAGCGAGTTCGCGCTTGGTTGCCGGTTGTTCAGTTCTGGGCGGCCTGGGGCTTCGTCAGGGACGCGATAATCTGCTGATCGGTGTTCTTCACGGCTTCGTCGGCGGCGACGCGGGCTTTCACCTGCTCAAGCCACGCGCCGATTTCGTCCTTCGCCGTAGCGGGGAGCGTGTCGGCGGCCGCAAGGGCACCTGCGGCATTCCCTGCCTTCAGCGCGGACGAAACCCGCCCGAGGATGGCCTCGACCGTATCGCCACCATCGCCGGACGGCTTGACCTGAACCGCGGAGCGCGCACGCGCCATCACCTGGCCCACGACGCTGTCGGGCGACTGCTTCTGATAATGCCGCTGGATCGCCACGCGCGCCGCATCCTCGAAACTCGCCCGCAGCGCGGCGATGGAGGGCACGCCCTTATCCTTGTAAGCGGCAAGTTCCGACACCGGGAGCTTTTCCGGCGACAGGTTTTCGATGGCCGTCAATTCTTCTGCAAAGGGCCGCCCTTCGGCGACCGCGCGCTTGAAGTTGGCGAGTGCAAGCGAAAGTGCTGCGTTGCGGGCGTCGGCGCGCCGTTCGCCAAGGCCGCGTTCAAGGCCCGTGATACGGTCTCCGATGGGCGCGAACTGCTCCGCGACAGCCGCCGCCACGACTTCCTTGCTCGGCTCGATGCCAGGCTTCTGCTCGACGGCTTCGATGCGCTGCGTCACCGATTGCAGGGAGGCCGTCGCGTCCTTGCCGGTCTTCTCAAGCGCATCAAGACGATTGTTGACCTCGGTCAGATCGACGGCCGGAGCCGCCGGAGCCGGGCTCGCTTCCGCCGCCGCGACAGGCCGCGCGCGCACGGCTTCGCCGAGTTGCGCCGTCCGCTGCTGGAGGTCCGCGATTTGCCGACGTGCTTCCGCGTCAGCGCCGCCGCTCGTGTCGGTTGGCACCGTGAAATACACCGCACCAGCGCCGACAAGGCCGCCAATAATGCCCGCCGTCAGCGCCTTTAGAACGCTGCCGCCTCCGCCGCTTGAGGGCTGCGGCGCCTGCTCGATGATCTGCGGCTTCGGCCGGGGCGACGTGTCTGCGCCCGCAGCCGCTGGCTGAGCCTTTTCGCCATCGATGATAGTCGGTCTCGGTTTCTTGTCTTCGGGCATCGTCGGACCAGCCTATTTATCTTTTTTGCAAGCGCCATATTCCACAGGATCGTGGTCGCGGAAGGGCAGGGTTGCGCCTAACGTACAAGGTCGAGAAGAGCCTTGCGATTCGGCCTTTCGGATATGTAAACGCCACGCGGTTCGAGCGTTCGAAGTTGCTGCGCTACGGTTTCCGATATGCAAAAATATGACAGTTTTTTAGCGCATTCAGCCAATCGATGCCTGTGACATAATGAAACGTATATTTCGGCCGTGCGTGGCGAGAGCAACGTCACCCCGTCGAGCGTGCCCCGTTCGATCATGTCGGCGATATCGGGTTTGAACGCCTCGGCGGCTTGCATGACGTAAACCGCCAGCGACCGCGACGGCATGCCGTGGCTGGTCAATTCTCCGACGATGTCGAACGAAAGATGTTCGCCCGCCACATGGACGAAGCGCGTGCCGGGCGCGGCCTGAGCGACAATCGCGGCGGCGAGTTGTTCGCCTGTGTCAGCGACCGCGAGAGGCTTTTGAAGGCCGCAATGTCGGGCGCGTCGCGCTGTAGCGTCACCCACGCAATAGATAGGGAAACGCGCCAAGCCGCCGATTGCGCCCGCCTGTTCCAGCGCGCGCAACGTGTTGCCGCTCGTGACGATGAGCGCGTCCGTATTCTCAAGCTCCGCCGCGTCGAAATCGAGCGCGCGCAGTTCGATGAGCGGCTGGAGCACGGGCTCATGCCCAAGTTCCCGCAATTCGCCCGCAAACGGCGCGGCGTCCTGCTCCGCTCTCGTTACCAGCAAACGCATTCCGCCTCCGCTGTCGCAAAATTCCGGACGAGGTGCGGAAGCCGCGAGGCGGCATTCCGCTGATGCGCGATCATGTCAGGCCGCCGGGGGGAACACATCCTTGCCGCCCCGTGCATAAAGCTCCTGCGCGGCGTCCTTGCCCATGGCGGCTGCGTCGTTCGCGCTGCCCTCGCGGGTGGTTTCGTAGATGCGCGCGCCGTCGGGCGTGAGGATCGCGCCCTTGAACGACACCCTGCCGTGACCGTCATAGCGGGCGAGCGCGGCAATCGGCGTGCGACACGAACCGTCGAGTTCGCTGAGGAAGGCGCGCTCGGCGTCGATGGCGTAGCCGGTCGCCTCGTCATGCAGCGCCATGATGAGCTCGCGCGTCACCTGATCGTTCGAGCGGATCTCGATGCCGATGGCGCCCTGCGCAGGCGCGGGCAGCATATCTTCCACAGGAATATGTTGGGTGATGCGGTCGGAAAGGCCAAGCCTGTTCAGCCCGGCGGAAGCCAGCAGCGTCGCGTCCGCCACGCCGTCTTCGAGCTTCTTGAGGCGCGACTGCACGTTGCCGCGGAAGAGCACCGTCTTCAGGTCCGGGCGCTTGTTCTTGATGAAGGCTTCGCGGCGGACGGAGGCCGTGCCGATGACCGCGCCCTCCGGCATATCTGCAAGCGATTTCGCCTTCATCGAAATGAACGCGTCGCGCACATCCTCGCGGGGGAGGTTGCAAGCGATTTCAAGCCCATCCGGCAGGAAAGCCTGCACGTCCTTCATCGAATGGACGGCGATGTCGATCTGGTCAGCGAACAGCGCCTCTTCAAGTTCCTTGGTGAAAAGCCCCTTGCCGCCAACCAAAGACAAGGCCTTGTCGAGGATTTTATCGCCAGTCGTCTTGATGACGACGCGCTCGAATTTGACCTCGTCGCCATAGATCGCGGCCAGGCGGTTCTGTACTTCCGTAGCTTGCGCCAAAGCCAGCGCACTGCCACGTGTACCGATGCGAATTTGCCTTGCGTCTGAGTGATTTTTCATGGTTGTGTTGACTTAGGTTGTAGGGGTGCGTCCGACTTCTTGAGGGATGCAGAGGATTGGGACACTAAGCATATCGCAGCCGCAAGGTACAGCACTAAAGCAAGACGGAATTAGACACTGATCATGCAGCAACGCGCGAGCACCGGAGCAACTAAGGAGCCGGGGGCGACAAAAGACCGCGAGTTGACAGTGCTGGGAATCGAGACGAGTTGCGATGAAACCGCTGCTGCTATAGTCCGGCGCGACCCTTTCGGCAACGGCACACTTCTCTCGTCTATCATAAGGTCGCAATTCAAAGATCACGAAGCCTATGGCGGCGTCGTGCCGGAAATTGCTGCGCGCGCTCATGTCCAGGTGGTCGACAAGATCGTGGAAGCCGCGCTCAATGAGGCGAAGCTTGACTTCGGCGACCTCGACGGCGTGGCCGCGACAGCCGGGCCCGGTCTTATCGGTGGCGTGCTCGTTGGACTCGTCACGGCGAAGGCCATCGCGCTCGTGCACGACATCCCGCTCGCCGCGGTGAACCATCTCGAAGGCCATGCGCTGACGGTCGGTCTCACGGAAGGGCTTCGGCCGCCATACCTGCTGTTGCTGGTGTCGGGCGGTCATACGGAATTTCTGAAAGTCGGCGGTGCGTTCCAATACGAGAAGCTCGGCGGCACCATCGACGATGCGCTGGGCGAGGCGTTCGACAAGGTCGCCAAGATGCTCGGCCTCGGCTTTCCCGGCGGCCCCGCCGTGGAGCGCACGGCCGCCAGCGGCGATCCGTATCGCTTCGATCTGCCGCGCCCGCTCGCGGGACGCCCCCGCCCCGACTTCTCCTTTTCCGGCCTCAAGACCGCCGTGCGGCAGGTCGCGCTTACGCATGCGCCTGTGTCGCGTCAGGTCGCGGCCGATCTTTGCGCCTCGTTCCAGAAGGCAGCGGGCGACGTGGTGCGCGACAGGTTGCGCGCCGCCATGACAATCTATGAAGCGTCCGGCTTGCCTCGGCGGCTCGTTGTGGCGGGCGGGGTCGCGTCCAACCGCACGCTGCGAACCGCGCTGCTCAAGGAGTGCGAGGCGTCCGAATACACCTTCCACGCGCCGCCGCCGGGGCTTTGCACCGACAATGCGGCAATGATCGCCTGGGCTGGCGCAAACCGGATCGCGGCCGGGCTTGTGGATGGGCTCGACGTTGCGGCCCGCGCGCGCTGGCCGATTTCCGAAGTTTCGGTCCCGGTCGAGACGGTGAAGGAGCTTTCCGCGGCGGAATGACCCTGACCGGGCCTGCGGGTTGCGCGGTCTCCACCGCCTCGCTACCAAAGCCGCCTGAATCGGCATCGCCCGCAGCCGCATGTCGCGGGGCATTTATAGAGAGGCGGCTCGGCCATGGCCACGAACACCCCCGGCGAGACAACGCGATTGCAGCACATAGGGGTCATAGGTGGCGGCGCCTGGGGAACGGCGCTTGCGCAATCCGCCTGCCGCGCGGGGCGCAAGGTCACGCTCTGGGCCTATGAGTTCGAAACGGTCGCCGAAATCAACGATCACCGCACCAACCGCGTCTATCTGCCGGGTGTCGCGCTCGATCCAGGCATTCGCGCGACCGCAAAGGCGAAGGACATCGCGGCGGCTGACGCTCTTCTTTTTGTTGCGCCATCGCAGTTCTCCCGCGCCGTCGCCAGCGAAATCGCGCCGCATCTTCAAAGCGGCACGCCCGTCGTGATCTGCACCAAAGGTGTGGAGCAGGGCACGAATGCGTTCATGAGCGAGGTGGTGCACGAGGTGTTGCCCGGCGCGAAAATCGCCGTCCTCTCCGGCCCGAGCTTCGCGGGTGAGGTGGCGCGCAGTCTGCCCACCGCGCTGACGCTTGCCTGCCCGGACGAGGCGCTCGGCGCGGAGCTGACCGCAGCCCTCGCGCATCGCACCTTCCGCCTTTACTGGACCGACGACGTTACGGCCGCCCAAGTCGGCGGCGCGGTGAAGAACGTGCTGGCGATTGCGGCGGGGATTGTGGAAGGCCGGAAATTCGGCGCTAACGCTCACGCGGCCATGGTCACGCGCGGTTTCGCGGAATTGGTGCGGCTCGGGCGGGCGCTCGGCGGGCGCTTTGAAACGCTGACCGGGCTTTCCGGGCTCGGCGATCTCATCCTCACCGCATCGAGCGTTCAGTCGCGCAACATGTCGCTGGGGTTGGCGCTTGGGCAGGGCCGCCTGTTGTCCGAAATTCTCGGCCAGCGGAAATCCGTCTCCGAGGGCGTGCATTCGGCGGGCGCGGTTGTCGCGCTGGCGGCGAAGCACGGGGTGGAGATGCCGATCTGCGAGGCCGTGCACAGCGTCGTCAAGGGCGAGACGAGCGTCGACGACGCCATCGATGCGCTGTTGTCGCGCCCGTTGCGCGCCGAGGTAGATTTTCCGCCCGCGCAGTGAATCGCGCGCCGCTTCCCTGAACGCGGGTCTCTTCGCCTTTAACAAATCCGGCCGTGACGAGAAATCGCCAACAAAAAAGGAGGCCGAAGCCTCCTTCCTTGCAAATTGTAAACCCGCGTTACTGAGCCTTCGGGGTTTCGGCAGACTTGTTCTCGTTGATCTTCTCGTTGACCTTGTCCTTCGCCTGATCGTAGGCTTGACCGGCCTTCTCCTTCGCCTGCTTCCAGCTTTCGGCCGCCTTCTGGCGCCACTCGGTTACACGCTGATTGAACGCCTGATCGTTCAGCGTCTTGTAAGCCGGAGCGGCCTTAAGCTGCTCCTTCGTGGCGTCGACCGTGAAGACGTGCTTGTTGTCTTTGGTTTCGGATTTGATCGCGTCGAAGGGAACGGCGACTTCCTTCTCGCCGATGCCGAGCACACCGCCGACGCCGATCACTGCAATCGCGATACGGCCGTCCTTGTCGAACACGAGGTTCGCAATCTTGCCGATCTGCTGGTTGTCCTTCGCGAGGACGGGCGTGCCGACGAAGTCCGTGCCGAGCACTTCTTCATTCGTCTGCTGCTCGATGAACGTGACAGGAGCCGTAGCGGCGGGAGCCGTCGTCTGCGCTGCGAGGGGGCTGATAGCAATCATCAAAGCCGTGACAGCCGTGAGTGTGGTTTTCATTCGGGAAACTCCATGTTCGCCGTGCCAAGAAACACGGATGGTAAGACACACGCATATAGGAAAGGTTCCGGTTGGCGGAATGACGCGAAATCATGAATATTTCGAAAGCTTCGGGCTTCCAAATCGACCGGAACTGAACAAAGCTGCAAAAAAACGCCGGAGCTCATTCAACCTCTGCGGGTCGATTCGTCCGTACGATGATGAGTTGCACCGCAACAAGGCCGTTTTCGGGCCGTATCGCGTGCGATTAAGACCGTCCCCCCGCGCTCGTGCTCTGGTGCATTCGTTTGGTCCACCTTGCCGCACGCTCTCAAGCAAACGCATGCGCCTCAAGAGCACTAGCAACCGATTGATTGTAGTGCAGTTTTCTAATTTTGCATCTGATGACGGTTCCGCCAGCGCCTGCATTGGGCGGTCATCCGAAAACGATGTCGTGATGCGGAGAGCCGCACGCTCTCATATCCAGCGGCGCACGCGCTTTCGATAATCGAAGAACTGCGGACCGAATCGCGCGGCAAGATAAGCTTCCTCGCGTTTGACGACGCGTTCCTGCATGTAGAGGAGAAGCGCGGGCGCAAGCAGGATCAACCACAGGTTCCCGAGCGCAAGGCCGAGCCCGACCATGAAGAAAGTGAAGGTCAGATAGATCGGATTGCGCGACACGGAGAAGATGCCGCTTTGCACGAGCGCGGCCGCCTTCTCGCCGGGGAGTATCGCCGTTCTGGCGCGGAACATCTCGCGGGCGGCGAGCACGGCGATGACGAACCCCGCCACCATGAGCGCATTGCCCGCGACGATGCTCGCAACGTCCGGCTCTCCTGCAAGCAGCGGAAAGAAATGCTGAAGCGCGAAGCCCGCCGCGAGGAACAGCAGAAGCACCACCGGCGGCTTCGGAAAGATTGGTGCATTGACCGGCTCGCCGCCCATGTGATCTTTAGTGCTCATCGCTCGCCCTCTTATAACAGTGATCCCATGCATAAAGCTGAACGGTTTCCCTCTGTCACGCCGCTTTCGCGCGACATCGAACCCACTCTTCGCGCGGCCATCGATCAGAAGGCGAAGCCGATCGGCTCGCTCGGCCGCATCGAAACGCTCGCCATCCACGCCGGTCTTATAACGCAATCCTTAAAACCAGATCTGGGTCGCGCGGCGCTTGCGATCTTCGCAGCCGATCATGGCATCGTCGCGGAGGGCGTGACGGCATACCCGGCCGAAATCTCCACGCTCGTCACCGGCATGGCCTGCGACGGCAAGGCGGGCGGCAATATCGCCGCGAAGGGCACGGACGTCGAGGTGTTCGTGATCGACGCCGGGCTGAAAACCCCGCATCCGCCGCATCCGCGGCTCACGTCGCGGCGTATCGGCCCCGGCACGCGCGACTTTCTGCTTGAAGCCGCGATGACCGACGATGAACTCGGCGCGGCGCTTCTCGCAGGCTTCGAGATCGCGCAGGATCTGAAGGCTCAAGGCTTCGGCATGCTGGCGCTCGGCGAGATCGGCATCGGCAACACGAGCTCGGCGGCGCTTGTCGCGCATTGCGTGACGAAGCTGCCGCTGGATATCGTCGTTGGACCGGGCGCAGGCGCGCCGCCAGCGGGGCTGCAACACAAGCGCGACGTGCTCGCGCGCTCCTTCACCCGCGCGCCCGTCGAAACGGGCCTCGATGCGCTGCGTGAGTTCGGTGGCTACGAGATCGCCATGATGGCGGGCGCGATGTTCGGCGCTGCGCATGCGCGGCAGGTCGTGATCGTCGACGGTTTCATCGCCACCGCCGCCGCCTGCGCCGCTGTCGCCATCGACCCGAACTTGCGCGATTATCTGCTGTTCTCGCACCAGTCGGCCGAGCCGGGCCACATCGCGCTGATGCAATGGCTGAACGCGGAGCCGTTCTTCAGCTTCGGCATGCGGCTTGGCGAGGGCACGGGCGCGGTGCTCGTCGTGCCGATGCTTCGCATGGCGCAGGCGATGCTCGACACCATGGCCGATCTGCCGGGACCGCACCCGACGCACACCAAATAAGGCTGCGCACGAAATGATCGCCTTCGTCCGCACCGAGTTTTGCCTGTTTTTGAGCGCGGTACAGTTTCTCACGCGGCTGCCGGTGCCGGGGCTGTTCGCCTTCGACCATGCATGGCTCGACCGCAGCGTGAAATATTTCCCGTTGGCGGGCGTAGTGGTTGGCGGCATTTCGGCGGCGGTGCTGCTGGCCGCGTCGCTCGTGTGGAGCGGGCCGCTGCCTGCGTTGCTCGCTGTCGCGGCGGGCGTCGCGGCGACGGGCGCCTTCCACGAGGACGGCTTCGCCGACTTCTTCGACGCGATGGGCGGCTCTACGAAGGAAAAGCGCCTCGCGATCATGACCGACAGCCGTCTCGGCACGTTCGGCGTGGTGGCGACGGTGTTGAACCTCGGCGTGAAGGTGTTCGCGCTGGCCGCGCTGCCGGTGCCGGTGGCCGCCGCCGCGCTCGTGGCGATCCACGCGGGCGGGCGGCTGGCGGTGATTGCCGCAATGCCCGTGCTGCCCTACGCGAAGCCGGTGGAGGCGGGGAAGATGAAGCCTGCCGGGCACAGCGTCACCGCGCGCGGGCTCACCGTCGCCGCCGTGTTCGGCCTCGCGCCGCTGGCGCTGCTGCCGGTGTCCCTCGCGCTGGCGGGGCTGGCGGCTGGCGTCGCCGCCGTGCTGTTCATGGGCTGGCGTGCGAAGCGGCTGATCGGCGGCTACACGGGCGACGTGCTCGGCGCGTTCGAGCAAAGTTTCGAACTGGCGTTTCTGCTCGCGCTGGCCGCATGCGTCTGATCCTCGCGCGACATCCGAAGCCGGTCGTCGAGGCGGGAGTGTGTTACGGGCGTCTCGATCTCAATTGCGAGGCAAGCGAGGTGGATGTCGCCGTGGCGCGCCTCATGCCGCATGCCAGCGGCGCCGTCGTCTACATGAGCCCTGCCCGGCGTTGCCGCGATCTCGCCTTGCGTCTCGATCCGGCCGCACGTATCGAGCCGCGCCTTCAGGAACTCGACTTCGGCGCATGGGAGGGCGTGCGCTGGGACGCCATCGCGCAATCCGACTTCGACGCCTGGGCGAACGGCCTGCCCGATACCGCTCCACCCGGCGGCGAAGCTCTGGCGGCCATGGCCGCGCGGCTGTCGGATTGGCTCGCGAGTTTGTCGCGCGATCACGCCAATGCTGGACGCGAACCCTTGGGCGGGAGCGGCGGACGATCCGCCACCGTCGTGTTCGCGATCACCCACGCGGGCCCGATCCGCGTTCTGCGCGCGCTAGCCGAAGGCGTGCCGCTGCTGACGCATTTCGCGCAGCCGGTGCCTTATGGTGAGGCGATTGCGCTGGATATGGCAAAGCTTGGGCTGTAGCCGGAGGCGGCTTTATCCAGACGAGCGGCCTCACAGCCGCCCGCGTCCACCGGTGTCCGGAAACCTAGCCCTTGATGAAGGCAAGGAGGTCGGCGTTGACGGTTTCGGCCTCGGTCGTGGGCATGCCGTGCGGAAAGCCTTTGTAAGTCTTCAGCGTGCCGTTCCTGAGCAGCTTCGCGGAGAGCGGACCAGCGTCGGCATAGGGCACAATCTGGTCGTCCTCGCTGTGCATCACCAGAACCGGCACCGTGATCTTTTTCAGATCGTCGGTGAAATCCGTCTGCGAGAACGCGACGACGCCGTCAGAATGCGCCTTCGAGCCGCCCATCATGCCTTGCCGCCACCAGTTCCAGATCACACCCTGCGACGGCTTTGCGCCCGGGCGATTGTAGCCATAGAACGGTCCCGCCGGGACATCATGATAAAACTGCGCGCGATTGGCGGCGATCTGCGCCTGAAAGCCGTCGAAAACCTCCTTCGGCAGGCCGCCCGGATTGGCCTCCGTTTTCACCATGAGAGGCGGCACGGCGCTGATGAGTGCAGCTTTCGAGGCGCGGCTTTCGCCATGGCGCGCGAGGTAGCGGACCACTTCGCCGCCGCCGGTGGAGTGCCCCACATGGATGGCATCCCGAAGGTCGAGATGCTCGGTCAAAGCCGCGAGATCGTCGGCGTAATGATCCATGTCGTGACCTTCGCTCGTCTGGGTAGAACGGCCATGGCCGCGCCGGTCATGCGCGATCACGCGGAAGCCCTTGCCCAGAAAGAAGAGCAACTGCGCCTCCCAGTCGTCGGCCGAAAGCGGCCAGCCGTGGCTAAAAACGATAGGCTGGCCGGAACCCTGATCCTTGAAAAAGATATCGATGCCGTCTTTGGTTGTGACTACAGGCATGCGCTTGATCCCGATTGTGGATTGTTCACGGAACATCACACGGACCGACATTCGGTTCCCCCGCGCGGCTGAGGCGACTGGATGCGGCGCTCCGATGGACGGAATTGGCAAAACGCGGCGCACTTTCGTCGGAGATGAAGCGAAAACCAGAGCGAGATGCAGTGAAAAGCATGGCATGCGAGGCGCGCGTGCTTGGTCAACGCTTGCGGGCAAGGCACAACTTTTTTCTATTGCTGGTTGACGCGACATTAATTTCAGGCTTCCCTAGGTTCTAATTGGGAAGGCAAGAGACATGGACTTTATTGAAGAGTGCAAACGGCGTCAGGCCGCGCTACTCGATACGCTGGCTGAAATGAATCAAAGCAAGCTGTTTGGCGGCGATGAGCTGCAGGCCGCGCGTTTCAGGCAAAATGCATGCAAAACGATCTCCCTTTACGAGAAAATCATTCATTTGGCCAAAGGCGACGCGGTCGGTCACGCCTGACGACTTGCGTCGTCGTGAATGTGCAGCGTTCACGCGAGCAGGGATCTTTAGGCCCCTCTGCCTGAGCCCGTCGCCCCGGATCGAAAAAACGCCCCCCGCTTCGATTGCCATTCGCTCGCCCACGGTCAGCGCTTTTTCGCAGCCTGGGCGGCTGGCGCCGCGGAGGTCTCGATGGGCGCTTTGGGATGAACCATCGCGAGGGAAATGCCGTCGAGCATCCATTGGCCATCGACTTGCAAAAAGGCGAAGTCGAAATGGACCTGCTCCGGCGACGAGGGAATGAGACCGGTCAGACGGATGGAACCATTTTGCTGCAAGGATGGCGGCCCTGCGAGTTTGGGGGTGATGAAAAGGATCGGGGCGAGATCGAGGTTGCGCTGGCGAAGGGACGCAAAAGCTTCGGCCAGCCGCGTCGCATTGTTGCTCCGCTGAAAGTCTGGCGTGCCGAGATCGCGTAGCAGCGTGTAATTACCCGTCATATTTGCCTGATTGACCGCGATTATCGTGGTCTTGATCAGCATCACGAGTTTGTAGTCGTTAGGGATGGCGGCATTGCGCGAGGCGAGCGCGTCGCCCCCTGTCGCGGCGGCCGTTCCGGCGTTTTGCTCCTTGGTCGCAGGAGCTGGTTGCGCGGAGGACTTGCTGGAGGCGCTCCAATTTTGGGCCTGCGCCTGCCCGACAAGCAACAGGGTGAGCACCAGAATGCCAAAGCCGACTCTTGCCTGTCCAGCCATCGTTACCTTCGGGTACATCATAAGCATTTCTAGACCATTATACGGTCGGGCGAAAGCGGCCTGACAGGCGGGAACCTAAGGTGTCGAGCTTGCGTGTAGATCGACGCAAAAAAAGAACCGCCTGAACGAAGGCGGTTCTTCCGATCTATATCGAAGCGGTGGCGAGCCGCTTCCCTTCGATCCTACCGGTTACTTCAGCGGGGGAAGTCCGCCGCCGCCCGCGATCTGCAGCGAGACGCGGCCCGCAACCTGTTCGCGGTCGGTGCTGAAACCGATCGCGCCGCCAAGAGAGACCATGTCGTTCGCGTCGAAAACGCCGCCCGCGATGGCTGCGATGCCAGACACGGAGAACGCGTTGTAGCCGTCATAGTTGCCCCAGTTCGCGGCGAGCGCCCAGGTCTGGTCACCAGTACGATCCGGCGTGGCGAGCGAGGTCGCGACCGCGATACCGGCCGCGAGGTCTTCCGTCCTCGACCCGAGATAACCCATCCGGTTGAAGAGGAAGCCGCCATCCGAGGCAAGGTTGCCGCTGCGGTCAGACGTCACGACTTCGAGCGGACCGGACTGATAGGCCTTGCTCTGGTAGCTGGTGATACCAGCGAAGGTATACTGGTTATTAGCGTTGCCCACGGAGACCTGGTTGGCGCGCGTGGTGGAGACGTTGGTGCCGATCGCATAGGAGTTGGAATAACCCGCGTCTGCTCCCGTGCCGAACGCCCCGGAGCGCCTGCCGGAGGCTTGTGCGCCTGTGCCAATCGCGACCGCGTCGTTGGCGCTCGCCGTGGCACCGAAGCCGATCGATGTCGTTCGGTCTGCGTCGACGCCGTTGCCTGAGAGAGTGCCGATAGCGATATTGTCGTTCCCGCTCACAACATTGCCTGCGAGCGAGCCGCTGGCCTGATTTCGACTGCCGGCAACCAGATTACCGGAGAGGTTACCCACGGCGACGTTACCGTTCCCGAGCACAGCGTTGCCCGAGGCGATGCCGCTCGACTGGTTGCCGATGCCTGCCACGAGGTTACCCGAGGCGATACCGCTCGATTGGTTGCCGATGCCGATCACCGCATTGCCGGTTCCAACGCCGGAAGTCTGGTTCGCATAGCCAATGACGAGATTGCCGGAAGCGGTGCCCGAAGCGCTGTTGTCATCTCCGAAGACAGCGTTGCCGGTCCCGACGCCCGAGGCCTTGTTGCGGTCGCCGCGGACGATATTGCCCGAACCCGTGCCGGATGCGCTGTTGTCGTCGCCGAGTACGAGGTTGCCGGACGCGACGCCGGAGGCTGCGTTGCGGTTGCCGCGAACGAGGTTGCCCGAAGCCGTGCCGGATGCGCTGTTGTCGTCGCCGAGTACGAGGTTGCCGGACGCGACGCCGGAGGCTGCGTTGCGGTTGCCGCGAACGAGGTTGCCCGAAGCCGTGCCGGATGCGCTGTTGTCGTCGCCGAGTACGAGGTTGCCGGACGCGACGCCGGAGGCTGCGTTGCGGTTGCCGCGAACGAGGTTGCCCGAAGCCGTGCCGGATGCGCTGTTGTCGTCGCCGAGAACGAGGTTGCCGGACGCGACGCCGGACGCTGCGTTGCGGTTGCCCGCGACGAGATTGCCCGAAGCTGTGCCGGATGCGCTGTTGTCGTCGCCGAGTACGAGGTTGCCGGACGCGACGCCGGAGGCTGCGTTGCGGTTGCCGCGAACGAGGTTGCCCGAAGCCGTGCCGGATGCGCTGTTGTCGTCGCCGAGTACGAGGTTGCCGCTGATGAAGCCCGAGGCCTTGTTGCGGTCGCCGCGCACGATGTTGCCCGAGCCGGTACCCGACGCGCTGTTGTCGGAGCCTTCCACGATGTTACCGGTGATGAAGCCCGAGGCAGCGTTGCGGTTGCCGGTGACGACATTGCCCGAGCCCGTGCCGGACGCGCTATTGTCGCTTCCGTTCACGATGTTGCCGGTGATGAAGCCGGAGGCTGCATTGCGGCTGCCGGTGACGACATTGCCCGAGCCCGTGCCGGATGCGCTGTTGTCGTTTCCGGTCACGATGTTGCCGGTGATGAAGCCGGAGGCTGCATTGCGGCTGCCGGTGACGACATTGCCCGAGCCCGTGCCGGATGCGCTGTTGTCGCTTCCGTTCACGATGTTACCGGTGATGAAGCCCGACGCAGCATTGCGGCTGCCGGTGACGACATTGCCCGAGCCCGTGCCGGATGCGCTGTTGTCGCTTCCGTTCACGATGTTACCGGTGATGAAGCCCGACGCAGCATTGCGGCTGCCGGTGACGACATTGCCCGAGCCGGTGCCGGACGCGCTGTTGTCGCTTCCGTTCACGATGTTGCCGGTGATGAAACCCGAGGCCTTGTTGCGGTCGCCGCGCACAAGGTTGCCCGAGCCCGTACCGGACGCGCTGTTGTCCGAGCCCTCGACCAAGTTGCCGGTGATGAAGCCGGAAGCCGCGTTGCGATCGCCGCGCACGACATTGCCCGAGCCTGTGCCGGATGCGCTGTTGTCGCTTCCGTTCACGATGTTACCCGTGATGAAGCCGGAGGCTGCATTGCGGTTGCCGGTGACGAGATTGCCCGAGCCGGTGCCCGACGCGCTGTTGTCGCTCCCGGTCACCGCATTGCCGGTGATGAAGCCGGTCGCGAGATTGCGGTCGCCGGTGACGAAATTGCCGGAGCCTGTGCCGGACGCGCTGTTGTCGCTTCCGTTAACGATGTTGCCGGTGATGAAGCCCGAGGCAGCATTGCGGCTGCCGGTGACGACATTGCCCGAGCCGGTGCCGGACGCGCTGTTGTCGCTTCCGTTAACGATGTTGCCGGTGATGAAGCCCGAGGCAGCATTGCGGCTGCCGGTGACGACATTGCCCGAGCCTGTGCCGGATGCGCTGTTGTCGCTTCCGTTCACGATGTTGCCGGTGATGAAGCCCGAGGCAGCATTGCGGTCGCCGGTGACGAAATTGCCCGAGCCGGTGCCGGATGCGCTGTTGTCGCTTCCGTTCACGATGTTACCGGTGATGAAGCCCGAGGCAGCATTGCGGTCGCCGGTGACGAAATTGCCTGAGCCTGTGCCGGATGCGCTGTTGTCGCTGCCGTTCACGATGTTGCCGGTGATGAAGCCCGAGGCAGCATTGCGGTCGCCGGTGACGAAATTGCCTGAGCCGGTGCCGGATGCGCTGTTGTCGTTTCCGGTCACCGCATTGCCGGTGATGAAGCCGGTCGCGAGGTTGCGGTCGCCCGTTACGAAATTGCCGCTGAGGTCGCCGAACGCCGAATTGAACGAGCCATTCACGACGTTGCCTGACGCGTTGCCGACAGCCTTGTTGCTGTCGCCGGCTACTGCGTTGCCGCTGAGGACGCCTACCGCAAGATTGCCCGAACCGTTCACCCCGTTGCCGCTGAAATTACCCACAACAGTGTTGAAGGTGGCACCATCTGCATAGCCGTTGCCGGAGACGTCGCCGATGACGGTGTTATTCTGGACGTCTGCGCCGGATAGATTGCCGGAGCCGTTGCCGATGATCTTGTTGTTCTGGAAATTCTGGCCGTTGCCGGAACCCGACAGGTTTCCAACGACGAGGTTGTTCGAGTAATTCGCACCGTTGCCGAGAGCCGAGGTGTTGCCGATGACCGTATTGTTGGCGAAACCGGTCTGATTTAGGCCGCCGGAGCCGTTGCCAATTATGGTGTTGTCTGTCACCGAGCCGAGGTTACCGGTACCCGAAGCGTTGCCAATGATCTTGTTGCCCGTAACCGGGCCGCCAAGGTTAAGGCTACCCGAGCCGTTGCCGATTATCGTGTTGTTCTGAACGTCGTTGCCGTTGCCGCTGCCGGATGCATTGCCGATGATGGTATTACCCGTCACGGAACCCGCTAGGTTCAGGCTGCCAGAATTATCGCCGAAAATTCTGTTGTCGGTTACGTTGCCGCCGTTTCCGCTGCCCGAATTATCGCCGACGATCCTGTTATTGGAAACGGTAACGGTTTGGGCCAGACCGTTCAGGCTGCCTGAGTTGTTGCCGATGACCGCGTTGTTGCTGATCGTCGCGTTTCCGCCGAGGAGACCGTTGCTCGAAAGCGAATTGTTTCCCTGAACATTGTTGTTCTGGATATTGGCGTTACCGCCTAAAAGCGACGTTCCGTTCAGGCTGAGCGAATCGGTACCCTGGACGTTATTGTTTATGAGCGTCGCGTTTCCGGACGTCAAACCGCTGCCGTTTCCACTCGCGGAATTGCCCACTACAGTATTGTTTGTGAGAACAGCTGTTCCCGACGTCGCGGGCAATGTCGCATTACCGTTGTTGCGGAGGGCTTCCGCGCCATCCACCGTGTTGCCGGTGCAGTTCAAGCTGTTGCTGCCTAGGAAACCACCGGTTCCGTTCGTTTTTCCGGCGTTGGTGCCGGTCAATGTATTCGTGCCGCCGGGGCAGTCCAAGGCCACAGCAGGCGCACTTGTCATTGCTGTCAATGCAGCGACGCTGACCCCGGCCGCGAGCGCATAACGAAGAGTGCTAAGTATATGCACTTTCTGATTTAACATCGACCTTCTCCAAAAAGTTTCGCCGGGCGTGGGTCATTTCTCAGTCATGCAATAGGTGAATGCGACCTATGCCCTCCCTGGTTGTGGAGAAGATCAGAGTCCCCTATGCCGAGCAACGCTTCAATACTCGCACAGGTAGAATTTTGCCCTTATGTTGACAAATAGTCACGCGTTCAGGTTGCATCTGCAACCCGACTGGCATATAGCGAGCAAGTCGCAAGCAACTCATTACTACTTTGAGTTGAATATTAGAATTTACTGCAGCTTCGATAAGTGCACGTAGCGCGACCGCTCCAGCCACGCATAAGAAGCCCCGTGGCACGCCGCCTTTCGTTGGGAAAGGAACTGGCCGCGCATGCAGGCGCTGCGCACGCCGAAGCCGAGGACGCTTGAACGCGCGAACCGCCCAAGGCGAAGCACGGTTTGCTTCAAGCGAACAGCCCGAGGAGGCCCATCGATTCGGAGATTTTGCTCGGTCGTGCCGGAGATCATCGCTGAGCGCGCGAGTCGCTCGCGACGCCCGTGTGGCTGGGTCGTCGAGAAGGTCAACACCGACCAGTTCGCGCTTGCGCGCTCGGAGATCATCGCCAGATTCCGGGCCGTCAACCTGGGCGCCGCCTCAGACGAGTTGTAGCCTACCTGCGATGTGGAGAAGCCGCCGCTCGACCGTGCACAAAAAAAAGCGCCCAACTCCGGCGAAGGTTGGGCGCTTTTGCGTTTTCACGCATGCGTCGGGAGGGAAGCCGACGCTGAGAGATTAATGCCTTCGGCTAGACGGGGGGGCACTACCGATGGTGACTGGCATCAATCTCTCTATGCAAGGTAAGATAGCACGGCCCTCATCGATTGCAAATGAAAAATCGGCAATTCGCACCTTGACAGTGGCGAATCTGTCGCAGCTTGACCGTGTCAGTTCGCGGCCTTGAAACCGATCGTCTTCGAGAATTCGAAGACATCGGGCGCAGGTGCTTTATTTTCCTCGAGATTCGCGACCTCGATCTTGGTGCTCAGACCCTGCGCATCGGTGATGATCCACTCCTTCAGCACCATGTCCGGCTTCGAGAACATGAGGCGGATGCGCCCCGAGCCGTCGCCTTTCTTGTCCTCGACGGTGAGAACGACGACGTCCGTCCACTGTTCGACACCGAGAATGTTGGCGTCGTTGATGAGATCGACGTGTTCCGACAGCAAGAGGCGGAATGGCGTGACCTCCAGCGGGTAGCGGTCCGAGGTGTTCAGGTCGTGATCCTCGATGGCAAGATATTTGCCGTCCGCGATGATCTTGAGCCTGCTCGGCGCGCCGTAGTCGAACCGAACCTTGCCGCCACGCGCGAGATAGAACTTGCCGCGCTTCTGCTTGGTGTCGGGGTCCGACTGGACGAACACGCCCTGAAGAAATGTCATCTTGTTGAAATAATCGTTGATTTTAGCAACGACTTCGAGGTCGCTTTCCTGGATGGGTGCAGCGGCCGGTTCGGGCGTCACCGGCGGCTGCTGCGCAAGGTCGGTTTGCCAGCCCGGCGCCGAAGTGGATGCCGTTCCACCGATGGGGCTTGTCGGCTTGGCCGCCGGGGTCGAGGGCTCGACCGGAAGCGTGTCCACCTGATTCGCTGGCGGAGCTGCCGGAGCCGGTGCGGCGGAAGGAACCGGATAGGTTTTGTGGACTTCCGTCTGACCACCCTGCGCAAAAGCCGCGGTCACGGTGCCGGCGGCCAGCAGCGCGCCGAGCGCCACCCGCGTCAGCCGCGCCCCTGATCCCATTAAGCTCGAAACGACGCGCTTGCTCATGCTTCGGGTGCCCCTGTGAAAACGTCAAAATTTTGCGCTCATCAATTTGCAAGAAAGCGTCAAATTCGCGGCGAGACGGCAGAGTGGCCCTATATTCGTCTTCGAGAAGACACGCCAGTGCATAAGTGAAATGCGGTGACGCGCATCGCTCGTCCGCTCCGCGCGGAACCGCCATCGTCCGCGCCGCTAACTCGCCCTGTTGCGCTCCTCGATCAGAATCTCCCGCCGACCGGTGCGGCCCGGCGCTCCGACGATGCCTTCCTGCTCCATCCGCTCGATGAGCGAGGCCGCGCGGTTGTAGCCGATGCCGAGGCGGCGCTGGAGATAGCTCGTCGTCGGCTTCCGGTCCTTCAGCACGATGTCCACGGCGGATGCATAAAGGTCGCCGCTGTCGCCGCCGCCACCACCCTTGCGCGGGGCTTCGTCTTCGGCGTCCGGGTCTTCGAGGATGTCGTCGCGGTAGTTCGGGAAGCCCTGCGCCTTGAGATGCGCGGCGACGTGCTCCACCTCTTCGTCCGACACGAACGGCCCGTGCGCGCGGATGATGCGCCCGCCCGCAGCCATATAGAGCATGTCGCCCGCGCCGAGGAGTTGTTCCGCACCCTGCTCGCCGATGATGGTGCGGCTGTCGATCTTCGACGTGACCTGAAAGCTGATGCGGCTCGGGAAGTTCGCCTTGATCGTGCCCGTCACCACGTCCACGCTCGGGCGCTGCGTCGCCATGATAAGATGAATGCCCGCCGCGCGCGCCATCTGGGACAGGCGCTGCACCGCGAATTCGATGTCCTTGCCCGCCACCATCATCAAGTCGGCCATTTCGTCGATGACGACCACGATGTAGGTCATCGGCACCGGATCGAAGATTTCTTCCTCCTCGATCGGCTCATCAGTGTCGGGATCGAAGCCGGTCTGAATGACGCGCTTCAACGGCTGCCCGCGAAGCTGCGCGGCGGCGACCCTGGAATTGTAGCTCGTGATGTTGCGCACGCCGAGCTTCGACATCTTCTCGTAGCGCGTGTTCATCTCCTTGACCGTCCACTTCAGCGCGGCGACGGCCTTTTTCGGGTCGGTCACGACGGGCGCGAGCAGATGTGGGATGCCGTCATAGACGGAAAGCTCCAGCATCTTCGGGTCGATCATGATGAAATTGCACTGGCTCGGCGGCAGGCGATAGAGCAACGACAGGATCATCGTGTTGATGCCGACCGACTTGCCGGAGCCGGTCGTGCCCGCGATGAGCAGATGCGGCATGCGGGCTAGATCCACGACGATGGGTTCGCCGCCGATGGACTTGCCGAGCGCGAGCGGCAGCGCGGCCTGACTGTCCTGAAACGCGTTCGACTCGATGATGCCGCGCAGTGAGACCATTTCGCGCTTTGCGTTCGGCAATTCGATGCCGATGGCGTCGCGGCCGGGGACCACGGCGACGCGGGCCGAGACGGCGCTCATGGATCGTGCGATGTCGTCGGCGAGGCCCACGACGCGCGAGGATTTCGTGCCGCGCGCGGGCTCAAGCTCGAACAGCGTGATGACGGGGCCGGGATAGATGCCCGACATCTTGCCCTTCACGCCGAAGTCGCCAAGCACGCCCATCAGCCCGGACGCGCGCTGCATCAGCATGGGGTCGTGCGCGCCGGGGCGCTCCGAGGCAACGGGCGGCGACGACAGCAGCGAGAGCGGCGGCAGCGCGGACGTAAAGTGTTCGAGCACATCGTCGTCTGTGCGAAGCGCGGGCTCGTCGTTGGCGGCCTTCACGTAGATCAGCGGCTTCTGGCGTTTCACGGCTGCGGCGGCCGCTGTGCCGGTTTCCATGATCTTGTGCGCGCCGTTCAGCGCCGTTTCCATGGCCTTGCCCGTGAGGCGGCGGATCGGCGAAACCGGCTCGCTGTCATCGTCGGACATTCCGTTCGCCGTGGCGCCGGCGGATGAACTCGGCGAGCGGCGCACTCCGAAGAACGGTTCGATGCGAACATCCTCGAAAAGCCCGTCCGGTTCGGCATCGACACGCCGCGTTTCGGACCCGCCGAGCGAAGGCGACGGGCGGCTGCCCCAATCCGAGAAGGCCGAAGGCTCCACGGCCTTCGGCGCGGGCTTTCTGGGCGCTTTTGCCGGGGCGGGCGACGGAGCGGGCGCGGGCGTTTCCTCGCGAACCCGCGCGAGCCAGTAATCGCCGGGATGCGCGAACGCCGCAAGCGCACCGCCGCCTTGCTGAGAGACGCGCTTCGCCCAAGCCGCCGCCTTGTCGATCAGAGGTTCTTCCTTGGCTTTCGCTTTGCCCTTGCCTTTCGCCGGAGCCTCGCCCCCCAACTGGAACGCCGCGGGGAGAACCTTGGAGTTCAGCCCGCAGGCCCGAAGCAGGCACCACCCGCCAGCGGGCAGCAGGACAAGACCGAAGAGCGGCCACAGGAGCGAAGGCGCAATCGCTGCCGTTGCCTTCGCCACGAGCGCAGCCGCGAAGTCGCCCGCGATGCCGCCGAGCCCCGTATCCAGCACCCACGTTTTCGGCGTCGGAAACATCGCGAAGAAGGCCGGCACGAGCAGCGCCGCCGCTGCCCAGTAGGCGAGGCGCAGGCGCGGACGCGAGGGGATGTGACCGCCCGAGATGCGGAAGCCGAACACCGAGATCGGGAAAACGAGGAAGGGCGAGGCAAGCCCGAACGCCTGCATCATCGCGTCGGCGACGCTCGCGCCACGATGGCCGAGCCAATTATGCGGCTGTGATGTCGTGGCGTAGCTTGGGCTCGGGTCGCCGTAGGACCAGCTTATCAGCGCAAGCCAGATCGCGGCCGCAATCCCGACCAGCGAGAACCCCAAAACGCGCCACGGCAAGCGTCGCACCTCGGCCGCCAGCGCTTTCGGCAGAAACCTTTGCCTCGACTCCATGCGCGCACGCCACCCCACGAAAATACCGGACGACTTACCGGACTCATGGCCGACCGCGCGGCCATCTCACAACAACATCGACGCGAGGCGATCCACGGCGTCGCGCGTCACGTCGAGAGGGTCCACCAGCGCGAGCCGGACGTAATCGCCCGCCGGATTGAAGCCGCGCTTGTCCGGTTGCGCCAGAAAGGCCCCAGGCAACACTTTGACACCGCATCCTTTCCAAATCGTTTTCGCAGCCTCGACACCTCCACCTAAATGCGAGAGATCGAGCCAAAGAAACATGCCGCCCGCAGGCTCGTAATAATTCGGCAGACCGCTGAGCTTTTCGTTCGCGGCGGCGAACTTCGCCTGATAGAGCGCGCGGCTTTCGGCGGCGTGCGCGTCGTCGGACCAAAGCGCCACCGAGGCATGCTGGATCGGGATCGGCACCTGCGGACAGGCCACATTTCGGTATTGCAGATAGTCCTTCAGGAACCCCGCATCACCCGCGATGAAGCCCGACCGAAGCCCCGGCGCATTCGAGCGCTTCGACAGCGAATTGAAGACGAGCACGCGGTTAAGATCGCCGGTCCGCGCGGCCACCTGAAGCGCGCTTGCGGGTGGCTCGTTCTGGTAAATCTCTGAATAACATTCATCCGAAAAAACGTAGAACTCATGGCGGCGGGCAAGCGCGATCAGCCGCTCGAAATAGGCGGGGGTGGCCACAACGCCCTGAGGGTTCGCGGGCGATGCGATGTAGAAGGCCGCCGTGCGGTCGAGGAGCCTCGGATCGAGCGCGTCGAGGTCAGGCAGGAAGCCGCTTGCGGCGGTCGCGGGGAGCATGACAGCTTCGCAACCCGCCGTGAGCGCGCCCGCGTAATAGGCTTGATAGAACGGGTTCGGCATCAGCACGGCGGCGCCGCGCGCGTTCTTCTTCGCCGCCGCCAGCGTCATCGCCGAAACGAGACCTTCGCGCGTGCCGCATAGCGGGAGAATGTGCCTATCCGGGTCAACGACGCCCGACGCCAGCGCGTAGCGGCGCGTGAGCCATACAGCGATGGCCTGGCGCAGTTCCGTGATCCCGTTGATCGGCGGATATTTCGAAAAGCTCTTCCAGTGTTCGGCGATGATATCCGCCGCAAACGAGGGCACGCCATGGCGCGGCTCGCCGATGGTCATGTCGATGGGAGAAGCGCCGGGCTTCAGCCCCTCGATGAGGTCGCGAAGACGCGGGAAGGGCGACTGGATCGTGGACAGCGAGGTTTCGGTTTCGGACACGGGCGGGCACCGGGTTGCTTCAACGTCAAGCTGCGGAGTCTAGCACCGTGAGACGGAAGGCAAAACCCTGGGGGCGATAGAAAAGCCCGGGAGATGGGTTCCCGGGCTTGCCCTGCCGCCACGCCGAGCGCCGGAGGGAGGCGTTCGGCGAGCGAGAGTGCTTCAAGCAAAGTGGATGCGCGTTCGCTTGAAAACGCCTCGAAGCAGAGAGAAAGCAATTTCGAATCCGAAGAAGCACGAAAAAGCTCGGCAGGAGACAGCGAGGTTGCTGCCTTGAAGAGGAGGTTCGGACGGCGCTTAGGCCGTCCGCGCCGACTACATGTTGTACGCGCGTTCGCCATGCTCGGAGATGTCGAGACCTTCGCGTTCTTTCTCCGTGGAGACGCGCAGACCGACGACGACCGAGATGATGAGGAACACGATCACGCTGCCGACGAGCGACCAGCTGCCGGTAAGCGCGACGTTCTTGATCTGGATCAGAACCTGAGCAGCGACGTCATACTCGCCGACCGGGCACTTGTCCGTCAGGATGCCGTTCGCGATTTCGCATTTCGTGTAGTCCACCACACCGGTGCCGCCGTAGATCGGAGCGGCGAGAATGCCGGTGCCGATCGCGCCGAGAATGCCACCCACGGCATGCACGCCGAACACGTCGAGCGTGTCGTCATAGCCGAGAGCGCTTTTCACAGCGGTGCAGAAGAAGAAGCACACCGCACCGGCGACGAGGCCAAGCACGAGCGCGCCCATGGGACCGGCGAAACCGGAAGCAGGCGTGACCGCGACGAGACCGGCGACGACACCGGAAGCGAGGCCGAGGAGGCTAGGCTTGCCCTTGAACAGCCACTCGACGAGGAGCCAGGACAGACCGGCGGCCGCCGTCGCGATGAAGGTGTTGGCCATGGCGAGAACCGCCGTGCCGTTCGCTTCGAGGCTCGAACCGGCGTTGAAGCCGAACCAGCCGACCCACAGGAGCGCCGCGCCGACCATGGTCAGCGTGAGCGAATGAGGCGGCATGGGCTCCTTGCCGTAGCCGATGCGGCGACCGACGAGCAGCGCGCCAACGAGACCCGCGATACCCGCATTGATGTGAACGACCGTGCCGCCCGCGAAGTCGAGGGCACCCATCTGGAAGCCGAAACCGGAAGCGGCGAGAGCAACTTCATTATTCAGGGCGAGATCGGCGGGACCGGGGTTCGACCACACCATATGGGCGATCGGGAAGTAAACGATGGTCACCCAGAGGATCGAGAAAAGGAACACGGCCGAAAACTTCATGCGCTCCGCGAAGCCGCCGACCGCCAGCGCGGTGGTGATGGCCGCGAAGGTCATCTGGAAGCAAACGAACACGAGTTCGTGGATGCCAACGCCGGGCGTGAAGGTTGCCGCGACAGTCGAAGAGTCGATTCCCGACAGGAATAGACGCGAGAAGCCGCCAATGAACGGCGCGAGCGCGCCTTCGCTGGACGTGAAAGTAAGGCTGTAGCCGTAGACGAACCAGATCACGCAGACGACGCACTGGATCATGAAGACCTGCGTGAGCATCGAAAGCATGTTCTTCGTGCGAACCATGCCGCCGTAGAAGAGCGCGACGCCCGGAACCGTCATCAGGAGGACGAGCAGCGAGGACACCATCATCCAGCCGTCGTCAGCCTTGTTAACAACGAGTTCCGGAGCTTTCGCGACCGTCGTCGCGGCGGCAGCTGCCGCCTCGGCTACTGCTTCGGGCGCCGCAGCGGCGGCGTCCGTTGCCGCGGTCGCGGCCTCCTGGGCGAGCGATGGATCGACGAGAGCCATCGCTCCCAGGGCTGTTGCCCCTAGAAGAGCTAGATTACGCCAGACAGGTGTCATTGATTTTCCCTTCTTACTAAAGAGCATCAGCGTCGGTTTCGCCCGTGCGGATGCGCACCGTGTGTTCGATCGTCGACACGAAAATCTTGCCGTCTCCGATCTGCCCCGTTTTCGCCGTCGAAGAAATTGCTTCGATGACTTTATCAGCCTGTTCGTCGGCCACCACGACTTCGATCTTGATCTTCGGAATGAAGTTCACTTCATATTCCGCGCCGCGATAGATTTCGGTATGCCCCTTCTGACGGCCGTAGCCTTTGACTTCGCTGACCGTGAGCCCTTCGACGCCGAGACCGTCGAGGGCTTGACGGACTTCTTCCAGCTTGAATGGCTTGATGATCGCCATCACCAATTTCATGTTTGATCCTCCAACAACCTGCCTCGAACACGCGCATATTCTAACGTGTCGGCGCGAAGGAAAAGGGGATCGCGAGGACACGGCTTCCGCAGCGACTTCAAAAGCTGTGCCAAAGGCGAGCTTTCGTCCATGCGACACGGAGCGCAGAGAATCGACCTTAAACTTACCGCTTTGTCGAGGATGGCTTGAAAATTGGGCGCTTATTTCTAAAGCAATCGCAATAATTCGCCTAATATTTAGGCAACGTGCTTTGTTCGGCGGCACTATTGCGGGGCACATGAGCGCATAAAAGCGACACCGGGCGGCCGAACACTCTTTCGTGATTGCGCGAAACTTTCGTGCAAAAGCGCGCCGTCAGCCTGGAGTGCGGCTCGGGTCAGGGCAAGGCATGGGACGGACAAGGTCGTGTGCCTGCGTCGGGGCGGGGGCCGGATAATGCCGTTGCGTCCTGAGAGCGCGCTCGCGAGCGCATCATTCCATCAAGTCGGACGCGGCTTTGCGATGAAGTTGCAACACGTGGGCTGTCGCTCTCACGACGGCGCCCACGTGTTCAGGTTTCGAACTAGATCTTCTTGTTCAATTCCGTCTGGATATCGATCGTCACCTCGTCGGAGACGAACGGCGCGGCCTGTGATACGCCAAAGTCCGTGCGCTTGATCGCCGTGGTGGCGCCGATACCGAGCGTAGGCTTCTTCGACATGGGATGCGCGCCGTCGAAATTAAGCGTGACATCGAGAACGACAGGCTTCGTCACGCCTTTGATCGTCAGGTCGCCTGCAACCTTGCCGCTTTTCTCGCCCGTGCGTTCGAACTTCGTGCTCTTGAAGGTCGCGTCGGGGAAAGCCTTGGCATCGAACAGCTTGTCGCCCTTCATATGATCGTTGAACACCGGAACCAGCGTCTCGATGCTGTCGGTCTTGAAGGTGATGTTGACCTTGCTGTTCTCCGGCTTGGCCGCGTCGTACAGCACTTCGCCTTCGTAGGTCTTGAACTGAGCGCATTGGCGGCTGATGCTCAGATGGTTCCAGCAGAAGCGAACTGTCGTATGACCGGGATCGAACGAGTAGGCCACAGGCTCAGCAGACGCGATGGTGGTTGCCGCGAAAAATGCGGGAATGGAAGCAATAAGAATTCTGCGCAACGACATGCCGTGTCTCCGTCTGGTTAACCGTATGCGCCAAGCACAACGGCGCTCTGGGGCGAACAGATGGCAACTTGTTGGCGAGCCCGTGAATTTATGTATCGATTTTTTCATTTTCACTGGTCGACCAGAAACACTGTTCCTTGATCGGGGAGACGGGGGCTTTGCTTTCGCGGCGGTGACGCCTATTTATTTAGCGACGGAACGCTGAGGCCCATGCCCGAATTACCCGAAGTCGAAATCATCCGGCGCGGCCTCGCCCCTGCCATGGAGGGCGCGGCGTTTTCCGCCGTCACGCTCAACCGCGCCGACCTTCGCTTTCCGTTCGAGCCGCGTTTCGTCGAACGCCTGCGCGGGCAACGCATCGCGCGCCTCACGCGGCGGGCGAAATACATCGTGGCGGAAGCGGATAGCGGCCTTTGCCTCGCCATGCATCTCGGAATGACGGGCCGCTTCACCATCGAGCACAAGGCGGATGGCGCGGTGACGCCCGGCTCGTTCTATTACGAGCATGCCGCCAACGCGCTCCACGACCACGTTGTTTTCGCAATGAGCAACGGCGAGGTGATCCGCTACAACGACCCCCGCCGCTTCGGTTACATGACGCTGTTCGGGGCAGGCGAGATGGCCGCGCATCCGCTTTTTCGCGCGCTCGGGATCGAGCCGTTGTCCGATGCGCTGACGCCGGATTATCTTGCGGCGCGCGCGGCGGGGAAGGCGCAGGCGCTCAAGGCGTTCCTGCTCGACCAACGCATTATTGCAGGGCTCGGCAACATCTATGTATGCGAGGCGCTGTTTCGCGCGGGCTTGCCGCCGGACGCGGAGGCGGGCGCGCTCGGTGTCGGCAGGCGCGGCAAGGCGGCGGCCGCGCGGCTCTGCGCCGCGATCAAGGCCGTGCTCGAAGACGCGCTGCTCGCGGGCGGCTCCTCGATCCGCGACTATCGCCACGCCAACGGCGACGGCGGCCATTTCCAGGAGAAGTTCGACGTGTATGGGCGTGGCGGCGAGCCGTGTCATAATAAGTGCGGCTCATTCATCGAAAGAAAAGCCCAACAAGGGCGCTCGACTTTTTTCTGTCCGCACTGTCAGGCAAAGATCTGAAAGGAACACCCCAAATGACTTCCGCATCTTCCGAAACCGCGTCATTCGAAACGGTGCTCTTTGAGAAAAAGGGCCGGGTCGGCCTCGTCACGCTGAACCGTCCCAAGGCGCTGAACGCGCTCAACGCGCAGCTCATCGCGGAACTCAATCAGGTGCTCGACGCCTGCGAGGCCGATGCGGACATCGGGGCTATCGTAATCACCGGCTCCGAGAAGGCATTCGCGGCGGGCGCGGACATCAAGGAAATGAAGGACAAGACCTTCGGCGATGTGATCCTGCAAGACTTCATAGCGCCGTGGGAGCGCATCACGCGCGTCCGCAAGCCGGTGATCGCGGCCGTCTCGGGCTTTGCGCTGGGCGGCGGCTGCGAACTCGCCATGATGGCAGACTTCATCATCGCATCCGACACGGCGAAGTTCGGCCAGCCGGAAATCATGCTGGGGGTGATCCCTGGCGCGGGCGGCACGCAGCGGCTCACGCGCGCGGTCGGCAAGGCGAAGGCGATGGACCTCATTCTCACCGGGCGCCACATGGACGCTGCCGAGGCCGAGCGCGCCGGGCTCGTGGCGCGCGTCGTCCCCGCCGCCGATCTCGTCGCGGAGGCGCTGAAAGCCGCCGAGAAGATCGCGAGCTTCTCGCTGCCCTCGGCCATGCTGGCGAAGGAATCGGTCAATCGGGCTTTCGAGACGACGCTCGCCGAAGGGGTGCGTTTCGAGCGCCACGCGTTCCACGCGCTGTTCGCGACGGAGGATCAGAAAGAAGGCATGGCGGCCTTCGCCGAGAAACGGCCCCCGCAATTCAAGCACGCGTAAGGACCAATTCCGGCGTTTGCAGCCGTTGGCAGCACGCTCGCGAGCAAATGCCGGAATCAAGCTCCGCTATAACCCTCTGATTCCAGAGCAGCTTTTGAATTTGATATTGTGCGAGAGCCTGCTGCCACCGGGACGCAAAATGTAAAATTCGCTCCGCTATTTATTGTGATCGCCATGTATTGGACAGGGACGACTTCGCACGCTACGATAACCATAACGTGAAGGAAGGCATCTCGCTTGAAGATCATGTCCAACCCTGCGGCGGAACGGTCCCACTTCAATGCCAGCCGGTGCGAGGCTTGTTTCATAAGGCATCGCGGGATCTGTCAGGCCTTGTCGATGGAGCAACTCGAACGGCTGAGTTCGATTGCGCGTCGCCGAGTCATTCCAGCCAACCACTACATCTTTCGTGACGGCGACGAAGCTATCTCATTCGCGGCCGTGAATACGGGTGTGGTGAAGCTGATCAAGACAACCTCGGAAGGCGAGCGCCACGTGATCGGCCTCGTCTACGCGCCGGAATTTCTGGGCCACACCTTCGCGGAAACGCACAAGTTTTCTGCTGCGGCCGCAACCGACGTCGATATCTGCACATTCCCCCGTCAGGCGTTCAACCGCCTTCTTCTCGAATACCCGGATATGCAACGATGGCTGTTCGAGTTCACGGTGCAGGAACTTGATGTGACGCGCGAGTGGACGCTCATGCTTGGGCGCAAATCCTCTTTCGAACGCGTGGCGAGCCTGCTTCTCATCATCGCGCGGCGCACTCGCAATGCCGGGGCCCAGCCTGTCCACGAAAACTGCGCCGAGTTCGAGCTTCCGCTCACGCGCTCCGAGCTGGCGGATTATCTCGGGCTGACGCTTGAAACGGTGAGCCGCAAGGTCAGCCAATTGAAGCAGCAAGGATTGATCGAGCTTCGTTCGACGCGGGACGTTGTCGTTCCCAACATCGAACGGCTCGCCGAAGCCGCAAGCATGGATGAGCATCGCGAGTCGGCGAAAGCGGCCAAGGTTGCCGCCTTTCCGGCCTGAAGCATGCGGTGAAAATGGCTCGCCGGAGCGTCGCGAACGCTTCGCGCTGTTACTTGGCCTGAATGCCTTTGACGTACACGCCAAGCTCCGTAACCGCGCGGTTTGCGGGCGCAGCGCCGCATTCATCGGTGAAGATCGACTTCCAGTTAGGCATTCCGCCGTGCGACTTGCCGCTTTCGCCTTTCAGAAGCTTGAAGACGTACTCGGTCGGAAACGCGCCGTTTGAGCGCTCTGCGAGCGTCGTCAGGTCCGGCGGCGTGAGCTTCATTTCTTTTGCGAGGATGCCGCCGCCCTTGCCATCCGGCCCGTGACAAAAGGTGCAGTTCTCGGCAAACAGCTTCGAGCCGGGGAGCACTTCCATGCGTGCGCAGGGATCAATGCCGCTGTCCGTCTGCGCCGCGCAAGGCAGGGCGAGCAATGTGAGCGCAAGCACCGCTGCGGCACGGACGGTTTTTCGTGGTGTTCCGTGCATGGTTTGCCTCGCCCTCAGTCTGCATCACTCGAAACGATTCTCTCGGGGAAGCCAACCGCATGCATTGCGCTTTCCACCGCCAGCGCAGGGAATTTTTCATTTGATTGACACCCGCTGAGGGCTCCAACATCAAATGAAAAATTAGAAACCGCACTAGAATCAATTGGTTGCTGGTGCTCTTTAGGCGCATACGTTTGCTGGAGAGTGTGCACTGTTGGCCGCGCCCAGATCATAGAGTTTCCGGCGTTCCTTCGACTCCGACATTTGCTCGTGAGCATGCCGGTCGCACTCGGAGCGCCAGCGTGCGTTGTCGAGCGCCCCTCGACGCGCTAAATCTTCTCCTCAACGGAAAGGAATTGCGGCCATGATTCGTCAGAAAATATCCGAGACTTTGAAAGACGCCATGCGGGCGAAAGACGAGGTGAAAACGACGACGCTGCGCATGGTGAACGCTGCGATCAAGCAGAAGGACATCGACGTGGCGCGCGGTCGCGGCGACGAGCACATCGGCGAGGACGAAGTGCTGAACCTGCTGCAAAGCCTGATCAAGTCTCGCCGCGAGTCGGTGGAGCTTTACAAGAAGGGCGAGCGGCCGGATCTGGTGGCGAAAGAAGAGGCCGAGATCGCGATCATTTCAGACTTTCTGCCGAAGCAGATGAGCGACGATGATCTCAAGGCCGTCGTGAAGGAACTGGTCGGCACGCTGGGTGCGACGAGCGTCAAGGACATGGGCAAGGTCATGGCCGCGCTGAAGGCGAATTACGCGGGCCAACTCGACATGACGAAGGCAAGCGCCGTCGTGAAAGAGGTGCTCGCCGGGAACTGACGGGGCGGGGAGCGAGCTTTTTCGCGCCCATCTCGCCCAAGGCGGACGCGTGGCCTCAAGGTGAGGCGGCGCGTTTCGATTTGCATAGCGCGGCGATCGCCGCGCCGAACTCAAGGATCACTGCGGACCCCGCACTTTGCGCGCAGGTATCAGAGCTTAGTGCAGGTTGGCGAGACCGACATGCGAGAAGCGATCCTGACGCGTTGTCAAAACCTTGGGCATGCGGGAAACCAGCTCGATCAGCAGCAGAAGCTCCTGCCTCACGTTGTGATCCTCGATCCGGCTGAACGCCGTAACCAACTGACGCGACTGCTCGACGGCGCCATTTTTCGTGTCGACCGTAGTGCCGACCCCATCGAGCAAGGAACGGAATAACTCGTCCATGTCCTGTTTCATCACTACCGACTCCAACTCAACCTTACGCGAAGGTGACGCCCAAACGATAATCAAAGGTGTACAAAACAATTGTTGCAACTTTAAGTCAAGGCGTGCCGTTGTTTTATCACAGTTTGTCAACGGCTCCGCGCCTTGGCTTAAGCGTGGCTTTCGCGAGGATGGCGGATGCAACCGTGCTTCCACTCAACCTCACGCCAGTTTTACTTTGTTAAACGGACACTCTCATGTCGAAGAGAAGCACCTCCGTCTTTTCCACAGCTTCGATGCGGATATCCTCTCTTGAAACGGTGCCCGCGCCGTCACCCGCTCCAAGGCTCTCGCCATTCGCCGTCACAGAGCCTCGAACGACCTGAATCCAAGTCGCGCGCCCCTGGGCAATCCGATGCTCGACAGCTTCGCCCGGCTCAAGAATTGTGGCGTAAAGGTCTACGTCGCGGTTGATCGCAATCGAGCCGTCGCGCCCGTCTCCCGACGCAACGAGCCGCAGCCGCCCCGCCTTCTCCGCTGCGGGAAACGTCTTCTGATCGTAGCCCGGCGCGGCGCCATCGCGCTCGGGCAACACCCAGATTTGCAGAAAATGTACCGGCTCCGCATCCGACGCGTTGAACTCGCTGTGTCGAACGCCCGTACCCGCCGACATATGCTGCACGTCGCCCGGCCGAATGACCGACCCATGGCCCATGCTGTCCTTGTGCTGAAGTCCCCCTTCGATCACGTAGGAGATAATCTCCATGTCGCGATGCGCGTGGCTAGGGAAGCCGCCGCCTGCCGCGACGCGATCCTCATTGATCACCCGGAGCGGCCCGAAGCCCATGCGCTTCGGATCGTAATACTCGCCGAATGAGAAGGTGTGGCGGCTGTCGAGCCAGTCGATCTGCGTGCGGCCCCTGTCTTCGGACCTGATCACAACCATGGCCATGCGATTGTCCTTCGCTCGCTGTTTGGCCGTCACATGCGCATCGGGCGTCCCGCCGCCAAGAGCGAAGGGAAATCACAAGCGCGCGAACCGATCAGGCCCGCGTGTCACCCGCAACCGCCGCCGCCATGGCATAGCCGAGCGCCACCGCCGCGAGGCACATCCCCACCGAGAGGCCGACATTCGCGAGCGCCGACCATGGCTTGCCGTCGCGCAGGAGATCGAAGGTTTGCAGGCTGAACGACGAAAAGGTGGTGTAGCCGCCGCAAATGCCAATCATCACGAAGGCGCGGGCGTCGCCATGGAGGCCGTAGCGGCTGCCCGACACCGACAGCGCCGCGAACAGCCCGATGATGAAAGAGCCGGTGATATTGATGAGGATCGTGCCCCACGGAAAATACGGTCCGGTGAGGCGCACCATGGCGTCGGACACGGCGGCGCGCGCCACGCTGCCGATGGCTCCACCGAGCGCGATGAAAAGATAGGTCATCAAGGACATGGTCTGCTCGTGTGGGATCGAGGGCTATGCGGGCGCGCCCCGAGACAAAAGAACGCCCGCTGACGCAGCGGGCGAACCAAGATTATAAGTCGGGGCGGGTTATAGGACCGTCACCACGCATTAACAAGCGCGGCGTCAGGCGGGCGAGGTTTCCCCGATGCCGACCGGGCACGAAACGCCGGTGCCGCCGAGGCCGCAATAGCCGCCGGGGTTTTTCGCCAGATATTGCTGATGATAGCCCTCCGCGAAGTAGAACTCGCCCGCGGGTGCGATTTCGGTCGTGATCGCGCCGTGGCCCTTCGCGGAAAGCGCCTGCTGATAAGCTTCCTTCGACGCGAGCGCCTCGCGCTCTTGCTCGTCATTCGTGGTGTAGATCGCCGAGCGGTATTGCGTGCCGACGTCATTGCCCTGCCGCATGCCCTGCGTGGGGTTGTGCGATTCCCAGAAGGCTTTCAGCAACTCGCCATAGCTGACCTTCTTCGGATCGAACACGACAAGCACCGCCTCGGTGTGGCCGGTACGACCCGAGCAGACTTCCTCATAGGTCGGGTTGGGCGTGAAGCCGCCCGCATAGCCCACGGCGGTTACGATTACGCCGGGAATTTGCCAGAAGCGGCGTTCCGCGCCCCAGAAGCAGCCCAGCCCGAAAATCGCGATTTCGCTCCCTTCGGGGTATGGCGGCTTCAGCGCGGCGCCGTTCACGATATTGGTGTCGGTGGTTGGAATTGGCGCGTCGCGGCCCGGAAGTGCGGTCGCGGCGTCCGGCATCTTGGTTTTCTTGCTGAACGAGAACATGGGCACCTCTCTTTCGCGCTCGATATGGGGATGCAGAGGCCGAAAGAAAAAGATTCGCGCCGGCGTTTCCGGCGCTGTTCACGCAGTCTTGCGCGCGGCAGGCGCTAGTTGACGCGAACGTCAGGAAGGGACGGCTTCTCGACGCTGATTGTATTCTGGTCGTAGATGTAGAATGCCGCGATTGCGACGAGCGCGACGACAAGCGCGCCGATGATGAAATTCCGCATTTTCAGTGCTCCTTCTAGCTGAACGTCAGTCAGCAAACGGAAGAGACGCGGGCTAGTTCCGTTCTTGCTTCCAGAGCGTTTCGCTATTTCTTCTTCACGGCTGCGAATGCGGTGAGCGCTCTTGCCCGCGCCGCCGCGTGATCGACAATGGGGTGCGGCCAGGTTTCGCCGAGCGTCACGCCAGCGTCGCGCAGGGCCGCCGCGCTGGCGGTCCATGGCTTGTGGATGAGCGATGCGGGAAGCTTGGCGAGTTCCGGTACGAACGCACGCACGTAATCGCCTCGCGGATCGAATTTCTCGCCCTGAAGCACGGGATTGAAAATGCGGAAATAGGGCGCGGCGTCCGCACCGGACCCCGCCACCCACTGCCAGCTTGCGGCGTTGTTCGCGAGATCGGCATCGACGAGCGTATCCCAGAACCAATCCGCGCCTGTCTGCCACGGCGACAGCAGATGCTTGATGAGGAACGAGGCGACGATCATGCGAACGCGATTGTGCATCCACCCTGTCTGCCAGAGCTGGCGCATGCCCGCGTCTACGATGGGGTAGCCGGTGCGTCCGCGCTGCCACGCTTCGAGCGCGTCTGCGTCGTCCCGCCAGGGGAAGGCCGTGAACTCGGGGCGGAACGGCGCCTCGGGCAAATGCGGAAAATGAAACAGCAGGTGATAGGAGAACTCCCGCCAGCCGACCTCGCGCAGATACGCATCGGCCGCCGCGTGATCGCCCGCCGCTTCCGCTGCCGCCTGCACGGCGTGCCAGATCTGGCGCGGGCCGATTTCGCCGAACGCCAGATGTGGCGAGAGCCGCGACGTGCCGTCGATGCCGGGTTCGTCGCGCCGCGTGCGATAGCTGGGAAGCGCAGCCTCTATAAATGCGGTGAGGCGTTCTCGCGCCGCCGTCTCGCCCGGCCGCCACGCGGCGCGGATACCGCCTGCCCAATCGGGTCTTGTCGGTTCGAGGGCCAAGCTTGCCAGCGCGTCGGAGCGCGGCCAGCTATCCGGCGCGGCGAGTTTTTGCGGCGCGGGCAACGGCGTGGCGGGCGCGCCGCGCTGCGATAGTGCCCGGAAAAATGGTGTAAAAACGCGGAACGGCTCGCCCGCGAGGTTCGCGATGCTTTCCGGCTCAACGAGGATCTGCCCACCGAACCGCCGCAGCGAAACGCCGCGCGCTTCGAGCGATGGTTTCAGCCGCCCTTCGAGCGCGCGCTGATAAGGCTCATAGCCGCGCGTGAAGAGCACCGAGCGAGCGCCGGTTTCCTCGATCAACTCGCCCAAAACGCGCTTGGTCTCGCCGTGTCGAAGCACCAGCCGCGAGCCGCGCGCCTCAAGGTCTGCCCCCAGCGACCGCAGCGATTGATAAAGCCACCAGCGGCTTGCACCGCCCATGCGCCAACGCCCCGGCGTCTCGTCGTCGAGGATGTAGACCGGGAGGACCGGCGCGCCCGTCTCGGCGGCGGCTGACAAAGCGGGGTGATCGGCGAGCCGCAGGTCGCGGCGGAAGAGGACGAGCGCCGGAGCGGCACGCGATGAAAGGGGCATTATCGGCGTTTCTCCATTACCTCGCGACATCAAAGGCGCGATTCGCTCGGAAGTTGCACCGCGAACGCCAGATCGCAATTGCGTTCCGGCGGCGTTTTTGCGACAGTTAAGCGAAGCAATCCGATCCGGCCCTGGCACGCGCAAACGGTATTAATGCCGCAAGACGAAGCCCTGTGTATCGCGGCGGAACTCGATCCGCCTTTCACGATCCTCGGTGCGCAAAGCCAGCGCGTTCCGATCGTCTTCAATTCGCCTCACAGCGGACGGGTTTATCCATCCGTCTTCCTCGCCGCATCAAGGCTTTCCGCGCAGGCGCTCCGCAAGTCCGAGGATGCGTATGTCGAACAGCTGCTGCATGCTGCGCCAGAGCATGGCGCCGTGCTGATGCAGGCGCACTTTCCGCGCGCCTATGTGGATATCAACCGCGAGCCTTACGAACTCGATCCGCTGCTTTTCAACGGACGGTTACCCGATTTCGTCAACAGCCAGTCGCTGCGCGCCATCGGCGGGCTCGGAACTATCGCGCGCATCGTCAACGAGAAGGAGGAGATTTATCCGGGGCCGCTCGCGCTCGATACGGCATTCGTGCGGATCGAGAAGCTCTACAAGCCCTATCACGCGGCGCTTGGCGACCTGTTGCAAGCGTCTCGGGCGCGCTTCGGCGGGGCCTTTCTTTTCGATTGCCATTCGATGCCGTCGCAGCAGGTCGAGCGCGGCGGATGGCCGGATTTTGTGCTGGGGGATCGCTTCGGCGCGTCCTGTGCACCTGAAATCACGCGGCTCGTCATGGCTCTGCTGAAGGGTCTCGGCTATCGCGTCGGCCTCAACAAGCCTTACGCGGGCGGCTACATCACCGAGCATTTCGGCAAGCCGCGACACGGCATCCACGCGCTGCAGATCGAGGTCGACCGCAGCATCTACATGAACGAGGAAACCTTCGAAAAGACGCCCGCGTTCATGAGCCTCCAGCGCGACATGTCGCACGTCGTGTCCACGCTGGTGCAGGAGTTGCCGCGCTGGAGCGGAGGCTATAAGGTCGCCGCCGAGTGATGTGATCGCGGAGGGCAGGCGGAGCCTTGGACTTAGGTGCCCTCGCGCGAACCGGCCTTGGACGAGGGCAAAAAAAGAGGCCATCCAAAAGATTGAACGGCCCCAAGTCTAGGGAGGAAACGCCCAAGGAGGGCAGCGACACGCGTAATGAACGCATATCGCACCGCAGTAATATCGCATTGCAACGCACAAAATACAAGAGCCAGTTGTGATGTGCACGGCCGAGGCCGTTTCGGCAACAATCTGTTCGCCAATTCTGGCTGTACGAAACATCTGCCAACTTGCATACAATTCCACGCAGTATGTCGACAAACGGGGAGGGTCTGACGTGCCGATAGCCTTTGAATTGCTGCTCGAAACAGCTCACAAGCTCGCCAACGCGGCAAGTAGCGTCACTTTGTCTCACTTTCGCACTGGAACAAACGCGGATCACAAGGGTGGCTCGTCATTCGATCCCGTGACCGTAGCCGACCGGGGTGCGGAAGAGGCGATGCGCGCGATTATCCGGCGCGATTTCCCGGACCATGGCATCGCCGGCGAAGAGTTCGCCCCGGTGAACGAGGGCGCGGACTATGTCTGGAGCCTCGATCCCATCGACGGCACGCGCTCCTATATCATCGGCCTCCCCATCTGGGGCACGTTGATCGGCGTCCTCTATCAAGGCAAGCCCGTCCTCGGCATCATGGACCAGCCTTTCATCGGCGAGCGTTTCTGGAGCGACGAGCAGGCCGCATGGTACCGCGGACCGAACGGCCTCAGGCGTTGCAGGACGAGGACATGCCCCGGCCTTGGCGACGCTTTGCTGACGGCCACCACGCCGGATATGTTCGAGGGCGAGGATGCTACGCAGTTCGATCGGCTCGCCAGTTCCGTGCGCATGCGCCGCTTCGGCGGAGACTGTTACGCCTATGGCATGCTTGCACTCGGCCAAATCGACATCGTGGCGGAGGCGTGCCTGAAGCCGTTCGACATCGTCGCGCTGATCCCTATCGTTGAAAAGGCGGGTGGCGCGGTGAGCACGTGGGACGGCGGCGAGCCGCAGGCGGCGGGCCGCTGTATCGCTGTTGGCGATCCCGCGTTGCTGGATGTCGCGCTCGACCGGCTGCGAGGCTGACGCGAGGGGCGCTGCGACGGAGCCAGAAGGCCCCAAAGGTCGAGGTCGCCTCGGCCGCGCAAAACACGGCGGCTCGGTTAATATAAGCTCCGCCGCCGCCTTCGAGAGCGCTGCCCTAAACTCGTGGGGGCGGCTCTCGCCACAATCTTGAAGCGTCTGACTGCGCCTCGCCCGACGCTATCCGCCCTTCGTGTGCTTCTGGAAGATGACCCAGAGTTTCTCATCGGAACCGTAAAGCCGGATCGTCTCTTCGGACGAATTGCCCCAGTAGTCCGTGCCACTCTCCGACCTGTCCGGCCTTCCGAAAAGGGCCACGAAGGCTGGCTTCAGGCTTTGGGCCGTCGCATAGGGGTTGTCTTTCGGCGAAAGGATCGCGGTGATTTTCGAGGCGGTCATGTGGTCTTCGGGGTTCACGTCCTCAGGCTCGAACTCGACACTGAGTGTGAAGCTGCCGTTGCTTATGTAGAGGCGCTGCTGGCATTGCTTTCGCCCGTTGCGGCAGGTTTCTTTGAGCGTCGCGGGCTCGGTGAAGAAACCCGACCCGTCGACTGTGCGCTTCACGAACGAAAAGCTGTCGCCGAGTTGGATGCCGAACACGCTGCATGCGGAAATGTCGGAGATTTTCTTTTCCCTGACGGCGCATGGCTTCGCGCCCGAGAACAAGAGGCGGCGGAAGTTCTCCTTGACGGCGTCGCGATCAAGAGCGGCGCCGTCGGACGTGGCCACATAGGACCGCACCGACGCGGGCACCAGGCTCTTCTTGTCGTTCAACGAACTCCACGCGAGCCACACCGAAAAGCCGACAAGCCCCAGGACACCAAGCGAGTAAAGCGTGGAAAGGAGCACCCGCTCCCAGATATTATGAAACGCCTTGTCATCCATCTATTTGACCACTCACACGAAAAACGCGACACGTGTTTTATGAAACTTTTATCTTTCGCCAAGCATGCCGCATAGGCCGCAGACGCATTGATGCACAGCTTAAGGCCGTGGATTCGTGAATCGCGCCGAGTCGGAACGGCGGACGGGCCCACCTTGTTGAATTCCCAAAAGGCGCGAGCAAAAGGCGGAACGCGAAACGGCGTTTCCATCTCGCGCTCCGACGAAGCGGAAGGAGATAAGGGTGGATACGCATCAGCAAGGGTTCGCGAAGCTCGTCACAATGATAGACGCCATCGAGGTCGGCATGCTGACGACGGCCGACGAAAGCGGTCACATGCGGTCGCGGCCCATGGCGACGCAGCGCGCGGAAGATGGCTGTCTGTGGTTTTTCACGAGCCGGGATTCACCGAAAGTCGAGGAGATCCGGAAGGATTGCCAGGTAAATGTCAGCTATAGCGACCCCGCGAACCAGATCTTCGTGTCGGTTTCGGGCCTCGCGCGCACCCTCCGGGACGAGGCCAAAATTCGCAAGCTCTGGACGGGGCAGGCCCAGCGCTGGTTCCCGGAAGGCCCGGAAGATCCACGCATCGCGCTGCTCTCGGTTGAAATCACAGCGGCGGAATATTGGGACGTGGACGCGTGCAAGATGCGCGAGTTGATGAAGTCGAACGCCTCGCCCAGCGAACTGGAGGCCGCGACGGAGCACAAGGCAATGTCGTAAAGGCGTTAGCCTCGCACACCATGGCGCTCGGCGGATGAGATATTCGGTCGATGCGCGCCTCGGCGCTTTGCGTGCTGGATATGGCTGAGCCGCATCAGCCCGAAGATCCCGAACAGCGTCGCGAGATACGCCGCGACCTGAAGCCATGACGGACGGTCGTCATAGCCGACGAGCGTCTGCATCATCACACCGAACAGCGTGTTCGTTGAAAGGAAGCCCGACGTATTCCACGCCGTGTCCGCCCAAACTGACACGATGTCCGCGTCCTGGAGAATTCTGACGCATTGCGACGCCATGCCGGCCGCGAGCAGCGCAATCAGCACGCTCGTCACGGAGAAAAGATAGCGCGGCGGGATGCGGACAAGACCGGCGTAGGTCAAGGCGGTGAGCGCGATGCCGCCGCCAAGCCCGAGCATGCCGCCAGCGAGCATCATCGAGCCGCTTTCGCGCGACGCGATGGCGTTGCCGTAGAGAAACAGGACGACTTCCGCGCCTTCGCGCAGCACCGCGACGGCGACCACGATGGCAAGCGCCGTCAGCGACTTGGCACCCTCCGCGACGGCGGCACCGGCAGCCGAAAGCTCGGCCGCCATCTGCTTGCCATGGCTCGCCATCCAGACGTTATGCCAGGTCAGCATCACCACCGCGAGAGCGAGCACGCCCGCGTTGAAAACTTTCTGCCCTTCGCCGTCGAGCGCCTCCGACAGGCTGCCCGCGAAGATGGCAAGGAGCGCCGCGCCGATAAGCCCCGCACTGATGCCGCCAGCCACGAACCAGCCGCGCGAAGGCACGCCCTTCGTCGCCGCGAGCACGATCCCGACGATAAGCCCGGCTTCGATGACTTCCCTGAAAACGATTATGGCGGCGGCCAGCATGCGATGCTCCTGAGCCGGACGCGCATGAACCCGCGCATCGCCCTGATATACCAGACGCGTGCCGCAGATCTCAAGCGCACCGGCGCGAAATAAAGAAGGCGCGTATCGTCTTCGTGTAATGCGCGGCAGACACGCGTGCAATATTTATCTTCTCGAATTAGATTTGTTCTAAGTTATCGCGGCGCACCCGAGGAATGCTTTGCGACCCCTCGCAGCGTTCGAAAATCGACTTGGCTTCGCAAGTGAAGGACGGGCGCGCGGCACGTTCATCTTGAGGCCGCAGCGCCGTGGCGGTTCGCCGCTCGCGGTTTTCGGGGTGGTACGCGCTGAAAGGCTTCCTAAATTAGTGCGACCGCTTTCTCGTCCCGGTGATATAAGTGTCTGGCGGGAGCGATCCGGACAAGCGCGCCGTTATCCCTTCTCGGGAGGATCAAGGTCTATGTTCATCGAACTTCACGACACCAGTGGCAACCTCACGCTGATCTGCGTGGAGGATATCCAGCGCGTGCGCAAGGGCGCTCACGGCGGCTCCGACATCTTTATGAACGAGTTGGACGGCTGGGTGCAAGTGGGCGAGAGCGTCGCTGCGGTTCGCGACCTTATCATCAAGGCCGGCGATATTGTTACGGCGGCGGCGAAAGTGGACAGCGGCAAGCCGATCCGGCTTCAGCCGCTTGATAACCCGCGCGAAAAGGATTGAAGGTCGAGAGGGCGACGCGTCGCCCTCTGTCAATGACCGGTGGCCGTTAGCCGCGACCACCGCCGCGGCGTTTCGCAACGCGGCCAAGCCCCTCGTCTCCCGCCTTCAGCATCGCGACGAGCCTGCGCTTCTGCGCTTCGTTCAACGACTGGTAAAGCGGCTCGGCGGCGTCCGCGAGCTTCTTCAGCGACCCGCCGCGCTCCTCAAGCTGCTCCGCGCGCTCCTTGATGGCCTGAATGGCATCTTCGGGCTTCTGCCGATCGCGCTTGGCAAGCCGCTGATCCATGCGCTTCTGCATGATATCGCGCAAAGCCTGCTCAACGGGGGGCCAGTTCTTTTCCTGATCCTGCGTGAGCTTGAGCCCGGCTTTCAGGCCCGCGATGCGCGCATCCGCGAAAGCTTTCATATCGTCCCGGCCGAACCGGAACCTCTTCTGCTCGGTCTGGCGCGGTTGCGGCTGCGCCTGCGGGCTTTGCGCGCCGTTGTCGTCAGCATCTGCCCGCTGCGCATAGACGGACGACGGTCCGAGAAGCGCGAGCGCCATCACGCCCGCGACGATAGACTTGTTCATGGGACTTCCTCCACTATCGAAACTCTCATTTGATAAGGTAACGGTGGAGACACCCGTCAAGTTCGATCCTGATCGGAGCAATAACAGGGCATTAATGCGCCTGTATCTCCGCAACATGGCGATGCTCGCCTTCAGGAAACGATGTTTGCAACCAATAAAATTCCCATCAAATTAACTCGCTGCCGCATTTTCGACAATGCGATTGAGGATCACTCAAGAGCGGCGTGGGACGTTATCACATCGTTTACAAAACAAATAAACCATTTGACGAAAACTTTATAAGTTTACCATAGAGCAACATTGGTATTCCTTAAACAAATTCTCTACCTTAGCTTTCATCTTGAACTAGGCGGCAGCGGAGCGTTCGCTGACCGCGTTAATTCTTCAAGACACGGAAAGTTCATGCCGAATATGCCTGCCAAAGACCAAGCTCCGATCAAGAAGATATCGCGTCGCTCGCCCCTGTCGCTGGTCAGTCGCAATCTTGTCGGCGCCTCCGCGGTTGCCTTCTGCGTGATCGCGGGTGCCGGAGCCTACCAGTTGCAAGCCGCGCCGGATGTTGCTCCGCAAAGCGAGACGACGAGCCATCTGCCGAGCTTTACGGCGCTCGCGGAACGCGTTTCGCCGTCCGTCGTATCGGTGCGCGTGAAGGCCGACCCGCGCCTTATCGCCTCGCAGGACGGTGGGGCCGATGAGCGCTCTCCCGATGGCAACAAGGACAATCCTTTCAGCGGCACGCCGCTCGAACGCTTCTTCGCGGGGCCGAAGGGTCTCATACCGCCCGACCCGAAGGGCAAGGACAAGAAGGGTGGAACGCCCGGCGCGCCCGTGCTCGGACAGGGCTCCGGCTTTTTCATCTCGCAGGACGGCTACATCGTCACGAACAACCACGTCGTCGAAGGCGCGATGAAGGTTGAGGTGCTGACGACCGAAGGCCGCGTGTTGCCCGCCAAGATTATCGGCACCGATGCAGGCACCGACCTCGCGCTTCTGAAGGTGGAAGGGCGCAATTTCCCGGCGATCAAGTTCAGCAAGGGCGACGTCAAGGTCGGCGAATGGGTGATCGCGCTCGGCAACCCGTTCGGCCTCGAAGGCACGGTGACGGCGGGCATCGTATCGGCGCGCGGCCGCGACATCGGCATGGGCGCGTATGACAACTTCATCCAGATCGACGCTTCGGTGAACCAGGGTAATTCCGGCGGCCCGACCTTCAATCAGTCGGGCGAGGTGATCGGCGTGAACACGGCCATCTTCTCGCCGTCCGGCGGTTCGGTCGGCATCGCGTTCGCCGTGCCCGCCAAGACGGTTGAAACCATCGTCGCGCAATTGAAGGAAAAAGGCCGGGTGACGCGCGGCTGGCTCGGCGTCGAGGTGCAGCCCGTGACGCCGGAACTCGCCGACAGCCTCGGCCTCCGCGACCCGCAAGGCGCGCTCGTGACCTCGCTTATGCAGGGCAGCCCGGCCGACAAGGGCGGCCTGCTGCGCGGCGATGTCGTGCTCAAGATCAACGAAGGCGATGTGAAGGACAGCCGCGACCTCGCGCGCCGGATCGCTTCCATTCCGCCGCAGACCGCCGTCCGCCTCGCGATCTTCCGCAACGGCAGGCGCGAAGCCCTTGCCGTCAAGCTGACGGAACTGAAGGATGAATCGAAGCTGCCGGGCGGTCGGAGTGGCCCCGCGCTGCAATCGGAAATCGGCGGCCTCGGCATCTCCGTCGCGCCCATGGTGAACGGCACCGGCGGCGCGCCCGGCCTCGCCATCGTGGAAATCCGCCCGGACGGCAAAGCCGCCGATGTCGGCCTCGTGCAGGGCGACGTGATCCTCGCGGCGAACGGCTCGGATCTGTTCACGCCCGACGCGCTGGAGGCGGCGCTTCGCAACGCCCGCGCCATCGGCAAATACCACGCGCTGACACTCGTTCAGCGCGGTGCGACGCAGGTCTTCGTCGCGCTGCCGACCGGCGCTCGCTGACAGCAAAAAGTTTGAGGGGCGGGTCGGGGGCGGTTTCGCCCCCGATTTGCATTTGCGGCGGCGCGCACATCCGCTGTTGGAGATGCGGCTCGAGTCCCGTACGATCACGGCTTGCGCCGCCTCGCGCGGCAACCTAGATCTGAGCGGTTAAAGCATTTCCAGGACGTGGAAGCCGGTTTTCCATCGGGAATTGCGATACAGGAACAAGATAGAGTGCTTCGTTGAACGGACGGAAGCGCTCTTACGAACGGACCCCGCGCCATGCCGAAGATCACGCCCACTGAAGCTCTCATCTATGTCATGATCACGATGTCCGCTGCGGATCGGCAGATCTCGGACCGGGAACTCGACCGCATCGCGCAAATCGTGAAGCACCTGCCCGTGTTTCTCGGCTTCGATGAGAACAGCCTCGCGAAAACGGCCGAACGCTGCGGCGACATGCTGAGCGAAGACGAGGGGCTGGAGCATCTGCTCGAACTCGTGTCGGCGTCCCTGCCCAAGAAGCTCCACGAGACGGCCTATGCCTTGGCGGTGGAGGTCGCGGCGGCTGACCTCAAGGTGCCCGACGAGGAAATCCGTCTCCTCGAAATCATCCGCGACGCGCTGCACCTCGACAAGCTCGTGTGCGTGGCCATCGAGCGCGCCGCCCGCGCGCGACATCAGACGCTCTGAGTCAAGCCAAGTCCACAACCTGCTTTGCAAAGCGCCTGCGCGCCGTCTATATAACGCGTACCGATTTCCCTGAAAGGCGCGCGTGCGGATGGCTTTCTCGCACATATCATTCAAGAAGATGAACGGCCTCGGCAACGACTTTGCCGTGCTTGACGCGCGAGCGAACGATTTCCAGCTGACGGCCGACGAGGCCAGCGCCATCGCCAACCGCGAGACGGGCGTCGGCTGCGATCAGGTGATCGTGCTGGAGCCGTCGAGCCGCGCGGATGTGTTCATGCGCATCCTGAACGCGGACGGCTCCGAGGTCGGCGCCTGCGGCAATGCGAGCCGCTGCGTCGGCGCGCTGGTGGCCGCTGAACTCGGGCGCGAGCGCGTCACCATCGAGACGGCGGCGGGCGTGCTCGACGCGCGCATCTCGGGCGACGGCCTCGTGACGGTGGACATGGGCGTGCCGCGCTTCGGCTGGCGCGACATTCCGCTCGCGAAGGAAGAGCCGGACACCCGCGCCATCTCGCTCGCGATCACGCTTCCCGATGGCCGCGTGCTGGAAGGGCCGAGCGTCGCCAATGTGGGCAACCCGCACGCCATTTTCTGGGTCGCCGACGTCGACGCCTACGACCTTGCCACGTTCGGGGGTGCGCTGGAATACGATCCGATCTTTCCCGAGCGCGCCAACATTTCGCTCGCCGAAGTGATCGACGACCAGACCGTAAAACTGCGCGTCTGGGAGCGCGGGGCGGGCATCACTCAAGCCTGCGGCACCGCCGCCTGCGCCACCGCCGTCTCCGCCGCGCGAACGGGTCGCACGGGCCGTTCCGTCGAAATCCGCCTGCCCGGCGGCGTAATCGGCATCGAGTGGCGCGCGGACGACGACCACATCCTCATGACCGGCCCCGTCGCGCACGAGTTTGAAGGCACGCTGACGCTGTCCGGCGGCTCTCTAACGGTGGCGCGCGAATCATGACCGTCGATGTCATCACATTCGGTTGCCGCCTCAACACTTACGAAAGCGAAGTGGCGAAGAAGCACGCGCAGGACGCAGGCGTGACCGACGCCGTGATCGTCAACACCTGCGCGGTGACGGGCGAAGCCGTGCGGCAGGCGCGGCAGGCGATCCGCAAGCTTCGCCGCGAGCGGCCAGGTGCGAAGATCATCGTCACGGGTTGCGCCGCGCAGATCGAGCCGGAAACCTTCGCCGACATGGACGAAGCCGACCACGTTATCGGCAATGGCGAGAAGACGAGTGCCGCGACGTTCCTGAGCCTCGCGGCGGGCGACCTCGCTCGCGTGCGGGTGAACGACATCGCGAGCGTCCGCGAGACCGCGCCTCATATGATTTCTGGGTTCGGCAGCCGCGCGCGCGCCTATGTCGAGGTGCAGAACGGCTGCGACCACCGCTGCACCTTCTGCGTGATCCCGTTCGGGCGCGGACCGTCGCGCTCGGTGCCTGCGGGCGAAGTCGTCCACCAGATCCGCGCGCTCGTCGAGGACGGTTACCGCGAAGTTGTGCTGACGGGCGTCGACCTCACCTCCTATGGCGCGGATCTGCCCGGCGAAATGAAGCTCGGCCGCCTCGTGCGCACCGTGCTGCGCCTCGTGCCGGAATTGCCACGCCTGCGCATCTCCTCCATCGACACTATGGAAGCGGACGACGCGCTCATCGACGCCTTCGCCGAGGAAGAACGGCTCATGCCGCACCTTCACCTCTCGCTGCAATCGGGCGACAACCTCATCCTGAAGCGCATGAAGCGCCGCCACGCCCGCGAGGATGTCATCCGCTTCTGCCGCGAGATGCGCGAGATCCGCCCGGACATGGTTTTCGGCGCGGACCTCATCGCCGGCTTCCCGACCGAGGACGAAGCCATGTTCGAGAACACGATACGGCTCGCCGACGAATGCGGCCTGTCCTTCATGCACGTGTTCCCCTATTCGCCGCGCCCGAAGACGGCCGCCGCGCGCATGCCGCAGCTCGACCGCGCGCTCGTGAAGGAACGCGCCGCGCGGCTTCGCGGGAAAGCCGATACGCGGCTCGGCACGCATCTAGCGGATGAAACCGGCAAGGTGTTCGAGGTGCTGATGGAGCGCGAGCGCGTCGGCCGGACGCCCGGCTTTACGGAAATTGAAATTGCGGGCGGCGCGGAACGCGGCGGCATCGTGCGCGCACGCGCAACCGGCCACGACAAGCGCCACCTTATCGGGGAGTGCCTGGCATGAGCGAAGATAAGCGCGGCCTGTTCGGATCGGTCCGCATGTTCGGCATCGGCAAGAAGGAACAGCCCAAGCCCGAGGCTCCGAAGCCCGAGGCGGTCGAGGTTGAGACGCCATTGGCGGAGCCCGTTCGACAAGCGGAATATGATTCCGTTGCTTTGGCCGAAGCGCCGGTCGCCGCCGAAAGCTGGAAAGATTTCGAAATCGTGGACGAGCCGCGAGGCGAAGCGGTTGTCGAGGAATTCCAGGCTCCTTCCGAGCCGTCGGCCGCGCCGGTTCAGCCCTCGCCAGCCGCCGCACCCGAAGAAAAGCCGCGCGTCGGCTGGCTCCAGCGCCTCAAGCAGGGGCTGACGAAGACCTCGTCGAAGCTCACCGAAGGCATCACCGGCGTCTTCACCAAGCGCAAGCTTGATGACGACACGCTTGAGGAACTGGAAGACCTGCTGATCCAGTCGGACCTCGGCCTCGCCGTCTCGGCCCGCGTGATCGCCGCGCTCAAGAAGGCGCGCTACAACAGCGACATCTCGCCGGAAGAAGTGCGCGCGATCCTCGCCGCCGAGGTGGAGAAGGTGCTCGGCCCCGTCGCGCAGCCGCTCGAAATCGACACATCGAAGAAGCCCTACGTCGTTCTCATGGTCGGCGTGAACGGCACCGGCAAGACGACGACAATCGGCAAATATGCGAAGCAGTTTACCGAGCAGGGGCTGAAGGTCATGCTCGCGGCGGGCGACACGTTCCGCGCGGCGGCCATCGAGCAATTGAAGGTTTGGGGCGAGCGCACGGGTGCGCCTGTCGTGTCGGGCGCGCAGGGCGCTGACGCCGCGGGGCTTGCCTTCGACGCGCTCACCCGGGCGAAGAAAGAGGGCGCCGACCTTCTCATCATCGACACGGCGGGGCGCCTCCAGAACAAGACCGGGCTCATGGCCGAGCTTGAAAAAATCATTCGCGTGATCCGCAAGGTGGACCCGGAAGCCCCGCATTCGGTTCTTCTGACGCTCGACGCGACCACGGGGCAGAATGCACTTTCGCAGGTCGAGATTTTCGGCAAGACCGCTGGCGTCACGGGCCTTATCATGACGAAGCTCGACGGCACGGCGCGCGGCGGTATCCTCGTCGCCATCGCGGCCAAGCACGGTCTGCCGGTGCATGCCATCGGCGTCGGCGAGAGCGCAAGCGATTTGCAAGCTTTCTCTGCGCAGGATTTTGCACGCGCCATCGCGGGCGTCAGTTGAGGTCGGAGGGTTCAGGAGTGGCAGGTTTGGAAGCGATGAAGTCCGAGGCGATCAAGACGAAGACCGAGGCGACGAATCCGGTCGACAAGACCTCGATCCTGAAACTTCTGCTGGATGTCGGGCCGCTCGCGATTTTCTTCATCATGAACGGCCGGGCCGGCATTTTCTACGCCACGGGCGCGTTCATGGTCGCGACCGTGATTTCGCTCGTCGCAAGCCGCCTGCTGTTCAAGCGCATCCCCGTCATCGCGCTGGTCACCGGCGTGTTCGTCATGGTCTTCGGCGCACTCACCATCTGGCTGCACGACGACACCTTCATCAAGATCAAGCCGACCATCGTGAACTGCCTGTTCGTGGTCATCCTCGCCACCGGGCTTTACTTCCGCCGCCCGCTCCTGAAGCTCGCGCTCGGTGAGGTCTTCAAGATGGAAGACGAGGGATGGCGCATCCTCACTATGCGGTGGATCGGGTTTTTTGCCGTCCTCGCGGTGTTGAACGAGGTCATGTGGCGCAACTTCTCGACCGACACGTGGGTCACATTCAAGTCGTTCGGTATCATGCCGCTGACCTTCGTCTTCATGCTGTCCCAGGTCGCGCTGATCATGCGCTATCAGATCCCGGAGGCCGAGCCGGAAGCCTCCGAAGCCAAAAGTTAGGGACTTCGGAGAATTCTTTCCGTGCGCTGTATGGAACCTCCGGTTGCCGTTTCCATTTCTCGTGATAGGCTCATAGCTTAACCCGAGTGCCGGATGACAATGCTGGACACAAAATCAGGAGCGGGGCAAACGGGCAGACGGCGGAAGAAGACCCCCGCAAGCCGCGCCCCCGCCATCGACTCCTCGATCATTCATCTTCTCCACCGCGCTAGCCAGAGGGCTTCGGAAATTTTCGCGCAGGAAACGCGAGATTTCGATCTGACTGCGCGGCAATATGCTGTGGTTACAACCGTGGCGCGGCATGAGGGCCTGAGCCAGACCGATCTCGTCCGTCTGACGGGCATCGACCGCTCTACGCTCGCCGATGTGGTGCAGCGCCTTCTGAAGCGTGGGATCATCGAGCGCGAGCGCACGATGCGCGACGGGCGTACCTATGCCGTGAGCCTGTCGGCGGAGGGGCGCGAACTTCTCGACGCGATCAAGCCGATTGCGCGTCGTGCCGATCGGCTCGTCATGAGTTGCCTCGGCGATGAAGACGGCAAACTCGCGGCGCAAATCCTTTCCCGACTGCTGCGCAAAGCCGACGAAGATGGCGATGACGTTTTTATGAAACCCGCGCGTTAGGTTGTACGTGAACGATCTCGCCAACCGAAAAGGTTGGATGTAGAGTATCCATATGGGCGCGAACCTTATCAGTTTCAGACTGGCCTCGTCGAAAGACGCTAATGCGGTGGCGGCGATCCACGACGCTGCGTGGCGCTCGACCTATCAGGGCATCATTCCGCATCTCCACCTTGAGCGCATGATTGCGAGGCGTGGTCCGCGCTGGTGGCAGGAGCAGGTGGAACGCGGCGCTAACGTGACGCTCCTCATCTTCGACGGCGTGCCGCAGGGCTACGCTACATGGGGTAAGGCGCGCGGCACCTGGCCGTGGGAAGCTGGCGAAATCTTCGAGCTTTATGTGAACCCCGCTTTTCAGGGCATTGGCCTCGGCACGCGACTTTTCGCCACTGTGAAGGATGCGCTCAAGCGGGAGGGGCTGAAACGGCTCGTCGTGTGGGCGCTGAAGGACAACGAGACGGCCTGCGCCTTCTATGGCGGGCTCGGCGGCTCCATTGTCGCGGCCACGCCGGAGCGCTACGGCGATGTATCACTGACGCGCGTCGCCTTCGCTTGGGGCGTCAACGTGAAATCGTCCAAGGCCTGACGGGCTTTTGCGCGAACAGGCGGCGCATCCTCCGCATCGAATGATCCGCGAGCCGCGGCTGAACTCACATTCCCTCTGAATATGCATCCAGATCGCTGGAATCGCGCGCGGGCTTCCCGCCGCTGGACCAAGCGCCCGGCGTCGCCTTGTGCTCCTCGGTCCCGCTGATTTTCGCGCCGAAGCAGGCGCTGCGCGCATAAAAGCACAGGTCAAGCAAATTTCGTTTTGCGGCCTTATTTTCGTCCAACCGCTGAGGCATCAATATCACATCACAAGGCGGCGACGGTTCAGGCCCCCTCGGAAATTGGCGCCGCTTGTGAGAGTTGAGTCGGTAGTAAAGCGTCCGAGTGTGCGTTTGTTAGCGTCAGCTTTCTGTAGCGTTTGTTGAGTGTCAGTAAGCGCGTGGCCGGTTATGCGTAGCGCTTTCGCCCCGTGGACCGACGTAAGATTTGGTTTACGAGTTTGGTTTAGAGTCCTCGCAACCAAGGGACGTTGTTCCCGAATAAAGTTGCCCCTGAGAGACGAGGCCACCTGCATTGGCCCCCACCCCCGCTAGCCAAAATGGCTTCGTCTCTCTTTTTCCTCCCCCTGTTTGTCAGCGATAGCTCCTCTCCGTGCCGAAACCGCGAGGCGAATTCTCTGCGCGCGACGAAAACGGCATTCAACTTTGCGTGCCTTGGCGCGGCCCGACATCCGACCGACGCGATTCGGCTTTAGAGCTGAGACAGGAAACGCGCATGGAGAACCCGGATGGCAAGCGAACTCATTTTCTACACAAACCCGATGTCGCGCGGGCGGATCGTCCGCTGGATGCTGGAAGAGGTCGGGCACCCATACCGCACCGAAATCGTCGAATACGGTCCGCAAATGAAATCGCCGCCCTATTCCGACATCAACCCGATGGGAAAAGTGCCAGCGCTTCGCCACGGCGACGCTGTCGTGACCGAAACCGCCGCGATCTGCGCATACCTCGCCGACGCGTTTCCCGGCGCGGGCCTCGCGCCCGCGCCGCAAAGCCCTGCGCGAGCCGCCTGGTATCGCTGGCTGTTTTTCGGCGCGGGTCCTCTCGAAGCTGCCATCACGAACAAGGCATGCGGCTTCGAGGCGTCCGAAGAAAAAAGCCGCATGCTGGGTTACGGGAGTTTCGCCTCCGTGATGGACACGCTGGAGAAGGCCGTGTCCGCGTCCGATTATCTCGCAGGCGACACATTCAGCGCGGCCGACGTCTATGTCGGGTCGCAGGTCGCATGGGGCCTCCGATACGGCACCATGGAAACGCGCCCCGCATTCGAGCGTTACTGGGGCCGGCTCAAGGATCGCCCCGCCGCTATCCGCGCCGCTCGGATCGACGACGATCTGCTCGTGAAGACCAGACCGGCCTGATCCGTTCAGGTTGCCTTGTATCGATGCGAAGGTGGATACAAGAATCGCGTCGACCGAGGGAACGAAAGCTTTATCGCAACTTCAAAGAGTGCAAAAAAGGGGCGGCAGAGCAAATCTGGCGTCTCAAGCGCTTCGTTCGGCCACACACCGCAGTCGCCCCAAAATGGTTGACGAAAACGCTCGGATATATTCCATTTACGGAATAAGTATCGCAACCTGAACGCCCCCCACACGCGAGGAACGATAGCCGCATGCCTCATGACACGCCGCTCATTGCAACCGTTGTTGGCGGCCTTGGGTTCGCGTTCATTTTCGGGGCTATTGCTAACCGCCTTCGCTTGCCGCCGCTCGTCGGCTATCTGCTCGCCGGTATCCTCGTGGGGCCGCACACGCCCGGCTTCGTAGCGGATCAGTCGCTTGCACCGCAGCTTGCGGAACTCGGCGTCATCCTTCTCATGTTCGGCGTGGGGCTGCATTTCTCGCTATCGGACCTTCTCTCTGTCCGAAAGATCGCCATACCCGGCGCGATCGTGCAGATCACGCTCGCAACGATCCTCGGCCTCGGCCTGGCGCTGGGCATGGGTTGGCCAGTCGGCGCTGGCCTCGTCTTCGGTCTTGCGCTTTCGGTGGCGAGCACGGTCGTTCTGCTGCGCGCGATGCAAGAGCGTCGCCTCATCGAGACGGAGCGCGGGCGCATCGCGGTCGGCTGGCTGATCGTGGAAGATCTGGCCATGGTGCTGGCGCTGGTCCTGCTACCGGCGCTCGGCCCGCTCATCGGTGCAACAGGCACCAGCGCACCGGACCCGCTGGCAACGCATCTCGGCCTCGACCTCGGACTCACCGGCATTCTCTTCGTCACTTTCGCGAAGGTCGGCGCTTTCGTCGCCCTGATGCTGATCGTAGGACGACGCGTCATCCCCTGGCTGCTGCACCGCATGGCGCATACCGGCTCGCGTGAGTTGTTCCGCCTGTCGGTGCTTGCCATCGCGCTCGGTGTCGCGTTCGGCGCATCGGAACTGTTCGGCGTTTCGCTCGCGCTCGGCGCATTCTTCGCGGGCATGATCATGAGCGAGTCCGAGCTGTCGCAGCGGGCGGCGCAGGAGACGCTGCCGTTGCGTGACGCCTTCTCGGTGCTGTTCTTCGTCGCCGTAGGCATGCTTTTCGACCCCACGAGCCTCGTCAACGACCCGCTGCCGATCCTCGCCGTGCTCTTCATCATCGTGATCGGAAAATCGGTCGGCGCTTTTCTGATCGTCATCGCGTTCGGTTATCCCATCGCCACTGCGCTCACGATTTCGGCGAGCCTCGCGCAGATAGGCGAATTCTCGTTCATCCTCGCCGACCTCGGAATCCAGCTGGGCGTCTTGCCGAAGCAGGGGCGCGACCTCATTCTCGCGGGCGCGCTGCTGTCAATCGTGCTGAACCCGCTCGTGTTCGCGGGTGTGGATCGTCTCAAGCCGTGGTTCGAACGTCGTCGTCCGCCCGCCGAGACGCCGGCAGCTGCCGCGACCCGCGCTACGGCTCCCAAGCCTAAAAAGAAGGAAGCCGAACCCGCCGAGAGCGACGACGGCCCTCCGCTGCCGACCAAACTGAAGAACCACGCCGTGCTCGTAGGCTACGGCCGCGTCGGCAGTCTCGTCGGCAAGGCGCTGAAGGAGAGCGGCAAGCCGTTCCTCGTCATCGAGGACGGCGAGAAACCCCTGGCGAGCCTTCGTGCGGACGGCATCGAAGTTATCGTCGGGAACGCTGCCAGCTCAGACATTCTCGCCGCCGCGAATCTCAAAGGCGCGAGCGACCTCATCGTCGCCATTCCGAACGGCTTCGAGGCCGGACAGGTTGTGAGTCAGGCGCGCGCGACACATCCCGGAATGCGCATCGTGGCTCGCGCCCACTCCGATGCGGAGGTTGAGCATCTGATGAGCCTCGGTGCGAACGCCGTGGTGATGGGCGAACGTGAAATCGCGCGGGGCCTGATCGAGGAAATGGCGGGGGGCACGGCGGCAACCGCGCCGGACGGCACGCTCAAGGCTACGGCTGTGTCGCGAGGGGGCGAGGCCGACATCCAGCGCGAGGATCGCGTCGTCTGAGCAGGCGGCGTATCCCAGCGCATGATCCGCAACGGACGGCGTAATGCCCGCAGAGTCGGGCGGCACATCCCCTACTTTTTCGGCTTGCGTGCAGGCTTAGGCTTGGGAAGTGGCAATTCGGCTGCCGTCAGCTCGACGAGCGTTGAAAGCCACTCGGCATCGTCCCAACGATCGCCCGCGATCAGGAAATGCGGCTTCGCCCCCGGATAGGGGAAGCCGTCCTGCGGTTCCCCGAGGAAGGCGCGACCGGCGGCCGTTGGCTTCACATAAAGCTGGTCGTCGCAGATAAGCGCGACCGTCTTGCCGTCGCAGTAGATCGCATACTCGCCGAACATCTTGCGAGCGGATACGCGCCCCGCCCGCTGAAGCTGCTCGATCACGTAATCGACGGTGCCTTGCTGCGACGCCATCAGCGGTAATCCGTTGCGCTCAGATCGACCCGCGTCCGAATGGAAGCGGCGGGGGCGCACAATAGAAAGCTGCATCAAATCGCACTTGATTTGATGCAGGCAAGCTGATCCGAAACTGACGGCGTCGTGCCGTGACGCGGCCGTGCCATAATCGCATCGCTTTTGATGGAATCAAACGCGCGCTCCTTAAGCAAAACCGCGCGTCGGGATCAGAACATCGCCGCGTGCACGCGATCCGGCGGATTGTGGCCATCGAGGAACGTGCGGATGTTGATGATGACCTTCTCGCCCATATCGAGGCGGCCTTCGATGGTTGCGGAACCGAGATGCGGCAGGACCACAACCTTCGGATTGCGCAGAAGCTTCGGATTGATGGCTGGCTCGTTCTCGAACACGTCGAGACCCGCGCCCGCAACCTCGCCCGCCTCGACCATGCGCGACAGCGCGTTCTCGTCGATGACTTCGCCACGCGCCGTGTTGACGATGTAGGCCGTCGGCTTCAGCAGCTTGAGGCGGCGCGCCGACAAGAGATGGAACGTCGCGGGCGTGTGCGGGCAGTTCACCGAGATGATGTCCATGTGGGCGAGCATCTGATCGAGGCTTTCCCAATAGGTCGCGCCGAGTTCGGCCTCGACTGCGCCCGGCACGCGGCGGCGGTTATGATAGTTGATCGACAGGCCGAACGCCTTGGCGCGGCGCGCGACGGCGCGGCCAATGCGGCCCATGCCGATAATGCCGAGCTTCTTGCCCCAGATGCGGTGCCCGAGCATCCATGTCGGCGACCAGCCGTGCCACTCCTTGCCGTCCTGCAGGTAGTCGGCGCCCTCCACGAGGCGGCGCGGCACCGAGAGGATCAGCGCCATCGTCATGTCCGCTGTATCTTCGGTAAGGATACCCGGCGTATTGGTGACGATGATGCCACGATTGCGCGCCGTTTCGAGGTCTATGTTATCGACGCCGGTGCCGTAGTTGGCGATCAGCTTCAATTGAGGGCCGGCCGATGAAAGAAGCGTCTTGTCAATCCGGTCGGTTACGGTAGGAACGAGCACGGTCGCCGTTCGCATCGCCGCAGCGAGCTGGTCCCGCGTCATCGGTGCGTCGGAAGCATTGAGCGTCACGTCGAACAGCTCGCGCATGCGGGCCTCGACTAGCTCGGGAAGTTTGCGGGTGACGACGACTTTAACGTTTTGTGCGGTCATAGGGGGCTCGACATGGCCGGCTTGGCCTTGATGGACAGGTGCAATGCAATTTCGCTCCCGTTATCTAACAGATACGGCCCGCGATGACAAAGTTTCGGATCGTATGCGGCATATTGGTCGCGTTCTCGTTTTTTTCCGGCGTATCGTTAGCGCAGGAGGCGGCGCAACGCAATGCCGGGCCCGTCACGGGGCTGCCTTTGCCGCGCTTTGTCAGCCTGAAAGCGAGCGAGGTAAACGCGCGCGTTGGTCCCGGCGGCGAGTATCAGATCGCGTGGGTGTTTCGTCGCGCGGGGCTTCCCGTGGAAGTGATCGCCGAGTTCGAGAACTGGCGGCAGGTGCGTGATTCGGAAGGCGGCACCGGTTGGGTGAACGCGGCGCTGACGAGCGCGCGTCGAACGGCGGTCGTCGCCCCCTGGGTGAAGGATCGCATGCTGTTCCGGCTGACCGCGACGCGCGGCGGCGGCACGCTCGTCGCGCAGATCGAGCCGGGCGCTATCGTCGATATCGCGCAATGCGACGGCGAGGATTGCGAGGTCTATGCGAGCAAGCAGAAGGGATATCTGCCGCAAAAGAGCCTTTGGGGCGTATATCCCGGTGAGAAGGTGAAGTAGCTGCGCCGGAGGGCGAGGCAATGACGCACGGGAAAGGGACGGCAATGGTCTACGAAATCTGCGAAATTCATGTGAAAGAGGGTGAGGAAGCAGCATTCGAGGCGGCGGTGAAGGAAGCTGCACCGTTCTTCCAGCGCTCGAAGGGTTGCCTCGGCCTTGAGCTTCAGCGCACCATCGAATCGACGTCGAAATATCGGCTCGTCATCCAGTGGGAAACGCTCGACGATCACATCGTGCATTTCCGCAACTCGGAAAACTTTCAGGAGTGGCGGAAGCTCGCCGGGCCGTTCTTCGCCCAGCCGCCGCATGTCGAGCACACGAATGTAGCGCTGACCGCGTTCTGACGGCGGCGCGAGATTCATCCCGCAAAGGGGATGCCTGCCGCGATGACTCCGCGCCCAAATCGGGCGCGATAACGCTTCGACACCGCGACCGCCTTCGGTGCGGATGGTGCGGCGTGCGTTCGCGCCCCTACGAATTTCTGCGGGCGCGAAACGGCCAGAAACGAGCGCGTCAAAAATTATCATTCGTGTGGAAAGTCCGCGTCTTCCATCGTTGCATCGTGCCAAGTGTGATGCTATGAACCCCGAACCGAGCGGTGATCCGGACGGCTGTAGCGAAAGCGGCAGGGCGTTGTCTGCGGAACGGCGCGGTAATCCTCCGGAGGGGTGCCCGAGTGGCTAAAGGGGACGGACTGTAAATCCGTTGGCTAAGCCTACGTTGGTTCGAATCCAACCCCCTCCACCATTTCCCGCTCAAATATGGAAAAAAAGGCGCGTTCGTTTCTCCGGCCGTCGTCATATTGTCCAATGCCCGAGTTATGGCTGATTGCCAGGTAAGGTGCCCGATCGGGCCGCTCGGTCTGGAGTGCCCTTGATCAACCCGTTCAACCGGTCAACGCGTAAGGGCATTTTCTTCTCTCCTTGAAACGAGAGAAAGAAATCTCGAAAAGCCTCCAGGTTTTGGAGCAACGCGTTTTCTTCGCGCAAACCGGGCTCCATTTCGCTCGAATGCGCACTAAAATGATGGAAATCGACCAACCCGGCGTTGCGATGAATTCGTAAATGCGCGACGCCCCGGCGAAGGATAAAACGTGGCTGAAACTTCCCCTCCCGCTGCTTCCGCACCCGAATTCGATGAACGCCGCTCGGCTGTTTCGGTCGAGACGGCCGACACGTCGGGCGACGAAACCACCGAGGCATCGGTGAGCACGTCGACCGATAACGCGCCGCGACCGATCATCATCACAGGCGTGAACGGTCACATCGGGACCATCACCCTTAACAACATGGCCAAGCGCAACGTTCTCAGCTCGGCGTTGCTCGACGCGCTTACGGCCGCGCTCGAAGACTTCAAGGCGCAGTCGGTACGGGTGGTGATCGTGCGCGGGCAGCCGGGCATCAAGGTCTGGTCCGCCGGGCATGACGTCAGGGAGCTGCGCCGCGGGCATCAAGATCCGCTTGGCTATGCCGATCCGCTGGAACAGGCGCTGCGGGCGATACGCTCATATCCGGGGCCGGTCATCGCCATGGTGCAGGGCTCGGTGTGGGGCGGCGCCTTCGATCTGGTCCTGTCATGCGATATGATCATCGCGGACGAGACCTCCACCTTCGCCATCACCCCGGTTAATCTGGGTCTGCCGTACAACACGACCGGCCTGCTGCACTGCCTCAACCGGCTACCGGTGAACTTCATCAAGGAGATGTTTTTCACCGCCAATCCGGTGAAGGCAGAGGCCGCCGAACACTGGGGTATCATCAACCACGTCGTCCCCTCGACGGAGATCGAAACCTTCACTCAAACGCTGGCGCAGCACATCGCCACGAAAGCGCCGCTCGCCATCGCCGTCGTGAAAGAGCAGCTTCGGGTGTTGACCGACTTCCAGCCGGTGGCGGCGCAGGTGTTCGAGCGCATCCAGAACATGCGGCGCGAGGTCTATGAGAGCGCCGACTATCAGGAAGGTGTCGATGCTTTCCTCGAAAAGCGAAAGCCTGATTTCCAGGGTATGTAATCGGCCGACCGGCAGCGACCCTATGCCTTCGGCAGCGCCTCGATGATCACGAAGGCCTGCGCAAGCGGGTAATCGTCGGTGATCGTGAGGTGAATGCGCGCCTCATGGCCGTCGGGCAGCAGCGTCGCAAGCCGCTCCTGCGCGCCGCCGGTGAGCCGCATCGTCGGCGCGCCGGACGGCAGGTTCGTCACGCCCATGTCGCGCCAGAACACGCCATCCGCGAGGCCGGTGCCCAGCGCCTTGGCGCAGGCTTCCTTCGCCGCGAAACGCTTGGCGTAGGACGCCGCGCGCGCGGCCCGCGCGTCGGATTTCGCGCGCTCGGTCTCCGTGAACACGCGGTCGAGGAAGCGGTCGCCGTAGCGCGCGATTGTTTTCTCGATGCGGCGGATGTCGGTGAGATCGCTGCCGATGCCGATTATCATGGCTCGCGGGGCGCTATTGCTGCTGTTGCTGTTGGGCCGATGCGTTGTCGTCGGGCCGCTTGCTGGCGCCCTTCGCGATGGCCGCCCGCATGCGCCAGATCGCTTCCGACAGGCCGATGAAGATCGCTTCGCCGATGATAACGTGGCCGATGTTCAACTCGCGGATCTCCGGGAAGGCGGCAAGATGCTTTGCGGTTTCGAAGTCGAGGCCATGGCCTGCATGCACTTCGAGACCGGCAGACGCGGCGAGCGTGGCGGCCTTGGCCAGCCGGTCGAGTTCCGCTCGCGCCGTAGCCTCGTCGCGCGCGAGCCACGCCTCGCAATATTGTCCGGTGTGCAGTTCGACCACCGGCGCGCCCATGCGAGCAGCGGCTTCGATCTGGCGCGGCTCGGGATCGATGAAAAGCGACACGCGTATGCCGTCGTCAACGAGCCGCTTCACGATGGGGAGCAGGTGATCTTCGCCGCCCGCAGCGTCGAGGCCGCCTTCGGTGGTCAGTTCCTCACGCCGCTCGGGCACGATGCAGCACGCATGCGGCTTCGTAACGAGCGCGATGCCGGTCATCTCTTCGGTGGCAGCCATTTCGAGGTTCAGCGGTGCGGCGATCTCCGCCTTGATGCGGCGAATGTCCTCGTCGCGGATGTGGCGGCGATCCTCGCGCAAATGCGCCGTGATGCCATCCACCCCCGCCTTCACCGCCACGCGCGCCGCCTCGATGGGATCCGGTCGCGCACCGCCACGCGCGTTCCTGAGCGTCGCGACATGATCGATATTGAGGCCGAGCCGAACGGGAGATTTTACAGGCATGATCACCACTTACCGGAGAGACGCAGCCGTCTTCGCAGGCACGGGGCGCTGCGCGCTCTTCTGCAATTCGAGCAGACGGCGTATGAAAACATAGATGACGGCAGAAATCGCGCCGCCGAGGACAAGCGCGCCGAGCGCCATCGGCTTCAGCACCGGCCAGAGCCCTTGCACGGCGGTGGCGATGCTGTCCGGCGAGCCGCTTGTCAGGCTTTCGCCAAGCGCCTGCGCGCCGGACTGGAAGTGGCTAAGGTCGGCGTTCGCCGGATTGCCGAGGAAGATGCTGCCGAGCGTGAAGGTTGAAACCCAGATCAGCGGATAGGTGATCGGGTTGCCAGCGAAGGTGCCCACCTGCGAGGCGAAGACGTTGCCGCGCAACACGACCGCCAGCACGGCGGCCAGCAGCATCTGAAAGCCGAAGAACGGCGTGAAGATCGCGAACACGCCAGCTGCGCAGCCGAGCGCGATGCTGTGCGGCGTCGATTTGATGCGAGCGAGGCGATAGAACATGTAGCGCATGGAACGGTCGAAGCTGCGCGTCGGCCAGAGCGCGTTACGCACCCGTCGGCCTATCGAAAGCGGTTCCTTGCGTTTGAAAAGCATAAATCCCAGCCTGAAAGCCAAGCGCCTTCGCGATTGCCAACCTCTTCCGTCTCCTGACAGAATCGGTATCGCCGGTTAAACCTTCAAGCCCCGGCTGCCCGGCTTCACCGGAGGTACACCTTTGACGGAGGCAGGGATTTGATCGGGCGGGAAGATGGGAATGTCAAGCCGAATGAGGGGGACGAAAGGCACCGGCAGCTTCGCGCGGCCGCCGGAGCGGTCGACGAGCGACGCGGCTGCGACAACGGTTCCGCCCGCCGCTTCCGCAGCTTCGATGCATTCGCGCGAGGAAAGGCCGGTTGTGACGACATCCTCGACCATGATGCATCGCTGGCCCGGCTCGATGCGGAAGCCGCGCCTGAGCGCGAACACCCCGTCCACGCGCTCGAAGAAGATCGCAGGCAGGCCAAGCTGGCGGCCCATCTCATAGCCGACGACGACGCCGCCCATGGCGGGCGACACGACGAGATCTATGCCGTCGGCGAGGCCCGCGGCGCGGATCTTCCCGGCGAGCGCTGCGCAGAGCCGTTCGGCGCGCTTCGCGTCCATCAGCACCCGAGCGCATTGGAGATAGGCGGTCGAGTGGTTGCCCGACGACAGCACGAAGTGGCCTTCGAGCAGCGCGCCAGCGTCGCGGAATTCTGTGAGCACGGCATCGTCGGTAAGCATGGGGGATCTTTCGATAGGTAAAGGATTGGGTCAGGCGATCACGCGGCTCGCTGTGCTAACCACGGGGAGGTTTTTGACGCCGTTGACGATATCCGTCAGATGCTTGAGGTCAAGAACCTCAAGGTCGATAAGCATCTCGGTATAGTCCCTCGCGCGCGTGACCATTTGCAGCTTGTCGATGTTGCCACGCGCCGCGCCGATCACGCTCGCGATGCGGGCGAGGCTTCCCGGCTCGTTGAGCGCGGTCACCTGCATGCGCGCGGGGTAAAGTTCGGTCGTGCCTTCCTGAATGTCCCAAGTCACATCGATCCAGCGGTCGAGTTGATCTTCGAAGGCGCGCAGCTTCGCCGAGTGAATCGGGTAGATCGTGATGCCCTTGCCGGGATCGAGAATGCCGACGATGCGTTCGCCCGGCACGGCGCCGCCCTCCGCGAGCTTGACGATCGGCGAGCCGTCCGCGTTTTGCAGCGGGACGCCCTTGCTCCGCAATTCCCGGTCTGAGCCGGTGAGAAGCCCCGCCCAGCGGAATTTGAAGCCAGCGACGCGGCCGAGGTTGAACCAGCCCGCTTCGTCGCGCGTGATGGTGCGGCGCTTCGGCGGCACGTCGCTGCGGAAGTTCGGGTCGAGCGCGCCGAGCACCTCGTCCGCCGCAATATCGCCCTGTCCCACGGCCGCGAGCAGGTCTTCCGCCGTCTTCATCGCGAAACGCGGCAAGATGGGGGAAAGTTCGGTGTCGGGTGCCTTGTCGGCGCGCTCCAGCGCAGCCTTCATGATGTCGCGGCCGAGCGCGAGATATTGCTTGCGTACGGCTTCGCGCGTGGCGCGGCGGATGGCCGAGCGCGCCTTGCCGGTGATGACGGCGTTTTCCCACGCGGCGGGCGGCGTCTGCGCCTCCGACAGGATGATTTCCACCTCGTCGCCGTTCTTGAGTTCGGTCAGAAGCGGCATGTGCCGCCCGTTGATCTTCACGCCGACGCAGTGATTGCCGATATGTGTGTGCACCGCATAGGCGAAGTCGATGCCGTTTGCGCCGCGCGGCAGGGCGATGAGGCGGCCCTTCGGCGTGAAGCAGAACACCTGATCGAGGAAAAGTTCGAGCTTCGTATGCTCAAGGAATTCTTCGGGATTGTCGCCTTCGAGGAGGTTGTCGACGAGCTTGCGGAGCCACTGATAGGCTGTGCTCTCGCTCGGTTGCGGCCCCTGAGCGCCGTGTTCGTCGCCGTGCAATTTGGCAAGCGCCGCGAGTTTGTAGCCCGAATGCGCGGCGACGCCGTACTCCGCGATCTGGTGCATTTCGGCCGTGCGGATCTGCAACTCCACGCGCTGGTGGCGCGGCCCGACGATGGTCGTGTGGATCGATTTGTAATCGTTGTGCTTCGGTGTCGAGATGTAGTCCTTGAAGCGGCCCGGCACCACGCGCCACGTGCGATGCACGACCCCGAGCGCTGTGTAGCAATCCTGCACATCAGGCACGATGACGCGGAAGCCGTACACGTCGGACAGTTGCTCAAGCCCGATCTGCTTGTTCTGCATCTTGAGCCAGATCGAATAAGGCTTCTTCTCGCGGCTGGTGACATCCGCCTTGATGGCCTGCGCTTCGAGCTTGGTCCTGAGTTCGCTGGCGATTTCTTCGGTCAGGCCGCGGTTCTGTTCGCGCAGCACGTTGAGGCGCGACATGAGCGTTTCGTAAGCCGCCGGATGCAGCCAGCGGAAGGACAATTCCTCCAATTCGTCGCGGATTTCCTGGATGCCCATGCGGCCCGCGAGCGGCGCATAGATGTCCATCGTTTCCTGCGCGATGAGCCGACGCTTCTCGGCCTTCATGTGCTCGAGCGTACGCATATTATGAAGCCGGTCCGCGAGCTTGACGAGCAGCACGCGCACGTCGCTCGAAATGGCGATCAGAAGCTTGCGGAAATTTTCGGCCTGCTGCGTCTTCTTCGAGACGAGGTTCAGCTTTTCGATCTTGGTGAGGCCATCGACGAGCGCGGCGATGTTCGGACCGAAAAGCTTTTCGATCTCGTCCTTCGTGGCCTGCGTATCTTCGATGGTGTCGTGAAGAAGGGCGGTCGCGATCGTCTCGTCGTCGAGCTTGAGCCCGGTCAGGATCGCGGCGACCGCCAGAGGGTGGGAAAAATACGGATCGCCCGAAGCGCGCTTCTGCTGGCCATGTGCCTGCATGGCATAAACGTAAGCGCGGTTGAGCAGCGCCTCGTTGGCCTTGGGATTATAGCTCAGAACTTTTTCAACGAGATCGTACTGCCTCATGATCTTGGGCGGCTGCGATCTCGTTCGTGTTTCTAGCTGCACGGCCTCAACTGTCTGTTGGCTCTTAATTTACGCCACGAGAATAAGTGAAATTCCAGACTTAACCAAGCGTGACGCAGCGCCGTGAACAGCGAAATTATCCCTTGGAGCGTCCGCCGCTTGCGGCCTCGGCCGGAATGCTGCGCGCGAGCCCCTGAAGAAGCTCTTCTTCGGTGATGCGGTCAATCTGCTGATCGGCGAACTGATCGTCCGGGCCGAGCACATTGGCCTGCCGCGAACTCGGCAGCGAGGGCGCAGCTTCGGCCTCGGGCTCGTCGACTTCGACGTGCGATTGCAGCGAATGGATGAGGTCTTCCTTCAGATCTTCCGGCGAAACGGTCTGATCGGCGATTTCACGAAGCGCCACCACCGGGTTCTTGTCGTTGTCGCGGTCGATCGTGATGGGCGCGCCGGCCGAAACCGCCCGTGCCCTGTGCGCAGCGAGGAGCACAAGTTCGAAGCGATTCGATACCTTATCAACGCAATCTTCTACGGTGACGCGTGCCATGAAAACCTCAAATGTTGGGAGGTCGCTAAAATAGGACCGCCTGCCAGCATTTGCAAGCTCAAGTTGGCACGCGGGGCTTGCGTGGAGCTTTCCTTGATTCGGCCGGAACACTCGCGCCCCACATGCCTTTCCCCCACAAGAAGAATTGATGCGCCTCCAAATGCGGAAGACACGCCATGACAGTCACCATCACCCACGTCTACGACACCTATGAAAGCGCTGAAAGCGCCATACGAGAGCTTGAGGCGGCCGGTTTCCATCGCGACGAAATCAGCATCATCGGCACCAATGCAAAGGCCGTCGATGATTTCCGCGCGATGGAAGAGAAGGAGGAAGGCGACGCCGCCGCCACGGGCGCTACGCTTGGCGGCGTAGCTGGCGCGGGCGCAGGCATGCTCGCTTCGCTGGGACTGGTGGCCATTCCGGGCATCGGTCCGCTGGTTGCTGCGGGCGTTCTGGCGACGACACTGGCGGGCGCGGCCACGGGCGCGGTTGCAGGTGGACTTCTCGGCGGGCTCGTGGCTTACGGCATTTCGGAAGACGAAGCTGAAGTCTACGCCGAATCTCTGAAGCGCGGCGGCACGCTCGTTTCGCTTCGCGCGGCTGACGACAAGGCGGACGAAGGCGAGCGGATCATGCTCCGCCACCGCCCGGTCGATATGGAAGTGCGTGCCGATCAATATCGGGCCGATGGCTGGCAGGGTTATGACCCGGAGGCGCCCGCTTTTCCACAGAAGGAAAGCGGCACCGGTCGGCAACAGCCGCGCGCAATGTAGCCGCCCAAGGGAGTGCGCCTTGCGCGCTCCTTTCTCGATGCGCGCCGTTTATCGCCCGCGCGACAATTCCTCGCGGATGATCGCCGTAACGCAAGTTGCGACGATGCCCGGCAGATCCGAACGGAGCGCCACGATCTCGCTTCGCAACGCCGACACTTCCTTACGGATGTCGCCGAGTTCGGCCTTGATCTCCAGGAGTGCGTTCTCGTTATCCGTCACCTTGCGGAGGATATGGCGCGACACGGCTTTTTCGCCCTTCGCGTCTTCTTCCAGAAGCGTTACGCGCCGGTTCAGCGTCGCAATATCGGACTCGTCGTTCATTTGTGTCTCAGGCCTCGGTTCGCGCCATCATACAAAGTGGAAAACTGTTTCGCAATTCGTGACCGCCCGTTAAGCTTTTTTGAGCCGCACGCATCTTGTCTGCGGCCCACGGTTCTTCTAAGCCATTTCACATGAGCGCTGAATCGCCTCCGCATCCGGATCACAGAGACGTCGAAGACCTTGCACGGGGCGTTCGCTCCGGCAATCGCGTGTCCGTCGCACGCGCCATCACCCTGATCGAGAGCCGCAAGCCCGCGCATCGCGTGAAGGCGCGGCTTCTGCTCACGACTTTGAACGATGCCGCCGGGAGCGCGCTTCGCGTCGGCATCACCGGCGTGCCGGGCGCGGGCAAGTCGACCATGATCGACGCGCTGGGAACATTGCTGGTGCGGAAGGGCCATCGCGTGGCCGTGCTCGCCGTCGATCCGTCTTCGACGCGGTCGGGCGGCGCGATCCTCGGCGACAAGACCCGCATGGCGACGCTCGCCGCCGAAGAGAACGCGTTCATTCGTCCGTCGCCATCCTCGGGAACGCTCGGCGGTGTGGCGCGCACCACGCGCGAAACGATCCTTCTTTGCGAGGCGGCAGGCTTCGACGTTATCCTCGTGGAGACGGTCGGCGTCGGGCAATCGGAGGTCACTGTCGCAGGCATGGTGGATTTCTTCCTCCTACTGATGATCGCGGGCGGCGGCGACGAATTGCAGGGCATCAAGAAAGGCGTGATGGAACTCGCGGACATGATCGCGATCACCAAGGCCGACAGCGGCAACGAGCACGCCGCGCGCCGCGCCGCAGGGGATTACCGCGCCGGGTTGCACATCCTCACGCCTGCGAGTGCCACGTGGAAGCCGCCCGTCATCACGATTTCCTCGCGCGACGGCATCGGCCTTGAAGATTTATGGGCGAACGTGCTGTCCCATCGCGCAACCCTCGAAGCGACCGGCGAGTTCGCGTCCAAACGCCGCGATCAGGATGTGCGCTGGATGCATGCGATGATCGAGGATCAGATCCGGCAGGCTTTCCTCACGAACGAAGCGGCCACCGCGAAAATCGAAGCGCTTGAAAGCGAGGTGCGGCGCGGCGCAAAGCCGCCATCCGTCGCCGCCGATGAAGTGACCAGCCTCATCTTCGGGCGCGCGTGACGCGATGGCAGGGGCGAACCCCGTCCGCGTGCTCGTGACCGGCTTCGGCCCGTTTCCCGGCGTGCCGCATAATGCATCGGAAACGCTCGTCCGCCTCCTCGCGATGCAGGCCGCGTCCCGCACTGCCGAAATCGAACTATCGACCGCCGTGCTTCCTGTATCCTGGGCAACCGCACACGAGGCCGCAAAGAGCGCCGTTGCCACGTTCGCGCCGGACGCAGTTCTGCATTTCGGCGTTTCGAGGCGCGCGACCGCCTTCGAGATCGAGTCCCGCGCGGTGAACATCAGCGGTTCGCGCCCCGACGCGCACGGCCATACCTTGCCGCCCATGCCGCTCGTGCGGGCGGGCGCGCCGCTCCTTACGCCGACGCTGGCTCCGCTTCACCTCATCCGCGCCCTGCGCCGCGCGAACGTCCCGGCGGAACTGTCGCGAAACGCAGGCCGTTATCTGTGCAACGCCCTTTATTATCGGAGCCTCGCGCGCGAAGGCGATGGCGGCCCGCTCGCAGCGTTCATTCACATGCCGGTTCTGGGCGATCCTTCGCTGCGCCCGCGCATCACCATCACGGAAGCCGTGGATGCCGCCCGGATTCTCGTTCAGGCCGCAGCCGAAGCTGTGCTACGCGCAAAGAGGCAAACGGCACGCCACGGCAGGAGTGGACACGGCAATGGATCGCAGACATTTCATCGGGATGGGTGGAGCGGCCGCACTCTTTGGCGCGAGCGCGGCTGAAGCGGCTGCTGCCGTCTCCGAAAGATCCGGCAGGGCGCTTTCCGATTTCGGCGTGATCGCGAACGGTGAGGCAGATCAGACGACCGCCATGCAAAAGGCCGTCGACGCCCTCGTCGAAGCGGGGCAGCCGATCCTTGTGCCAGCGGGGCGCTATCGTATCTCGGGCGTGCAACTCCCGTCCAAGGCGACGCTCGTCGGAACATCAGGCCTCAGCGTTATCGTAGCGCCGCCCGGCCGCGCGGCCTTCGAGTGCGTCGGCAGGCAGGGGGTGAGCCTGCGCGGCCTGTCCTTCGTCAATCAGGGCGTCGTCGCGCGCGAATGCCGCAATCTAACGGTCGCTGATTGCGAGGTCCTTTCGAGCGACGGCGACGGCCTCTATTGCGGCGGCTCGGGCCTGCTCGTCACCGGGAACCGCGCGGCATCCTGTGCGAAGGCTGCCATCTGGGTCGAGGGTGACGGTCTCGTCACAAACAACCTCATCGGCGGCAACGGGCGCTTCGGCCTTCGCATCGGCAGCGCGTGGCGGCTCGGCACCGTGACCGTGATTGCGAACTCCATCGACGGGCCTGCGGTCGGCATCGGCGTTTCGAGCGCGGAGCAGGGCTACGCCATGATCGCCATGAACATGATCGCTGGCGCGAAAGAAGGCGGCATCCGAGCGCTCGACGGCGACACGGTTATCGGCAAGGATCTGACGCGCGGCGGCTCGGAAGCATTCCGCAACCTCGCCATCGCCGCGAATGTATCGATGTGAGCCGATCGTGCCGATTTTGACCATCGAGGAAGCGGAAGACTTGACCGCCAGCGCCCTGCAACGCTCGGGTGCGAACGCCGCTAACGCCGCGAGCACGGCGCGCGCGCTCGTGGCGGCGGAAGCGGACGGCCTCAAGGGGCATGGGCTGGTGCGCGTCCCGACTTACGCCGCGCAGTTGAAAGCGGGAAAGGTGAAGGGCGACGCGGTGCCAGCCGCGAGCCAGGCGCGCCCGGCCGCGGTTTTGATCGACGCCGGTTTCGGCTTCGCCTATCCCGCGCTCGAACTCGCGGTGGAACGGCTCGGCCCGCTTGCCCGCGCGCACGGCATCGCGATGGCGGGCATCACACGTTCGCATCATTGCGGCGCGGCGGGGCTTCCGGTCGAAGCGTTGGCGCGGGCTGGCATCGTCTCGCTGCTCTTCGCAAACGCGCCCGCCGCCATGGCTCCTTGGGGCGGGCGGACGCCTGTTTTCGGCACGAACCCGCTGGCGTTCGGTTGCCCGCTGCCGGGCGGCGATCCCATCGTCGTCGACATGTCGCTGTCGAAGGTCGCGCGCGGCAACATCATCGCGGCGAAGCGCAAGGGCGAGGCGATCCCTCCCGACTGGGCGCTCGACGCGGAAGGCCGCCCGACGACTGACCCGGCGGCCGCGCTGACAGGCACCATGGCCCCGCTCGGCGACGCGAAGGGCGTGGCGCTCGCGCTCATGGTCGAGCTTCTGGCCGCAGGGCTGACGGGCTCGCGCTTCGCGGGCGAGGCGACGTCGTTCCTCGACGACATCGGCGAGCCGCCCGCCACCGGCCAGCTCATGATCGCCATCGATCCGCTCGCCTTCTCGGACGGCGCGCTTGAGCGGTTCGCCGTGCTCGCCAGCATGATAGAAGCGCAGGACGGCGCGCGTCTGCCTGGAGCGCGGCGGTTCCAGATCCGCGCAGCCTCGCGCCGGGACGGGCTGGACGTCGCAGAGTCTCTGGTGACGGAGATCGCGGCGTTGTAGCGGTCAGCCCTCAGAGCATGATCCGCAAAAGTGGATGCCGGTTTTGCGATAAGATCATGCTCAGGCAGAAGTTTACAACGGCGCCCGGCGCGCGCGACCCTGTGGAGCCGCCAGAGGGGGCGGCCCGGTCGGTGCGGCCTCTGCGTCGGACACCTCGCGGCGGCGGAACGGATTGCGCGCCGGCACGTTCGAAAGCCCGATGGCGTCGGCTGTGTGCTGGATGAATTCGGGCGGCAGGCCGGTCCCGGGCAGCGGCTTCGCCATCAGCCCCTCATGCGCCTTCAGCATGACCTGCTTCCAGATTTCGGCCGGAAGCGAGCCGCCCGTGACGCCGCGCATGGGACTTGCGTTGTCGTTGCCCATCCACACGCCGCCGACCCATTGCGCCGTGTAGCCGATGAACCACGCATCCTTGTATTTCTGCGATGTCCCAGTCTTGCCCGCAGCCGGATAGAGGTCGAGCGAGGCCGCCATCGCCGTTCCGCCCGCGACGACGGAGTTCATCATGTCGTTCATGGCGGAGATGGCGCGCGGAGACACGATGCGCGGCGGCGGCGCCTTGGAGCGCTCGAACAGCACGCGGCCCTGATCGTCGCGAATGCGCTCCACGATCTCCGGCACGACCGAGAAGCCGCCGTTGGCGAAGACCGCGAAGCCGGAGGTCATTTCGAGGAGCGTTGTTTCGGAGGTGCCGAGCGCCATGGTGAGGCCGACATTCTTCGCCGACAGCACGCCGAGGCGGTTCGCGACTTCCACCACGCGGTCGGTGCCGACAGCCTTCGCGAGGCGCACAGCGGCCATGTTGCTCGAATGCGTGAGCGCCTGCCGCAGCGTGATTTCGCCGCGATAGGTATTGCCGAAATTCGAGGGCTTCCAGCCGTCGACCTCGATGGGCGCATCCTCGATCTTCGTGTCCGGCGTCCAGCCTGCCTCGACGGCGGCGAGGTAGATGAACGGCTTGAAAGCCGAGCCCGGCTGCCGCATAGCCCGAACGGCGCGGTTGAACTGGCTTTCCGCGTGATTGCGCCCGCCGATCATGGCGCGGATCGCGCCGTCCGGCGTCATCAGCAGCACGCCCGCCTCGGTTGCGCGCGCGGTGCGGCCCTTGTTGCGGATGACATCCTCGACCGCCGTCCGCGCCGTAAGCTGGAGGCCCGCGTCGATGGTCGTCTCAACCACGAGGTTGCGATCCGTCTCGCCGGTCAGCATGGGCGCGACTTCCGCCACCCAGTCCGCGACAAAGCCGAAGCCGGGCTTCGACGGCGGCACCTTGAGTTCGGCCGGATGGGCCAGCGCCTCGGCATATTGGTTGATGTCGATCTGGTCCGTCTCGGCGAGGATGCGCAGGATCTCCTTCGAGCGGTCGCGCGCGCGGTCCATGTTCGAGGTCGGCGAATAATAGGAGGGCGCCTTGATGAGCCCAGCGAGCAGCGCCGCTTCGCCGAGCGTCACGTCTTTCGGCTCCTTGCCGAAATAGGAATGCGTCGCCGCGCCTATGCCAAAATTGCCGCCGCCGAAATACACGCGGTTGAGATAGAATTCGAGGATCTGCTGCTTGGTGAACCGGCTTTCGAGCCAGATCGCGAGGATGAATTCCTCGGCCTTGCGGGTCCATGTGCGCTTCGGCTGAAGGAACAGGTTCTTCACGAGTTGTTGCGTGATGGTCGAGCCGCCCTGCACCACTTCGCCGGAACTCCAGTTCTTGCTCGCGGCGCGCGCCAGCCCGATGGGGTCGAGCCCGAAATGATAAAAGAAGCGCCGGTCCTCGGTCGCGAGCACGGCCTTGACGATGTTCGGCGGGATTTCGGCATAGGGCACGTAGTTGCGCCGCATGCCGCGCTCGGCGATGAACTCGCCGCCGCGCGCAAGGATGGTGAGGTTCGGCGGCAGGCGAAGCACCATGGCCTGGCGCGGATCGGGAAGCACCGTGGCGTAATAGGTAACCACGGCCAACAGTGTGATCGCGCCCCATCCGACAGCGACGATCAACCACGGGATCAGTTGAAGGAGCGGGCGGTGTGCGCTGCGGCGCGGTTCGGCCAGCGGGGATTTGATGACGAGCCAGAAGGAAAAGGTGCGGATCGTAGTCCAGACGGCGGCGAACGCGGCGCGAACACTGAGCGCGAGCACGCGCCCGGCAAAGGCCGCCGCCGCGCGCGCATGATGACCTGCTGCCGCCCCGAAAGAAGCAGCACGCTCTTCGCCTTGGCCCACACGCCACTCGGCCACGCAACGCCCTCACAAACGCCCACATAACGCGCGCCGGAGAACCGGACGCGACCACCCACGCTGCCCACGCGGATAGTTTTATGAAAGTTATGCGTGTGTGATTAAGGGCGCGTTAAGGGGAGCGGCGAGCGCACCAGTTCGCAACCGCCCCGGCGACTCGATCGCCGGCCAAGCCGGAGCAGCGCGAAGGATCGGCCCGCGCGCTGAGAATTTTGAATGGTGCATGTTACCGCGCGAACGCCGCGAAAGGCTGCCGGCGCGCCGACGAAGACAGTGCGCGCGGCTTACGCCGTCAGCGTACCGTCCGCGCCCTCGATGAGAATGCCGTCGTTGCCGAAGGTCGAACCGTCGTCTGCGCGCGGCTTGTCGGGACGGCCGACGCTCGTATAGGCGAAGCCCGCATCCCGCGCGAGGTCGGCGCGGTAGATGTTGCGAAGGTCCACCAGCACATCGCCGCTCATTTTTTCCTTGAGCGCGGGCAAGCTGACGGCGCGGAACTCATTCCACTCGGTGAGAACCACGGCGGCGGCGGCGCCCTCGGCTGCTTCGAGCACGCTCTGGCACCAGACGAGGCCCGGCAGCAACGGCTCGGCCTGATGGCGGCCCTGCGGATCGTAGACGCGCACCGTCGCGCCGCGTTCCTGAAGCATCGGCAGAATCACGAGGCTCGGTGCATCGCGCATGTCGTCGGTGTTCTGCTTGAAGGTGACGCCGAGCACGGCCACCGTCTTGCCCACAACATCGCCGCCGAGCGCGCGGATCACACGGTGCGCCATGGCGATCTTGCGCTCGTTGTTCACCTTCTCGACCTGCTCGACGAGCGTCAGCGGCGAGCGAGCCTCGCGCGCGGTGCGGGCGAGCGCGGACACGTCCTTCGGGAAGCAGGAGCCGCCATAGCCCGGCCCCGGATGGAGAAACTTGTCCCCGATGCGGCGGTCAGAGCCGATGGCGCTGGCGACCTGCTGCACGTTCGCGCCGACCTCTTCGCACAGATCGGAAATTTCATTGATGAAGCTGATCTTCATGGCGAGGAACGCATTCGCCGCATATTTCGCAAGCTCGGCGCTTTCGCGGCTGACGAACATCACGGGCGCGCTGCGCAGGCGGAGTGGCTCGTAAAGGCGGTCCAGAACCTCGCGTGCGCGGTTGTCGTCTACGCCGACGAGCACGCGGTCGGGGTGCATGAAGTCCTGAATGGCCGAGCCTTCGCGCAGGAACTCGGGGTTCGAGCAGATGGCGAAATCGGCGTCCGGGCGGAGGCGGCGCATGCGGCGCTCGATCTCGCGGCTCGTGCCCACGGGCACGGTCGATTTCGTGGTGATGACCGTGAAGCCCGTCAAATGCGGGGCGATTTCCTCGACCGCCTGATACACATAGGAGAGATCCGCGTAGCCGTCGCCGCGTCGCATCGGCGTGCCCACCGCGAGGAAGATGAGATCGGCCTCGCGCGCCACTTCGGCCAGCTCCGAGGTGAAGCGCAGGCGACCGGAGCGCACATTCTTTTCGACGAGCACATCAAGGCCCGGCTCGTAGATCGGAATCTCGCCGCCGTTCAGCTTGTCCAGCTTCGAGGCGTCCTTCTCGACGCAGGTCACGTCCCAGCCGAATTCTGAAAAACAGGCGGCGGAGACAAGGCCGACATATCCGGCACCGATCATGCAAATGTTCACGGCGAGGCTCTCTCTATGTGCGGGATCCGCACACTGTTGCGGTTTGTGAAACCTGGCAGTTGGCAGCATTCCACTTTAGGGGAATAATTTTTGCACCTTTTAGACGCTCACGGCAGCCACCGCAATCGCCAGCGCACAGCTACCTCCCCGTTTGCATGGCTATCCACCGGTTGCATAGCTTTTTTCGATGATCATTTGGGACGCTTCGCCGCTTGCCTCGATCCCGCGCTTCGGGATTTATATGAGAAAAGCTCGGAGGGCCGTCAGGTGCATAACGAAATCGTTCTCGTGATCGGAAACAAGGCGTGGTCGTCCTGGAGCCTGCGCCCGTGGCTTGCGGCAAAGGTTGCGGGAATTCCGTTCCGCGAGGAGCATGTTCAACTTCGGCAGCCCGACAGCGCGGCGCAGATCGCGCGGCATTCGCCCTCGGCCCGCGTGCCCGTGCTGAAGCGTGGCGCGCTCACCGTGTGGGACAGCCTCGCCATCTGCGAATATCTTGCGGAAATATCCGCGCATGTGAAGCTCTGGCCGGACGATCCGGCGGCGCGCGCGGTTGCACGGTCGGTCGCGGCCGAGATACATTCGAGTTTCCACGCGCTGCGGAAGGAGCTTTCGATGGACTTCCACGCGCGCTTTAATCGCGTCGAGCCATCGGATGCGGCGAAGGCCGACATCGCGCGCATCGTCGCTGTGTGGCGGGATACACGCAAGGCCTATGACGCGGGCGGCCCGTTCCTGTTCGGCGCGTTCTCGGTCGCGGATGCGATGTACGCACCAGTTGCGACACGTTTTCGCACCTACGGCATCGACCTCGCTGCCTTCGGCGACGACGGCACGGCCGCGGCCTATGCGCACGAAGTGCTCAGCCTGCCCGCGATGCACGACTGGGGCCAAGGCGCGGCACGCGAGGGGATCGCGGGCGGGGCGGCGTAGGCTGCAACCACCGTGCGCCTTAAGTGATCAAGGTGACGAAGTCCTCGCGCTTGTAGCCCTGGAAAAACAACAGCGTCGTCAGCTCGGTATGGAGCACCTGCGCGTCGGCCTCCGCTGCAACGACGGGCTTCGCATGATAGGCGACGCCAAGCCCCGCCGCCTTCAGCATGGAAAGGTCGTTCGCGCCGTCGCCGACCGCGATAACGTCTTCCGGCGAAAGCCCGTTCGCGGCGACTTCGTCGTTCAACGCCGCAAGCTTGGCCTCGCGGCCGAGGATCGGCTCCTCGACGCCCGCGAGCTTGCCCTCTTCCCAGATGAACTGGTTGGCGCGGTTCTTCGCGAAGCCCGCCATGCCGCCGACCGCGCGCGTGAAATAGGTGAAGCCGCCCGAAACGAGCACGGTATGCCCGCGATGCGCGTTCATCGTCTCGACCAGCGCCTGCGCGCCGCGATTGAGCGTGATGCGTTCGGCGAGTACGCGCGAAAGCTCGGTCTTCGGCATGCCCCGAAGCAGCGCAATGCGCTCGCGCAGCGCGTCCGCGAAATCGAGTTCGCCCCGCATGGCCCGCTCCGTCAGCGCCGCGATCTGCGGCTTGATGCCCGCAAAATCGGCCATTTCGTCGAGGCATTCCTGCGCGATGATCGTCGAGTCCATGTCCGCGATCAGCATGCGCTTCCTGCGGCCCTGCGCTGGTTGTACGCAGAAATCCACCGGCGCGTCGCCAAGCGAAGCAGCGACCGTTCCCTTCAGGTCTGCGGCGGCAACCTTTTCTTCCGGCGCAAGCGTCAGGATAAGATCCAGCGCCTCGCCTTCGGACAGCCAGCCGAATTCGAGATCGCCATTCAGGTCGCGTTGCAGTTGCGCGGAGAGACCGAGGAGGAGATCCTTCGATTCGGGCGCGGCGGTGAGTGTGATGGCAATGTCCATGGGGAGACTGGCTTGATCCGGGTTTTATGTGCAGGTGCGAAAAGAATGCGCTCTTCATATCGCAGGCGGAACCCGCGCCGCAAGCGCACGTTTGCCGCTCGCTTCTCCGGCGGCTTCAAGGCTTCGCGATGACCGACGAAAAACCGAAAGCGGTTCTCATCATCGGCGCGACGGCAAGCGGCAAGTCGGCGCTGGCGCTCGATGTCGCGGAGCGGTTCGGCGGCGTGATCATCAACGCCGATTCGATGCAGGTCTACGCCGAGCTTCGCATCATCACGAACCGTCCTACGCCTGCGGAGGAGGCGCGCGCGCCGCACCGGCTTTACGGGTTTCGCCCGGCGCGGGAACCCTATTCGACGGCGCTTTGGCTCGCTGATGTCGCACGCGAGGTCGCGGACGCCGAAGCGCGCGGTCTGTTGCCGGTGATCGTCGGCGGCACGGGGCTTTATTTCAAGGCGCTGACCGAGGGGCTTTCCACCATCCCCGAAATCCCCGCAGAAATTCGCGCACATTATAGACTGCGGGCCGAGACGGAACCGGCGGAGGCGCTCCACGCCGAGCTTTCCCGCCGCGACGCCGCCACAGCCGCGACCATCCGCCCGAGCGATCCGCAGCGCATCGCCCGCGCGCTTGAAGTGCTGGAGGCCACCGGTCGCCCGCTCGCAGACTGGCATGCGCAGAAGGAGCCGCCGCTTCTTTCGGCGGCGGACGCGCTGCCGGTCGTGGTGGAGATCGACCGCGCCGCGCTTTACCGTCGCTGCGACGAAAGGTTCGACCGCATGATCGAGGCAGGCGCTATCGAGGAGGCGCGGGCCATCGATGCGTTGCACCTCGATGCAGCTCTCCCCGCTATGCGCGCGGTCGGGCTGCCGCCATTGATCGCCTTCGCGCGCGGCGAAGTTTCGCTCGGCGACGCGGCCGAACGCGCGAAGACCGCAACGCGAAATTATGCGAAGCGGCAGCTTACATGGATCAGGAATAATTTTATTTCGCGTAATGACTGTTTTACGAAAGAAATGCAAGGAACAAAAAGTGAAATCAATCTGTTTGTCCGAAAACGCTTGACCGCTTTTCACTAAGGGATTAGCGCAGTCCGAACAGAAGCGTGGTTGCCGTCACGTTAACAACAGCATGGACAGGCAGAAGCGCCCGAGAGCCTCGGTTCTCGCGGCGGTTTTTTTGTCCGATGCGTCCGTGTACGGCGCGCGATTTTGAAGGTGGGGCGGTCGCAAAGGCCGCGTTTGACTGGAGTTTTTCTATGGCACGCGCGATGACGGGCGCAGAAATTGTTCTGCAAGCCCTCGCCGATCAGGGCGTCGAACACATTTTCGGCTATCCGGGCGGCGCCGTACTTCCGATTTACGACGAGATTTTCAAGCAGAACGGCATCAAGCACTTCCTCGTGCGGCATGAGCAGGGCGCGACACACGCGGCCGAAGGTTACGCGCGCTCGTCCGGCAAGGTCGGCGTCGTGCTCGTCACCTCCGGCCCCGGCGCAACGAACGCCGTTACTGGCCTCGCCGACGCGCTCATGGATTCCATTCCGCTCGTCTGCATCACGGGTCAGGTCGGCACCCCCCTCATCGGCTCGGACGCCTTCCAGGAATGCGACACGGTCGGCATCACGCGCCCCTGCACAAAGCACAATTACCTCGTCAAGGACGTGAGCGACCTCGCACGCATCCTGCATGAGGCGTTCTACGTCGCGCAGAATGGCCGTCCCGGCCCGGTCGTCATCGACATTCCGAAGGACGTCCAGTTCGCGAAGGGCACCTATATCGGCCCGAACAAGGTCGTTCACAAAACCTACCGCCCGCAGGTGAAGGGCAGTCCGCAGGCGATCCGCGACGCCGTGGACCTGATCGCCAGCGCGAAGAAGCCGATCTTCTACACGGGCGGCGGCGTCATCAACTCCGGCCCGGCGGCCTCGAAGCTCCTGCGCGAGTTCGTGGACACCACCGGCTTCCCGATCACGTCCACGCTGATGGGTCTCGGCGCCTATCCCGCTTCGTCGAAGCAATGGCTCGGCATGCTCGGCATGCACGGCACCTACGAAGCCAACATGGCGATGCATGATTGCGATGTGATGATCTGCGTCGGCGCGCGATTCGACGACCGCATCACCGGGCGACTGAACGCGTTCGCGCCGAACTCGAAGAAGATCCACATCGACATCGACCCGTCGTCGATCTCGAAGACCGTGCGCGCCGACATCCCGATCATCGGCGATTGCGGTTACGTGCTCGAAGAGATGCTGCGCGTCTGGCGTTCGCGCGCGCCCCAGATCGACAAGAAGGCGATCAAGGCGTGGTGGACGTCGATCGATGGTTGGCGCTCGCGCGATTGCCTCAAATACAAGACGCGCGATGACGTGATCATGCCGCAATACGCCATCCAGCGGCTTTACGAACTCACGAAGAACCGCGACACTTACATCACGACCGAGGTCGGCCAGCATCAGATGTGGGCCGCGCAGTTCTATCGCTTCGACGAGCCGAACCACTGGATGACGAGCGGCGGCCTCGGCACGATGGGCTACGGCCTGCCGGCGGCGGTCGGCGTGCAGGTCGCGCACCCGGAAAGCCTCGTCATCGACATCGCGGGCGAGTCTTCGGTGATGATGACGATGCAGGAGATGTCTACGGCGGCACAGTACGGCCTGCCGATCAAGATCTTCATCCTGAATAACGAATATATGGGCATGGTGCGTCAGTGGCAGGAACTGATGCATGGCGGGCGCTATTCGCAGTCCTACGCGGAAGCGCTGCCGGACTTCGTGAAACTCGCGGAGGCGTATCACGGCGTCGGCCTGCGCTGCGAGAAGCCCGACGAACTCGACGACATGATCATCGAGATGATCAATACGCCGAAGCCGGTGCTGTTCGATTGCCGCGTGTCGAAACTCGCCAACTGCTTCCCGATGATTCCGTCGGGCGAGGCGCACAACAACATGCTGTTCGGCGACGAACTCGCCAGTGAAGACATTGAACTCGCCTTCTCGAAGGGCAAGGCGCTCGTCTAAAGCGGTGCGTCGGGCTTCCGGCTTCACCGCCGCGAGGCCCGCCGACGCGGCCCAAAGTAAGGTGGCATACAATGAACAAGATGGAATGGGGTCCGGCGATGCCCTTGGCAGATCCGCAGGAGCGAATTGAGCGGCATACGATTTCGGTGCTCGTCGACAACGAGCCGGGCGTTCTCGCGCGTGTCATCGGCCTGTTCGCCGGGCGCGGCTACAACATCGACAGCCTGACGGTGACCGAGGTCAGCCGCGAGGCTGGCGCATCGCGCATCACCATCGTCACTACGGGTTCGGTCGAGATCATCGACCAGATCAAGAGCCAGCTCGGCCGGCTCGTGCCGGTGCACGGCGTGACCGACCTCACCGTCAAGGGCGATCCCATCGAGCGCGAGCTTGCGCTCGTCAAGGTGGCCGGAAAGGGTGACAAGCGCGTCGAGAGCCTGCGCCTCGCCGAAGCCTTCCGCGCCAAGGTGGTGGATGCGACGGTCGATCATTTCGTTTTCGAGATCACGGGCAAGGTGTCGAAGATCGACACGTTCATCGGCCTCATGAAGCCGCTCGGCCTCGTCGAGATCGCGCGAACGGGCGTCGCCGCCATCTCGCGCGGCCCCGAGGGCATGTAGCGAAAGCAGGTTAGCTTCGCGCAAACTCGCCGCTGCGGAGGATCGTGTCCGCAAAATCGAGGGAAGTTCGATTGACCTTTGGCGCGCGGCTTTCTAAGCCGGTGCCCAACTCAGAGCGTTCCGCGTCCTTCGGCCTCACGATCACGCCCGCGCCCTGAAAATTCGACGGAAAAAACGCTGAAAAAGGGAAATACCATGCGCGTTTATTATGATCGCGACGCCGATATCAATCTCGTCAAGGGCAAGAAAGTCGCCATCGTCGGTTACGGTAGCCAGGGCCACGCCCACGCGCTCAACCTGCGCGACTCCGGTGTGCCCGATGTCGTCGTGGCGCTGCGCAAGGGCTCGGCTTCGGCGAAGAAGGCCGAGGGCGAAGGCTTGCGCGTGATGGAAGTGGCCGATGCCGCGAAATGGGCCGACGTCGTGATGATGCTGACGCCGGATGAGCTTCAGGCCGACATCTATCGCGATCACCTGCATGCCAACCTCAAGGAAGGTGCGCTGCTTCTGTTCGCGCACGGCCTCAACGTCCACTTCAACCTGATCGTGCCGCGCGCCGACCTCGACGTGGGCATGGTTGCGCCGAAGGGTCCGGGCCACACCGTTCGCGGCGAATATGCGCGCGGCGCGGGCGTGCCGTGTCTCATCGCGGTTGCGCAGAATGCGAGCGGCAACGGGCATGAACTCTGCCTTTCCTATGCGAGCGCCATTGGCGGCGGCCGCGCGGGCATCATCGAGACGTCCTTCAAGGAAGAGTGCGAGACCGACCTTTTCGGCGAGCAGGCCGTGCTGTGCGGCGGCGTTGTCGAGCTGATGCGCTCGGGTTACGAGACGCTGGTCGAGGCGGGTTACGCGCCGGAAATGGCGTATTTCGAATGCGTTCACGAGATGAAGCTGATCGTCGACCTCATCTATGAAGGCGGCATCGCGAACATGAACTACTCCATCTCGAACACGGCGGAATACGGCGAATACGTCTCCGGCCCGCGTGTCGTCACGCCAGCGTCGAAGGCGGCCATGAAGGACGTGCTCTCCGACATACAGAGCGGGAAGTTCGTCCGCGACTGGATGCTTGAGAATAAGGTGAGCCAGACGAGCTTCAAGGCGCAACGCGCGAAGTGCGACAGCCACCCGATCGAGGAGACCGGCAAGAAGCTGCGCTCCATGATGCCGTGGATCGCCGAGCGCGCGCTCGTGAACAAGGCGAAGAACTAAAATGGAAGCCTGTGTCACCCGCGTTCGTTGAACGCGGGTCGATCCCGTTCCGCCTTCCGATAGCAACACATCGCCCGGACGGAAAAAATGCACCGAGGCCGGATGCGAAACGACAATGGCCGGGGCATGCCCGGCCATTTTTAATGGGTCGCTGTGTTTAAGCCACTGGCTCCGAATGAACCGGCAGGTCGATCATCGCCATGACGAAGCCGCTGGTGTCGTCCACGGCCTCCTCCCACAGGGAGATGTAGGTGGGCAGCGCCGGTAACACGCGCCCGACGACTTCGCCGTGATCGAACAGCAGTTCCGCCTCGTACTTCCGGCAGATCCGCTGCATCTTGTGGTTCTCGGCGAGGCAGTTCATGTAGAGGCGCTGAATGCCCCGGTTCCGCGCCGCACGGATGATGCGGCCGAGAAGCTCGGTGCCGACGCCTCTGTTCTGATAGTCATGCTCGACCGAAAACGCGCCTTCGGCATCCGCCGACCAGGCATCGCCGATCTGCCGCATTTCTGCCGCGGCGCGCAGTTCTCCTTCGACGAAGAAACCGTAGACGAGGCACTTCATTTCGCCCAGCCGCGAGGCATAGTCGATGATGAAGGCATCACTCACAGCCATGCCGAAGCGCATCCGGCGACTGTCACGGTCAAGTCTCAAGAGGTGGTCGCGGAATTTGTCGGCCTCCGACAACCACATCTTTCTGATCGTTCCTCCCCAGAGGTGAGATTCAGGCATTGAGGAACCTCCTTCTGGATGGTTGTGAGCCAAGTGTTCGGCTCCTTTGAACGTACAATTGTAGCACGCGCTGTCATGTTGCAAGTGCGAAGAGCGCGAAACATAGGCGCATGGCACCTATGCCGCCGGATGAAAACCCCATGTTTACAATTGACCTGTGGACCCGAAGCCACCGGTGTTTCGCTTTGTCGCGGGGAGCTTTTCGGTAATCTCCAGCAACGCTCGCGCTATCGGGGCGATCACAAGTTGCGCGATCCTGAAGCCGCGCTCGATCGTGTAGGGCTCGCTGCCGAGGTTGATCAATAAAACGTGCAACTCTCCGCGATAATCGGAATCGATCGTGCCGGGGGCATTCAGAACCGTGATCCCATGATGGAGCGCCAGACCGGAGCGGGGGCGCATCTGGCCCTCATACCCATGTGGCAGTTCCAGCGCGATGCCGGTCGGGATCAGCGCCCGTTCGCCCGGCGCGAGAAAGAGAGCGTGCCCCAGCTCCAGCGCCGCCGCCAGGTCGAGGCCGGCGGCATGCTCGCTGCAATAGGACGGCGCAGGCAACCCCTCGCCGTGTGGGAGCACGGTATATCGGACGACGACGTCGCTCATAAGTTTCCTTCGCGTTGGGAGGCGTTGCGCTGGCTTGTGCTGACATGCTCGGCCGCAGCGCGCATGAGCCGCAGCGCCACGTCGTCTTTGGACAAGGAAGGCCAGCTTTCCACGCCGTCGCGACGGATCACATGCACTTCGTTGTGATCGCCGCCGAAAATTCCGCGCTCCGGCGAGACATCGTTGGCGACGATCCAGTCGGCGCCCTTGCTCGCGAGCTTCTTCGAGCCGAGCGCGACCGCGTTACCCGTTTCGGCGGCGAACCCGATGACAAGCGGCGGGCGACCGGCACCACGGGAGGCGACGGTTTTAAGGATGTCGGGATTTTCGACAAGGCGAAGCTGCGGTGGCCCGTCCTCGCCTTTCTTGATCTTCTCCGCCTCGACAGCGGCGGCGCGCCAGTCCGCCACGGCGGCGGCGAACACCGCGATATCGGCCGGAAGCGCGGCATCGACCGCGTCGAACATGTCGCGCGCTGTTTCAACATGCACCGTTGCGACGCCCTTTGGATCGGGGAGCGCGGTCGGTCCGGCCACGAGCGTCACGCGGGCACCGAGGCGCGCAGCGGCGGCTGCGATGGCGTAGCCCTGTTTTCCGCTCGAACGATTGCCGATAAAGCGGACGGGATCGAGCGGCTCGTAAGTCGGCCCGGCGGTAACGAGCACGTGCCGCCCGGTCAGTGCGCCGCTGCTCGAAGCGCCGTCCTGAGGGGCTGTATCGCCTGTGCATTTGCTGCGCAGCGTGGGGCCGCTCTGATGAGCGGGTCGCGCGGCGGCGTCCTCGCGCAAGATCGCGCTCGCTGCGCTGATGATCTCGTCCACCTCCGCCATGCGGCCAACGCCCCACTCGCCGCACGCCATGCCGCCCTCGTTCGGGCCGACGAAACGCACGCCATCGACGGCGAGTTGCGCGAGGTTGCGGCGCGTGGCCGGATGCGTCCACATGCGCCAATTCATGGCGGGCGCGGCTAGAACGGGCTTGTCGCCCGCGAGAATAACGGTGCTAGCGAGGTCGTCCGCGATGCCGTGCGCCATCTTCGCCAGCAAGTTCGCCGTGGCGGGCGCAACGATGATGAGGTCAGCCTCGCGCGACAGGCGGATGTGACCGATCTCGGTTTCATTCTTGAGGTCGAAAAGCTCCGTGAACGCGGGCTCCTCGGACAGCACTGCCACCGAAAGCGGCGTCACGAACTCCTGCGCGGCGCGCGTCAGAACACAGCGAACCTTCGCGCCGCGTTCCCTCGCCCGGCGGATGAAGTCGAGGCACTTATAGGCCGCGATGCCGCCGCCGATGATCAGGAGGATGGATTTTCCGTGCATGTCCGGCGTTCCGATTGCGGCGAAATCCTACAGCGGTCTAAGGCGGGAGTCACCATCGGCGCGACGGCGCTCCGCTGCGAGCGCACGTCCGCTTACAGCGACTTTGCGCGGTCGCTTTCCGGCAGCGTACGATCCCCCTCGCCGAGCCGGCGCTGCATCAGAACGCTATCCACCCATCGGCCAAATTTGAACCCGGCGGAAACGAGAACGCCAGCCGGATGAAAACCCATACGCTTATGCAACGCAATGGAGCCAGCATTCCCGCTGTCGCCGATAACCGCTACCATTTGCCGCCAAGGCCCGGCCTCGCACCGGGCAAGCAACTCCGCGAGAAGCACGCTGCCGATGCCGCAGCCTCGCAGGCCGTCCGCCACATAAACCGAATCCTCTATCGTATAGCGATAAGCCGACCGCAGCCTGTAAAGCCCCGCATAGGCATAGCCGACGACCGCGCCGCCGCGTTCCGCAACGAGATATGGCAAGCCGGAAGCGAGCACGCTTTCCCGGCGCATCGCCATTTCCTCCACGGAGGGCGCCACCTCCTCGAAGCTTGCCAAGCCATCCAGCACATGATGCGCATAAATGGCGTGAACGGCGGCCATGTCGCACTCGCGCGCATCGCGAACCGAAACCGCTGCCGTATCCTGCGCGTCTCTTTTTATCATGCCACCCGTCGCCAAGTCGAAAGACGATGCACCGAAGCTAACGCTTTCGCCAAGCTTGCGCCAGCGTTTGAACGGAGGGTGGAGAACGCTTCGGCGGATCAGTCGGCGGGTCGATAGACGCCCGCCGCCGCGTCGAACATCAATGGAGTGGTTACGACCGGACGCGCTGCGCGCCGAATACGACGATCTGTCCGGCGGATTGCCGCCTCGACCCGGTCAGCCTCGCGCCTGAACCATCGCAGGGCGAAAACGAGCATCAACGCTCCCAACGCAACAGCAAAAACCTGAGACATCACACAACCCCGACAATTTACATGAACGCGTCGGCTTCCGCCGACTACAGCCCGAAGCGCGCCCAGATCGCACGCTCTTCGAGAGCAGAGATCAGATCATCAGCAAAACCTTGTGCGAAGCTGATGCCCATCCCTGTGCCGGAAACCGAGACGCCCACTCCCGCTTTCCGCCTGAAGAATCCGCGCTCTGTGGAGATAAGCTTAAGCCGCACTTTATCTCCGTACTCCGAGCGCATCTTTGCCCTGAGATCAATGATGCCATCGATCAGGCCAAGTTCAAGGGCCTGCCTTCCGGCCCAGAACTCACCTGTGAATAAGTTATCGCCTGAATTGGCGATCCGGTCGCCACGGCTTTCCTTCACGAGCGCGATGAAGTCTTCATGGACGATGGCCTGAAGGCGCTTAAGTCGCGAAATTTCCTCCGGCTTTTCTGGCCGGAACGGATCGAGCTGCATCTTGTTTTCGCCGGACGTGTAGACACGCCGGTCGATGCCGAGCTTGTGGATAAGGTGGACGAAGCCGAACCCCGCCGAGATCACGCCGATGGAGCCGACGATCGATGAGCCGTCCGCGTAAATCTCATCCGCCGCGCACGCGATCATGTAGCCGCCCGATGCCGCCACGTCTTCGCAGAAGGCATACACCTTCTTGTCGTGCTCCTCCTTGAGCGCGACGATGCGGTCGTAGATGAGGCGCGACTGAACGGGCGACCCGCCAGGCGAATTGATCTGAAGGATGACCGCCGGTCCCTTGGCGGCGAACGCGCGGTCGAGCGCGGTGGCGCAGCCCGAAAGCGTCAGCCCTTGCCGCAGCGGCGAGGCCGCACCGATGGCTCCGCTCAGACGCACAACGGGAATGGTCGTCCTGCTGCTAGAGAAAAGGTTGCCCGGAAAAATGTTGCCCCACATCGAGGTGTTGGGGCGAGTGGCCGGAGATGACTCGCTATCGACGTCCATGGAAACCCGCATGACATTCGCCTCGTCGCTACGCGCCGGAGAAACGCGGCTTGGTAAATTTATGACACATGTGTGTATGTGAACGAGGTTAACAAGCCATACCCGGTCGAGTTGCGGCTGGAACCTGTGGCAAAGCGCGCACGCCTGAAGCGCCGCAGCGCGACCGGCCTTCTCAAACGCGAAGCGAAAGCGATTGGCCGTGACGTAAGATCGCGGTCGCTGCCGCCGTCGGAGCGCCGTCCGCCTCGTGAAGAACGACGCCCGGAAGGATCGAGGCCGGCGCGCGGCTTCCCTTTATGCCGCTTACGATGACGCGGATCGCGGGCGCGCCGGCCTTCGGATGAAGCGGCAGGATGCTCAACGCCCCGAAGCGCCTGTCGAACGCCGCGAGGATCTGCGGCAAAGCGTCCGCCGTGTGGATCACGGTTGCGCTGGCGGACGGGCGGGCGGCGGCCGCGAGGAAGCGCGCCCAGTCTTCGAAGCCGCCTTCCGCCATGGCACGGGCGCGACCGTTTCGCGCGTCTTTGGAAGGGCGAGTGCGGCCATGCTCGAAGAACGGCGGATTGGCAATGACGTGGTCGTAGGCCTCGCGGAAAAGGCCCGCCGCTTCGAGCTCGGTCCAGGAGGCGGTGAGATCGGCGTTGGCGATAGTAAACTGTGCGGCGAGGTCGTTTTCGGTCGCGTTCTCCCGCGCGAGCGCCGCAAGCCCGGCGTCGATTTCAACGCCAGTTACGCTCACGCCCGGAACGCGCGCGAGGAGACATAAAGAAGCCGCGCCCGCGCCGCACCCCGCTTCAAGCACCCGCTCGCCCGCCTGCGCAGGACACGCCGCCGCCAGAAACACGGCGTCGAGCCCGGACCTGAAGCCCGGCTTCGGTTGCCGGACCATCACCCGCCCATCGAGAAAGGCATCACACGTGAAAGTGACCGGACTCGTCATAGTGATTTTGCGATATTACGCCTGCAAGACGCCGCTGGAGACCGCCCGCCCCGCGATCTGATCGCCAAGGTCGGCGTCCGTGAGGAGCTTGGCGCATTCCTCCCAGTCTTCGGCGGCGACGAGAACGCGCCGGGGAAAAGCGCCGATCGATCCCTCTATAGAACTCACGTGGACGTCCGCGATGAGAACCGGAAACCCAGCGTCGCCTAACAAAGAGTTGACATAACTGAGGAGCACAATATCCGTAGTGCGCAACAACTCTTTCATTGAGCAAGCCTTTTCGGACAGGACAGGCATCCAGGGACATTAAGCCACGTGGCTAAGTTATCAAAGCGGTGTTTTTCTGGGATCCTGACGAGGTTCGCCCAGACCGTCATCATGCCCAAGCAGCCCATTCGGAGGAAATCATGAACTTGGCGGCTCAAGTTCAGGAGCGCAGCGATCCGTCAGCGGCGCTCGAACCTCTTCTGCGGCTTGTCCATGATGAAATGGGCGAGGTGAACAACATCATCCTGTCGCAGGCGCGGTCCGACGTCGCGCTGATCCCGGAACTCGCACGCCATCTGATCAATTCCGGCGGCAAGCGGCTGCGCCCGATGCTCACCATCGGCGCCGCGAAGATGTGCGGCTACGAAGGCACGGGGCACATCATGCTCGCGGCTTCGGTCGAGTTCATGCACACGGCGACGCTTCTGCATGACGATGTCGTCGATGAAAGCGACATGAGGCGCGGCAAGAAGAGCGCGCGCATGCTGTGGGGCAACCAGGCGAGCGTGCTCGTCGGCGATTTCCTGCTCGGGCAAGCGTTCCGCATGATGGTGGATGTCGGCTCGCTCGGCGCGCTGAAGGTGCTGTCGGAGGCGTCATCCGTGATCGCCGAGGGCGAAGTCTGGCAGCTTGCGGCATCGAAGAACCTCGCGACGACCGAGGAAGAATATCTCAACGTCATCATTTCGAAGACGGCGGCGCTGTTTGCCGCTGCGGCCGAGATCGGCGCGATCCTGACCAATCGCGGCCCCGAGGAACAGGCCGCGCTGCGGCTTTACGGCACCAACATCGGCCTCGCGTTCCAGCTTATCGACGACGCGCTCGACTATTCGGGCGAGGCGGCGAGCCTTGGCAAATGCGTCGGCGACGATTTCCGCGAGGGCAAGATCACCTTGCCCGTGGTGCTTTCCTATCGGCGCGGGACGCCGGAGGAGCGCGCCTTCTGGCGGCGCACGCTACAGGAGGGCTCCATCGAAGACGGCGACCTTGAGCACGCCATTCAGATCATGCGACGCCATAACGCCATCGAAGAGACGATCCAGCGCGCGGTGTATTACGGCAAGGAGGCGCGCGAGGCGCTGGCCATCTTCCCCGCCGGCGAGGCGCGCAAGGCCCTGATCGACGCGGTCGATTTCAGCATCGCGCGTATGCATTAGGTCAGCCTGCGATTTGGCGCGGAGAAGCTGATCGCGCTAAAACGCGCCGCGTCTTGATTTGCGGCGCGATAACCGAACCATGTGGACTCGCTCGACCCGCGGCGTCGAACGGTTCGGCCGACTCACCCCGCCGTAAAAATGAGCGATCGCTCATTGGCGCTGGAAAACGGGGTGAGAATTCAAACTGCGATCACAAAGCCGCTTCCGGTGCGCGCGATTCCGTGATTTGTAATTTCATATGACCAATGTCCCGCCCCCTGTCGCCATCATCATGGGCAGCCAGTCCGACTGGCCCGTCATGCGCGCCGCCGCAGCCGTGCTCGACGAACTCGGCGTACCATATGACGCGCGCGTTATTTCCGCTCACCGCACGCCGGAACGCTTGTATTCCTTCGCGAAATCGGCGCGAGGCGAGGGCTTCAAGGTGATCGTGGCAGGCGCCGGCGGAGCGGCGCATCTTCCGGGAATGACGGCGGCGCTCACCACGCTGCCGGTGCTCGGCGTGCCCATCGCGACGACCGCGCTGAAGGGCCAGGATTCGTTGCTCTCCATCGTGCAGATGCCAGCGGGCGTTCCTGTCGGCACGCTTGCGATTGGCGAACCGGGCGCCACAAATGCCGGCCTTCTCGCCGCTTCGATCCTCGCGCTGGGCGACGCGGCACTCGCTGCCCGCGTGGAGGCGTGGCGCGCAAACCGCTCGGCCAAAGTGGCGGATAAGCCGAATGACGTTCCGTGAGCCTCTGCCGCCCGGCGCGACCATCGGCATTTTCGGGGGCGGGCAACTCGGGCGTTTTCTTGCCGTAGCAGCCGCGAAGCTCGGCTTCCGGACGGCCGTCTATTCCTCGAAGGAGGACAGCCCGGCTTTCCAGGTCGCGTCGCAGCATTGGTGCGCATCCTACACGGACGAGGTCGCGCTCGCGGACTTCGCGCAGAACTGCGATGTGATCACTTTCGAATTCGAGAACGTGCCCGCCGCCGCGCTTCAGATCGCCGCGCTGCGAACGCCCGTTTGGCCACGTGCGCGCGCCGCTGCCATGACGCAGGATCGGATCGCTGAGAAGCGCTTCCTCACAGCGCTCGGCCTTGATACCGCGCCCTACGTTGTGGTCGAGACGGACGCCGATCTTGTCGCTGCCGCCGCGTTCCTCGCGCAGCACGGGCGTGGCATCCTCAAGATCGCGCGCGAAGGCTACGACGGCAAAGGCCAGGCGCGCGTGTCGAGCGAGGCGGAGCTTCGCGACGCGTTCGCGGACTTTGGTGCCGCGTGCGTGCTGGAAGGCATGGTCGACTTCGCGCTTGAGATTTCGGTGATCGCGGTGCGCGGAGCCGATGGCGCGGTATCGGCCTATGACTGCCCGGAGAATCGCCACCGGGACGGTATTCTTCATCAGAGCATCGTGCCGGCCGCATGCCCGCCCGCGCAGCAGGTCGCCGCGCAGGAAATTGCCGCCCGGATCGCGGCCGCGCTCGACTATCGCGGAACGCTCGGGGTTGAATTTTTTGTCATGCCCGGCGGCGAACACGTTCTCGTGAACGAAATCGCACCTCGCGTACACAATTCCGGCCACTGGACGATGGAAGCCTGCGTCATCAGCCAATTCGAGAACCACATTCGCGCCGTCGTGGGGTGGCCCATCGGCAGCGTGGAGCGGCACTCCGACGCGGTGATGACGAATCTCCTTGGCTCGGATGTGCTTGAGTGGCAGGACATTTTAAATCGCGATGCGGGTGCTTCCCTGCATCTCTACGGCAAGTCGGAGATCAAGGACGGTCGCAAGCTTGGGCATGTGACCCAATTATCACCGGTGGAAAAACAACCGTAACGCTTCGCGCGCTACGTCAAGCTTAAATAGACAGACAGGGTAAAGCCTGATAGAGTGCGCGCAATAGCCTGCACTTGTGCGGGCTTTTTTATTCCAGCCCATCGAACCAAGGGAGTCAGCGTGCAGGTACACGTTCGCGATAACAATGTCGATCAGGCGCTGAAGGCGCTCAAAAAGAAAATGCAGCGCGAAGGTATCTTTCGCGAAATGAAGCTGCGCAACTATTACGAAAAGCCCTCCGAAAAGAGAGCCCGCGAAAAGGCCGAGGCCGTGCGCCGCGCCCGCAAGCTCGCTCGGAAGAAGGCTCAGAGAGAAGGCATCGTCGCTCCCGGCCGCGCCGCAGCACGATAAGTCTTCGTTTCAGATTATACACAACCGGCGAAAGGTTTCGCGCCGCCATTCCGATTGTGGCCTCATTCGAGGCCCATTGTGGCGACACTTGAGAACCTTTCGCGAGGGTGGAGCCTGTATTGTGACGGGGACGATAAAACGAGCGTTGACGGCGGGTGGTGTGTGTCTTGCGGCTTTGTCGCTTGCGGCATGTGAAACCCCCGGAGTGAGCGATCAGCGTGCCGCCGACCGTCTGAACAATCCGCAGGTCGATCCGAGAAATAACATCGCCTCCATCTCACAGGTTCTCGCCAAGAACCCGCGAGATGCGAGCGCCCTGAATCTTCGCGGCACCGCCTATGGTCAGGCAGGCGACGGTGAACGAGCCATAGCCGATTTCTCGGCCGCGATTCAGATCAATCCGCAATTCTACCAAGCCTACAACAATCGCGCGCTGATTCATCTGAAGATGGGCCGCTACGACGCTGCTCTTGCCGATTACAATCAGGCGCTGGCGATCAAGCCGGATTACGCCGGAGCCTATGTCGGCCGTGGCAACGTCTACAAGGACCAGCGCAATTATCCGTTGGCCGTGGCAGACTTCAGCAAGGCCATCGAGCTCAAGCCCGACGATCCGGCGCCGTACTACAGCCGTGGCTTGATCCATCAGGCCATGAATGACCATCGCAACGCGCTGGACGACCTGAACGTCGCCGTGAATTATCGGCCCGACGCGCCGGACCCGCACTTCGCGCGCGGCCAGAGCTACATGGTCATGCAGGACTACAAGAAGGCCTTCGAGGACTTCCAGGTTGCGGGGACCAACAAGGTCAACAACTACGAGGCGTGGGCAGCAGCCGGTCAGGCTGCGGAAGGCATGGGCGACCGGAAAGAAGCCGCAGTCGCTTACAAGCGCGCGCTTCAGATCAACCGGGAAAGCCGCGTCGCCTCTGAGGGGCTGCGTCGCGTCGGCGGCGAGGACGCGTAAAGCATTCGATTCGTGTTGGTTCGAGCTGCGTGCTGACTTGCTGCAAGTGCGCTCTTGTACATGCGATCAGGCTTATTGCGCTGGGGAAGTCCCGCTTGGCGTCGGGCCAGAAAGCGGCCACCGCCTTGGTGATGAAAAGCGTAGGCGCTGTGTCACTGCTTCGTTGAAAAGAACGAAACGACCGCCTCGCGTGAGGCGCTCCAACTTCTGCTAACTGCGCCAGCGCGCGACGAGCGGTCTCCGCGTTAGCTATCGGCGCGGCTAGCCAACCTCGTGGGCAGCGAAGCGTTTTTTTCTGGCCGTGCGCAACCATCGGCTTGGCAGATTTGTTTTCTAGAAAAATCGTCGGCTTCCTCTGTCCCGTCGCTTTATATCGATGGATCTCAGCGTCCGCTTGCCGGTTGGAGAACGAAAGTACTGGCCTCGGTTCAATCTGAGGCATCCCAAGTTGATGGACGGAACGCTTAGAGTCTCGACATCCTCTCGCCACGGTGGCTTCATCACTCGCCGCCAGTCCCTCGGGCCTCGGGCCAGCATATATCCGATCTCGCTATACTTACTCATAAGCCAGGAGCGACCATGAGAATACACGTTGGCAGCGAAATGACATTCGACTTTCCTCAGCCGACGCCGATGATTGCTCTGCTCAATGTCCATTACTCGCGCTTTTCCGATCTCGAACACCCGGATTGTCTTGTGACGAGCCCGGCCGCCCCGATCGAAGGGTATCGCGACAGTTTCGGGAACTGGTGCAATCGGGTTGTTGCCCCCGCTGGCCGCTTCACGTTGCGGACCGATGCGGTCATCCGGGATAACGGCTCATCCGATCCCGTGGACGTCAATGCCTTGCAACATCAAGTCGAACATCTGCCCGCCGAGACGCTCCAGTTTCTTCTCGGCAGCCGCTATTGCGAAACCGACGTCTTGTCCGAAGACGCCTGGCGGCTTTTCAAGGATCTGCCGTTGGGCTGGCCGCGCGTGCAAGCCGTATGCGACTTTGTGAATGGCCATCTGTCGTTCGGCTACGAACATGCCCGCGCCACCCGCACCGCCGCGCAAGCCTATGCCGAGCGGCGCGGCGTCTGCCGCGACTTCGCCCACCTCGCTATCGCCTTCTGTCGGTGCCTGAACATCCCCGCGCGTTACTGCACCGGTTACGTGAGCGACATCGGGCTTCCGCCGCCATACGCGCCGATGGATTTCGCGGCCTGGATGGAGGTCTATCTCGGCGGACGCTGGTACACGTTCGATCCACGAAACAACGCCGTCCGGTTTGGCCGTGTTCTCATCGCGCAAGGCAGGGACGCGGCCGACGTGCCCTTGACGCAGATCTTTGGTCCCGGCACGCTTTCCAGCTTCCGGGTCTGGACAGAAGAACTCTAAGCTGCCCGAGCCGCGACCTTAAGAAAAACCCCGCCGATACGACGGGGTTTTTCTATGAGCTGCCCCGCGATGGGGCGTAAACATCAGACTTGCGAGCGGCTTTCACGGGATTTTCCCCCGTGGCTCGCCTGACCGCCCTTGCGGCCCGCTTGGGCGGCAAGATCGCGGTTGCGCGAGAAGCTGCGGTTTTCGTCCGACACGTTCTGCCCGCCCTTGCGACCGGCTTCGGCGGCAAGCGAGCGGTTCTGGCTGAAGCTTCTCTTCTCATTCGGGACGCTCTGCCCGCCCTTGGAGGCGATGGCGCGTTGCTTTTCGGCGTCCATGGAAGCGAAGCCCCTATTCGAGGTCGAACCCTTCTTGGGAGTTTGGGAGGCCATTCAAGCTCCTATCGTGACTGTTTGTAGCAGTCTCAGACTGAGACTTTACGCTGCTAACAGCCTGCTCCCGTCGTGGTTCCGCTGATACTGCGAAGAATTTGCGGCCGACACACAGATTTTCTTCACGTTTTCGTCAAGACAAGCTCCAGGTGGCACAACGAGAAAGGCCGTTGGACAGGGAAAATGTCCAACGGCCATCTGCGTCAAGGTTTCGCTTTACTTGAAAGTCAGGTTGCAGGCGGAAGCTAAAGCGCGGCCTTCATCGAAGTTGCAGCCGCTTCCTCGCCATACATCGACAGCATCGGCTCATCTTCGAGAACAACCTCGTCATAATAACCGCAGCCATTGAAGTGGCTCGCCATCACGCGACCATACGCGCCGATATTGCCGATTTCGATGAAGTCGCCCTCATCGATGCTTTCCGGCAGCATGAACGGACCCGCCAGATAGTCGGCGCTGTCGCAGGTTGGGCCGTAGAAGTCGAACGCCTTCTCGCGCCCACGCATGGGCTCCCCGTCCGACGCATAGGCGCGCGTCGGGAAAACCCATTTGCAGTGCGCCGCGTCGTACAGCGTGCCGAACGCCCCGTCGTTGACGTAGAGCGTATCGCCGCGCCGCGCGTCGACACGGACGATCACCGACTCGGCTTCCGCCACCAGCGCCCGCCCCGGCTCGCACCAGAGCTGGCAGGTGTAGCCCACCGCCATCTTGTCGAAGGCGCCGCGGATCTCGTCCATGTAGGCGTCGAGCGCAGGCGGCTCCATGCCCGGGTAGCGGGACGGAAAGCCGCCGCCGACGTCGACGATATCGACAAGCGTAGCGGCCCGCACGATCTGCTGCGAGACGGTCCGAAGCACCTGGCCATAGCCGACCGGGCACATCATCTGGGAGCCCGCGTGGAACGACACGCCCAGCATGTTGGAGTTTTGACGCGCGCGGCGGATCAGTCCCGGCGCTTCGCTCCATGGCGCGCCGAACTTCCCTTCGAGCGAGATTTCGCTGTAGGTCGATGGGCACGCCACGCGCACGACGAGCGTGAGATCCTTGGCATTGCCGGTGACGGCGAGGATCTTGTCGAGTTCCGAATCGGAGTCGAGCGAGAATGTACGGACGCCATAGTCAAAATAGGCTTCCGCAATGAACTTGCGCGATTTGACCGGATGCATGATGTGCATGACCGCGCCCGGAAGATCCGCGATGGCGCGAACTTCGGTTGCGGACGCAACGTCGAAATGCCGGATACCCGCATTGAAAAGCGCCGCTACGGCCTTGGGCGAATCGTTCGCCTTGACCGCATAAAGCGTTTCCCCCGGAAAATTGTCCAAGAACCAGCGGGCAGCGCTAGCTGCCGCGTGCGGACGGAATCCAAGAACGGGGCGATCTACATGAAGCTTGCGGAGAACCTCCGCCGGCGTCGGGTAAATGTCCATCGCATGGGACCTCCCATTTAAGAGTTAATCCGATGCTGCTGACGAACGCTTCACCGCGCTATGCGGAGTTTGCCAGACAGGCGTATTTCTGCACGTTCAGCATACGGGAGGCGGGTTAGCCTCAGAGCGCAGCCTTTATGAGCAGAAGTCACCTCCCCGGCGCCCTGATATGGCGCTATCGTTTCGCAATCGAGCTGCTTTAAGTGGCCATATCGCCCCGAAGGTCAAGACCTTTTTTCGCGTGGGGGGAGAAAACCGCCGACGTGATGTTTACTTCACGCAGGAAATCGACGAAAACCTTTAAGTATCAAAGGCATTTCAGTGAGTGCGCCAGCGCGTCGGATGCGGTGCACCAGCGTCGAAAGCGAGCGAAATCCTCATCGATTTCGGCGGAGGCGCCTGGCGTCCGAGGTTTGCGAAGGGGCGATCCGCGATTGCGAACGCAAGGGCGGAAGCTAGGGAACGGTTCATCACAATCGACGGTTTCGCTTCGAAGGGACGCCCGCCGTGGTACAAACACAGCCCTGTTTCGCTTGCCAATTCCAACAGTTCTCCGAAAGGATCGCGAGGGGACGGCGCTGCGACTCTCATCCTCAGGTAGCGATTGGAATTTTTGCAAGTGACCCTAGATGTGTTCTCGATGGATTATCGCTTTGGATATGCGGACAGGATGAGTTCCGATTCTGAGATGCCCTTGCAGGGAGCCAAAATACTCGTGGCCGAGGACGACGCGATCCTTGCATTCGATATCAGCATCCTGCTTCAGAAGGCCGGAGCGTCGATCCTGGGGCCGGCCGTTACCCTCAATCATACGATGACCATCGCCGCCAACACGCCGATGTCCGCCGCGTTGCTGGACGTGAGCCTGCGCGGTGAGGAGGTCTTTCCAGCCGCGCGCGTACTCACCGAACGCGGTGTGGGCGTGGTTTTCTACACGGGTTATGCCGAGGTGGACAAACTCAAGCGCGAGTGGCCGAACGCCGAGGTGCTGACGAAGCCCGCGCCTCCGCGCCGCCTTGTCGACGCGGTCGCCCGCGCCTGGGGCGAAAGCACGGTCGTCTGACCCCTCCCGTATAGGGCATCGACAGTTGCGCGGCAGCACGTCCCCGCCGACCAGCGCAACAAGAAAAGCAATAAAATTCGCGTCAAAATCCGATGCAGCAAGGCGCTGTTGCGGAGCTCCAGAGTAGCGCAAGTTTCAAGCATGGCGTCTGCGGTAAATTAATGGCGCGCATAAGAATTTGCCGAGGGTGGATCGCAATGCCGATGCCGTCGAACTCGAAAGCCTCCCAGGCCATGCCGTTTCCGGCGCGCGCTATCGGCCTGGCGTGCCTACTTCCCTTCACCTTTGGCGCTCTCGCCGTGTGTCTTGCACCCGAGATCAGGTCAGAAGCCGCTTCGGCGCTGATCGTCTACGGCGCCATCGTGCTATCCTTTTTGGGCGGTGTCCGTTGGGGGTTCGCGGTGCTCGAAGGTGGGGAGGCGAGTTGGAGCGCCTACGGTTTGGCGGCAATTCCGTCCCTGATGGCGTGGATCGGCGCGGTCTGTGGCGGCCCGGACGGTCTCGCCATTCTCGCGCTGGCGCTCACGGTCTGGTTCTTTGTTGAAAAGGCCGCCCCGCCCGCATTGCCGCTGCCCGCCTGGTACGGCAGGGTTCGCGGGATACTCACAACCATTGCAACCCTCTCGCTCGGGGTGGCCGCCTTTTCATGGTAACTAAACGGTAATATGCTCAACCCTTGGCTGAGCTGCGGAACCATCTTATCTTAAGATGTGTTGGGCGGTTTAGTATTGAGAGAGGGTTAACATGTTCCAGCTTTTTAAAGCATCCTGTGCCACGGCGGCGCTCGGTGCTGCTCTGACCATGACATAGTATTCCGCGAGCGCGGCTCCGCTTGTTTCGGGCTTGGAAGGCGCTGTTTCTTCCAACCTCATGGCTGTCGAGTATCCGGGTGGACCCGGTCCGAAACATCACAAACCCGGTTTCAAACCCGGTCCGAAGCATGGCCCCGGTTTCGGCCCAGGCCCGCGTGGCGGCGGCAATTGGGGTCACCGTCGTCGGGGACCAGGCGGCGCAGCCATCGGACTTGGCATCGCGGGTGCGATCATCGGCGGCGCGATCATCGCCAACGAGGCCAATCGGGCTTATGCCGCACCGCCGCCGGCCGCCTATGACGATGGCTACGGTCGTTGTGCGGCCACGTTCCGGTCCTTCAACCCGAACACCGGCACATATATCGATTTGAACGGCTACGAACGGCCGTGCCCTTATCTTTAACCCTAGACGCCTGACGTCATCCTGCGGTCCGGCCTTGCAAGGCTGATCGCGGGAAACGGCGGCGGCACCGCTTTTCCGAAGTCATGCGCCGACGGCCTTCGCCGCGCGCGAGCGCTTAACCTAACAGCTTGCTTTCGGGTGGCACCAGCCGCCGGGCGCTAGCGTCCCATCTCCACGGCGCGCGCGATGTGATGCGAACGCCGCCGATAGCGCGGTCGATGCGCCGATGCTGCAAGGCGTCGGCATGGCCGCAAAGCACCGATACGCCCAGATGCGTCAGCGAAAGCCGCGAAGCCATATAGGCGTCACGCGCGCCCTCCGGCAGCCCGGGTGAAAAGGCACGGCCATTAAGCCCCGCAATAAACGGCGCCGAGGTATCGCCCAGCGCATCCAGCAGGCAATAAAAGCTCCAGTCGCCCATGAACAACGCCACCTCGCTCTCGCGATAGGCGTCATAGATATCTGCCGGGTGCCGAACGCCGTCGTGGATCAGCGTGAGGATGGTCGTTTCCGTGCGCGAAAGACCGGTGCGATGATCCGGCAATTCTTCGAGGAGCCGCAGCATCGCAAGGCGCAGGAACGGCAGAACGTGGGTGCTCAGGCGCAGCAGGTTCGCCCACGGCTCTGGCGAAGGGGCACGGAACGCGCTCCATGCAAGCCGCGCGAGCGCGAAATGCGCGTCCGTCGCGCGCTCCTGAAGGTGGAGATGCTGCTTCAGGCCGCGCGGCGTCTCGGTGCCGATGTAACGCCCCGACTGAATGAGCGACACGCCCTCGCGCCGCCCTTCGCCCGCGAGAAAATCGAGCACTTGAACGAGTTGCAACTGGTCGTAGAGATCGTGCTCGAACCACAGCACGATTTCGCGAAATTCCGCATGACCGCGCAAGACGTCGTCACGAGCACGAAACGCCGCGCGAAGCTCCTCCTCCGAGGTCCAGCCGCGCTCCGCGAGAAAACGGGCGCGCACGTCGGAAAGCTCGTCAAGCGGAAGCGCGGGGACCGGCCCCTCATAGAGAATATCTCGCCACGGGAGAATTTCGCCGTCGATGCGCGCCTCTCGCATGCGCGCGACCGCCTCGTCGCCATTGGTGATGATCAGCCGGTCTTTCATGCGTCATTTTTAGCCGCGCCCACGGTAAGGCGCAACGCCCTGTTCGGGCACCCACAGGCCATGCGGAAGATCGCCAACAGCAAAGAACACATCGATGGGCATGCCGCCTCTGGGATACCAGTAACCGCCGATCCTGAGCCAGTGCGGGTTCAGTGTCGCGTCGAGCCGCTTGCCGATGGCGACGGTGCAATCCTCGTGGAACGCGCCGTGATTGCGAAACGCGCCGAGATAGAGCTTCAGCGACTTCGACTCCACGAGCAGGTCGCGCGGGACGTAGTCGATCACAATGTGCGCGAAATCCGGCTGGCCCGTCACGGGGCAGAGCGAGGTAAATTCCGGCGCGGTGAAGCGCACGACGTAGAGCGAGCCCGGGTGCGGGTTCGGAACGGTTTCGAGCGCGGCCGCGTCCGGCGATGCGGGCAAGTCGGCACGCTGCCCGAGTTGCGTCAGGTGAACCGTGGGGTCGTTCATGGATTTACTCCGTCTTTGGGCGAGGCGGTCCGGGCGCCCTCGTAAACGCGCGATTGGCCCAACAGGTGCCACATCGAAACCCTGCGCGCAAACGCCGCCTCGGCCATTTTGACGGCGCCCTGGCTTCCGGCCTCGCGCGAAGCTTGTGGCCGCCGTGCCATAGTCGCTTCACAAAATGGCCATGCCGCCGCGCTTCAGTCTCGGCCCATCGAGGGCCAGATCGGCTCCCGGTCGCGTTCGCCTTCGAGTACAGAGTCCATGCGCCGTTTTCTCATCTCGTTCCTCATCCTCGCGCTTATCCTGCCGGCCAGCGCCGCTCCGCCGCCCGCAACCGCCAATTGGCCGGAGGCCGGTCAACGCTGGATCAAGAAATATCGCGCGAAGCCCGAGCCGCTCGCGGTTCCCGCCGTGATCCAGATGCTGAGCCATTCCGGCGCGCTGAAGGAGCCGGATTCATCCGGCCTCTATGTCGGCTTCCTCGCCGGGGTGCTGAACGCGAACCCGAAAAAGGCGCAGGCCATCATCGAGAAAACGCTGCCGCTGCCCTTCGAGGATCAGTGGATCGTGATCCGCGCCGTCGCCTATTCCCAGATCCCGGACTGGCGCAATCACATGAGCGTACTGGCGGCTCGCCTGCCTGACCGGCGCGTGATGGCCGAACGCTATCTTTCGGGCGAGTTGCCGACGCTGAACCAGATCGCGCTCGAACCCTACAAGCCCGGCACGGTCGAGAAGGTTCAGAGCTTCTTCAACGGCGACATGTTCTTCAAGGACAAGGAAAAGGAAAAAGAAGAGAAGAAGCGCCAGATCACCTTTGCCTCCAACGCGGAGCTGATCGACACGCTGTGGGGCATCTATTTCGCGACGGGCCGCGAGGGGCCGATCGCGCAGATCGTGACGCTGCTGCCATGGTCGAAGGAGCGCGACAGCGTGGACAAGCTCACCATCGGCAGCATGGCGCGCTTCACGCTGGCGTCGAACGCGGCGCGCGACGCGGATCTTCTGCGCGTGCTGAAGAATTTGCAGGAGCGGCAACCGAAGAAGGTGAAGCCCATCCTCGCGGAAGTGATCGAAGCGGCGGAACTCGCGGACACCGCGCGGCTCGGCAAGGACGCGCTCGCAGCGCTCGACGAGTTGAAGCGCAAAGGGCCCGGCTCCACGCGCGATCTTCTCACCTGGGGTTCGGTCGGCCAGGCGGCAGTGTCGGCGGGTTGCCTCGGCCTCGCGGTGGCGAGCGTCGGAACGGCGGGCATTCCCTGCGTGGTCGGCGGCGCACTTTCAACGGGTGCGCTGCGCTATATCGGCAGCTCGGGCGGCGTAGAATGACAGCGTGCCCGCTGGCGCCTTTAACTAGTCGCCATCGTGCCGCGTGCCCTCTTCGTCGAGGATCGCCACGCTTCGCATGTAGGACTGATAAGCCTTCTCCTGCGTGTCGCCGATGGCGAGCACGCCGAGCTTGCCGAACTCCGACAACGCGCCGACGAGATGAAACACGACGCCTTCCTGCTTCGCGGCGTCGAAATGCAGCCGCTGCGTCGCGGCGATGTCGATGAGGTCGGTCGGGGTCAGCCCGCGATAATGGTCCGCGTGGAGATTGTCCGACGCGTAATAGAAGCAAGGCTTGCCCGCCGCGCTGTAAAACAGACCGGTTTCGCGCTCGTAGCGCCCCGCCGTGAGGTATTGCAGCATGAGGAACGGGTGCGTGGTGCCGCCCTTCCGCAAGTTGATCTCGATGGCGTAATGCCGCCACGGCGCGTCTTCGTCGTCCTTCACCGACATGAAATCGATGGCGAAGCGGCCGAGCGCACCCTTCGACGCAAGCACCTCGCCCGCGCGGCGGCCGAGTTCCTGAATGTCGAGGCGATAGCTTTCATCCGCCGGGAATTTGCAGCCGAGAAAAACCTGCTCGTTCGCCCCGCCGAGCACCTGATCGTGCGTCGAGATGGTCTCAAGCGTCCCCATCGGATCGACGCGGAATTGCGATGAGGGCGAACGCTTGATCTTGCCCTCAAGGAACTCCTCCACGATGCCGCCCATCAGCTCGAATTTTTCCATGAAGGCGTCGAACGTCATTTCCGCCGATTGAAAGCCGAGATGCGGAAGCTGCTCACCCACCCACTCGCGAAGGCCGGCCTCCGGCGCGCCCTGGAAGCAGAACACCGCGTTGCCTTCCCCCGAGAAGCCGTCATTCAGCTTCACCACGGCGCGGCGCAGCGCCGGATTCCGCTCCTTCAGCGTGACGAGCGCATCCACGATGTCGTCCGCGTTCTTCAGGTCTTCGAAGCCTGCGGGCATGGCGATGCCCGCTTCCCTGAAAATCTTGCGCGATCCGCTCTTCGACCCCCAGCAGGAAACCTCGGGATCGGAGCCGTAAATCGGCAGGTCGAGCTTCAGAGCGAGCTTTTTTTCGAGCGGCGTCACCGTGAAAAAGGTCACATGCGCCGCGTGCGGATCGGGGATTGCGGCCTTGATCCGCTCGATTAGGCGCGGGCGCGCGAGGATCTTCGCGGAAAGCGGCGCGTCGGAACTGTCGTAGCAGGAGAGAAGCACGAGCCGCTTCTTGGCATGCTGGGCCGGGATGCCCGGCAGAAGATGCAGGTAATAGTCGATGATCGGCGTGGCGATGGGCGTGCTTGTGACGTAGATCACACGGGTGCGCGGGAAGCGCAGCAGCAGAAGCAGGCAAAGCAGCCGCTCCTCGTAGTGATGTACGCCCGCGATGCGCGCCATCACTTCGCGGTCGAAGGTGATGCTTGGCACGATGACAACGGTGCGCGGGGTATTCGGGTCAGCGAAAATCTTCGCGTAGGTCTCGCGGAAGTGATCCTGCAAGACTTTCGATCTCGCCAGTTCGACCGGCTCGAACGTTACACCATTAGCCCCGCTCAAGCGCGCTTTCCCATGGTTCTTCCGCTCTTTATCGAGCGTTCCAATATTATACTGAAAAGGTACCGGCATTGCTTCCAGACGACAAGCGAAGCCATGCGGCACATTCCCTGCTCGTTAAGGAAAAATCGATGACTTCAGTTCCCGAGACCGGCTCTATCCCCCGCGATGTCCGCGCGCTGCTCGAAGATTTGGGTGTTGCGAGCGAGACTTTGTCGGGCGGCGCGTTCGAGGCGAAGACCCCGATCACGGGCGAGATCATCGGACGCGTGCGGCTCGGCGGCGCGGCGGACATGAATGCAGCGGTTGACGCGGCGCACGCGGCATTCCTCGCATGGCGCAGCGTTCCGGCGCCCGTGCGCGGCGAACTTGTGCGGCTGTTCGGCGAGGAACTCCGCGCCAACAAGCCCGCGCTCGGCCGCCTCGTCACCATCGAGACCGGAAAGATCGTTTCCGAAGGCCTCGGCGAGGTGCAGGAGATGATCGACATCTGCGATTTCGCCGTGGGACTCTCGCGCCAGCTTTACGGCCTCACCATCGCGAGCGAGCGCGCCGATCATCGCATGATGGAGACGTGGCATCCGCTGGGCGTCGTCGGCATTATCTCGGCGTTCAACTTTCCTGTGGCGGTGTGGGCGTGGAACGCGTCGCTCGCACTCGTCTGCGGCAACGCGTGCGTGTGGAAGCCGTCGGAGAAGACGCCGCTGACCGCGCTCGCCACGCAGGCCATATTCGAGCGGGCGGTGGCGCGATACCGCAAGGCGGGTCACATCGCGCCGGACGGGCTTTCGGCAGTCGTAATCGGCGCGCGCGAGGCCGGCGAGGCGCTGGTCGATAACCCACGCGTGCCGCTCGTCTCCGCCACCGGTTCCACGGCGATGGGCCGTGCGGTCGGCCCTCGGCTCGCCTCGCGCTTCGCCCGCGCCATCCTTGAACTCGGCGGCAACAACGCGGCCATCGTCTGCCCAACGGCCGACATCGACCTGAGCCTTCGCGCCGTCGCCTTCGCCGCGATGGGCACGGCGGGGCAGCGCTGCACGTCGCTGCGGCGGCTGTTCGTGCATAATTCCGTCTATCACAAGCTCGTCCCGCGCCTGAAGCAGGCTTATGCGACCGTGAAGGTCGGCAACCCGCTGGACGACGGCACCCTTGTCGGCCCGCTGATCGACGAGGCGGCCTACGCCGGTATGTACAAGGCGTTCGAGGAGGCGAAGGCGTCGGGCGGCAGCCTCTTCACCGGCGGCGAGCGCATCCGCGCGGGCGTGCCGGAGGGTGGCGTCTATGTGCAGCCGACGCTGATCGAGATGCCCGAGCAGGTGGGGCCGGTGCTAAAGGAAACCTTCGCGCCGATCCTCTATGTGATCCGTTACAACGAGCTTGAGGAAGCCATTCGCCTGAACAACGAGGTTCCGCAGGGGCTTTCGTCGTCCATCTTCACGAACGATCTGCGCGAGGCGGAACGGTTCCTGTCGGCGCGCGGCTCGGATTGCGGCATCGCGAACGTCAACATCGGCCCGTCCGGGGCGGAGATCGGCGGTGCGTTCGGCGGCGAGAAGGAAACGGGCGGCGGCCGCGAGGCTGGCTCCGACTCGTGGAAGGCGTATATGCGCCGCGCGACCAACACCATAAACTACGGCTCGACGCTGCCGCTCGCGCAGGGCGTCAAGTTCGAGGTCGGGCGATAGAGAACGCGGCACGGCGAACGAGGCAACGCGCCTCCATCGCCAGCCTTCGCGCGCTCAGCTTCGCCAGTCGATGTAGACGTTGCCGCGCGCGTCGGCGCCGATGACGACATCGTCGAACTTGGCGAGGCGCAACTTGCGGACCTCGCCCATGGCGGTGCGTTCGGTCGTGACCTCTTCGATGAACGGAAAGTCCTTCAGGTTGCGCCAATCGACCTGCTCTTCGAGCGGGCCACGCGGCGTCGAGATCGTCAACGCGCCCGCTTCCTCTTCGCTGGCGACGATGGAAACACTCGTCTCGTTGCGCGAGATGGTGATGTTCGCGCCCTGCGTCTCAGGGGCCGGGCTGACATTGATGTGCGAAGGCCAGACGCTGCGGTGGAACGGGATGACTTCTCCGGCGCGCATAGTTTCGATCCTCCAGATTCGTTGGAGGACAGTCTTTACGAAGAACCCTGCGCGGGGCTTTTTCCGTTATTCGCATTCAATTAAAAGTTGAATCAGTGCGTGCCGGATCGCCGCTCCTTCACCCGCGCGATCAGCTTTTCGACGTCGGGCAGGATATTGCGCACAATGACCGCGACGCCGTCGCCGGTCGGGTGCAGGCCGTCCGGCTGGTTGAGCGCGGCGACCGTCGCGACGCCCTTGAGAAAGAACGGATAGAGGATCGCGTTGTAATCCTTCGCGAGTCGCGGCCACATCGCGCGGAATTGCGCGGCGTAATCCTCGCCCCAATTGCGCAACGGCTCCATGCCCGCGATGAGAAGGTCGACGCGCTTGTCGGATAGCGCCTTCAGGATCGCATCGAGCGAGGCTTCCGTCTGCTTCGGATCGAGGCCGCGCAGCATGTCGTTCGCGCCGAGTTCGACAATCGCCGCATCCGCCGGCTCGGACATGCTCCAGTCGAGCCGCGCCGCGCCATCCGCCGCCGTGTCGCCGGAGACGCCCGCATTCAGAACGCGCACGGCGTGGCCCTTCGCCCGGAGCGCGGCTTGTAATTGCGCCGGAAACGCCTTGTCGGGCGGGAGCTGAAAGCCCGCCGTCAGGCTGTCGCCAAGCGCGAGGATCACGATTTCCTTCTCCGGCTCGGCTGCGCGCGCGGGCGCAATGGCGAAAGCGGTTACAAAAATCGCGGCGCACGCGGTCGAAATTGCGAACAATCCTATCCATATGAAGCGCGGCAACGAAGTCTCGAAACGGTGTCTCATTTGCAATTCCCCTCGGTTTCCGAAGCGCCGCACGCAGGCACCCCTCGCCGCGCCGCACCCGTCATAGATCTGAAAGGCGTAACGCTCACGCTGAAAAGCCGCGCGGGCTCCGTCGACATCCTGCGCGGTATCGATCTCGCCGTGCCCGAGGGCCAGTCCGTGGCGCTCGTCGGGCCGAGCGGTTCCGGCAAATCGTCGCTGCTCATGGTGATGACCGGCCTCGAAGCCGCCACCTCGGGCCGCGTCGTCGTCGCGGGCGAGGATTTCACGACGCTTGGCGAGGACGCGCTCGCCGCGATCCGGGGTCGCTCCATCGGCATCGTGTTCCAGTCCTTCCACCTGATCCCGACCATGACGGCCATCGAGAATGTGGCTCTGCCGCTCGAATTTCTCAATCGCGCCGATGCGTTCGAGCGAGCGGAGGCGGTGCTTTCCGAGGTCGGGCTGTCGGGGCGCTTTCACCACGTGCCGGGGCAGCTTTCGGGTGGCGAACAGCAGCGCGTCGCGCTCGCCCGGGCGCTCGTCGCCGAGCCGAAAATCCTGTTCGCGGACGAACCGACCGGCAACCTCGACGGAGAGACCGGGCGGCAAATCATGGATCTGATCTTTTCGCTGCATCGCCGCTTCGGCACGACGCTTGTGCTCGTAACGCATGACACGGCGCTGGCGAAACGCTGCGAGCGCGTCGTCGCCATGCATGACGGGCGGATCGCGGCGTCGATCCATGAAACGGCGTCGGCATGACGGTCGCCGCCGAAACGGATGCGCCGCATTCGCGCGGCCCGGCGCTGCCGCTCGCCCTTCGCCTTGCGCTGCGCGACCTTCGCGGCGGCGTGGCGGGCTTCTGGATCTTCCTGATCTGCATCGCGCTAGGCACGGGCGCCATCGGCGCGATCAACGGGCTTTCGGGCGCGATCCGCGATGCGCTGGCGCGAGACGCGACGTTGCTGCTCGGTGGCGACGTCGAGGCGACGCTCATCCATCGGCAGGCAAATGCGGACGAGCGCGCCTTCCTCGAAAGCGTTGGCCGCGTGAGCGAGGTGGCGACCATGCGGGCGATGGCGCGGCGGCCCGACGCGAACGCGCAGGCGCTGGTCGACCTCAAGGCCGTGGACAGCGCCTATCCGCTTTATGGCGCGGTGACGATGGAAGAGGGCGACGGCCTCAATGCCCTCCGGGGTGGCGGGCTGGCCGTGGACCGCACCATACTGGACCAACTGGGCCTAAAGCTCGGCGACGAGATCACGCTCGGCAAGGCGTCGTTCCCGGTCGTCGCCGTGCTCGGACAAGAGCCTGACCGTTTCGCGGCGGGTCCGGCTTTCGGCGCGCGCATCCTCATGTCGGCTCACGCGTTGAAGGCGACCGGGATCGCGGAACCGGGCGCGCTCGTGCGCTGGGCCTATCGCATCAAGGTTGAGGGCGGCGCGCCGCCGACATTCAAGGCCGCGCTATCCACGGCGTTTCCCGAGGCGGGCTTTCTGGTGCGCGACACCTCCGACCCCACGCCCGGCATCCGCAACACGCTGGACCGGCTCGCCGAGTTTCTGACGCTGGTGGGGCTGACGGCGATGCTGACGGGTGGCATCGGCGTGGCGAACGCGGTGTCGGCATTCGTCGAGCGGCGGCGGCGGACCATCGCCACTTTCAAGGCGCTCGGCGCATCGCAGCGCACCATCTTTCAGGTATTTTTCATCGAGATGGCGCTGTTCGCCGCGCTTGGCATTCTAATCGGCTTCGGGATCGCAATCGCCGTGCCGTGGCTCGTCGCGGGGCTGGCGAGCGGCCTCCTGCCGGTGAGCCTTGAGCCGGGTTTCCAGCCGGAAGCGCTCGGCCTCGCGGCGTTGTTCGGTGCGCTGACGGCGCTGCCCTTCATCCTTTGGCCGCTGGGTCGCGCGCAACAGGTTCGCGCCGCCGAACTGTTCCGCAACGGTAGCGAGGACGCGACGTGGTTTCCGCCGCGCGCCTATCGCTACGCCTCGCTCGGCGCGGTGGCGCTGCTCGCTGCCGCCGCCATTCTTCTGTCGCAGAACCAGAAGATCGCGGCCGTGACCGCTGCGGCCTTGTTCGCGGTCTTCGTGCTATTCTGGTTCATCGGCGCGGGTATACGCCGGTTCGCCGCGCGGCTTCCCAGGCCGAAGCGGCCTGAAGTGGCGCTCGCGCTCGCCAACATCGCGGGACCGGCGAGCCTCGCGCGCACCATCGCGCTGTCGCTCGGCGCGGGACTGACGCTGCTGACCGCCGTTTCGCTGGTCGACGCATCGCTGACGAACGAACTCAAGACGCGGCTGCCGGAGCACGCGCCGAGCTACTTCTTTATCGGCATCCCGAAGCCCAGCCTCGTCGCGTTCGAGGACTTGCTGGAAGAAAAGGCGCCCGACGCGCGTATCGCCACCGCGCCCATGCTGCGCGGACGGCTCGTCGCGTTGAAGGGTGTGCCGGTGGAGCAGATCAAGGCTCCGTCGTCGGCGGAATGGGTGCTGAATGGCGACCGTGGCATCACCTATTCGGACGCTGTGCCGTCCGGCTCGCAGATCACCGAAGGCGCATGGTGGCCCGCCGACCATAATGGCGAGGCGCTTGTTTCGTTCGAGGCGGAGATCGGCAAGGCGCTCGGGCTCGCGATTGGCGACACGGTGACGGTCAACGTCCTCGGCCGAAACATGCAGGCGAAGATCGCCAACTTTCGCAGTGTCAAGTGGGGTTCGATCGACATCAACTTCGTGATGATCTTCTCACCGAACGCGCTCAAGGCCGCGCCGTTCACATGGCTCGCGACGCTGTCATGGCCGGAGGGCCAGACGCCCGACGCGAAGGCGGAAGCCGACGTGATGAAGGCCGTCGCGGGCGCTTATCCCGCCGTGTCAGCCGTGCGCGTGCGCGATGCTCTCGCCGCGTTCAACGGCGTGTTCGAGAAAATCATGACGGCGGTTCGCGCGGCGGGCAGTGTCACGCTCATCATGGGCGCACTGGTTGTGGCAGGCGCACTGCTCACGGCGCAGCGGCGGCGGATCTATGAAGCGGTTGTGCTGCGCACCCTCGGCGCGAGCAAGCGCCGCGTCATAACGGCGCATATCCTTGAATATCTGATCCTCGCGATGTGCCTTTCGGCCGTCGCGGCCGCGCTTGGGCTTCTGGCAGCGTGGGTTATCGTGAAATATGTCATGGGATTAACTTTTGTAGTCTCGCTATCGGCGCTATTGCAGCCATCGGTGATTGAAACCATATTCGTCACTGCGCTGGGTGCGTTGGGGACGTTCAAAGTCCTTTCAGCGAAACCGGCGCAATATCTGCGTTCCGAGTGAACGTCTGGATGGCGACGACAGGGCAGGCCGCCTGACAATAGGCCGTGCTCCAGGCCGTCCGGGGTGAAACCTGGAAGACCTTCTGCGCAGACCTTTTGAGAAAAATGTCAGGGACCAAAGAGGACAATGGCAGACTACGACACGTCTCGAGCATATAACGCAAATGCTCGCGCGCGCACGGACGCCTTCGCGATTGACGAGGGTCTGCGCGCTCATATGATCCGCGTTTACAGTTACATGGGCATCGGGCTGCTGGTGACGGGCATCATGGCCTACACCATCTACAGCCAGGCCGTGATTACCAACGATGCCGGCAAGATCGTCGGCTTGACCTCGCTCGGCACGGTCATCTTCAAGAGCTGGGTGAAGTGGCTCGTGATGTTCGCGCCGTTGATCGTGGTATTCGCCTTCTCGGCGACGATCAACCGGATGAGCACCGCAACCGCGCAGGGCGTGTTCTGGCTGTTCGCAGCGTTGATGGGTCTATCGCTTTCGAGCATTTTCATCGCCTATACCGGCACCTCGATCGCGCGCATCTTCTTCATCACCGCCGCGACCTTCGGTGCCGTCAGCATCTACGGCTACACCACGAAGGCTGACCTTACGAAGTTCGGCTCGTTCCTCATCATGGGCGTCATCGGCCTCGTGATCGCGAGCATCGTGAATGCGTTCCTTGGCTCGACGGGCCTTCAGTTCGCGATCTCGGTTCTCGCCGTGCTGATCTTCACAGGCCTCACCGCGTACGACACGCAGCAGATCAAGGATAACTACCTTGCGCAGGCGCAGTATGGGGGCCAGAGCCTCGGGCACGCGGCCATTCTGGGGGCGCTTAGCCTGTATCTCGACTTCATCAACATCTTCGTTGCGTTGATGCAGCTCTTCGGCGAGCGTCGCGAATAGCTTCTCCACAAGTGCAGCCAAAAGGCCCCGCAAGGGGCCTTTTTTTCGCCCGCCACCTAGAGTTTCAGCTTTTGACGAGGCGGAGCTTGCGGTCGAGCACGAGAAGCACCTTGGCGAGGTCGTGCCCGCGCTTCAGGATGAGGCCGGTCGTCGCGACGACGCTGTAAGCGCCCTGCCGCTTGGTGAGCTTCGGGCTCTTTTCGATGCGGTAAAGCGGCATTTCGGTCGACCGCCTGAACACGGAAAACACCGCGCGGTCCTTGAGAAAATCGATGGAATAATCGCGCCACTCGCCCTCAGCGACTTTCGCGCCGTAGACGGAAAAGATTGCGCTGAGCTCGTGGCGATTGAATGCAGTGACGGAAGGAAGGCCGGGCTGCGGTTTCGTGAGGGGATGCACGCCGCTCGCCGGGCCGAATGCGCTGGGCAGAGTATCGTCCATGGACGCTCCTTGGACTTGCGTTTTAATGCCGGAACCCGCCCTTGTGGGGCTGGGGCACCTGAAGCCGGTCGGGGTAGGCGCGCAGTCGAGCCGCCGCGCGACCTGGATGAAACAACTATTGTTGTCCCGTCCCCGGGGGCGCGCAAGGCCAAATGGCGCGCAAATTCTCTCCGGCGCGCGCGCCTTGACGCCGCATCGGCACGCCACAACCGTCGCCAGCCCACGGTTGGCGCCTTCACAAGCCGGAAAAGGATGGCCATTTTTTGCGCCAAGGGCCCCGACGCCACACTCTTGCCCCATCGCGGCCACATCGACGGGGTGCTTTACGACGGAATTTGCACGATTTTCGCCGGTCCCCGCATGCGGCGAAATGCTCCTGATGGCGCCATATTTCGGCACCCAAGACAATATCCTGTTCGTGAAGCACGTCGGAAGCGTTACGGCGAGCCGCTGGTGCTTGCGCGGCTTCAAGCGCTCCCCTATATGAACACCAATTCGAGATAAACATTCTCGGCGCGGGACGAAGACATCAAATAAATACGGGGTGGCTGGCTTTGGCAGCCTGTCGTCTCGCGACAAGAATGAGCAGCACGAGGTTCTAAACCATGTCGAAAGTGATTGGCATTGACTTGGGCACGACCAATTCTTGCGTGTCCGTCATGGAGGGAAGCCATCCAAAGGTCATCGAGAATTCAGAGGGCATGCGCACGACGCCGTCCATGGTGGCATTCACCAATGACGGCGAGCGTCTGATCGGCCTGCCCGCCAAGCGTCAGGCCGTTACGAATCCGGAAAGCACATTTTTCGCGATCAAGCGCCTTGTCGGCCGCCGCTTCGACGACGAAATCGTCAAGAAGGACATGAACCTCGTTCCCTACAAGATCGTTCGCGGCGACAATGGGGACGCTTGGGTCGAGTCCAACGGCAAGAAATACTCTCCTTCTCAAATTTCGGCCTTCATTCTTCAGAAGATGAAGGAAACGGCAGAAGCATATCTCGGCGAAAAGGTCGAGAAAGCCGTCATTACCGTTCCCGCCTACTTTAACGATGCCCAGCGTCAGGCCACCAAGGACGCCGGTCGCATCGCGGGCCTCGAAGTTCTCCGCATCATCAACGAGCCGACGGCCGCCGCGCTTTCCTACGGACTCGACAAGAAGAAAGAATCGAAAACCATCGCCGTGTACGACCTTGGTGGCGGTACGTTCGATATTTCCGTGCTCGAAATCGGCGATGGCGTGTTTGAGGTGAAGTCCACCAACGGCGACACGTTCCTCGGCGGTGAAGACTTCGACATGCGCCTCGTCGATTACCTCGCGAGCGAATTCAAGCGCGAGAATGGCATCGACCTTCGCAGCGACAAGCTGGCGCTTCAGCGCCTCAAGGAAGCCGCCGAGAAGGCGAAGATCGAGCTTTCCAGCGCCCAGCAGACCGAAATCAACCTGCCGTTCATTACCGCCGATGCGAGCGGCCCGAAGCATCTGACGATGAAGCTGACGCGCTCCAAGCTCGAAAGCCTCGTGGACGATCTCGTGCAGCGGACCATCGGCCCCTGCGAAGCGGCCCTCCGCGATGCCGGGCTGAAAGCGGCCGAAATCGACGAAGTCGTGCTCGTCGGCGGCATGACGCGCATGCCGAAGATCGTGCAAATCGTGAAGAACTTCTTCGGCAAGGAGCCTCACAAGGGCGTCAACCCGGATGAAGTCGTGGCCATGGGCGCAGCCATTCAGGCGGGCGTGCTTCAGGGCGACGTGAAGGACGTGCTGCTGCTCGACGTCACGCCGCTCTCGCTCGGCATCGAGACGCTCGGCGGCGTGTTCACCCGCCTTATCGACCGCAACACGACCATCCCGACGAAGAAGAGCCAGGTCTTCTCGACCGCCGAGGATAATCAGAACGCGGTGACCATTCGCGTCTTCCAGGGCGAGCGCGAGATGGCGGCGGACAACAAGATGCTCGGACAATTCGACCTCGTGGGCATTCCGCCCGCACCGCGCGGGGTGCCGCAGATCGAAGTTACGTTCGACATCGACGCGAACGGCATCGTGAACGTGTCCGCGCTGGACAAGGCCACAAGCAAGGCGCAGTCGATCCGCATTCAGGCGTCGGGCGGTTTGTCCGACAACGACATCGACCGCATGGTCAAGGAAGCCGAGACCCACGCCGCGGAAGACAAGAAGCGCCGCGAGCTGGTCGAGGCCAAAAACCAGGCGGAAGCGCTCATTCACTCGACCGAGAAGACGCTGGTTGAACTTGGCGACAAGGTTTCCGACAGCGACAAGAAGGCGGTCGAAGCTGCCGTCGCCGAGTTGAAAACCGCTTCGACGGGCGAAGATGCCGCGCAGATCAGCGCCAAGGCCGATGAGCTTGCCAAGGCCGCGATGAAGCTCGGTGAAGCGCTTTACCGTCAGGCTGGTGGTGACGCAGGCGGCGCTGCGCCCGGAGCGGGCGGCCCGCAGGGCGGTGCCGCTGGTGGCTCGACGGCATCCGATGGCGTCGTCGATGCCGAGTTCGAGGAAGTCAAGGACGACAAGAAGAAGTCGGCCTAAAAATAGAAGCGGGGAGGCGCCAAGTCTCCCCGCGATTCCGCAGCCCGGCTTGGCCGGACCGGCGCACAAACTGCGTCCGCCAAGCTTAAGCTGATCTTTTGCAGGCTAAGGCTGATGATCAAGGATCTTAACAACACACCATGAAGCGCGATTATTACGAGGTGCTCGGGCTGAAAAAGGGCGCAGCCGATCACGAAATCAAAAGCGCTTTTCGGAAGCTTGCAAAAGAATGTCACCCGGATCGCAACCCGGGCAGCGCCACGGCCGAAATTCAGTTCAAGGAAGTTAATGAAGCCTACGAGGCGCTGAAAGACCCGCAGAAGCGCGCCGCCTACGACCAATTCGGCCACGCAGCCTTCGAAGGCGCGGGAGCGAATGGGGGCTACGGCTTCGGCTCGGACTTCTCGGCTTCGATGTCGGAGATCTTCGACGACCTGTTCGGCGAGTTTATGGGTGGCCGCCGCACGCGCGGACGCAGCGCCAAGGAACGCGGCTCCGATCTCAAATACAACATGGAGATTTCTCTCGCCGAAGCCTTTTACGGCAAGACGGCGCAGATTCGCGTGCCCGCTTCCGTCACGTGCGAGGCGTGCGGCGGTGCTGGCGCGGAATCTGGCTCCAGCCCCGTGACTTGCCCGACCTGCCAAGGCTTCGGCAAGGTGCGTGCGAGTCAGGGCTTCTTCACCATCGAGCGCACCTGCATGACTTGCCAAGGGCGCGGCGAGATTATTCAGAAGCCTTGCACGGTCTGCTCCGGCAGCGGGCGGGTGACGCGCGAGCGCACGCTCTCGGTCAACATCCCGTCGGGCGTCGAGGATTCGACGCGCATCCGACTTGCGGGCGAGGGCGAGGCTGGCATTCGCGGCGGTCCGGCGGGCGATCTCTACATCTTCCTGTCGATCATGCCCGACGACATCTTCCAACGCGACGGAGCGGATCTGTTCTGCCGCGTGCCGATCACCATGGTGACGGCGGCGCTCGGCGGGCAGGTCGAAGTGCCGACGATTGACGGTGGCCGCGCGCGGGTGAAGATCCCCGAGGGGACCGAAACCGGCAAGCAGTTCCGCCTTCGCGGCAAAGGTATGCCAGTGCTTCGGTCAAAGCTGACCGGCGATCTTTACGTGCAGGTTGAGGTGGAGACGCCGCAAAACCTGTCGCGCAAGCAGAAGGAGTTGCTGAAGGAATTCGAGAAGGCGTCGAACGACACGACGCACCCGGATACCATCGGTTTCCTCAGCAAGATCAAGGCGTTCTGGGATCGCGCGGGGAAACCGTAGAGTTCGGTCAGATATTGAAGCGCTGATCCAGCTTAAAGCGGCTCTTTAGCCTAAAGCTAGAGACGAAATCGCAACTACTGTTGTCCATCTGATCGGAAAGGCCGTCGATCCGTAAAGCCGACATGGGCGTTGTGCAATAAGCCAAGCATCTCGCGACACACGCACCCATCGTGTCGGGCGTTCGACGCATATGCATCGACGGACCCCGCCTCGCGAGCAGAGCGAACGCATCGCGGTCGGGTATGGCGCGATTTGGACCCTCGTCGCACCGAAGGCGAGCGTTTCAAAAATTGGGCCGCACCGCTCAAGCAAAACCACCGCTGCGCAGGCCGAAGGCAGAATTGTCGACAACCTCACAAAGGCCAAGCCGTTGGCAAGCGCTTTTAAGTCGGCTGGCAGCGTGCGAATGTCTCGCACCCTGCTCGTCGGACCCGAACCAACAAGAACAAGATCCGCATCGGCCCGATTTGACGCGGAAAGCCGTCAACACGAAAGACCTACAGCGTCGTGCAACGTCCGATTTGTGGCACCATGCCGTAGACCGGACACGGCTTCGCGGGCCTGAAATTAGGAAAAAAGGCGCCAGAAGTAGACGCCATGTCTCAAAGTCCCGCTTTAGTCTTGAGTCAGCCGGTAGCCAAGGAAGCGCTGAGAATCGATCGGATCAGACCCCAACCGCTGGCGCAACCGCTTGCGCAACTTGCTGATGTGGCTTTCGATGACGTTCTCGTCGATGCCGTCGTCGAACAATCCGTAGACGAAGTTGAAGATTTGCGACTTCGTCACGCGGCGGCCCTTGTTTGTCATCAGATATTCGAGAATGCGGCGTTCGCGACGCGGGAGCGGGAGCGGCTCGCCATCGATCTCGGGATCGCGACCATCGGAGAAGACGCGGATGCGACCGGAAAGCGGTTGAGACTGCGCCTCCTGCTGCGAGCGGCGGCTGATGGCGCGGATGCGGGCAAGAATTTCGCGCACATGGACGGGCTTGCGCACAACATCGTCCACGCCAGCGGCGAATAGATCGAGCGTATCGTTCAAAGATTTCGTTTCGTTCATGGCGATGACGGCCGCACCGGACCGCGATTTGATCTTGAGCGGCACTTCCTCGCGATTCTGAAAGTCGCCGAGCAGAAAGGCTTCAACCGCGTCGATATCCGGCTCCGGTGCAGTATTCACCCACTGCCGGAAGTCATGCGGTGCAAGCCCGGTTGCAGAAACGCCCTCCCGGCAGAACCAGGCGGCATATCCGTTCAACACCGTTTCGCGGTCGTCGACGATGACAATCATGGCTTTTTCCGATTCGAAACAACTAAGGTCTGCTTAACGACTTATCCGCAACCTTTAGCTGTATCAACCTCTGATTGTCTTATCGAGCGCCCTGCAATCCGTTAAGTGGTCGAGCGTTGCAAGAATGCCTCGCTTCAACTTGGGGTAGGTTTTGCGCAAACTTCGCGGGGAGCGTCGCCGCGACGCTGGCGTGCCAGATCCGCCGGCTTGGAAACCGGTATCGGCCAGGAAAGACACGTTCTCATTGGGAGGATGTAGGGCGCGAATATGGCGCAAGCCCAAAGGCGCGCGGGAATTGCCCGTGACGCCGTATGTCCCGCGTATGTTCGTCGGGAACTGCTTGTCGGATTTGAGCGTCAGCGCGCGGGAAGAAGCGCGCTGGATAACAGCTTCACTCAAAAGCGCTTCAGCGCGTTTCGGTCGTGAAATAGGAGGAAAGCTCGCCGAAAAGCTTTGCGGTGCGGTCCGAGGCATAGGGAGCGGCGGGCGAACCGGGCTGCTGCGCCTGCGATTCGAGTTCCTCGTTCAATGAGTCCGCCATGCGATCCTCGATCGATTCGATGAGGGCGATAACGGCCGCCTCGATTTCCTCCATACCGTTAAGCAGAAGCTCCGCCTTGTCTCCTTCGTCGAAACAATCGAACGCCTTGTGCCGGTGCTTGGATACGGTGCTGAGAATGCCCGAAAGATCGCGGCAGACCTCTGCGTTGAGGCCGGGCACACCGAGCGCCGCGCGGTGTAGCCTCGAAATCGACCGGAGCAGGCGAAGCGTCTCAAGCCCGCGATTGCGGTCGACATAAGCTCGCAGGAAGCGTCGGCCCTTGTCCGACGCGAGAAGCGCGCTCTCGATCGCGCAGTAGTCGGCCTCTGACAGGGGAGCCATTGTGAGGATTGTCATACTCGCCGCCGGGTGTTCGAAAATCGGTTGTAGAAACACTAGCGGGTAAACCTTTCCAAACGCTTGACAAAATCGCACGGTTTCTTGGCGTCTCGTTCTTGTCACGGTTGACTGGCAGGAACACGTCGCGCGAAGGTTTGCGACAGTTTTTCACAGACTCGACACCCAATCCTCGCTATGGCTTAACAATTCTTTCAGAAGTCTGACGACGGGAATGCCTGACAACGACGCAGTTCTGGACCGGATCATAAAACCGGGCCTCCGCTCCGCCGAGGAGCGCGGGACGCGCAGGCTCATCGTGTCCGGCGACTGGACGCTCGCGGCGCTGGGTGATGCGCAGGCCGCCGTCGATGATTTCGAAGCCCCGCACGGCGCCGCTCACGAGATCGACATCGGCGATGTGCGGCGGTTGGATACAGCGGGCGCGTTGACCCTTGTCGGGCTGAGGGATGGCAAGGCCGCCGCCAAAACCGCCGACTTCTTCCGCGCTCGCCCGGAGCACCGCATCCTGCTTGACGAGATCGCGCGCGCCGCCCCGGCTGCGTTCGAGCCGCCGCCGCCGCGCGCAGGCGCAGCCGTCGAGATCCTCCGCCGCTTCCTTTCCGCCGCGACCTCCATCGGGCGCGATGCCATCCGCCTCACCATGTTCCTCGGCGAAACGACTGCCGCGCTCGGGCGCGTCGTCGTGCACCCGGGGCGCTTCCGCATAAAGGCCTTCACCCACCAGCTTCAGCAGACTGGCCTTTCCGCCGTGCCGATCATAGCGCTGGTGAGCTTCCTCATCGGCGGCGTCGTGATGCAGCAATCCGCTTTCCAGCTGCAAAAATTTGGCGCGGAAACGATGTCCATCGACATGCTGGGCATCCTAGCGCTGCGTGAGTTGGGCGTGATCCTCGCCGCGGTCATGGTCGCGGGGCGTTCGGCCTCGGCCTTCACCGCGCAGATCGGCACCATGAAGATGCGCGAAGAGATCGACGCCATGCGCACGCTCGGCATCGATCCCATCGAGACGCTGGTCCTCCCGCGTGTGCTTGCGCTGATGATCGCGCTGCCGCTTCTCGTCTTCCTGGCCGACATGATGGCGCTCGCGGGCGGTGCCGTCATGGCGAAGCTTTATCTCTCGCTCGACACCGACATGTATCTGCAAAGGCTGAACAGCTCGGTGCAGGCGAAGCATCTTTATGTCGGGCTCATCAAGGCTCCGTTCGCCGCGCTCGTCATCGGGCTTGTCGGCTGTCTGGAAGGCTTGAGCGCTCAGGGCAGCGCGGAGTCGGTTGGCACGCAGGTGACAACGGCGGTGGTGAAGGCGATCTTCCTCGTGCTGGTGCTCGACGCCGTGTTTGCCATTTTCCTCTCGGCGGCGGGGTTCTGACATGACGGCACCGCAGTTGAACGGCGCGCAGCTTGAATATGCGATCCGCATTCGCGGGCTGACGAAGCACTTCGGCACGCAGCTCATCTTCGAAAACCTCAGCCTCGACGTGCATGCGGGCGAAATCCTCGCCATCGCGGGCGGATCGGGGACGGGCAAATCGGTGCTGCTGCGCACGATCCTCGGGCTTCTGCCTTTCGAGGCGGGGAGCGTGGAAATTCTCGGCAGCAGCGACTTCGCATCACTCTCGAAGACCGAACGCGTGAAGATCGAACGGCAGGTCGGCGTCCTGTTTCAGGACGGCGCGCTGTTCTCTTCTCTTACCGTGCTTCAGAATGTGCAGGTGCCGATGCGCGAGCACTTGAAGCTTCCGCTGAAGACCATGGACGCGCTGGCCTTGCTCAAGATCGCGATGGTGGGGCTGCCCCCTAGCGCGGCCTATAAATACCCATCGGAACTCTCCGGCGGCATGAGGAAGCGCGCCGGACTGGCGCGAGCGCTCGCGCTCGATCCGCGCATCGTTTTCCTCGACGAGCCGACATCCGGCCTCGATCCCATCGGCGCTGCGGCGTTCGATCGGCTGATCCAGAGCCTGCAACGAACGCTCGGCCTCACCGTCTACATGATCACCCACGACCTCGACAGCATCTTCGCCGTATGCGACCGCGTCGCGGTTCTGGCCGACAAGCACGTCGTGCGCGAGGGCGCGCCGATGGACCTCGTCCGCGATCCCGGCCATCCGTGGGTGCGGGAGTATTTCTGCGGCGAGCGCGGCCGACAAATCGCAAAGGCATCCTGAGATGGAAACACGGGCAAACTACCTCATCGTGGGCATCTTCGTCCTCGGGCTGATCGCGGCGCTGCTCGGCTTCATCTACTGGATGAAGCACGACTCGGATGGCGGCGACGGCAAGGCATATCACGTAATCCTCGACGGCTCGGTGCAGGGCATTACCGTTGCCTCGCCCGTGATGTTCAACGGCATCCGCTTCGGCGCGGTGCGCAAGATCGAGCTTTTGCCGGAGGATACGCGGAAGGTACGCATCCTGATTTCGGTCAGGCAGGACACGCCGGTTCGCACAAACAGCCACGCGCGCATCTCGCAGCAGGGGCTCGCGGGATGGGTCGCGATGGAGATCACGCCCGGCACGCCGGACATGCCGATGCTTGAGCCGAAGCCGGGCGAGAAGATCGCGGTGATTTCCGCCGATCCGGGCGCGAGCGGTTCCCTGTTTGCCGGCGTGTCGGACGCAGCGGGTCAGGCGAGCGCGCTCGCTGTGCGCCTGAACAACCTGATTGCGAATAATGAAGACTCGCTCCATCGCACCGTCGCCAACCTCGAAACATTCACGGGCATGATGGCCGAGCGGAAGGATGACATTGCCGCCGTCATTCAAAACGTGCGGCAACTTTCGGAAAAACTTGCGGCCGTCAGTGCGAAGATCGACTCTGCGGTCGACAGACTTGCTGGCGAATCCTCGGACAACCCCAATTCGATTGTGTCGCAAGTGCAACAGGCCGCGATTTCCATTCGGCAGCTTTCAGAGAAGCTCGACAAATCGGTCGGTGACAAGTCTGGTGCACTTACACAGCAGGCAGATCGCTCGCTTCGAGAGTTCGAGCTTTTGGCCAAAGACGGCAGGCGCTTGGTCGATAGCCTCGACCGCGTCGTCCAGAAGATCGACCGCAATCCTACGGGCTTTCTTCTAGGCGGTCAGCAGTCGCCGAAATACTAGTGCAGTGAATATTACATTTGATTCACGCCCGCTGGCGGTACCGTCATCAAATGTAAAATTCGTAACTGCCCGTGCTCTTGAGGCGCGTACGTTTGCTGGAGAGCGCGCAGTAATGCAGACAAATCTCAATACATCTGATTTGTCGCGTTTTCTTCACGTGGCTGGTATGGGTGGAAAACGCTTTCAGGCATGCGAGGAATTGAACCATCGAAGCGGGCGACTTCGCCTATATTCGGTCGGGCGAATCGAGAGGGGCTTTGAGGCATCATGCGGCTGATGCGTAAGATAGCGGCCATCGTGGCGGCAGGGATGCTCGGCGGGTGTGCCGTGGGTGGGCTCGTTGGCGAGTCTGCGCCCGCGACGTTCGATCTCGAAGCGCCGCAGGTGGAGCGGATGCGCGCGCGCGGTATTCAAATCACCGTTTATCCTCCGGTCGCAGTCAAAACGATCGACACCGTGGAAATCCTCGTCAAGGGTGGGAACGGTCGCGTCGCGTACTTTTCCGGCGCGGCATGGGGCGACCGGCTTCCCGCGTTGTTCCAGGCGCGGCTTGTGGAAACGCTTGCCAATTCCGGTGCTTTCCGTGCGGTGCTCACCAATCAGGATCGCGTCACCGGCGATCTGTCTCTGGCAATCGAGATTCGCGATTTCCAAGTGGATGCAACCTCTGGCGCCCCCGAAGCCGTGGTCGATGTCTACGTGAAGCTCGTGGACGAGCGGACGTCTTCGATCATCACGACGAAGCGCTTCCATGCCCGCGTGGCTGCTGCGGCACCCGATCCGAACGCAGGCATCCACGCATTGAATATCGCATTCCAACAGGTGGCCGCCGAAATCACCACATGGGTTGCGCGTCGCGGCTGATTATAAGAGCGAAGCCGCATTGCGGTGAGGGCTTCGGGCGGCCGGGGTATGGCGGCTCGCGTCCGCCGGTCCCGCCGAAGCGGGTGCCGCCCGCGATGATAAGCGATGCCTACGGGATGCCGATGCAAACCGTCTTCTCGAACGACGGCAGCTTTTTCAGTCTTTCATAATAATGAATCACGTGCGGAAGATCCGGGCGACGCAACGGAAGATTAAGCCAGCGATGCACCGCCATGCCCAGTGCGCTGTCGGCGATTGTTATCTCATCTCCCGCGACATACGCGCCCGTATTTTCGAGTCGGTCGTCGAGGATCGCGAAAAGCCGGTTCGCTTCAGCCTCGCAGTCGGTCGCCTCGCGGTCCGTATACTCGCCGATCCGGAGAAAATGCCGCAAGAAAAGCACCCGAAGCGCGGGCGAGACATGCCCCAGCTTCCAGTCAAGCCACTGATCGACCCGCGCGCGCCTTTGCAAATCAACGGGATAATAGCCATCGGGACCATATTTCACGGCGAGATAACGCAGGATGGCGTGACTTTCCCACAGCGTGAATGATCCGTCCCGGAGCACGGGCACCAGACCGTTCGGATTAAGGCCTAGAAAATCGGGCGTATTCGTCGGTCTGAATTCGCGCCCGCAATCGATACGCCGATAGGGAATGCCGGCATCTTCCATAAAGAAGAGCACCTTTCTGACATTCCACGCTGTTGGACGTCCGTAAATCTCGATCACTGCTTGCTCCTCAGTGCGCGATCCGACTATCAAACTTTTCAGGCTCCCGTCAAACTTCGAAACGAAGACGCGGATTTTCTCTGCATCCCGAAACGACACTATACTTCAAGCCCTAGATTAATTCTTTTTTTACGAGCGTTCTCAAGGCTTAAGAGAGCCTCTGAGCTTGTGGCAGATTGACACAAATCCCGCTTTTTCTGTCAATTCTCATTGACACCAAACACCTCTGGAATATGGTCAAGCCGTAGAGCCGCACGCGGCCCTCACAGAGAAAAACCAAATCCTTGAAGGAGTTACACATGGCTGACCCAAATAAGGTCTATCCGACGGGTTTGACGCTGGCGGAAGCCGAAGAGCTGCACGGCTACGTCATCAACGGCACGCGCGTCTTCGGTGCGGCGGCTCTCGTCGCTCACTTCCTCGCGTATGCTTTCACGCCCTGGCTGCACTAATCAATCTATAAAACTGGAGAGCTGAAAATGGCTGATACTGATGGTCAACACGGCATCTGGCTGGTCGTCCCCCCGAAGGTCGGTCTCCCGCTGCTTCTCGGCACTGTCACGCTGATCGCCGTGCTCGTGCACGCGTCGCTGATCGGACACACGAAGTGGTTCCCGGCTTATTGGGAAGGTGGCGCGAAGACTGTTGCCACCCAGGTGAAGTAATTCACTTTTTTGCGCCGTCTGACTGGTTTGCGACTGCGAAGTGTATACTCCGTTCCGGGGTAGCTTTTTCGCGGTGGCATCTTCCAGTTGGACGGTGTTTTTGTATCTGCGCGGTTTTTCCTCCCCACGCAGATGCCTTGTTGGTTCGGCCGTGCCAAGCCTTGACAGGCAGCGCGGCTATTTTTGTGCTCTCTGGAGGGGCGCTTCCCGCTCGGGGAAGTTGCGTGTTCCAGCCACGCATGCGGCAAAAGACGTTGCGAGCCAAGGCCATTTCATTGTCTGCATTCCTCAAATTCGCCGCTGTTCGATTATTTAGTGAGCTGCGAGGCTGAGGGGCACGGCAGTCGAGTGTTTGTCGTTTTTTGGTCGTAAATATTAATTGCGATCTTCGGGGTTATTCACAGCTTTCTACCAGCGTAATTTTACCCCTGCCAAAGAAAACTTTCGTATTTTTTTTCGTAATACTTCGTTCTCCGGACGGAATGCCGCGCTTTGCGAGTTTAGCCGCGACTTTTTGCGCGTGTCACATCTTTTTCTTACTGCTCAACCTTGCGTCATAATGCCCCAAAGCCGATTTCGGCTGTCAAATCCGGTTGACGCATGCGATTGTCAGCATATGCTTACACCCGAGCTGCCATAAGACACACGTTCGCTCGACAGGCAGCCTGTGAGCACCCCGCGTGCGGGTTCCAGCACGAAACCAGCAGGTCCTTTTAAGGAGGTACTATCATGGCTGATCCGGTGAAGGTTTATCCGACGGGTCTTACCTTGGCGGAAGCCGAGGAGTTGCACGGTCACGTCATCAACGGCACCCGCGTGTTCGGCGCGATTGCGGTTGTGGCGCATGTTCTGGCCTACATCTACACCCCCTGGCTCCACTAATCTTTCTTTCTCATCTTAAATAGGAGAATTCACTATGGCTGATACTGATGGACAGGCCGGCATCTGGCTCGTCGTTCCCCCGAAGGTTGGTCTTCCGCTCCTTCTCGGTACCGTCACGCTGATCGCCGTGCTCGTGCACGCGTCGCTGATCGGGCACACGAAGTGGTTCCCGAAGTACTGGGACGGCGCTGCCGCCAAGACCGCTTCGATCGAAACCTCGGTCGTGCGCTAAATCGCTTCGTCTCGCTGCCCGCACCGAGGGCTCGGATCCCATGGGGTCTTGGGCCTTCGCTTGTACGGGCATAGTGAGACGGCACCTTTCGGCGTCTCTCGTTCGCGGGAGACATCGAACGGTCTGCGCGAGCAATCGAGCGCCGTCGAAGCCGGAAGTTTTAAGCCTGCGCGCAGCTCACAAAGCTGCTTCGCGCAGGCTGCCTAGCTCATCGCGGCTCTTACTCTAGAGTGAAGCTGCGTTTGGGGGATAAGCCAGAAGCCGAAGGCTGTCTGGACACGACACGGGCAGAGAAGGCGGTGCGATGGCGAGGGGTCGCCTTGCGGCGCTTTGTGGCGTTTCTGAGCAAGCGCTCCTTTCCGGTCGCATATTCGGCGAAGGTTTTACGAGGCCATTCGGCCCCTTCTGTTGGAGTTGCTTGATCGATGACTTCTATCAGCCAGCGAGTAACGGGTTTCGTTTTTTCGCGCGGCGCGGGCTTCCTGCCCTTCGCGGACGCGGCGACGCCGGAACTTCCACTGTCCCGCCTTCTGCGCCTGTCCCTGTTTCAGGTGTCAGTCGGCATGGCGCTCGTGCTTCTCGTCGGCACCCTCAACCGCGTGATGATCGTGGAGCTGAACGTTCCCGCTTCCGTGGTCGCGATCATGGTGTCGATGCCGCTGTTTTTCGCGCCCTTCCGTGCGATCATCGGGCACCGCTCCGACACACATAAATCCGTTCTTGGATGGCGCCGCGTTCCGTTCATCTGGCAGGGTTCGCTCGTGCAGTTCGGCGGACTGGCGATCATGCCGTTCGCCATTCTGATCCTGTCCGGCCAAGGTGAGATGCATGTCCCGGTCTGGATCGGGCATCTCGCGGCTGGCTTCGCATTCCTGCTCGTCGGTGCCGGCCTCCACACCGTTCAGACGGTCGGCCTGGCCCTTGCTACCGATCTTGCGCCGAAGGAATCTCAGCCGAAGGTCGTCGGCCTGATGTACGTCATGCTGCTATTCGGCATGATCGTGAGCGCAATCATTTTCGGCCTTCTGCTGACCGAGTTTACGCCGGGCCGCCTGATTCAGGTCATTCAGGGCGCGGCCGTGGCAACGCTCGTTCTGAACACGATCGCCCTTTGGAAGCAGGAAGCGCGCCGCCCCTCCCGTCTGCTGACGGAAGAGGAGCGCAATCAGAAAGACCCGACTTTCCAAGAATCCTGGGCCGCTTTCGTCCAAGGCGGCAGCGCGATTCGTCGCCTTGTTGCCGTCGGTCTCGGCACGGCCGCCTTCAGCATGCACGACGTGCTGCTTGAACCCTATGGCGGCCAGATTCTGCATCTCTCGGTCAGCGCTACAACGAAGCTCACGGCCACGCTCGCGGTCGGTGGCCTTCTAGGGTTCGCGCTCGCGTCGCGTGTGCTGAGCCGCGGCTTCGATCCGTTCCGGATGGCGTTTTACGGCGCGTTAGTGGGCATTCCGGCCTTCCTCGCGGTGATCATGGCGGCTCCGGCGTCGCAGCCTTGGCTTTTCGTGGTCGGCACGTCGCTGATCGGGTTCGGCGCTGGCCTTTTCGGCCACGGCACACTGACCGCGACCATGAACCTCGCGCCCAAGGATCAGACGGGCCTCGCGCTCGGAGCATGGGGCGCGGCGCAGGCAACAGCGGCAGGTTTCGCGGTTGCGAGCGGCGGCATTATCCGCGACATCATCTCCAGCTGGGGCGACCAGTCCTTCGGTCCGGCGACGGGTTATATCGTCGTCTATTCGATCGAGATCGTTCTCCTCCTCGCGGCGCTGATCGCCATGATCCCGCTGCTGCGAACGAAGGCCACGGTGCCTTCGCGGGGAGATACACCGGCGAGCGACATACGCCATAGCGTGGTGCCAGCGGACGCGTGATCCGTCGAAGCGCCTCCGCTTGCCGGAAGCTGCGCTTCTAAAAAAAGAGCCTTCCGCGATTTATGCGCGAGAAGGCTCTTTTCGTTCAAACGCCGTCGATCTCGCTCCACGGCGCGGGGGGGGGGGGCGTTGCGGCGCCCTCACCATCGAAGTAACGTCGCTCAGGTCGTCGCAGGCGGCGTCCACTTCTCGCGCATGGTAACGAGCTCTTCCGCCATCGTCGGATGCAACGCGATCGTGTTGTCGAAATCGGCTTTCGTCGCGCCCATCTTCACAGCGATGGCAAGGGCCTGAATGATCTCGGCCGCGTCCGGGCCAAGGATGTGCACGCCGATCACGCGATCCGAATCGGCATCGACGACCAGCTTCATGATCGTCCGCTCGGGGCGCCCGGCGAGCGTATTTTTCATCGGGCGGAACGCCGCCTTGTAGATGTCCACCGCGCAGAACATCTCGCGCGCCGCCTCCTCGGTATAGCCGACCGTGCCGATTTCGGGCTGGGAGAAGACGGCCGTTGGCAGAAACGCAAGGTCCACCGGGTTCGGGTTGTTCTTGTAAACCGCCTCGATGAAGGCCACGCCGTCGCGGATCGCAACCGGCGTCAGGTTCACGCGGTCGGTCACGTCGCCCACCGCGTAGATGCTCGGCACCGAGCTTTGATAGCTGTCGTTCACCATCACGCGCCCGTTCCAGCCGCATTTGACGCCGAGGCTCTGAAGCCCAAGCCCGACCGTGTTGGGGCGTCGGCCCGTCGCAAACATCACCGAGTCGCAGGCGATACGCGTGTCGCGATTCGTCGCCACAATCAGCCCCGCGTCGGTCTTCTCGATGGCAGCCGGCTCCGTGTTGCAGGTGATAGTGACGCCGTGCTGTCGCATGATCGAGGTCAGCCCCTCGCGCATGTCGTGGTCGAAGCCGCGCAAAATTTCACCGCCGCGATAGACAAGCTCAACATCGACGCCGAGGCCGTTGAAGATTCCCGCGAACTCCACGGCGATGTAGCCGCCGCCGACAATTACGACCTTCTTCGGCAGTTCTTCGAGGTGAAACGCCTCGTTCGAGGTGATGGCGTGTTCGATGCCCGGAATATCGGGCAGGAACGGATGGCCGCCGGTCGCGATGAGGATACGCTCCGCAGTGACGGTGCGATTTTCGGCTAGAAGCCGCACGGTGTGCGGACCCACCACTTCGGCGCGGCTGTTGAACACGGTGCCGCCCGCCGCCTCAACGCCGCCGGAGTAAAGCCCGCTGAGGCGCTCGATTTCCTTGTCCTTCGCCGCAACAAGCGCTTTCCAGTCGAACCGCTTGCCTTCGACCGTCCAGCCATAGCCGCTCGCGTCGTCGATGGCGCGGCCGAATTCGCTCGCGTAGACGAACAGCTTCTTGGGCACGCAGCCGCGCACCACGCAGGTGCCGCCAAATTTGTATTCCTCGGCGATGGCCGTGCGTACGCCGAGCTTCGCAGCGAGGCGCGCTGAACGGACGCCGCCCGAACCGCCGCCAATGACAAAGAGATCGTAATCGAATGTCATGAGTTTCTTTGTGGTTGCAGCTCCGGCGATGTTCGCATGAGCTTCATTGATCGCCAAGCCGATAGCAACTCCTGCTCCTCGTCGTCGTCAGATCGGTGAACCGGTCTTGTCCAGATCGTCCAGCGAGCGTTCGAGCCCCTGCCGCGTTTCCGGCGACAGGCGATCCGCGAGCTTCTCGCGCCATTTATCGATGAGCGCCTGCCACTCGTCTGTGACTTTCTCACCGTCGTTCTTCGCCCGCTCGCGCACCTGCGCCTTGCGATCGAAATCCTCGAAGGATTTCTCCGCCTGAAGGATGTCGTCCTTCGTGAACGCGGTGGCGGCGACCACGGTATTGCTGAGAAGGTCGAAGCCCTTCGCGAAGGACGGTGTCAGAACGAAGCGGTGTAGCGTGTCGAGGTCCGCGTCGGAAAGCACGGAGGCCACGACCGAGGGCGCGAGCGCCAGCACGAGCGCCTTTCGCATATTATAGGTGAATTCAAACTCATCGATCTGCGCCGCCAGTTTGGCGCGCTCCTCCTCGGAGACGGGGGCGGTCGGCAGATACACGTCGCGGGCAAAGCGCTTCACGCGCGCCACGGTGTCTTCCAGATGCGAGATGCGAATGAGGTCTTCGACCACGGCCTGCGCCTTGCGGACTTTCGCGGCGGAGGGCACCGAAACCGCATTTCCGTCGAGGCCGGGCAGACCCTTCAGGTTCTTCGCGGCATCGAGCTGTTTCGCCCAGGCCGAGAACTCCGACACGATACGACTGTCTTCATAGGTGTAGCCGGTCATGAGCTTTGACGCCGCGTAAAGGACGTCAAAGCCTTTGCGCACCGCCGGAAGATCCATCATGGCGCGGACATCGGCGATCTCGTCGCGGCTCGCCTCGCGCGCAAGCTGCGCGGCAAAGTCGGAGACGATCGCGCCGCGATTTTCCGCAAGCGCAACGTCGAGTTCCTCACCCGCCTTGCGCATATAGTCCATCGCAGTGAGAAGTTTCGCGAGTTGCGCCGTCACCTCCGGGTTGGGGTCCGGCATGCCGGGATAGCCGCCCTGAATGATCTCGCGCATCATCGGGATGTAAACGTCGCGCAGGGTGCGCTGCAAATCGCCGTAGATTTCCGCCGCGTGGCTGGCCGTGAGAATTTCCTCGATCAGCGCCTGCGCGACCCGCTTCGCTTCGGGATCGACGGGCGTTGCCTCACGGTTGGCGGGCGCTGAAGCGGGGGGCGGCGTTTCCAACGCAAGCGCTACGCCGCCCGCGAGGGCGGCGCATGCCATGAATAATGCGGGGATGATCGATCTCAAGCGCATGCCGTTGCTCCTGTATCAGCCCCGCCATCAAGAGCCTTCTCGCTTATTAATGCGAAAAGACTCCATTTCTTCATGAGGCGGTTCGTCGAGTGAACGGCGTTCACTTCGCTCTGAAGCGCATCAACGGCGCGGCTTCGCTCGTGGAGCGAATTTGACCATTTGAGTTCCGGTTGCTGCGAGTTGGTGCTCAAATGTCGAATTCAAAGCTCCACTTGACTCGTGAAGTTGCTAGCGGTTCTCGCGATTCCGACATTTGCTCCGAGCGTGCTGCAAAGGTACGCAAATGTCGGAATCGGAACCACTAGTCTTCGTCTTCGTCGTCCGTTGCGGCGCTATAATGGCGGACGCCGTCTGGAGCCGCGAGGAAAATGTCATCGGCGATACCGATGAACAGCCCGTGCTCCACCACGCCCGGCACGATATCGAGCAGATCCGCGAGCGTTTCCGGGTCCGGGATGGAGCCGAAGGCGCAGTCGGCGATCAGATGGCCGCCATCCGTGCGAAACGTGTCGCCCGAGGCGGTGCGGCGAAGCGCAATGCTGCCCTGACAGCCAGCGTCTTCGGCGGCGGCTTCGATCATGGCGAGCGTGGCGGCCACGCCGAAGTCCACGATTTCCACAGGCAGCGGAAATTCGCCGAGTTGCTCCACATATTTCGACGCGTCCGCGATGATGATGACGCGGTCGGATGCGAAGGCCACGATCTTTTCGCGCAGAAGCGCGCCGCCGCCGCCCTTCAGCAGGTTCAACTGCGGGTCGATCTCGTCCGCGCCGTCGATGGTCAGATCGACATCGGCGATGGTGTTGAAGTCCGCGATCTTGATGCCGCGTTCCTCCGCGAAGCGCTTCGTCTGCTCCGAGGTGGCAACGCAGGTGAGATCGAGGTCTTCCGTCTTCAGCCGCTCCGCGAGGAGTTCGATGAAGGCCGAAGCCGTGGAGCCCGTGCCGAGGCCGAGCACCATGCCCGGTTCGACGAATTTAAGCGCTTCGGCGGCTGCCTCGCGCTTCAGGTTTTGAATGTCGGTCAATCCGAAAGTCCCCCAAGATACATGTATTTGAGTTCGAGAAATTCCTCGACGCCGTGGCGTGAGCCTTCGCGGCCGAGGCCAGATTCCTTGACGCCACCGAACGGTGCGACCTCTGTCGAGATAATGCCTTCGTTAGCGCCGACAATGCCGAATTCGAGGCGCTCCGTCACGCGCCATACGCGGGCGACGTCGCGAGAATAGAAATATGCCGCAAGGCCGTAGGGCGTGCCGTTGGCAAACGCGATGGCTTCGTCTTCGGTCTTGAACCGGAACAGCGGCGCAACCGGGCCGAAGGTTTCTTCGGTGGCAACGCGCATCTCGGGCGTGACATCGGCGAGCACCGTCGGCTCGAAGAAGGTGCGGCCGAGCGCGTGACGCTTGCCGCCCACGAGGAGCCGCGCGCCCTTCGCGAGCGCATCCGCGACGTGGTCTTCCACTTTTTTCAGGCCGGCTTCGTTGATGAGCGGCCCTTGCTCGACGCCCGCCTGCAACCCATCGCCAACCCTGAGCGCGGCCACGCGCGCGACGAGCTTCGCGGCGAAGGCATCATAAACGCCGTCCTGCACGAGGATGCGGTTCGCGCAGACGCAGGTCTGGCCCATGTTTCGGAATTTGGAGATGACCGCGCCTTCCACGGCCCTGTCGAGGTCCGCGTCGTCGAACACGATAAAGGGCGCGTTGCCGCCAAGTTCAAGCGAAACCTTCTTCACCGTATCCGCCGACTGGCGCATCAGAAGCTTGCCGACCCGTGTCGAGCCGGTGAAGGTGATCGCGCGCACGAGCGGGTTCGCGGTGAGTTCGGCGCCGATGGCCTCGGCATCGCCCGTCACGATATTGAAGACGCCGGGCGGAAAGCCTGCCTGCTCGGCGAGCGCACCGAGCGCCAGCGCCGTCAGCGGCGTATCGGGCGCGGGCTTCACAACCACCGTGCAGCCCACAGCAAGCGCGGGCGCAACCTTGCGCGTGATCATAGCGAATGGGAAATTCCAGGGCGTGATTGCGCCGACGACGCCGATGGGCTGCTTCATCACGATGACGCGGCCGCCCTTGCGCGGGGAGGGGACCGTCTCGCCATAGATGCGCTTGGCTTCTTCGGCGAAAAACTCGACGAATGCCGCGCCGTAGGACACTTCGCCGCGCGATTCCGCCAGCGGCTTGCCCATCTCCACGGTCATGAGGCGCGCCAGCGATTCCGCATGCGCCAATTGCAGGTTGTGCCAACGCTTGAGGATCGCCGCGCGCTCTTTCGCGAGCAGCCCGCTCCAAGCCGGAAACGCCTTGTGCGCCGCCTCGATGGCGTCGCGGGTCTCCAAGCGCCCGAAATTCGGCACACGTGCGAGGAAAGCGCCGGTCGCAGGGTTGCTGACGGGCAGCGCCGGTTCACCCCGCCATTCGCCCCCGATCAGACAGCGATCACGGAGCAGTGACTTGAAAATCTGGTCCATGACTTCCCTTATCAGCGGATCTGACATAATGCCGCACCGGCTTCAAAACCACAAGAGCCACCGGATAGCGGCATCTGTTCCTCAAAAGCCACAAACTCTTAACAAATTCCCTTCAATCACAGGATGCATTTGATCTTCTTTGCAACCGGCCATAAATGTGGGCCAGCAGCCTTGCGAGACACGTCGCAGGCAAGGAACGACGGAGCCCCCAATGACCAGCGTCTTATCACCGGTCCTGTCAGAAAGCACTCCCAATTCTCAAGCCCAGTCGGCCGAAAGCGCGGATTTCGCATTTCTTTCTCAACAGGATAGCCGCGAATACCTCGCCGACATGCTGAAGGAACTCAGCGTTATCGCCGGCCATGCCGAGCTTAATCGCGCGCGTGAACTGATCGAAGCGGCCCTTGCCGAGATAGAGCCGTCGAAATCTTGACAGGCGCCGCCACAAACCGGACGGACAACCGACGCGTGTGATCGGCTTGCGGATGAGCGGCGATCCGTTTGTCTGAGGCTCGGGCCTGCGTTCAACGGCTGATTGCAGGCGCGGGCGGCGATGCGCCCGGCTTTCCCGCGCCAGATCAAAGGCGAGCGGTAGAGCCCTGTCTTCGCCCGTTGCCCCCGTAAGGTCGCAGTTCTTCCGGATGATCGGCGACGAACGAGATCACAAGCCTGCGCTTTTCGGTGCCGCGCGACCCGTTGGAACTATCCTCCGACAGAAGAACCGATGGTGCATAGTCGGCAACGCGGCCGTATATGGACCGCCAGCGCAAATTGACGGCGGCAAGGCTGATGCCGAGATCCCGCGCGATCCTCGCGTCAGTTACACCGTTCATCGCTCTTAAAAGGATCTGTTGCTCGGCGTATGTAAATCCACAGCGCGGCGGGGTATACGCGAACAACCGCCCGACGGCTTTGCCCGGCCAATCGCCCTCGAAATCCGACCTCGCCACCGTGTAGACGATGTGATCTTGCGCAAGCGAGGCCCCGGGCGAAAAGCCAAGCGGAGTTCCGGCGGGAAAACGGGCAAGCTCCTTGAACCCTCCTCCGGCGAAGGCGCTGGAAAGGATGGCCGGCACCTCCTTTATGACGCGGCTCAGCAGATAGCCCTCATGGCCGCGCAACAAGCTTTGCTGCGCAATAGACAGGAGAGCATGCGCCTCAGGGTCAGCGCGATCATACGACCGCTGCAACCAGAAAAGAGGAACCAGTATCAGCCCATGACCGGCATTGGCTTGGGCAACGTCCTTCAGGGTGAGAAAGGGCGGCGCGCCCCGGTCATTCAGCGCATCGTGCAGCAACGTCAGGGACATGTGCGGCGACGGCGAGGCGAGATAGGTGGCGGCCCAAGCTTCGTGCACGAAACCGGAAATGCCAAATGCAGCGGATTCAGCCTTCACGCCGGTGTCATGGACGTAATCGACTGCAATCCCGCCCAGGATCTCTTCTGAAATCAGCCGCCGCAAAAGACCAGGCAGCGACTGTCTAAAAGTGTCGGACACGGGGGCGATTTGAAGGATGAACTCGGCGACGAGCGGAGCGTCATCGGCCCTGATGCTCCTGACCCGGCGATCGAAGGTCGTTCGTTTCGCACTGTCACGCTGCAACATGCCCAACCACCATTAATCTATGTTGTTAACGGACGATACACGGGGCATCTTGATAGAGCAAGGCACTGCCAAGGATAGGCTTGCGGCCAAACCGCCAGCCACGAAGCGTCCGCCTTGCGCGAGGGGGGCAGATACAGTCTCCGTTATCCGGCGGCTGCGCATTTCTCAGACCAAACAGACGTGACGCAAATATCCCACTTGTTTTCATGACCTACGATTTTGTCGACCCGTGTTCCCGCCTGCCCCCTTCTTCGCTTCTTGAATTGGCGTCAGAAAAGCGTGTAATCGCATCGCAACTCCGCCCGCTTCAGCGCTTCAGTTCCAGCACCATACCGTCGACCGAAGGCTCGACATGCGCCGGGAGCCGTGAGGCGAGGTCGTCGTAGTCGAGGTCGATGTGGAGATGCGTCAACAACGCGCGCTTGGGCTTCATCTCGGCAATGAACGCCAGCGCCTTTTCCAGCGTGAGATGGCTGGGATGCGGGGTGTAGCGCAGCGTGTTGAGAATCCACACGTCGAGATCGCGAAGGATGGGCCGCGACTCGGCTGGCAAGTCGTTCAGATCGCAGGAATAAGCCAGACCGCCGACGCGGAAGCCGAGCGAGTCGATTTCACCGTGGATCTGCCGGAAGGGTTGAAAAACGATCGGGCCGCCGGGACCGTCGATGGTCACCGGAGCGTGATTTTCGATCACGTGGCCTTCGACAATGGCGGGGTAGCTCGACCCTGGCGGCGTTTCGAAACAATAGTCGAAGCGCTGGCGTAAAAGGGCGATGGTGCGCTCGTCCCCCCATAGGTCGATGCGGCGGCGCTGGAGATAGGACAGCATGCGCAAATCGTCGATGCCGTGCGTGTGGTCGGCGTGGTCGTGCGTATAGACGACGCCATCGAGCTGCTTCACGTCCGCATCGAGAAGTTGCACGCGCATGTCCGGCGAGGTGTCGATCAGCGCGACGGTGCGACCACTCTCGCCGATGCGTTCTACGAGGAGGGAACTGCGCCGCCGCCGATTCTTGGGGTTCGCCGGATTGCAGGCGCCCCAGTCATTGCCGACGCGGGGCACGCCGGTGGACGAGCCGCATCCGAGGATCGTGAAGCGAAGTGTCATGTTGCACCGTCCCCCACCTGCGCCGCCGCGACCTTCGCCTTCGCAAACAGGCGGAAGAAGTTTTCCGTGGTCGCGCGCTCCATTTCCGCCTCGCTCACGCCCTTTGTTTCGGCAAGCACCTTCGCTGTGAACCTGACGAAGGACGGCTCGTTCGTCTTGCCGCGATAAGGCGGCGGCGCGAGATAGGGCGAGTCTGTTTCGACCAGCAGGCGGTCGAGCGGCACGGACGCCGCCAATTCGCGCAACTCGCCGGACTTCGGGAAGGTGAGAATCCCCGAGAACGAGATGAAAAGGCCAAGTTCGAGCGCGGCTTCCGCCAACGCGCGGCCGCTCGTATAGCAATGCAGCAGCGCCTTGAACGGCCCCTTCGCCATCTCTTCGGTGAGGATCGCGGCGGTATCTTCTTCCGCGTCGCGCGTGTGGATCACCAGCGGCAGGCCGGTTTGCCGCGCCGCAGCGATATGCTTGCGAAAAACGGTTTGCTGATCCTCGCGCGCGCTCTTGTCGTAAAAGTAGTCGAGGCCCGCTTCGCCGATTGCGACAACACGCGGATGGCGCGTATACGCGAGGATGTCGGGCAGCGGGATGCCCCGTTCCTCGCTCGCGTAATGCGGGTGCGTGCCGATGGAGCACGTTACCTCGGGGTAGCGCTCGGCAATCGGCAGAACGGCGGACGGAAACTTCCGTATGCGCGTCGAGATCGTGACCATATGGCCGACGCCCGCCTCCCTGGCGCGCGCGATGACGTCGTCGCGTTGCGGTTCGAACTCCGGGAAATCGAGATGGCAATGACTATCGACAAGCATGTTTTCGACCAGTCCCCCGGATGTTGGGGCGCATATCGCGGAAACCGGAAGGCGAGCGCCCAATCCGGCCTGTCCGATTTTAACGCGCAGCGCAGCGGTGAAGTCCAGCCGCAATGAAGCGCCATCTCATCGCACCCGGAAATCAATTCTCATGACGCGCATGTGATCGCACGCGCGCTCATTCGGTCGAAGGGCGCGCCATCGACGCGCCGAGATGAACGCGCTGGAAACCCCGCGCGTTCGAGCGGCCGGATCAGCTCGCGGCAGCCGCCTTTGCCGCCTCTTCCTCAACATAGCGCGGGAATACGCCTTGTGGGGTGGCGATTTTCGTCCCGGCCTTCAGCGTATGCGCGAGCGCGTCGAAGCTGCGATCTTCCGCCGCGACGCCAAGTTGGTCGAGCAGTTTCGCCGACGACGACGGCATATAGGGCTGCGCGAGGATCGCCACACGCCGCACAACCTCCGCCGTCGTCCAAAGGACGGTGCCCATGCGCGCGGGGTTCGTCTTCTTCAGCGCCCACGGCTCCTGAACGGCGAAATACTTGTTGGTGTCGGCGACCACCTTCCAGATCGCGTCCAGCGCCTTGTGTGGCGCCTGCTGGTCGATGGCCTCCCGGTTCGCTTCGAGAAGCGCGGCGGATGCGGCGAGGATCGGCTCATCGGCGGCGTCGGTTTCGCTCGGCTCCGGTATCGTGCCCGCGCAATTCTTCGCGATCATCGAAAGCGACCGCTGCGCCAGATTGCCGAGGTCGTTCGCGAGGTCGGCGTTGATGCGGTTCACCATCTGCTCGTGCGTGATGTTGCCGTCCTGACCGAACGGCACTTCGCGCAGGAAATAGTAGCGCACCTGATCGACGCCATAAGCGTCCACCAGATCCTTCGGCGCAACGACGTTGCCGACCGACTTCGACATCTTCTCCCCGCGATTGTACAGGAAGCCGTGGCCGAAGACGCGCTCGGGCAGAGGCAACTTCGCGGACATGAGGAACGCCGGCCAGTAGACCGCGTGAAAGCGCGTGATGTCCTTGCCGATGATGTGCACCTGCGCGGGCCAGCGCTCTTTCCACGCCTTGGAGCGGATTTTCGGAAAGCCCGCAGCCGTGATGTAGTTCGTGAGCGCGTCTACCCAGACATAGATGATGTGGCCCGGCGCGTCCGGCACCGGGATGCCCCAGTCAAGCGTCGTGCGCGAAATCGAAAGGTCTTGCAGGCCGCCCTTGACGAAACTCACCACCTCGTTGCGGCGTTCGGCGGGCATGATGAAGCCGGGGTTTTCCTCGTAGAATTTCAGCAGCTTCTTCTCGTATTTCGACAGCCGGAAGAAGTACGTTTGTTCCTCGGTCCATTCGACCGGTGTGCCCTGCGGCCCAAGGCGGATGCCGTTCCCGCCGAGCACAGTCTCGCTCTCGGCATAGAACGCCTCGTCGCGCACCGAATACCAGCCCTTATAGCCGGCAAGATAGATGTCGCCCGCCTTTTCCATGCGACGCCAGATTTCAGCGACCGACTCATGGTGCCGCGGCTCTGTCGTGCGGATGAAATCGTCGTAAGAGACATCGAGTTGTTCGAGCATCTCAATGAATTTCGCGGTGTTGCGGTCGGCAAGCTCGGTCGGCGTGATGCCTTCCTTGGCCGCCGTCTGCTTCATCTTGAGGCCATGCTCGTCAACGCCCGTGAGGAAGAACACCGGGTGCCCATCCAACCGCTTGAAGCGCGCCATCGCATCCGTCGCCACCGCCTCATAGGCGTGGCCGATGTGGGGCTCGCCGTTCGGATAGGAAATGGCCGTCGTGATCGTGTAATGCGGTTTTTGTTGTTCTGTCATGGCGCAAAGGTTTGGATGGCGGGAATGGTGCGTTTGGGGCGGAAAGCTCACGCCTTTCTGGCAATACGTTCCATATCGGAAAATGCCGCCAACAGAAAGGCTCCTTTATCGAGATTGAGCACATCGGTCTCTAGTCGGCGCTCGCGGAAGCCCTGCCACGCGACGGCCCAAAGCGCAGCTTCCGTTGTATTGCAGCCTGGGCCTTGCGCCGCGCTTTTCGCTCGCGCCTCGATGCGCTCCTCGATGAGATCGCAAAGCCTCGCGAAGGTATCGGCGTTCTTGGCGCCGCTCGCCGACTGGATGAGATCGTGCACGGCGGCTTGATCCGGGCGGCGAAGACCGTCCATCACGCGCTCCAGCTTGTCCGCCAGCTTGAGAAGGCCGCCGCCGATGAGATTGAGCGCGCGCCCCGCCGAACCGCCCGCAAGCGCGTGAAGCCGTTGCATCTGCTCCGCTTCCGGCGCATCGAGACCGGCGCGGGCGCAGGCCGCTTCCACCGCGCAGGCGAATGGCGCGGTATCGAGCGGGCGCAGCGCGAGCTTGATGCAGCGCGAGCGGATCGTCGGCAATACGGCGGCGGCGCCATGGCTGACGAGGAAGAACACCGTACGCTGTGGCGGCTCCTCCACGGCTTTCAGCAGCGCGTTGGCTGAGGCGATGGTGAGGTCGTTCGCGGGGTCGACGATCATGGCGCGCCATCCGCCGGGGCTCGTGAGGCCGAGGAATGCGCGCAGTTTCCGCACCTCATCGACGCCGATGGTCGAAGCGCCACCAGCCTCCAGCGCGAACAGCGAGGAGTGTGCGCCCGCCGCGATCTGCCGCGCGGTCGGGTGGCTCGACGGCACGTCGAGGCTGGTTGCCGGGGCGCGACCCGAACCTGCGGCCTCGCCGTCGCGGCTCAAGAGGAACCGCGCGGCACGCCAGGCGAAACTCGCCTTGCCGATGCCGCGCTCGCCCGTGATGAGCCAGGCATGATGCAGCGCGCCCGCGTTGAACGAGCGCAGGAACATCGCTTCCGCCTCGTTATGGCCAAACAGCGCGTCTGCAAGCCTCGGGTGAAGCGGATCGCCCGCGTCGCCTTCGCTTTCGCCGGCCTTGCGCTTTGCCATGGTGCCTCCCGAAACGTGTCAGAGGAAGCGCGCGGGACGCGCTCGGTGCGATGTCTTCAGAAGCGATCCTTGCGCCGCCGCAGTTCCTCGAAAACGGCCTCGTCGGAAACGTCCGGGCCGATGTCGAGCGATTTGCGGATTTCGGGGCTGAACGGGCGCAGGAACGGATTCGTCTCAAGCTCCTTGGCGAGCGTGACCGGCAGCGTCGGCTTGCCGTCCGCGCGAAGCCGGTCCACTTCCTCCTTGCGCTTGTGCAGCGCGATGTTTTCCGGCTCCACCGCAAGCGCGAACTTGATGTTCGACTGCGTGTATTCGTGGCCGACATAGAGGAGTGTGCGCTCCGGCAGACGCATCAGCTTTTCGAGCGAGTGCCACATGTCGGAATAGCGCCCGTCGTTCACGCGACCGCATCCGACCGAAAAGAGTGTGTCGCCGACGAACGCCAGCCCGCTTTTCTGACCCGTGATCTCGGCCTGAACGGCGTCGGGGATGAAATAGGCGACATGCCCCGGCGTGTGGCCCGGCGTCTCGATCACCTCCACCTCGAACGGCCCGAAGGGAATGCGGTCGTCTTCATGCACCTCGACATCGACGACCGGGAGTTCGGCGGCTTCCCTTGCGGGGCCGTAAATGGTGCAGTTCGAGTCCCGCTTCAGGGCTTGAAGTCCCTGAATGTGATCCCAATGATGATGCGTGACGAGAATGTGCGTCAGCGTCCAGCCCGCGCTTTCGAGTTCCCTGCGAACGGCCTCGCCGTCGGGGGCGTCGATGGAAGCGGTGACCCCAGTAACCGGATCGTGGATCAGAACGCCGAAATTATCGCTTAGACAGGGAAACAGTCGAACTTCGAGATGGGACATTGCTGCACCTGATCAATATGGCTCACCCAGACTTAGGATAAACCACCCGCGCATTAAACCCGGTTAGACGAAATGCTGGTTCGTTTTTATGTATGATGACGTCACGCATCTCAGAGATTTTTACGCGTCGCCACTCGGGCAGCACGCACGCCGCATTATCGCGCACCGGGTGCGTGCGCGGTGGGATAATGTAAGCGGCCTGGATGTCGTGGGGCTTGGCTACGCCGCTCCGTATCTCCGCATTTTTTCCGGTGAGGCGAGGACCACGGCCGCGCTGATGCCTTATCGGCAGGGTGCCGTTCAGTGGCCGAGCGAGGGGCCTTTCCGCGCGGCCCTCGTGTCCGACACCGAACTTCCGATGCGGGACAAGTCCGTGGATTGCGTGCTCGTCGTGCACGGCCTCGAACATGTCGACGCCCGACACAATTACCTGCGCGAAATCTGGCGCGTTTTGATGCCACACGGGCGCCTGATCCTCGTCGCGCCAAACCGTCGCGGAGCATGGGCGCGCTTCGAGTCTACGCCCTTCGGGCACGGGCGGCCGTACAGCCTCCGCCAGATGGAAGACCTGCTTCGCGATGCGCTGTTCGAACCGGTGGGCGTGACGCCGTGCCTGTTCGCGCCCCCCTTCCGCGCCCGCTATCTGCCGTTCGCCGCGACTGCATGGGAGCGCGCCGGCGCCGGGCTGTGGCCCGCCTTCGCGGGGGTGCTCATCGTCGAAGCGGTGAAGTTGGCCTATGCCGAGATCCGCGTTTCGGTGAAGAAACCCGCTTTTGCATCCATGCCCGCGTTGAACGGCGGCCTGAGCCCGGCCCGTCGCCACCCTGACGACGGCGGCAAACCCCGCTCGCCTGCGTTCCGCGATCCGCTGGGCGATTGAGCGCCGATCATCCCCGCCGACACGCCGTTCGAGGGCGGCGGCGAGGCACGCGTCGACCGCTAACCATCCAGATAGAAGCGCGCCGACATCATCCGCGAAGATAAGGCACGAGAAACGCAGGCGTTGCTTGCGTGGGGCCGTCCAGGTTGCTAACCAAAACGCGGGGCAACAGAGGGGACGGACGCATGCAACCGGCAGAAGCAGGCGTTTCTCTGGCAGTTTGGCAGGGTTGGGGCGTGATCTCCGTGATGGCCGCGCTCATCGCGCTGCTCGCGACGGTGCTTGCATGGCTCTTGCCGTTTCCCGACCGCTCGCTATCGACCCAGCTTGCGAACTACCCGGACCGCATGGCGCTGAAGGATCGGCTTGGCGCGGCGTCGCCGTTCGATGCCTGGCTCGTAACCATGCGGCGACTGGGAGAATGGCTCGACGACTGGTTCGGCGCGCCCTTCAGTGGCCAGTCCTTCGAGCGCTGCCTCGCCATCGCGTTCATTTTCCCGATCTCGCTTCTCACCCTCACGCTCATCACGAACGGCATCGCGATCGAGAAGATCTCGTGGCTTCAGGTGCTCGTCTTCGCCGCCGCTTTCGTGTTGATCGCATCCGTGATCCTCGTCGCGTTCCGCAACCTCGTGCGCCTGATCGAGCACGCCTGGACCACTTTCGGCGGCGACAGCGCACTCGCGGAAACCATCTCGCGCGTCGTGCTCGGCGGTTTTGCTTTCATGATCGCGTTTTCGATCGCTTTCGCGGTGGCGTCCGCCTTTTCCGGTCATCAGAACAACGCGACCTCTGTAATGGGTGCGATGGCTGGCGGGTTCGCGCTGGCCTTCGGGCTGACGATGGCGTTCGCGCTGGCGGGCGCGGTGCTGTTTTCGATCACGGTGGCGGTACTCGCGGGCGCGGCGCTGGCCTTCGCGAGCGAGTTCACGTTTCTCCTGTTCCTGTTTTTCATCCTGCTTCCGATTACCAACGCGTCGGTGGACTGGCTGTCATGGGCGGCAACCCGCACTCTCATCCGCAAGGAGGAGACCGCCGAACCGAACCTGAAGGGCCGCGTCACGGTGTTCGGCGTAATCGTCGGCACGTTCCTCTCGGGCTTGCTGCTCATGATCGTTCTGGCGCTGGTCCTGCCCAACACGCTCGAAGTGCTGAACCTCGCGCTTACCTCCGCCGATCTGCCGCGCTTCAACTGGGAAGCGCTGATGAACAAGGCGCTGTATGCGCCATGGTCGGAGGGCCTGTTCGTGACCGGCATGCTGATGACGCCGCTCGTTCCCGCCGCGGTGCATCTCATCGTCGGGCTGAGCGGCGTGCTGGCGCGCTTCACGCCCGGTGCGCGGACGGTGGCGCAGAGCATTTCGGATCACCCTGAGGTGAGCCTGACCCAACAGGAGCAGGGGCCGGTGAAGATCACGCTGATCCTCGCGCGGCTCTGGTATCTGGTGGCGGCGATGGTGACGGTCGCGATCATCACCGGGACGGGCGCGCTCCTCTCTCTCATGCACGCTCCCGTCGGGCAATTCCTGTCGAGCGCCGCTGTGTGCGCGACGTCATGGAGCCACGGCAAGTGTGGCTGGTTCTGATTCGGCTCGGCCAAGGGCGGTTTATCCGCCTTCGGCCGAAGCTGAGCGCCTTAACGCCCTTGCGCGCCCGCTTTGTTTGCGTCCCGCTCTTTCAGTCCGGCGGCGCATGAGGGCTGCAAGTCTTTCTCATGGCTTTTCAGACAGGCGATGATGCGCCCGCCGCCCGGCATTACATCCGAACAGAATCTTGAATAATCCGCCTTGCAGACTTCCTTGAGATTGGCTTGCGCCATCGCGTAGCCGGAGCCGAGAACGGCAAGCGACAGCGTCGCCGAGAAAATCCAGAGCTTCTGCATGATTTCTCCTTTGAATTGAAATGCCTTGGCTAAGCGCCATCTTAGGAGGCGGTGTGACAGCAAGAGGGTTTTCGGGTGGCTGTGGGCAACAAAAGCGTAACAAGCAATCTCAAAGCCCTGGTCGGCGCTTTCGCCTTGATCGGGCTTTTCTGTCAAGCGGCGGCGGCGCAGGAGCTTCCTCCGGGCTATCCTCCCCACGGCGAGGCGGCGGAAAAGGCGGATAACAAGCGCGAAGCGCCGTCCGCCCCGTCGCAGGGCGGCGGCTTCGCGCAGCATTTACGCGCCGACAGCGTCACGCAGCACACCATCACGCTCGACGGCAAGCCCTTCGCGTACAAGGCAACGGCGGGCACGTTGCCTCTCTTCGGGCCGAAGGGTGAGGTGGCGGCGAAGATGTTCTACGTCGCGTATCAGGCCGCGAACGCCCCCGCGCGGCCGACGACTTTCGTCTTCAACGGTGGCCCCGGCGCGGCATCGGCCTTCCTGCATATCGCGGCGCTCGGTCCGCGCATCGTCCCGTTCGCGGAGAATGGAGCCGCGCCCGTCCGGCCGGTTCGTTTCGTGGACAACCCCGCCACGTGGCTCGCTTTCACCGACCTCGTCTTCATCGATCCCATCGGCACGGGCTACAGCCGCGCTACCGGCGGCGGCGACGACAAGGAGGCCGCGTTCTGGGGCGACGATAAGGACGCGAACTCGGTCGCCGCGTTCATCAGGGTCTGGCTCGCGCGGAACGGTGGAAGCCTCGCGCCGGTCTATCTCGCGGGCGAAAGCTATGGCGGATTGCGCGCGACGATCCTTGCTGAAAAGCTCCTTGATGACGGGCTCGACGTGCGGGGCGCGGTGTTGATCTCGCCCGCGCTCGACTTTCCGCTTCTGCGCGCCAACCAGTTTAATATCCTGCCGCTGACATTCGACCTTCCCTCGCTCGCGGTCGCGGCCGCCGAATTGAAGGACGGAGCGAAGACGCCGGTCGAAGACATCGCGCGCGAGGCCGAAACCTTCGCCGAGACCGACTATCTCGTGCATGTCACGCGCGGGCGAGCGCCGAACGACGCCATCGCGGCGAGGGTCGCGAAGCTGACTGGGCTATCGCCGGAGATCGTCGCCCGCAATCAGGGGCGCGCGCCGGACCACGTCTTCTTCGACGAATTTGAGCGCGCGACAAACCGCAGGCTGAGCCGCTACGATGCCACCGTCAGCGCGCCGCTTCCCATGCCCGCACGATCCGACAGGTTCGACGTGATCCTCGACGGCGCTTCGAGCGTGCTGGCACCCGCTGCCGCGACCTACATCGCCCAGGATTTGGCGTTTCGCACCGACCTCGATTATCGCCTGCTGAACGACACGGCCAATCGCCGCTGGGCGGGCGACAAGAAGCGGACTCACGAAACGAGCGGTCCCGAACTTCTCGAACGGGCGCGCACGCAAAACCCCGCGCTCAAGGTCTTCATCGCGCACGGCTACACCGACCTCGTCACGCCCTACGCGCTGTCGAAATATCTGATCGGGCAGCTTCGACCGATCGACGGCGCCGCCCCTGTGGAACTGCATGTCTATCGCGGCGGGCATATGATGTATTTCCGAGCCCCGTCGCGCGATGCGCTCACCCGCGACGTGCGGCGCATGTATGAAACCCCACAAAGATAGCGCCGTCTTTGGGTGCTAAAAACATCACATAAGCGAACGAAAATTACACAGAGCAGCGGGATTTGATACGATTCGATAGAATCCCGCCTCCGCTCCCTTTAAATTATCGAGTCAATAGGGAGGTGGGGCATGAAAAAAATACTGCTCATAAGCGCACTTTTGACCGTGGCGGGCATCGCGGAAGCGAACGCTCAGGCATCTGGCAGCTTTTACGGCGGCGCGGTGAACCGTAACAGCGTTTCGGGAGCGTCCGGCGCGGGCCACGCTGCGGCCGCGGGCTTCGGGCTTCTCGCGTCGCGCGGCTGCTGGGCCGACGCGAATGTCGGCTGTAACGCGACCCCGATGGCCGGGTATCAGGAAGAACCGGCGGCGGCTGCCGTGTCGACTGAAGATCCGCCGGCGGCTGCTCCTGCGGCAGATGCGAAGCCGGCGAAGAAGGCCGGGAAATAGAGAGCGAAGCAAGCGCGCGATCAAAAGATCGCGCGCGATGAACCGCAGCGCCCGTCCAAGCGTTGGCAGCACAATCAACCCGCTGCCGCCGCGAGGGCTTCATGATTTTTCCGAGTGCCGATCAGACGAGCGCCGCCGTCGCGCTGCATTACAACGAACTCGACGGTTTTTACCGCGAAATCTGGGGCGATCACGTCCATCACGGATATTGGCGCACCGGGCGCGAGACGAGCGCGGAAGCCGCCGAGGCGCTGAGCGCTCTCGTCGCGGAACGGCTTGGCCTCGGGCGCGGAATGCGCGTCTGCGACATCGGCTGCGGCTATGGCGAAACGGCGCGGCTGTTCGCCTCGCGCTACGGTGTGGCACTCGACGGCGTGACGATATCCGAAAGCCAGTTTCAGATGGCAGCGGCGCGAAACGCTCCCGGCGTCTCGATCTCGCTGTGCGACTGGCTTCAAAACGGGTTCGCGGATGCGAGCTTCGACCGCGCCTACGCCATCGAAAGCTCGGAGCATATCGCGGACAAGGCGCGCTTTTTCGCGGAAGCACATCGCGTGCTGCGTCCCGGCGGACGGCTCGCGGTCTGCGCGTGGCTGGCGAAAAGCGGCGCGCTCGGGCGTGTCGACGGCATCCTTCTCGAACGCATCTGCCGCTACGGTCGACTCCCCGGCATGGGCACCGAGGAGGATTATTGCGCGCTGGCAAAGGGCGCGGGCTTCAGCGTTGCGCGCGTTGACGACATCAGCGGGCAGGTGAGCCGCACCTGGGCGATCTGCATCCGCCGCAGCCTCGCCAAGCTCGCAAGCGACCGCCGCTACCGCGCGTTCCTGCTTGACGGCGGCGCGCACAACAAGGCGTTCGCGGCGACGTTATTCCTCATCCTCGCCGCCTACCGGACCGGCGCGATGCGCTATTGCGTCTTCACCTTCGAGAAGGCGGCCTGAGCATCCGCCCCCGGCAGCGCCGCAGCCGAGCCGGTCTTCATTTCCCGCTGCAGGGAAAGCCGGAGCGCAGCGCCGCCATCGCGACCGTGGTGAACGGCTCGGTCTGGCGCGCCGGGTTCAGGCGCGCGAAGCGGTCGAAAATCTGGATGAGATGCAGGAGCGAGACGCCTTCGGGCACGCAGACCTGCAACAGCGGATCGCGGTCCGTCTCCAGCCGCGTGATGAGGAGTTGCTGAACGGTGAGGAACGCGCCCCAGCAATTGCCCGTCGCGAATGTGTCTTCGAGTTCGAGTTCGTCTGGATTGCTGCCCGGCTTCGCCAACCGCAGGATCGGCTTGCAGTCCGCGAGCATGTCGGCGGCAGTGTAACCGTCGTCCGCCTGAACCGCGCCAGTCATCGCGAGCCAAAATATCGCCAGTACGGCGGCAATCCACCGTCTTACAGCCCGACTCATTGATGTCCCCCGTCGCCAGAGCGCCAGTCATGGCCCCTTCGCCCATGTTGGCGCGCTTGTCAATCCGCAGTGCGCGCCTGTCACCCATGCAATGAGGCGGCGCTCAAACGCGACCGCGCTTACGGTGCGGCCACGGTTTCGCTGACTTCCCCGCTGGATGGAGCCTCAGCCGACTCCGGTTCCGCCTGGGCCTCTTCGCGGCGCACACGAATAACCGTCACGGTGCAGCCCGCTTCGGACGCCACCTTTGCGGACACGCTGCCGAGCAGCGAGCGCCGGAACGAATTGCGCCGCGCGCCGAGAAGGATCTGGTCCACCTTGTTCTGTTCGGCGTAATGGAGAATTGCGGACGCCGGGTCCGTCGCCTCCAGCACGTGAAAGGTGATCTGCCCTTCCTTCAGCTTCAGCGGCTGCGCCCAATCCTGTAGCTGCACGAGGCGGTTCACATGCTTGTTATGGCCAGCCTCGTCGAGCGTGGTGTCGCGCGTGGCGATATAGCTCGTCTTCAGCACGTTGAGGCATGCAAGTCGCGCGGACGGAAGCTGCGCGAGCGCGCGCCCGGCTGCCTCGCGCACGGCCTCGTTCGTCTCCTTCGAGGCTTCCGAAAGATCGACCGCCACGGCGATGATGGGCGCGGCGGCCAGCCGCTTGTAAACCGTTTGCGGCGCGACGGGCGCTTTCCGCTCTGGCGGATTGAAACGTCGTTTGACGCGCGTCCAGAACGAATCCGTAGCGGTCCGCTCCGAGCGCGCGGTAAGCCGGATCTGGTCATAATGCGATAGCTCGAAAGCGAGTTGCGCGGCGGTCGGATAGCGCCAGGCCGGCTCGACTTCGAGGCAGCGCAGCACGATCTCCTGCAACCACAGCGGATAATCCTTGCGCAAGTTTCGCGGCGGCTTGGGATCGCGCCAGAGCCGCTTCTTCATGGTGCTGAGCCGCTCGCTCTCGCCGAAGGGGCGCACACCCGTCGAGAAGAAATAGAGCAGCACGCCGAGCGCGAACTGGTCGCTGCGCGGATCGGTTCGCACGCCCAGAAGCTGCTCCGGCGCCATGTAGGGCGCGGTGCCGTAGGGCAAGCGGAATTCTTCCTGCATCAGGTCCGGCAATTGCTGGTGATGCGACAGGCCGAAATCGAGCAGCACCGCCTCGCCCGTTTCGCGGAACAGGATGTTGCTCGGCTTGATGTCGAGGTGGATGACGTGCTGGCGATGGAGATCGTCGAGCGCGGTGGCGATCTTCCAGCCGATGTCCGCGACTTCATCATACGGCAGCGGCAGCTCGGAGAGGCGCGGCAGCAGCGACCGGCCCGGCAGCCGCTCCATCACAATGAACGGATGCAGCGCGAAGTCGCCCGCCGCGATGAAGCGCGGCACATGCGGGCCAGACAGGCGCGGCATGATCATCTGCTCCATCTCGAAGCTCACGATCGCCGCCGGGTCTTGCCCTTCGCCGAGCACGGGAACCTTCATGAGCATCGGCACGTCGATGCCCGGCTTCGTGACGCTCCACAGCCGCGCCATGCCGCCCTTGTGGATCAGTTCCTCAAGTACGAAGCCGTCGAGCACGTCGCCGCGTTGGAGGGTGGGTTTCGCCATGGCGCGTTACCGTCCGATGAAGAGGCGTTCGGCGAAGAAATCGGGCAGGCGCGCGGCGCGGATCGTGGCGGCGGCTGACTCGATGTCGTAGGGCACGCGGACGTAGATGATTTCCTTCTTTTCGGTGTCGAACAGGCCGTAGCAGGCGCGCGGATTGCCGTCGCGCGGCTGGCCGACGCTGCCCAGCACGGCGAGCCACCGGCGAAGTCCGTGCAGCGGCACGGCGACTTCCGTCACTGGGCTGAACGCGGTCATCTTCGCCGCGGGCGTGGTTGAGAAGATCGCGGGCTTGTGGGTATGGCCGCAGAATGTCATGGGCGCCTGCGTGGAGCGGAGGCTGCGCGCGGCTTCTTCCACGGTGAGGACGTAGATCCACTTCGCGGGCTGGCTGGCGTCCGCGTGGACATAGAGGCGCCCCTCGTCGGACTGCTCCATCGGCAGTTCGGCGAGCCAGCGGCGCTCCACCTGCCCGAGCTTCCCGCGCGTCCAGTCGATGGCTTCCTGCGCTTCCGGGTTCAGGCGGATGGTGGGATCGTTAACGGCCGCATCGTGGTTACCCATGACGGCGATTGCGCCGCCCGCGACAAGCTCCATCGCCTTGTCGACGCACCAGACCGGATCGGCGCCGTAGCCCACAAAATCGCCAAGTAGCACGTGGCGTTCCGCGCCGCGCGCTTTCGCATCGTCGAGGCACGCCGTGAACGCCTGCCGGTTCGCGTGGATGTCGGCCAGAAGCGCGATAAGCATGGGCTCTCCCAAAGGGTTCGTTTTTAGATACCCTACAAAACTTTGCGGGGGCCTGTCTGTTCGATTTTCGTTTGGGGAAAGCCAGTTCGCGGTCTTTTCGTAGGGCTTCGGCCGAAACCATCTACACATTTTCTTGTTCGAGCGAGAACGCGACGAGGTTCCGAGCCGGCAGCGCCCGGTGCCCGTTTTGCCAGAAACCTTAGCGGTTGCCGCGTCGTTTCGGGCGAGGCTGCGGCTGCGGCGCGGGCGGTTCCTCGTCCGGGACCGCAACTGACGCGACCAGAGGTTCCACGGGCTGCAACTCGCAGCGCGCCTTCTGCAACTCGCGAATGGTCTGGGCGCGGAAGCTCTCCCCGCGAATCGGCGCGCGGATCGCCACGATGCCCGTTTCGCCCGGTGCGACGACGATATTCTGATCGTCGCCCTCCACGGTCTTTTCCGTGCTGGTCTCATCCGAAAGGCGATCCCGGCGGATCAGCAGCAGACGCACCTCCGACCTTTTCGAATCGGCTCCCGCGACGAGATAGAAGTTTTCGCCCGAGCGGGTCGAGACGGCCAGCGTCCAGGCCGGTTCGGACAGCGGGGCGCGGACGATCACGTTGCGGTCGGTGAGATCGTACAGGCAATAGGCCGTCACGACGTCCGGCGGCGAAAACGGCAGCGTCGGGGCAGACTTGCCGTCCGGCACCACGATGGCGTTACGTGGCATCGCCGCCGCAAGCCTAGACCATGCGTCCCCTTCGGCCAGCGACGATATGCCGAACACCGCGAGGATATGAATAATGCCACCGGCGACGATGCCGCCGAGCACCCAGGGCCATTTTCCCATCACGAGCACCCCGCCATCAGGAGCACTCCACGAGCGTGATCGTGGGCAGTACGCGACCGGCCGCGTTCAGCAGCACGTCGGGAGCGAGCGGGCGCAGGACGGTCAGGCGCAGCGCCACCCGCTCGCCCCGCTCCAATGGAAGCCAGTTGCCGGGCTGCACCTCGGGCGAGAGACGCACGACGAAGGCGCCGTCAGGGGCGGCGAGAATGTTGGCGCTCGAAAAACTGGAACGGCCGGTCTTGTTCGGCATCGTCTCGCCGTTCTTGCGGAAGGCGGCGATGTTCCACCAGAGCGCGGGGATGGCATAGCCCTTCACTTCATATGTGCAGTCGCCAGTGAGACGCGATCCGGCGCTGTCGCGCGTGGCGGTAAAAGTCATCGCGCTCGCAGCCGTGACCGGGAGCGAGCCTTCCCGCGCAATGTGCGCGATGGTGTAAGGATCGGCGTCGGCCGTCCCCTCACGAAGCCATAACGTCCACGGGCCGTGGCGCGCGGTGGTCGCGAAGAAGCCGCCGCTGACGGCGCGCCAGGTCGTGCCCAACCCCAGGATCAGGGCGATACTCGCAAACAGCAAGAACCGTGTGAGGAAGGGCATGGTGGTGAACCTGACGAAGCGGCTTTACCGGACGGTGCGGAAGGCGGCGACTGCTATTGTTATTGCGTGCTCACGGGGAGGTTGTCCAGAGTGGCGTCCTTCTGGGTGTCGGCGGCTTGAAGTTTCCGCGCTTCCTTCAGCAGCTTCGACAGCGAGGTGAGCATCTTCTGCGTCTTGATGGGCATACGCCGCGCCGCATCCTGACCGCCGCCAAAGCCCGGTTCGTCGCGCCGGATTTCCGAAAGCCGCTGCCGTTCCTCGACCTGTCGCGGATGCAGCGGGAGGCCCGGTATCTGCGGAATGTCCATGTTGGTGTGCGCCGCCGCCATATATTGATGCCAGACGGGTGCGGAGAGGTGGCCGCCGGTGGTGCCCGCAGCCATTTCGCTGAAGTCGTCATTGCCGAACCAGACGCCCGTCACGTACTGCCCGGTGAAGCCCATGAACCAGACGTCGCGCGGACCGGAACTCGTGCCCGTCTTGCCGACGGCCGTTGTGAAATCGAGCCGCGCGGCAGCGCCCGAGCCTTCGGTGACGACCTTTTCCAGCATCGTGTTCAGCGTCTCGATGTCTTCGCGCTTGAAAATCTGCGCCGGCGCAGGCTCGTCCCGCTCGCGCGAATAGACGACTTCGTCCTTCGTGTTGCGGAGTTCAACGATGGCGTAGGGTCGGATCGCCTTGCCGCCGCTTGCGAAAACGGCGAAGCCCGCGGTGTGGTCGAGCGGCGCGATGCCGGAATCGCCGAGCGCCATGGAGCAGGTCTTTCGCACCGAAGTCAGGCCGATCTTGTGGACGTTTTCGAGCAGCTTGTCGCGGCCGACATCGAGCGAAAGCCTCACCGCGATGGTGTTGACCGACCTCGCCATCGCTTCGTAAAGCGTCATGGCGCGGCCGCTTACGCCGCCGCCATAGTTCGACGGCGACCAGTTTCCGCATGTCGGCGCGACGTCCGGGTAAACCTTGTTGGGCCGGATCCCGGATTCGATGGCGGTCAGGTAAACGTAAGGCTTGAACGACGAACCCGGCTGCCGCTGTCCCTTGGTGGCGCGGTTGAACTGGCTGTCGCCATAGTCCCGGCCGCCGACGATCACGCGCACCGCGCCATCGGTATCCATCGAGACGAGCGAGGCCTGCGTTGCGCGCGCATATTTCGCCTCGCGCTCGAAGGCATTGTCGATCACCTGTTCGGCGAGTTTCTGAAGCGGCACGTCAACCGTGGTGCGCGCCGTCAGCACATATTCGCCCTTGCCCTTCATGAGACGCTGAACTTCCTCGAAAGCCCAATCGAGGAAATAGTTCGGGACATAGACCTCCTGCCGGTCGATGATCTTCGCGGCGTTGAGGCGCGCGGCGTGAACCTGCCCTTCGGTCATGAAGCCCGCGTCGACGAGGTTCGTCAGCACTTGATTGGTGCGGGCGCGCGATTCGGCCGGGTTCGAATGCGGCGCATATTTCGTCGGCGCCTTGAACAGGCCCGCCAGCACGGAGGCTTCCGCGAGGTTGATGTCGCGGACCGACTTGCCGAAGTAGAACTGCGAGGCCGCTTCCACGCCGAAGGTGCCGCCGCCAAGATAGGCGCGGTCGAGATAGAGCTTCAGGATTTCCTTCTTGGTCAGGTGCGCTTCGAGCCACAGCGCGAGATACACCTCGCGAATCTTGCGCTGAAGGGAGCGCTCCGACGACAGGAACAGGTTCTTGGCAAGCTGCTGCGTCAGCGAACTGCCACCCTGTACGACGGTATCGGAACGGGCGTTCTGAACGATAGCGCGCCCCGTGCCGATGATGTCGATGCCGAAATGATCGAAAAAGCGCCGGTCTTCCGTCGCCATCGTCGCCTTGACGAGGACGTCGGGGATTTCCTCAAGCGGAACCGCGTCCGAAAACTGGATGCCGCGCTTGCCGATCTCATTGCCGTATCGGTCGAGGAACGTGACGGAGAATTCGCTGCCGGTGCGCCAATTCGGGTTCTTCGTGAGTTCGATGGCCGGAAGCTCGAACATGAGCACCACGGCGAGGCCCGCCGTGCCGAGTGTCATGGCCTCCGAAACGAACTCGGTGGCCATGCGGCGCGAGCCCGTCACACGGAAGCGCTGGAAGAAATTGTTGTAGTTTGCCCACGAGTCTTTAAATCTCGCATACAGGCCGTAGAGCGAGGAATCGATCCAGGAATCGAGCGCGAGCCAGTTGATTGAGCGGCTGCGCCTGTTCGGTTTGGTAATCCAGTCCCGCACGTGTCTTCACAGCTTCCTGTTGTCTTCCATCCGGCCGGTACTATGCCAAGAAACGAGTCTGCAAAACAGTTAAAATGGCAAGGCTCAATTGCCGATCCGGGCACTAAATCCGACGCGGCTGGGGACGAAGCGCCCTTCTGGAGGACGAAAGCGCTCGAAGAGATGTCCACCGAGGAGTGGGAGTCTCTTTGCGATGGCTGCGGCCAGTGCTGTCTTATCAAGCTCGAAGACGAGGACACAGGCCAGATTGCCGTCACCCGTCTCGCCTGCAAGCTCCTCGACCTCGGCACATGCCAGTGCTCGAACTATCCCGCGCGGCAGGATCATGTTCACGATTGTGTCAAGCTGACGCCCGAAGACGTGCGCCGGATCTCGTGGCTGCCCGAAACCTGCGCCTACCGCCTCGTCGAGGAAGGAAAAGACCTCGGCTGGTGGCACCCCCTCGTATCGGGCACGCAGGAGACCGTGTTCGAAGCGGGTATCGCGATAAGGGGTTCAGCCATCAGCGAAAAAAAGGTGCGGGTGGAGCGGTATCCGGCCCATATCGTCGGCTGGCTGAAGCCCTGATTTGCGGGACCGTATGGCCGGGCGCCGTATTCTTTCAAATAGCCCTAAAATGGCTTCAAAACGATAGCACGGTCGCGCTCGCTGCGAAGAGGGCCACTTCGTAAGCACTAATTGTCGAGCTCGCAACTCGACGGTTGTAGGCATTGCACTCCCTTCCGAACTGAAGTTTTTATTAAAATCGGAAAAAATGACGAACAGTAGCGAAGTGGTCGCGCGGTTCGTGCGAGATTACGGCATGACATTTGCGCAGGGCGGCGACATTTTTCTGGAGGCGGATCTCGGCGGAGCCGGTGTTTTCGTGCCCGTAGGCCGCCTGCTTAAGCCGACGCTTGCCTTGACCTCGGCCGTGAGAGATCTGCATCGCGAGCGGAAGCAGGACGAGCGGCAAGGCGTGCTTCTTCACGCCCTCGCGGCGCGAATCTCGGGCGAATGCGCGATTGCCGATGAAGCCACATTGATGGCCTTGAAAGACGTATGCGCCGCATCCCTGGTGCTCGAATGGCGGATCGCGGTTCCCGAACTCGGCGCGCTGCGTGCTCTTTTCGCGCTCGCGGCGCTGGAGGAGACGCCCAACCCGGGAAGCTTGCGCGTGACTTTACACCTCGCCGGCCATCCGGTGCTTGAGCCTTTATGTTGCGAAAATAAATGCTAAACTTCAGCCAGATCCGCGCTTCGGGTCATTTGTTCATCGTGTGTTCAGCATCAGGAGTCCATCTCTCGCCTGGAACCGCACATGAATTATATGCTCGCTGCCCTCGTGATTTCGATCGCAGCCGGCGGAAGTCCCTCCGTTTCGGCGAGCGAAGCTGCGTGCTCGGCAAGCTGGACCAGAGGGACGTACAAGACTTACCAGCAGATCCAGGACGAACTGAGGGATCGCCTCAGGAACGCGAAAATTCTGAAACTCTCGCTTTGCGCCACTGCGTCGGAGCCTTATTTTCAGGCAACGATCCTCAACGAGTCCGGCAAGGTCGTCATCGTGAAACTTGCCGCGCGCTGATCGAGGCGGGGTGAGAGCATGCGCATTCTCGTGGTTGAGGACGACGTGGATTTGAGCCGCCAGCTTGTCGCGGCGATGACCGACGCGGGCTATGCGGCCGACGCCGCCTTCGATGGCGAGGAAGGCGCGTGGCTCGGCGAGACTGAGCCATACGACGCCATCATCCTCGATCTCGGCCTTCCCAAGATCGACGGGCTGTCCATTCTCGAACGCTGGCGCAAGGCGGACATCAAGACGCCCGTGCTCATCCTCACCGCGCGCGACCGCTGGAGCGAGAAAGTTGCGGGCATCAACGCGGGCGCGGATGATTATGTCGCCAAGCCCTTCCAGATGGAGGAGGTGATCGCCCGCATCCGCGCGTTGCTGCGCCGGAGCGCTGGCGTGGCCAAGGCCGAACTGGAATGCGGCGATCTGCGGCTCGATACCCGCACGGCGCGCGTAACCTGGAAGGGCACGGCGGTGAAGCTGACCGGCCTCGAATTCCGGCTCCTCTCCTATCTGATGCACCATCAGTCCCGCGTCGTCTCGCGAACCGAACTCGTGGACCACCTTTACCAGCAGGATTTCGAGCGCGATTCGAACACCATCGAGGTCTTCATCGGCAGGCTGCGCCGCAAGATTCCCGCCGACATCATCCACACGGTGCGCGGGCTCGGCTATTGCCTCTCAGCCGCCGTCGATCCCGAAGGGAGCGCGAAGAAGGGCTCATGAAGGGCAATTCGCTCGCACTGCGCCTTCTGATTTCGTCGGCCGCCTGGATCGTGACCATCCTGTCGATCACCGCCGCGATCTTGATCTCGTTGTGCAACAACATCCTCGAAGCCAGCTTCGACGCGCGCCTCAACCAATACCTCGAAAACATCATCGCGCGGACGGCTCCGCAGGGCACGCACGACATCCGCCGCCCCGATGACGACGGCGAGCCGCTGTTTTCGAAGCCGCTGTCCGGCGCGTATTGGCAGATCCGCCCGCAAGACACGGGCAGCGAGCCGATGTTCAAATCGGCCTCGCTCGTCGGCGAAATCTACAAGACGCCGAGCGAGCTTGGCATCAAACCCGACGAGCGGCAGGTGCGCCAGACTTACGCCGAAGGCCCGGACGGGCAGCTCCTTCGCGTGCTGGAGCGGGACATCGACTTCGGTCAGGAGAACGAAAGCCGCATTTTCTCGATCTCCGTGGCGTTCGACACGGCGGACATCGATGCCGAGGCGCGCTACCTCACCAACACGATTGTTCTGACGCTCGCGCTTCTTGGTAGCGGGCTGCTGCTGGCGACGTTCTTTCAGGTGCGGTTCGGGCTTAGTCCCTTGCAGGACATGGGGCGGAAACTCGCCGCCATCCGCGCAGGCGAGGAAACGAAGCTCACGGGCACGCCTCCCGCCGAAATCCAGCCCCTTCAGGAAGAACTGAATGCGCTCATCGAGGCGAATCAGAACGTCGTAGAGCGCGCGCGGACGCATGTCGGCAACCTTGCCCATGCGCTCAAGACGCCGCTCAGCGTCATCATGAACGAGGCAGCTTCGCAGGACGGAGAGTTTGCGGGCAAGGTTTCCCAGCAGGCCACCATCATGCGACAGCAGATTTCGCACTACCTCGACCGGGCGCGCATCGCGGCGCAGATTCGGCCTGCCGTGGGCGTGACGGATGTCGGCGCGCAGTTGACCGCGATCTCCCGCGCGCTCAAGAAAATCTACGAAGCGCGCGCGTTGACGCTCGAAGTGGAATGCCCCGGCGGCGTGCGCTTCTTCGGCGAGAAGCAGGATTTCGACGAGATGGCGGGCAACCTCATGGACAACGCGTGCAAATGGGCGCGGTCGAGCGTGGTGGTGAGGGTGGAGCAGCCAGCGGTCGCGCGCGGCGAACGCACCTTCCGGCTCATCATCGAGGATGACGGACCGGGCTTGCCCGAGACGTTTCGGCAGAGCGCGGTCAAGCGCGGCCGACGCCTCGACGAAAGCGTGCCCGGTTCGGGGCTAGGCCTCTCCATCGTCGCGGATTTGTCCCACCTCTATCGCGGCTCGCTCAGCCTCGAAGAGGCCGATGGCGGCGGTCTTCGCGCGTGCCTGAAGCTACCAGCGGCGTGATGGACGCAAAATTGCCCGAATGAGCCGTAAACGCTTATAAAAGGTTAACGGCTGGGACGGGGCAGTGATTCGGCTGCTTCGAAGGGGACCATGAAGAAACTTACACTTTTAGTCGCTTCGCTTGCGCTTGCGGTTGTCTCGACCGGCTGCGCCACCAAGGAAGAGTCCGGCACGCTGATGGGTGCGGGCGCTGGCGCGCTGATCGGCAACCAGTTCGGCCATGGCGGCGGACGCGTTGCGGCAACGGTGGGCGGCGCGCTGATCGGCGGCTTCATCGGCAACCGCATCGGCAAGTCGATGGACGACGAGGACCGCCGCCGCGCCTATGAAGCGCAGTATGCCGCCTTCAACAGCGGCCAGCGCACCGAATGGCGCAATCCGAACAACGGCCGCTACGGCTATGTGACGCCGCGCCGGACATATACTTATCAGAGCTATCAGTGCCGCGAATTCGAGCAGACGATCTACATCGACGGCCGCCCGGAAACGATGGTCGGCAAGGCGTGCCAGCAGCCTGACGGATCGTGGCGCGAAGCCTGATCTGCACCGGCCTTCGCCGCCTGTAAATGCTACGGGATCGCTAATCGCGATCCCGTTTTTTTTCAAAATAAGGCGCGCGTTCTCAATGAGCGGCCGCCCGCTCCGGGCGATCCTACGCGCCCGTTTCGAGCGCGGGCTCATCGACGCGCGCTGGCTCAGCCGCAACGCTCGGCACTTGCGCCGCGCCTTTTGCCGCAGCCTCCCGCAGAGACACGATGCGCCGCCGCACGAACTCGACATTGTCGCGCAGCGTGTAAAGATCGGCTGACAGGTGCGTCGGCACGGATATGCGCCACACGGCTTCTTCGACCTTGTCGAGGTCACGCTCCTTCTGGGCGATGAATTCGGCGGAGGCCTTCTTGTGCGTGAGGTTTTTCTCGATGCGCTTCAACTCCCGATACCAGTTCAGGATACGCTGCCTCATCCGCCAGTTGTAGAGAAGCGGCACGATGCGAGCGAGCGGGATCACCACGCCAATCATCGGCAGGATCAGGATCGCTGCGCGGTCGATGAGCGTCGCGAGCCAAAACGGCAGGGTGCGCTGGAAGAAGGTCGGGCCGGACTTGTAGACGCGCGTGGCGTCGTCGATCATCGGAAATTCCGGATCGTCAGCGAGACTTTCCGGCCCAAGCGCGAACAGCTTCGACTCGCCCGTGGGCTTGAGCGTGGGCTGGCTCTGCACCTTCAGCACGGCTTGCGCGAGGATCGCCAGCAAGGCCGGATGCAGATCGTCGCGGACAAGGAGCATCGCCTTCGTGGAGACAAGCGACGTATCGGAGGGCGGAATGTTCTGCGCGAAATCGACGACGCCCTGTCGCATCTTGACCTGCGTCAGAGAGGGGTAACGCTGGATCAGCGCGTCGGCCTGCGCCATGCTCATGAGCTTGGTGCCATCCTGATGCAGGAGACGCTGCACCGTCCTCGCCTCGGGGCCGAGCACCAGAAAGCCCGCGTCGGCGCCGCCTTGCGCGAAGGTGTCGACATAGTCGGGAAGCTGCATGGCGATCAGCGTCGAATTTTCAGCGGTAATGCCGTTCGCGTCGAGAAGCCGCTTCGCGAGCGCGGCGGTGCCGCTGCCCTCGGGGCCGATCATGATGCGCTTGCCCTTGAGTTCGGTGATGCTCGAAAGTGAGGCGTCGCCGCGATAGAAAAACCAAACGGGTTCTGTGATGAGCCGCCCCATGGAATAAAGCGTCGGCGCATCGATGTGGTTTGTCAGCCCGCCCTGCACGATGCCGGCCTGAACATCGCTCGTCTCGTCCTTGAGCAGGCGAAGATTGTCGAGCGAGCCCTGGCTTTCTCGCACTTCGAGCTTCACGCCCTTCTTCTCGATCTCCTCCTTGAAGCGGAGCGCGAGATCGTAATAGGGGCTGCCCTTGCTCGCGGCTGCCAGCACGAACGAGTCCGGCGGTGCGGGCTTGACGTAGCGCAGCGTGAACCAGACGGCCGCCACGGCCAGCGCCAGAGCCGGAATGAAGACGGCAAGATATTCCCAGGTGAAGAAGCGTCTCATGGGTAGCGCTCCAGACGGGTTAGGCCGACCGTTCCCTCTTACGGGCGCGAAAGGGTTAACGCAATCTTAAATGTCGCAGGCTGTATCCGCGCACACGCCGTGCTTGCCGAAAAGCAACCCTTGGCGTTCAATCTGATAAAAATGTCAGGGGAGGAACGCATGGTCGATTACGAACCGCGAACCCGGCTCGATACGCACGACGTCACCAATATGCCGCCGCCATTCGGGGGGCTGAACCTTTACGAGACGGACATTGCGCTGAAGGAAGCGGCGGGTCTCCACGGCGGCGAATGGGTGGACGGGCCGCTGTCGGCGCTCGGCGCGGCGGCAGGCTCCGACGAGGCGTTGCAGGCGGGCGAGGACGCAAATCGCTATCTGCCCGAGCTTCGGACCTTCGACCGCTTCGGCGGGCGCATCGACGAGGTTCGTTTCCATCCCGCCTATCATCAATGCATGGCGCTCGCGATGGAACACCGCATCCACTCCATCGGCTGGCGCGAGAAGCGGCCCGGCGCGCATGTCGCCCACGCGGCGGCCCTCGCGATCGGAAGCCAGGCGGAGGCGGGGACGATGTGCCCCATGAGCATGACTTACGCCAGCGTGGCCGCGCTTCGGAAACAGCCGGACGTGGCGGCGGCGTGGCTCCCGAAGATCGTCGATGGCGTTTACGAAGCGCCACTGCGCCCGATCGCCGAGAAACGCGGCGTCACCATCGGCATGTTCATGACCGAAAAGCAGGGCGGCTCGGACGTGCGCTCGAACAGCACGCGGGCCGTGCCGGTGGGGGCTGGCGGTCCCGGCGGCGAATACCTGCTGACCGGGCATAAATGGTTCTGCTCCGCGCCGATGTCGGACGCTTTCCTTACGCTCGCCTATACGGATCGCGGGCTTTCCTGTTTCCTCGCGCCGCGCATCAAGCCGGACAGCACGCGTAACTCCATGAACCTGATGCGGCTGAAGGAGAAGCTCGGCAACCGGTCGAACGCGTCGGCGGAGTTCGAATATAAAGACACGTTCGCCTGGATGATCGGCGAGGACGGGCGCGGCGTCGCCACCATCATGGACATGGTGCACCACACGCGGCTCGACACGACGGCGGGATCGCTCGGCATCATGCGGCGCGCGCTGGCCGAAGCCGCGCACCATGCGCGCCATCGCCGCGCGTTTCAGAAGACGCTCATCGACCAGCCCGTCATGCGCGCCGTGCTCGCGGACCTCGCGCTCGACTATGAAGCCGCCGCGATGTTCACAATGCGCATCGCCCGCGCGTATGACGGAACGACGCCGGAGGAACGTGGCTTCGCGCGGCTGGGGGTCGCGCTCGGCAAGTTCTACATCGCCAAGCGCACCGCGCCCTTCGTGGCCGAGTGTATGGAATGTCTCGGCGGCGGCGGCTATATCGAGGAGGCGGCGACGGCACGTTACTATCGCGAAGCGCCGGTGAATGCGATTTGGGAGGGGTCGGGCAACGTGATCGCGCTCGACATCCTGCGCACGCTTCAGAAAGAGCCGCTCGCGCTTGATGGGCTGCTGGCCGAGCTTGCGGCGGCGCGAGGCCGCCATCCCGCCTACGACGCAAGCTTCGATGCGCTGCATCGCCTCATCGGCGGCGGGGTCGTGGAGGGCGACGCGCGACACCTCGCTGAGCGCATGGCGCTGGCCCTGCAAGCGGCGCTGCTGCTGTGCCACGGTGCGCCGGATGTCGCATCAAGCTATTGCGATGCGCGACTATCGGGCGATACGCGCGGCATCAACTATGGCGCGAGCGGCGCAAAGCTGGCGGTGGACACGATCCTCGCGCGGCAATAGCCGTGGCATCGTATCAGCCGTGCCGGGCGTGGTCTGCATTCGCTGCGGCGGTCGGCGCACAGTCACGGAGAACAAAATTCTAATATTTGCGATCTAGCCGCTACAGCGTTTTGTCGATTGGGCAGTTCGCAACAAAAATAATCGAACCATAGCCGGTATACACAGATGTAATTCCTTTTTCATCAGTGCAGCCATGTTCATCTGGTCAAAATCGCTCGGAAGCGTAAGTATTCGCAAGGAGCGTTCACGAATGCGTAAGGCTCGGCATTGCGCCCATGCACGCGACGGAGCGTTATGGTTCACTGAGTTTTGTCGAAGTCCGGCGCGCGCATGGCGGCGTCAAATCGAAACCGGGAGAGTGTCATGGCTGAGAAGAATCACGCACCAGGACGGGGGCGCATCTACGGGTCCATTACCGAGACCATTGGCGACACGCCCATTGTCCGCCTCGACAAGCTCGCGAAGGAAAAGGGCGTCAAGGCGAACCTCCTCGCGAAGCTCGAATTTTTCAATCCCATCGCCAGCGTGAAGGACCGTATCGGCGTATCGCTGATCGACGCGCTTGAGAAGCAGGGCAAGATCGAGCCGGGCAAGAACACGCTGATCGAGCCGACTTCCGGCAACACCGGCATCGCGCTCGCCTTCGTGGCTGCCGCGCGCGGCTACAAGCTTATCCTCGTCATGCCGGAAACGATGTCCATCGAGCGCCGCAAGATGCTGGCGCTGCTTGGCGCGGAACTCGTGCTCACGCCGGGCGCGCAGGGCATGAAGGGCGCGGTCGCGAAGGCGAACGAGCTTCTCGGGGAGTATCCGAACGCTGTTGTTCCGCAGCAGTTCGAGAACCCGGCCAATCCGGAAATCCATCGCCGCACGACCGCCGAGGAAATCTGGAACGACACCGAGCACAAGGTGGACATCGTCGTTTCCGGCATCGGGACGGGCGGCACCATCACGGGCGTGGGCCAAGTGCTGAAGCCGCGCAAGCCGAGCCTGAAGATCATCGCCGTTGAGCCGGAGGAGTCGCCGGTGCTGTCGGGCGGCAACCCCGGCCCGCACAAGATCCAGGGTATCGGTGCGGGCTTCGTGCCGGGCGTGCTGGATCGCGATGTGATCGACGAGATCGTGAAGGTCAACAGCGCGACGGCGCTTGAGACGGCGCGTCACGTAGCGCGGCTTGAAGGCATCCCGGTCGGCATCTCGTCGGGCGCGGCCATCGCGGCGGCGATCGAAGTCGGCTCGCGGCCCGAAAATGCCGGCAAGAACATCGTCATCATCGTGCCGAGCTTCGCCGAGCGTTATCTGTCGACGGCGCTGTTCGAAGGGCTTGCGTAAGCCCGGCCGGGTCTTCGTTTAATCGGGGATGTCGATCCAACCCTTGGCGTTGCGCTTCGGCTCGATGCCAAGGGTTGCAAGGCTTTTCAGAAGCGCGGTTGTCGGAACGATGCCACCCGAATGCGAGCTTCGGCATACGTTGCAGATAACGACGTCCCAGCTTTTGCAATGGCGCGCTCGATAGGCGTTCGGACCGAACCTCCTGTCGAAGCCGCATAAAAAGCATCGCTCCAGTACGCAAACCTCGATCATTGCTCCTCGCGAATACGAAACGCGCGGGCACTATGGAGCGGGAAGCTTGCGCCGGTCTCGTGTCGCCCATGGAAGCGGCGGTTTATCCGGCGAGCATCGGAAAAACGGACCGAACGGCTTGCACGCGCCGTGATTGCGTGGCATCGAGCCGGACATGCCGATCCTATCCTCACCCTCCATTCACATTCTGAAACTATGCGTCGGCTGCGACAACGTGGAGATGCTCGCCGACTGGCAAAAGCAGCGCATCGCGGCGGGGCATGCGCTCATCCATACGACGCGCCAGACGCCGCGCCGGGATGGCTTCAGCGAGGGTTCATCGCTCTACTGGGTGATGGGCGGATTTGTCCGCGTCCGCCAGCGCATCGTGGCGTTGCATGAAATTCGCGGCGCGGATGGTATCATGCGTTGCGGCTTCGAACTCGATCCGCAACTCGTGCTTACGGAGCCAGTACCGCGTCGCGCGTTTCAGGGCTGGCGCTATCTCTCCGCGAGCGAAGCCCCGCGCGACCTTATCGCTGGAGCGATCGTCGAAGAAGGCGCCATGCCGCCCGAGATGCGCGCTGCGCTCGCCGAGCTCGCGCTGATCTGACGAACCGGGCTGTCGCCTATCCGCCTATATTCACGTTCACTTTGACTTGACGCTGGGGTGCAGGTGCGAGCGGCAGCGAAAACGCCGCAATCTGATTGCTAGGCGATGATATCGGGGAGAAGTTGATCCTCGAACCGCGCAATCTTGTCTTTAAGGGAGAGCTTGCGTTTCTTCAGACGTGTAAGACGCAGTTGATCGCGATCTGGCGCGCATTCGAGCGCCTTTATCGCGTCGTCGAGATCACGATGTTCCTGTCTGAGCTGTGCGAGTTTTTGGCGCACACCCCCGTCGTCCGCAGTGTTCATCAAACCCCCGGGGATAACGCCAAAAATACTCGGCCCCGAAAAATCGCTGACGAATTTCATCATAGCACGAATCCCGAATTTCCGAAAAAGCGCAATCTCCACGATCCCGTACGTGTAACACGGAATAGAAAGATTCTCATGAGATTTTGAAGAGTTCCGCAGGGTTTTGTTAAGATATGGCGCAATTTTGCAATGGATTTAAAGTTGCACCTTTCCGCGCTCGCAACCTCATCACTTTTTCGCCTTGATTATGTCATCTTTTCGCCACAAATTGGAGTTGCCATAGCAGGCGTTAAACAAAAGTGGAGGCCGGAAATGAGCCTTATTGCGCATATCGATGAACTCAAAGAGAAGCATCAGACCATTCAGCGGCAGATCGAGCTTGAAATGGCTCGGCCTCTCGTAGATGGATTGAAAGTTTCCGAACTAAAGCGCCGTAAGCTCCTTCTCAAGGAGAAGATCGAAAAGTTCAAATCCGGGCCGGACGTCGCCCTCAGGGCGTAACCACCTCCGAACGGGCCAAAGCGGCAGGGCACACCTGCCGCTCAGGCTGCACCGATCTGGCTCCCCGCAACACCCCCCCAGCACGTTCCATTCAGTTCCACGCAAATCGCATCCTCCGCGCGCGTACTCAAGTCGCCGCAATCGCCACAAAAGTCTTGCGCTCGCAAGCTGTCGGCTTCATTCCTTTCCGCATGAGCGACAAGAAGCCTTCCAAGACCCAGGTCAAAGCGCGACTGCCGAAAGGCATGCGCGACGTCGAAGCGCAGGAACTCCGCGCGCTGAAACACATGCTCGGCACCATCAGCGAGGTGTACGAGCGCTACGGCTTCGAGCCGCTCGACACGCCCGCGTTCGAATATACCGACGCGCTCGGCAAATTCCTGCCCGACACCGACCGCCCGAACGAGGGCGTGTTCTCGTTCCAGGACGAGGACGAGCAGTGGGTGTCGATGCGCTACGACCTGACCGCGCCGCTCGCGCGTTATGTCGCGCAGAATTTCGACGCCACGCCGAAGCCGTTCCGCCGCTACCAGACGGGCTACGTCTACCGCAACGAGAAGCCAGGCCCCGGCCGCTTCCGGCAATTCATGCAGTTCGACGCGGACACGGTCGGCACGGCGAACCCCGCCGCCGACGCCGAGATGTGCATGCTGGCGGCGGATACGCTGGAGGCGCTGGGGCTCGGCGGTTCGTATATAATAAAAGTGTCGAGCCGCACGCTTCTCGACACCGTTCTCGACGCGGCAGGCATCGACGACCAGAAAAAGCGTCTCGTTGTGCTTCGCGCCGTCGACAAATTCGACCGCCTCGGCGTCCCGGGTGTGTCCGACCTGCTCGGCAAGGGGCGCAAGGACGAAAGCGGCGACTTCACGCCGGGTGCGGATCTCGCGCCTGCGCAGGCGAACGCCGTGCTCGCGCTCCTCACAGGCGAAGCGCCCTCCGACGCAGCCATCGCTACCATCATCGAGCTCGTGCGCGGCGCAGGCTTCGGCGAGGATCGCATCCGCTTCGACCCCACCGTCGTGCGCGGCCTCGAATATTACACCGGCCCCGTCTTCGAGGCGGAACTCACCTTCCCCGCGACCGACGAAAGCGGCCAGGCCGTGCGCTTCGGCTCGGTCGGCGGCGGCGGACGCTATGACGGCCTCGTGTCGCGCTTCCGCTCGCAGCCAGTGCCCGCCACCGGCTTTTCAATCGGCGTTTCGCGGCTTTACGCGGCGCTGTCGCATCTCGGCAAGATCGACGCGGCGAAGGCGGCCGGGCCGGTCGTCGTGCTCGTCATGGATAAGGCGCGCGTCGGCGACTATCAGCGCATGGCGAAACAACTCCGCGATGCGGACATCCGCGCCGAGATGTATGTCGGCGAGGCAGGCATGAAGGCGCAGATGAAATACGCCGACAAGCGCGGCAGCCCGTGCGTTATCATTCAGGGCGAGGACGAGCGCGCGAAAGGCGAAGTCACCATCAAGGATCTGCTGGAAGGCTCGCGGCTGTCCGGCGAAATCTCGGATCATGCCGAGTGGAAAGAGGCGCGCCCCGCGCAGTTTTCCGTGAGCGAGGACGATCTCGTCGCCGCCGTGCAGAAACTCCTTGCAGAGCAGGCCAAGGCGTGACGGCGGAAGGCGCAAAGGAATTCGAGGCGCTCGAAGCGCAGGCCGCGGCCATCATGACGTTGTTCGCGGCGAAGGGTTACGTGCGCGTGGCCCCGGCCTTCATCCAGCCCGCGAGCCTGTTTCTGGACCGCATCGGCGAGAAGCTGCGCGCGAGAACCTACATTTTCAGCGATCCGAATGGCCAGGAACTGTGCCTTCGCCCGGACCTCACGCTGCCCGTGGCGCGCGTGTTTCTGGAACGCGGCGCAGCGGAGGGCGTTTCGAAATTTTGCTACAACGGCCCGGCGTTCCGCATTCAGGCGAAGCCTGAGCGGCTCCGCACGCGCGAATTCCGTCAGGCGGGCATCGAATATTACGGCGCGCGCGGCATCGATGCCGACCTTGAGGTGATGGCGCTGACGCTCGACGCGGTTCGCTCCTGCGGCGTGCTCGATTTCACGATCCGCGTCGGGCATATCGGCCTCGTCCGCGCGCTGTTGAACGCGCTCGACATGCCGCAACGTTGGCGGGACCGCCTCGCCCGCGCCTTCCGGCGGCAGGCCTTCGCGCAGGAGCTGGAAATCCTCTCCCGCTCGCAGGCCGACCGCGCCCCGGCGCTGCCAGAAACCGCGCTCAGCGAGGATGGCTTTCTCGCCCATCTCGACGCGAAGGCCGTGCCCTTCATCGGTCTTCGCCGTCCGACGGAAATCGTGAAGCGCTTGCAGCATAAGGCTGCGGACGTGCAGGAGCCGCCGCTTTCGGCCGAAACGGTGCGGCTCGCGCGCGATTATCTCGGCACGCGCGGCGACGTGGACACCGCGCTCGACCGCATCGCGTCCCTCGCCGCTGAAGCCTCGCTCGACCTTGGCCCCGTGATGGACGATGCGCGCGCGCTGCTCGACGGCATCAAGAAGCTCGCGGGCTGCGCGCCGGTGGTCTTCGAGGCCGATTTCGGGCGGCATTTCGAGTATTACACCGGCATGGTTTTCCGTATCGACGCGGCCGGCGTGGAGCGGCAGATCGCGGGCGGCGGGCGTTACGACGGCCTCATCCACGCGCTCTCCGGCGGCGCTTGCGACGTGCCCGCCGTGGGCGCGGCAATTCATACCGAGCGGCTGCTCGTCGCGGCCTCGGGGAGATAGCGCATGGACAAGCTCATCGTCGGCGTGCCGTCCAAGGGGCGGCTGATGGAAGACACGCTCGACCTGTTTCGCGCGGGCGGCATCGCCATCGAGAAGACGGGCGACGCGCGCGGCTACAAGGGCGCGATGGCGGGCGTGCCGGATGTCGCCGTGGAGTTTCTTTCGGCGGGCGAGATCGCGCGGCACCTGCAAAGCGGGCGCGTGCATCTCGGCGTTACGGGCGAAGACCTCGTGCGCGAGCAGATCCCCGATGCCGACGAGCGCGTGGACCTGCTGGTGAAATTCGGCTTCGGCCATGCCAATGTTGTGGTTGCCGTGCCCGATTGCTGGCTCGACGTGGAGACCATGGCCGACCTCGAAGAGGCAGGCGCGCTCTTCACCGCCGAGCACGGCAGGCGGCTTCGCATCGCCACGAAATATCCAATGCTGACGCGGCGTTTTTTTACGGACAAGGGCGTAGTCCACTATCGCACGGTGGAAAGCCTCGGCGCGACGGAAGGTGCGCCCGCCGCAGGCATGGCGGAAGGCATCGTCGACATCACGAGCACGGGCGCAACGCTCCGCGCGAACGGCCTGCGCATCCTCGCCGATGGTCTGATCCTTCAGTCCGAAGCCAATCTCGTCGCGGCGCGCGCGGCGCTCGTCGAACCTCGGTTGGCCGCGCTTTGCACCGACATCGCGAGTCGGCTGAAGGCGGCGCGTGACGTGAGCGCGGCCTGAAGCCGCCCTCGAAGCTCGAAGCCCTTCGCGCGCCTTGCAGTTGTCCGGCGGACGCCCCGGGGCGCTGGCATAAAGTGAGCCGAAATAGCGCCAGCAGAGCGCGCGACCGCTCAAGCCCCTAAAGCCAGAAACGCAGTTCGCCCAGCTCGAACCCCTTTACGGGATATGACTAGTCGTCAAGCACGGTCTTGATGAGGAAGAAGCGGATCGCGTCGGCGAGGATCACCTTGCACGTACGTTGATGACCCTGCTCGTCCTCAACTCTCGCCCGCGACAGAAGCGCCGAGATGTTTGTCTGCTCGGTTTCCGAAAGCTGGAGGATCTGGGTCATCTGGTCGATCACCGCCATGCCGTCCGAGCACGTCACGGCGCGCGCCGGGGTGGCGAGCGCGGCAACAATCGCGAATGAACACAAAAGCCTTTTCATCTTGAGTCAGCGACCTCGACCCGCTTGCCCGGCGACAAGAATTACCCACCGGGGAAAATCTGATAACTGTTTGAGCCACGACGCACAAGCCAAGAAAATCCGGCTTGTTTCAGGCAACATCACATGAAGCGGTTTACGACGGCAGGCTTTCGCCCGCCTTGTCGCATCCACGCATCACCTCGGCGACCAAAAAGCGCCTCATCTGAGGCACCGACGAAGCAAAAGAAGCGAGAGCGAAACTCTCGCTTTTTTCGTGGCTACTCGAACACGTAAGTCCCCGGCGCGTCGCATAGCGCGGGGTAACCCACGTTCGGCGCGCCCAGCTTGGGCGGCTGCACGGCCTCGTTCGATCCCGCGCGAAGCCATTTCGCCCATTCCGGCCACCACGAGCCATCTTTCGGCGGGTTGGTGCGGTGCCATGTCTCCGGGCCAACATAGGGCGTGTCGTGGCGCGATGTCGCGATGCGGTAATGGCGATGCTTGCGTCCCGGCTCGGACACGATGCCCGCGTTGTGGCCACCGCTCGTCAGCACGAAGGTCACGTCGGTGTCGGAGAGCACGTTGATTTGATACACCGAGCGCCACGGCGCAACGTGATCCGTCTCCGTGCCCACAACGAAGATGGGCGCGGTTATGTCGCGCAGTGCGATCGACCGCCCGTCCACATGAAAGCGCCCTTCAGCAAGCTGGTTGCCCATGAAGATGTCGCGCAGATATTCGGAATGCATGCGCGCGGGCATGCGCGTCGGGTCGGCGTTCCATGCCATGAGGTCCATCATGGATGTCCGCTCGCCGAGCATGTAGTCGTGGATCATGTGCGACCAGATGAGGTCGTTCGAGCGGAGAAGCTGGAACGCACCCGCCATCTGCGCGGAGGAAAGATAACCGCGCTCCTCCATCATATCTTCGAGGAACGCGAGCTGGCTCTCATTGACGAAAAGCTCAAGCTCGCCGGGTTGGCTGAAATCGGTTTGCGCGGCGAGCAGCGTCATCGACTTGAGGCGGTCGTCGCCATCGCGTGCCATGGCAGCCGCCGCGATGGATAACAGCGTGCCGCCGAGACAATAGCCGAGTGCGTGCACTTTCCGATTCGGCACGATCTGCGAGATTGCCTTCAACGCCTCCATGATGCCGAGGCGGCGGTAATCGTCCATGCCGGTGTCGGCGTAGCTTTCGTCCGGGTTTTTCCACGAGATCGCGAAGACCGTGAAGCCCTGATCGACCATATATTTGATGAGCGAGTTCTTCGCCGACAGATCGAGGATGTAATACTTCATGATCCAGGCCGGAACGATCAGCACCGGGTTCGGATGCACTTTCCCGGTTGTCGGGCTGTACTGGATCAATTCCATAAGGCGGGTGCGGGCGACGACCTTGCCGGGCGTCACCGCTAGCGTCTTGCCGACCTTGAACTCTTCGACGCCCGCCGGCGGCAGCCCAGCCGCATTGCGCTGCTTGTCCTCCAGCAGGTTCATGGCCCCGCGCATGAGGTTGAAACCACCTTCTCGCGTCGTCTTGTCGAGAAGTTCGGGATTTGTGGCGATGAAGTTGGACGGAGCGACCATGTCGAGCATCTGGCGCGCCAGGAAGTTTACAGCCTGCTCGTGTTCCTTGCTGACGCCATGGACATTCGTCGTCGCCGCATCCCAGAGGTTCTCCCAGACGAGAAAGCTCTGCTGCATCACGTTGAAGGGAAAGCGCTGCCAGTCTTCATGCGCGAAACGACGATCGGCCTTCGCGGGCGGCGGACAATCGCCCGCCGACAGATCGCCGCTCGTCATCGTCGCCAGCGTGTAACGCTGGAGCGCGACCGCGTCGGTGAAAAACTTCCAGCCGAGCTGAAGCCGTGTGCCCGGAGCCATCGACAGGTGCAGCGCCCAGTCCATATAACACAGCATCAACGCTGCGGGCGAGACTCCGCCCGTCTGTTTGGCCAACGCATAATGAAAAACGCGGTCGATCGCGCTCGTACTTCCGATCATGGCCCCTCCAATGCGGACACATACCCATTGCCGAGGGGCTTAACACGAAAAAACGGCCGCGCCGAGGGTTCAATCGGTAACGCAAGTTGTTAACGCGCGGAAAGCGTACGAAAAAGCACGCGGCACAAGGCTCCGCGTATCGCCTGACGTGCCGCGCGGGCGGGCTTCAACGGCTGTCGCGACGGCGCTCGGTCAGGCGCGGTTGTTATTGCCGAGGCCTGCCATGTATTCAGCGAAAGGCTGCGCGAGCTTTTCGCCCTCCTGCATGTAATCGCTTGCGAACCGCGTCAGGAACGATTGCTGGAGATTGCCGAATTCGGCGACTGTGCGGCATTGCGCGACCTGATCGGGCAGGCTCAGATATTGCTCCCAGCGGTTGCCGAAGAAGCGGCAAAGCTCGACCTGATGCTGAACGAAGCGCTTGAACAGGTCATCTCCAGACTTCTGCCATTGGGCCACGGCATTGTCATATACCGCCTTCTCGGCGTCGATTTCGGTCTTCGCGGCGGCCGAAAGCGCGGAAGCCGAGGCCGCGCCGTTCCCGCCAAAGCCTTCGACGGTGAAGCCCTGGATTTCGCGCGCGCTTTTTGCGAGGTTTTCGTAGTTCTTTTTCCATATATCGATGGATTCTACATATGCCTTCAATACCGGTGACAGGTCGAAGGTAGGATGCTGCGGGGATTGCTGCATGGGGCGCCTTCCTTATTGTTATCGAAGCCTGCTGCGTAAAAATAAGCTATGAGTTCGTTCCACGCATCTTCATAACCGGCATGTATTGAATAAATCGTGGAACACTTTATCTCATTTTGAATATATGCAAACGCCCTACGAGACGCCTACGCTGCTGCGCGCCCTTCATGAATTGATACGCTCAAGTCTATCAGGCAACACGCCTTGGCTTATGAAACTCAAGGGCAACTTAAGCCTTCCTCCCCTATAGTGCGCGCAAAGCAAGCTCGAAGAGGGGTGAGACAATGTCCTTCAGTCTTCCGCAGATTTTCGTGTGGGTCGTCATCGGATCGCGGGCGGCTCGCTCGCCGGCATTCTCGTCACGCGGGAGCGACGCGGCTTCGGCTTCTGGCCCAATCTCGGGCTCGGGCTGCTTGGCGCTGTCGTGGGCGGCGCGCTGTTCCGCATCTTCAACCTGTTGCCGGATCTCGAAAACGTCGCCGTTTCGATGCGGGACATCGTGTCCGCGCTGATCGGCTCGCTCCTCGTGCTCGCGCTTCTTTGGGCCTACCAACGTAACAAGGCCGTCTAGGATGGTGCAGAGCCGCGCGCCCATAACCGTCGACCTCGCGCTTCAGGGCGGGGGCTCACATGGCGCCTTCACCTGGGGCGTGCTCGACCGGTTGCTCGAAGAGCCATGGCTCACCATTGAGGGCATCTCCGGCACATCGGCGGGCGCGATGAACGCCGCGGTCATGGCCTGCGGTCTCGGCAAGGGCGGCCGCGACGGCGCGCGCGCCTCGCTCGATGCCTTCTGGACGCGCGTTGGCGAAGCGGCGCGGTTCAGCCCGTTCCAGCGCAGCCCGCTCGACGTGATGCTCGGCCGCTGGTCGATCGATACCTCGCCACTGTTCGTAGCGCTCGACATGACGGCACGGCTGTTTTCGCCATACGACCTGAACCCCGGCGGCGCGAACCCCTTGCGCGACATCCTCGCGGAAAGCATCGACTTCGACCTGCTGCCGAAAGTGCCGCTGAAACTTTTTATCACCGCCACGAACGTGCGCACGGGGCGCGGTCGCGTCTTCACCAACGCCGAGTTGTCGCCCGATGTGCTGCTCGCATCGGCTTGCCTGCCGACGCTGTTTCAGGCTGTGGTCATCGATGGCGAACCCTATTGGGACGGCGGCTATTCCGGCAATCCCACCATCACGCCGCTGGTGCGCGGCTGTACGGCCGAGGACGTCATCCTCGTGCAAGTGAACCCCGTCGAGCGCGGCGGCACGCCCAAGACCGCGCGCGATATCCTGAACCGGCTCAACGAGGTGTCGTTTAACGCCACGCTGCTGAAGGAACTGCGCATGATCGCGATCCTGAAGCAGGTCGCCGATGCGGGCGATTGCGAGGGCGCGCGCTGGGCGAAGATGCGCATCCACCGCGTCGGGAGCGAGATGATTGCGGAGCTTGGCTCGTCGTCGAAGCTCAACGCGGAGGCCGTGTTCCTCACAATGCTGCGCGACGAGGGGCGGCGCGCGGCGGACGCATTCCTTGCGGCGAACGCGGGCGATATCGGCGCGCGGTCTACGCTGGATCTGGATGCTTTGCGGGAGGAGGTTTGATTGTTGGTATCTGGAATATCGCTATCAGCGCATGATAGAAAACATCCTTTGCGACGCTCGTAGCTGAATATTCACTCCCCCCGCCGTCGGCTTAGAAAAGCCAGCCGCTCGAACAACTGCACGTCCTGCTCGTTCTTGAGCAGCGCGCCGTGCAGCGGCGGGATGAGTTTGCGCGGGTCGCGCTCCTTCAGCGTCTCTGGGTCGATGTCCTCGTTGACGAGCAGCTTGATCCAGTCGATCAGCTCCGAGGTTGACGGCTTCTTCTTCAGCCCAGTCACGTCGCGGATGTCGTAGAAGATGCTGAGCGCTTCATGCAGAAGGCGCGGCTTCAGGCCGGGGAAGTGCACGTCCACGATGGCGCGCATCGTGTCGCGGTCGGGGAAGCGGATGTAGTGGAAGAAGCAACGCCGCAGAAACGCGTCCGGCAGTTCTTTCTCGTTGTTCGACGTGATGATGACCACGGGGCGCACGGCGGCCTTCACAACCTCGCCCGTCTCGTAGACGTGGAACTCCATGCGGTCGAGTTCCTGCAACAGGTCGTTCGGAAACTCGATGTCGGCCTTGTCGATCTCGTCGATGAGCAGCACGGGCCGTACGGGCGCGTCGAACGCCTCCCACAGCTTGCCCTTGCGAATGTAATTGCGGATGTCCTTCACGCGCTCGTCGCCGAGCTGGCTGTCGCGCAGGCGGCTCACCGCGTCGTATTCGTAAAGGCCCTGCTGCGCCTTGGTCGTTGACTTCACATGCCATTCGATGAGCGGCGCGCCGACTGCGGCGGCGACCTCATGCGCGAGCACGGTCTTGCCGGTGCCCGGCTCGCCCTTCACCAGAAGCGGGCGCTCCAGCACGATGGCCGCGTTCACGGCCACACGCAGGTCGTCGGTGGCGACGTAGCTCTCGGTTCCTTCAAAGCGCATGCCGTCCGTCTCCTGCATATGAAAAGGACACGGGTTGCGCCCGTGTCCCGCCGTGTCTCGCTTCAGCCTGCGGTCAATTCGGCTCGCCGCGATGCATATAGTGATCGGCGACGAAGCTGTATTGCGTGTTGCAGAACTCGCACTTCACGACAATCATGCCATCTTCGGCCATCGCCTCCACCTGATCCGGCGAGAACTGTTCGAGCATCGCTTCCACGCGCTCGCGCGAGCAGTTACAGCGCGCCTCCATCGGAGCCGCGTCGAACACGCGAACGCCTTCCTCATGGAACAGGCGATAGAGCAGGCTGTCGGAGCCGAGCGTCGGGTCGAGCAGTTCGTGGTCCTGAACGGTCGCCGCCAGCGCCTGCGCGCGCCGCCAGCCATCGTCGTCCACCTCGTCGGAGGCGACATCCGGGCCGGATTCGTACCCGCCCTCGCGCGTGAGCTTCTGCACCATCAGCCCGCCCGCGCGCCATGTCCAATGGCCCTGCTTGCCGTCCTCGCCCGCCGTGTATTGCCGGGCGACGGCGATGCGGATGAAGGTCGGGATCTGCTCGGACTGGTCGAAATATTCATGCGCGGCGTCGACGAGCGTGTTTCCCGCCAGCGCGACGATGCCCTGATAGCGCTCCATGCCCGCGCCGGGATCGATGGTCATCGCGAGATGGCCGTTTCCGATCAGCGGCTTTTTCGGCGCGGCGCCGTTGAGCAGGTGCGCGACTTCGTCCGCATCGTAGCTCGCATAGCCACGGATCTGGCCCGGCGAGGTGTAATGCACGACGAGAAAGCCCACGGCCCCGTCGGACTGCGTTTGCAGGATGAACTTGCCATCGAACTTCAGCGCGGCGCCGAGCATCGCGGTGAGCGTGACCGCCTCGCCGAGAAGGAGCAGCACCGGCTCGGGATATTCGTGCCGCCCGAGGATGCTGTCGAGCACGGGACCGAGGCGCACGAGCCGCCCTCGCGCACCCGACGCTTCCAATTGAAATGGCAAGACGTAGTCGTTGTACTTCGCGCCGGGATCGCCGGCAAAATCTCCACCCATCAAACCTTCTCGAAGCACCATGCGAGTATTGCCCGCTGCGCGTGCAGCCGGTTTTCGGCTTCGTCAAAGACCACGGATTGCGGGCCGTCGATAACGTCGTCCGTTACCTCCCTGCCGCGGTGCGCCGGCAGGCAATGCATGAATATGGCATTCTTGTCGGCTTTTTCCATGAGGGCGGCGTTCACCTGATAGGGCGCAAGCAGCGTCTCGCGCTCGGCGACATTTTCCTGGCCCATAGAGACCCAAACATCCGTCACCACGCAATCGGCACCGGCCACGGCAACGGCCGGATCTTCGACCACGGTGATGCGGCCACCTTCGTCGTTTGCCCAGTCGAGGAAGCTCCGCGGGGGCTGAAGGAGCTTAGGCGTCGCGAGCGTCATCGCAAAGCCGAAGCGCACGGCGGCATGAACCCACGACGCGGTGACGTTGTTGAAGTCCCCGATCCATGCGACCTTGAGCGGGGCGACATCGCCCTTGTGCTCTTCGAGCGTCATGATGTCGGCGAGGATCTGGCACGGGTGCGAGCGATCCGACAGGCCGTTGATGACGGGCACCGCTGAGTGCTCCGCGAGTTCGATCAGCGCCTCATGCGAAGTGCAGCGCATCATGATCGCATCGACGTAGCGCGACAGTACGCGCGCCGTGTCGGCGATGGTCTCGCCGCGCCCGAGCTGCATGTCGTTGCGGTTCAGCACGATGGTTTCGCCGCCGAGCTGACGCATCGCGACGTCGAACGACACACGGGTGCGCGTAGACGATTTCTCGAACAGCATGGCAAGAACCTTGCCCTCGGCAACCTTGGGCCAATCCGAGGCGGGGCTGGTCTTGATCAGCTTTTTGAGCGCACGCGCATTGTCGAGGATAAGCCGAAGCGTATCGAAGTCGTAATCGTCGATGTCGAGAAAATGACGCGGAGCCGAGGGCTCTTTGATCATCGAATTACGCTGAAAGTGTAGCATCGAGCCTCGCACATGCGCTTTCTATCTTCTCGCACGCATCTTTGATTTCGGCTTCTGTCACGATGAGCGGTGGCAGAAGTCTGACAACGTTGTCACCCGCAGACACCGTCAGCAGCTTTTCTGCAAAAAGCGTGCTAGACACGTCCGCGCTCGGCACTTTGCATTTCAGACCAAGCAGGAGCCCTTCGCCGCGAATGTCGGCGATGATGCGTGGGTGACGGTCTATGATTTCAGCAAGCCGCTGCTTGAAAAGCAAGCTCATCTCTTGAACATTGCCAAGAAATTCGGGCTTCGTCGCGATATCGAGCACGGCGTTCGCCACGGCCATCGCGAGGGGGTTGCCGCCGAAGGTCGAACCGTGGCTACCCGCCGTCATACCGGAGGCCGCCTTTTCGGTCGCGAGACACGCGCCCACGGGGAAGCCGCCGCCGATCCCCTTGGCGATGCCCATGATATCTGGCTCGATGCCCGCCCATTCATGCGCGAAGAGCTTGCCAGTGCGGCCGACGCCCGTTTGCACCTCGTCCAGAATAAGAAGGAGGCCGTGCTCGTCCGCGATTTCCCGAAGCGCGCGGAGGAACGGCCAGCCGACCGGCCGAACGCCGCTCTCGCCCTGGATCGGCTCGATCAGCAGCGCCGCCGTTTCGTGCGTAATCGCCGCGCGCAGAGCGTCGAGGTCGCCGACAGGCACCTGGTCGAAGCCGTCTACCTTCGGGCCGAAGCCCTTCAGGTGCTTTTCCTGATTGCCCGCCGCGATGGTGGCAAGCGTGCGCCCGTGGAACGCGTCTACGAAGGTAATGACGCGCCAGCGCTCGGGCTGCCCATTATAGGAGTGATATTTGCGCGCCATCTTGATGGAGCATTCCATCGCCTCGGCGCCGGAGTTGGTGAAAAAGACCTTGTCCGCGAACGTCAACGCGCAAAGCCGCTCAGCGAGGCGCTCCTGCCCCGGCACGCGATACAGGTTCGACGTGTGCCAAACCTTGTGCGCCTGCTCCGTAAGGGCGGCGATGAGATGGGGGTGCGCGTGTCCGAGAGCGTTAACCGCGACACCGCTGCCGAAGTCGAGATATCGTTCCCCCGCTGCGGTTTCGAGCCACGCGCCTTCGCCGCGCTCGAATTCAACATTGATCCGCGCATAGGTCCCGAGAACCGCAGACATTTTTCCACTCGTTTTCAAATTAAAAAAGCCGCTCCGTCTGGCGGGCGGCTCAGGCTCGTTGGCTTATTTTCCAACAGTTCGCGCCAGTGTCAACCGGCATAAAAGACACAGCGCACCCCAAATGTAACGATTTACGCCTGCGTTAAGGTTTCAGAAATTTGTCGGGACGGCACTTTTGTGCAATTATGCTCCCATGAGATGGAGTGGTGCCATCGCCTTCCGAAATGCGCGTAGCCGCATACACCACCTCGCATAGTACCAATGCGAAGCTTGTATCTCTGTAAATTGCGTTCTCGATAGCCCTCCTTGATGTGGAGGGTACGCCCCGAGTTTCTGGGCGTCGGGATTACGCTTGTGTCTCCTTGTCTTGCGTTAGCGCCCGTGGCCCCGCTGGTCATCCGTCCAGCGGTCACGACCTTATTCGCGGTTCGTCCGCCGGAATGAACGAGGAGCTAACTTTATGAGTTGGACAGACGAACGTGTTGACCTTTTGAAAAAGCTTTGGGCCGACGGCTTGAGCGCAAGCCAGATCGCCACCAAACTTGGAGAAGTTACGCGTAATGCTGTTATTGGGAAAGTACATCGCCTCGGACTTGCCGGCCGCGCGACCACTTCGCGCATCAGAACGGCTCGTCCCCGCTCGAATATTGCACTTTTCCCAACGCGGTCGCCGCAGGTTCAGTATCGCACCTTCGGCAATACAGCACTGAAGATCTCGCCTGAGCCCGAGCAACGCAAGCCAGCAACGATCATTCCGCTGACCTTGCCCGACCTCGAGCCTGCGCCCGAAGGGTTGATCCGACTGGTCGACCTCAAGGAAAACATGTGTCATTGGCCGGTTGGCGATCCCATGGAAGACGGTTTTCACTTTTGCGGACGCCGGAAGAACTCCGGAAGCCCCTACTGCGAACACCACTCAGCGATTGCCTACAACCCTGTTGCCAAGAAACGCCGCGCCATGTGATCGGCGCAACTCATCTATACGGTGAGTCGCAAAGCTTGATCGAAACTTTTGTTGATGGCGTGCGGCAATGTTTAGGTCTGTGCTTTTTGGGCCACATAAGATACAGCGGGGGTGTGAAGCCGGGGTGCAGGCCCCGGCTTCCGTCTTTTTATGGAGCCGCTGTTCCGCCTGCGTTTTCGAGTGAATATCGCTCAGTAGCGCGCATTTTTCCTCAGCCTGTCTAGCGCATAAGCCTCTGCCGCTTTTGTGAAAGCGCTCCGCCCGCGACGCTACTCGGATAAGCTCTGCCCCGGAAATCTCTCGCCCAGCGCATAACCCGCGCCGCGAACGGTGCGGATCGGGTCTTTTTCCTTGCCCCGATTAATTGCCTTGCGTAGGCGTCCGATGTGCACGTCCACCGTGCGTTCGTCCACATAGACGTCGCGGCCCCATACGCCGTCGAGCAACTGCGTCCGCGAGAACACGCGGCCGGGGCTTTCCATCAGAAATTCCAGAAGCTTGAACTCGGTCGGGCCGAGCCGCACCTCGCGGCCGCTTCGCATCACGCGATAAGTTTCGCGGTCGAGTTCGATGTCCTCAACCTCAAGCGTTTGCGATATGCGCTCCGGCGCGGCACGGCGAAGGATCGCCTTCACGCGCGCCAGAAGTTCCGGCACCGAAAACGGCTTCACCACATAATCGTCCGCGCCGACGGTCAGGCCGCGAATGCGATCCGTCTCTTCGCCGCGCGCCGTCAGGAGCAGGATCGGAATTGTTCGCGCCGTTTTCCCCGCGCGCAGGCGGCGACATAGCTCGATACCCGAGAGCCCGGGCAACATCCAGTCGAGGATGATGAGATCCGGCGGCTCTTCGCCGATGGCAACTTCCGCCTCGTCGCCGCGCTGCGAGATGGAAACCGAAAAGCCCTCTGCTTCGAGATTATATTGAAGCAAAAGAGCGAGGGCCTCTTCGTCTTCGACAATCAGAATCTTGGCATTCATCGTCTGCTCTTGCTACCCGCGCCAGCACTCCCCTAGCAAAAAGGGGCGTGCGGTTGGCTCGTCCTTCTATCGCGAAAAAGCCCGTTCATCGTTTCAAAGCGCTCGCTTCACGCGCAAAGCGCTTCAGGCCTTCGCCGGCATCAGGCGACCGAGCGTCAGCGAACTCGTGCTGTCCGCCTTCGGGCGTTCATCGCCGAGTGCCTTTCCGTGAATCAGGAAATATATGGTCTCAGCGATGTTGGTCGCGTGATCGCCGATGCGTTCGATGTTCTTCGCGCCGAACAGGAGATGCGCGTAAACGCTGGCACTCTGCGGCTCGTCCATCATCGTCGTCAACAGTTCGCTGTAGAGCGAATTATACATGGCGTCGATCTCTTGATCGCGCTGCCAGACCGCAAGCGCCGCGTCCGCGTCTCGCTGCGAATAAGCGTCCAGCACGTCCTTCAACTGGCGCAGCGCCGCCTCGCCGATATGCACGAACCCGGTCATGACCTGCTTCGGCCGAGGCTCGGCCGCAATCGCGATGGCGCGCTTGGCGATGTTCTTCGATAAGTCGCCGATACGTTCGAGGTCGAGCGCGATGCGGATCGCGGTGACGATCTGTCGAAGATCGGACGCCACCGGCGCGCGGCGTGCGATGATGGAGATGGCGAGCTCGTCCACGAGCCGTTCCAGCGTGTCGATGCTGCGATCGTTGGCGAGCGTCACCTCGGCGAGATCGGGGTCGCGATGATAGAGCGCGTCGATGGCCTGTCCCAAGGCTTGTTCGGCGAGGCCGCCCATCTGGGCGATCATCGTGTCGAGCGACTTCAACTCCCCTTCGTACGATCTGTCGACATTTCCAGACACTACCGTTTCCTCCGGTGCGGTCGCGCAACCACGATGCGCGCCGACCTTTTTATGGTGACGGGCCGGGCCGCAGCCTGCCCCGTTGCGATGTCAAGGCTCTAGCCAAACCGCCCGGTGATGTAGTCCTGCGTACGCTTGTCCTTCGGATTCATGAATATCTGATCGGTCGTATCCTCTTCCACAAGATAACCCAAATGGAAGAAGGCTGTCCGCTGAGAAACGCGCGCCGCCTGCTGCATGTTATGCGTCACGATGACAATGCAGTAGTTTTCGCGAAGCTCGTCGATCAACTCTTCGATCTTCGCGGTTGCAATCGGATCGAGTGCGGAGCACGGCTCATCCATCAGGATGACTTCCGGGCTGACCGCAATGGCGCGAGCGATGCAAAGCCGCTGCTGCTGGCCGCCGGAAAGGCCGGTGCCTTCGCCATCGAGGCGATCCTTCACCTCATTGAACAGGCCTGCGCGTTGCAGGCTCTTGACCACGATTTCTTCGAGATCGCTCTTAGATTTGGCGAGCCCGTGAATACGCGGCCCGTAGGCCACGTTCTCGAAGATCGTTTTCGGAAACGGGTTCGGCTTCTGGAACACCATGCCGACGCGCGCCCGCACCTGCACCGGGTCCACATCGGGACCATATATGTTTTTCCCCTGGACGAGGATTTCGCCCTTCACGCGCGCGCTCGCAATGGTGTCGTTCATGCGGTTGAAACAGCGCAGAAACGTGCTCTTGCCGCAGCCCGATGGACCGATGAAGGCCGTGACGCTGCGGTCGGGGATGTCGATACCGACGCTGAAAAGCGCCTGCTTCTCACCGTAAAATACCGAGACGTTGCGCGCCGTTATCTTGTAGTCGACCGGCTGTGCCGTCGGTAAGCCCGAAGCGGTGCGGCTGGAATTGAGGGCACTCGGTTCGATAGAGAAATCTACCATTTGCGTTCGTACCTTTTCCGCAGGACCATGGCGAGAATGTTCATGACGGCAAGAATGCCGAGCAGGACGATGGTTGCGCCCGCTGTCTTTTCAACGAAGCCGCGTTCGGCCTCCGTCGCCCACATGTAGATCTGCACCGGCAGGGCAGTCGCGGGATCAAGCGGCGAACTTGGCACGTCCACCACGAAGGCAACCATGCCGATCATCAGAAGCGGCGCCGTTTCACCGATGGCTTGAACGAGGCCAATGATCGTTCCGGTGATGATGCCGGGAAGCGAGAGCGGCAGTACGTGGTGGAACACGCTTTGCACTTTCGAGGCGCCGACGCCGAGAGCGGCCTCGCGGATCGATGGCGGCACGGCAGTAATCGAGGCGCGCGTGGCGATGATCACGGTCGGCAGCGTGCGAAGCGTGAGCACGAGCCCGCCGACGAGCGAGGCGGAGCGCGGCAGCCCGGCGAAGTTGATGAACACCGCCAGACCGAGGAGGCCGAAGACGATCGACGGCACGGCGGCAAGGTTATTGATGTTCACTTCTATGATGTCGGTGATGCGGTTCCGTGGCGCGAACTCTTCAAGATAAATGGCAGCCGCGACCCCCAAAGGCACCGACAGCAACACCACGATCAACATGATGTAAAACGAGCCGAGCAGCGCCACCGCAAGCCCCGCCGTCTCCGGCTGGCTCGATGCGGTGTTGGTGAAAAGCCCGCTGTTGAACGATTTCTCCATCGCCCCCGACGCGGTGAGCTTGTCGATCCAAGAAATCTGCTGATCGGATATTTGCCGGTTCTGCTGGGGCAATTGGCGGTCGATCTTGCCCTTCGCGAAGGCATCGACGTTACCGCTCGCTAAGACCCAGACATTTTGCGTCGTGCCGATGATCTTGGGATCGGCGGCGACCATGGCGCGAAGCTGCGAGTCGACATCCCGCGAGATGAGCGCATTCGCCGCCTGACGCTGTGCCCGGCTCGACGGATCGACGCCGAGCTGCCCGTAAAGCGCCTGGTTCGCCAGCTTCTGGTAATTCGCCTGGGCCAGCGTGTTTGCGTTCCGCGTTCCCTCCGGGTCGATCTCGGCGGCGTCGAACTTGATCGGCAGTTCGATCGACGTCTGGAAGAAGGCCGTCCAGCCGTCGCGAATGATGGTGCCGAAAAGAATGACGAGGAAGGACATGCCAAGCGCGATGGCGATCAGGCCGTAAGCCTGAAACCGCACTTCCTCGCGGCGGCGCCGACGCATCAGCGCTGGATTATCGAACCGACCGACAGTCTCGGCTGCGTCGCTATCGGACATGCTGGGATCTTGGGCCACCGCGCTCATTCGTATTGCTCCCGGTATTTCCGTACGATGTAGAGGGCGTAGACGTTCAAGCCCAGCGTGAGGATGAACAGCGTAAACCCGAGCGCGAACGCGACCAGCGTTTGCGGCGTGTTGAATTCGAGGTCGCCCGTAAGCTGGCTCACGATCTTCACCGTAATGGTGGTCACGGATTCAGCCGGGTTCAGTGTGAGGTTCGCGGCGATGCCCGCAGCGAGAACCACGATCATCGTTTCGCCGATTGCGCGCGAGGCAGCCAGCAGGATAGCGCCGACAATGCCGGGCAGAGCGGCAGGCAGGATCACGCGCTTGATGGTTTCCGACTGCGTCGCACCGAGCCCGTAGGAGCCTTCGCGCAACGCATTCGGGATGGCGGAGATGATGTCGTCGGACAACGATGACACGAAGGGAATGATCATGATCCCCATCACGATGCCCGCCGTTAGCACACTTGTCGGCTGGATCACGAGCCCAATCTCGGACCCTACGAAGTTGAGGAACGGACCGACCGTCACCACCGCGAAGAAGCCGTAAACGATGGTCGGGATACCGGCCAGCATTTCCAGCGCCGGCTTCACGGTCGCGCGCACTTTCGGGTGGGCGTATTCAGACATGTAGATGGCGGCGAGCAGGCCGATCGGCACCGCGACGACCAGCGCCACGATGGAGATATAGAGCGTGCCCCACATCAGCGGCAAAAGGCCGAACTGCCCCTGGCCGCCCGCATCGCCGGCGCTCGCAAACCGGGGATCCCAGATCGTGCCGGTCAGGAAGTCGATGATGGACACATGCTTGAAGAACGCGATGCTCTCGAACAGCACCGAAAGCACGATGCCGACCGTCGTCATGATGGCGACCGAAGACGCGGCCATAAGCGCCAATATGACGACCTGCTCCACGCGATTGCGCGCGCGCAGGTTTGGCGAAAGCTTTCGGAAAGCGAAAATGAAGCCGAAGATCGCGAGGAACGCCGCCACGGCCGTCTTCGCGAGGCGGCTCAAGTGGCGAATGTTATTCAGTTCTTCGGCGGAGGCGATGACCGCTGCAGCGGGCGGGGTGGCGATCACGACGCCCTTGCTCTCGAACAGACGCTGAGCTTCCTTCGGGCTCGCCTTGGCAGCGGCAACCTCTGCCGGCGTGAGCCGTTCCAGACCGGTCGCGACGCTGCGAACGACGCCCATCGCAAGCCCGATCTGCCCTTCCGAGCCTTCAAGCACTTGCGCGGGCAGATTGGACTCGACCTCAGCCTGGATGAAGCGCGGCTCGACAGCGGACCACACCAGCAACACAAGGATGGCGGGGAGTGCCGTCCAAAGCGCGAGGTAGCCGCCATGATAACCGGGGCGCGAGTGAACCGCGCGGGGATTATCGGGGGATAACCGCTTGGCTCGCCAGAAGCCTGTGACGAAGGCAACGATTGCGGCGAGAAGCAGACAAAAAAGCAATGCGCTAAGTGACACGACCGTCTCCGAGAGGGAGTTCGACGATTTCGATCATAGGCAGGCGCCGCGAGGTGTTCGTCATCGCAAATGCGCCATTCGAGCGGCGTTGGAGCGTTCCGCTGCGGGGTCCGGCTGTCTGCATTTCCGCATTGAAAGGTGTCCTGCGCGCAGTCCTCGCCGGAGAAGATACTACAGACGGGGCATTTCATAGAATAGAATGACGAAACAAAGCAACTCGCGTGTGGCGTAATCATTGTGGGGTTGATGCACGCCACACGCTTCCGTTCGGGGTGCCGGGTAGAGCCGCGACACCTATGCAGTCTTAGCTGAGCGGAGCCAGCGGCTTCAGGTCTTTAACGATCTCGCGAACCGCCTTGGCTTCGGCTTCCGGCAGCGGAACGAGGCCGTACTGAGCAAGCGGACCGTCTTCGCCGATCATCTTGTCGCTGACGAAGAATTCGGAATATTCCTTCAGACCCGGGATAACGCCGACGTGAGCCTTCTTCACGTAGAAGAACAGCGGGCGGGAAACCGGGTACTTGCCAGCCGAGATGGTCTCGACGGACGGCGTCACGCCGCCAACGGTCGCAACGCGGAGCTTGTCGGTGTTGTTCTCGTAGAAGGCGAGACCGAACACGCCGATCGATTCCTTGTTCGCCTGAAGACGAGCGAGGGTTTCCGTGTAGTCGCCGTCGATGTCGATGGCATGCTTGCCGCCGTCATCCTTGCGAACTTTCGCGCAAGCCTTCTCGGTCGCGCCGTGGAGCTTGTCTTCAGCTGTGCCGGCTGCCTTCAGCTTCTCGGCAATGAGCTTGTCCGCGCCGGTCGCCTTGCAGCCAGCAACGAGAACCTTCTCTTCGAAGACTTCGCGCGTGCCGTGCTTTTCGCCCGGGATGTAGGCAACGATTTCCCAGCCGGGGAACGCGGCGTTGACTTCTTTCCAGGTCTTGTTGGGGTTCGCGACGAGCTTGCCGTCAACGACGATTTCGGGAGCGAGGGCGTTGAACCAATCCTTCGCTTCATACGCGAAAGCCGCGCCCTTCACGTCGGAGGCGAACACGATGCCATCATAGCCGAACTTCACTTCGACCACGTCGGCGACGCCGTTCTTCGTGCAGGTTTCCTGCTCGCCCTTCTTGATGCGGCGCGAGGAGTTCGCGATGTCGATCTTGTCTTCACCGACGCCGTCGCAGAACTGCTTGAGGCCAGCACCCGAACCGCCGGATTCGACGACGGGAGCCTTCAGACCGGCATTCGCCTTCGCGAAATTCTCGGCAACGATCTTCGCATAGGGGAAGACGGTCGAGGAACCGGCAATTTTAACCTGATCGCGGGCAGAAGCGGAATCGGCTGCAAAGAGGCCGACAGCCGCCGTAGCCGCCACGAGTGCGGTGACACGATAATTCAATGTGCTCTCCCTTGAGATTGGAACCAGCCTTTTGAGCGGTTCAACGCGCTGAAACCCTAGGGCAGCGCCATGTCTCTTTTATGTAAGGGCAGTGAACCTTTAATGACAAATTAAAGCACTGATTTCTAAATCAATATTATTCCTCGAGAGTGGGCTGAGCAGTTGGCTTGAATGCAACCTCAAGTAAGCCAAGATTGCTCTTATGCTCGGCAAGAAGCACCGTAAATTTCGACCCGGAGCCCACTTCGGAAGCGATGCGAAGCTCTCCGCGATGGCGATTCACGACATGCTTCACGATGGCGAGACCAAGTCCCGTGCCGCCTTTTTCATGTCCCGCAGCCCCGGCGACGCGATAAAACCGCTCGGTCAACCTCGGCAGGTGCTGACCCAGGATACCCGGCCCATCGTCCTCGACACTGATCGCTATCATGTCCTGCGATCCGCTTCTCTGACGCTTGAGCTTCACCTGTACAGAGCCGCCGTTTCCGCCATATTTGATCGCGTTGTGCACGAGATTGATGAAAACCTGAGTGAGTTCATCCCGGTCGCCCAACACGGTCACGTCACCGACCTCGGACTCGACCGCGACCGTAACATCCGCCTCGGCCGCCATCGGCTCCAGAGCCTCGCACGCCTGCTCGACAAGCTCGGCAATCGCAACTTCGCCCTGCGGCTTTAGATGCGCCCGCATCTCCACCCGAGATAGCGACATCAGATTGTCGATGAGTCGCGCCATGCGTTCGGCCTGCTTGGCCATGATCGGCAGGAAACGGTCACGCGCCGCTTCGTCGTGGCGGGCGGCGCCGTGAAGCGTCTGGATGAATCCCGACAGCGAGGCCAGCGGCGTCTTGATCTCGTGGCTCGCGTTGGCGATGAAGTCGGCGCGAAGTTGGTCGAGGCGGCGCTGCTCCGTCAGGTCGCGGAGATAAACGAGGATCGACGGCCCCGCGTCGGACGGCAGCACGAGCCACGAAACCGTCGCCGCCATGTGCCGCTCGACGGGGACGCGCTCGCTGAAAGTCACCGTCTGCTGCCGGTTGACTGGCCCGCACTCCATCACCGCGTCGAGCACCTGCGGGCTACGCGTCGCGCTGGATATGTGCGCGCCGTTCTTGAGCCCGTCAAACAGATCGCGGGCCTTGCCGTTGAAGGCGAGGATCGTTCCGTCACGGGCGAGAAGAATGGCCGGATCGGGCAGGGCGTCGGCGATAGGCTTCGCCACCGCCAGCGTCTCCTCCTTCGCGCGGTCGACGCTCACCGCATCGTAACGGAGACGCGCCCGCGAGGCCGGGATGAAGGCGGCTCCGGCGACGAAGGTCAGTATCGCTGCCGTGGGCGCCGCCAGCGGCAGGCCGTGGAAGAGTGATAGCAGGCCGATCACCGCCGCAGCGAGCAAAACGAGCCAGCGCCGAAGGTAGAGGCGCGACAGAACCCCATGCCGTGGCAAGAGGCCCGAGCCATGCGACGACGCTCCGCGTCGGTCCGAAGCGGCGGGAATAACCTTTCGCCGAACGATGCCGTCCGAAAAACGCTTGCTGTCGCTATCCCGATAGACTTCGAGCATGCCGGTCCGTGGTCCTTCGCCGCTTGAAACTTTTATTGTAGAAGAATTATCGGCCATGACGTCAGGATAACCAACATCTGCGACAGTTTTTCGACGCTCCCGTTAAGCTTTAGACAAGGTCGCGACTGAGGCTTGCCGCTTGCAAGCGGTCGAGATATGCACGCCAGACATCGTCTTTGTTGCGCGCAAGCTCGTGAAAATACACCCAGGAATAAATGCCCGTGTGATGCCCATCGCTGAACACGAGGCGCACCGCATAGTTGCCGACGGGCTCGATTGAAAGGATGGTCACGAGGCGCTTTCCGGGGACGAGTTTTCGCTCGGAGGGCGAATGCCCCTGCACCTCAGCGCTCGGACTTTCGACGCGCAGAAGTTCGGCCGGAAACTCCGCGTCCAGCCCATCCTCGAAGGAAACGCGTAGCGTGGTCTTGTCCGCGCTGAGCCGCAATTCTGTCGGCACCGGCCCCTCACCGCTGGCTTGCAACATCGCTTTCGCTCCTTTTTTTGTGATCGTTACACTTTGATATGTCAGCGTTACCCTTTTTTGCCGCATTCCGGTTTAATAGATTTGTCTACAAGGAGCCTACGGTTCGACAACCATAAGGTTCGTTTCCGCGTATGAGGTAGTGTGCAATGCCGGCTATTCGGATGTCCCGCAGCGAACGGTCTTCGCTCGAAAAGATCATCAAACGCCCCTGCCTCGTTACCGACATCCCGGCGGATCACGCTGAAAAGCTGATGAATTACGGGTTGATCAAGCGGCAGGTCATGCTTCTGCATTCGACACAGCGCGGCCAGCTCGAAATTCTGCGTCAGCGTTTTCGTGGCGACGATTTTGCACCGGCCATGGGCCTCGAATCCTACGCCTGACGTAATTTTTACTTAGTGGCAAAACCTCACTAGTAAGATGCACTCTCGCGCCTATACTGAAAAGTAAGGGCGGTAGCGCCGGAACTTCGCTCCCGCTTAGGCTTTCATGAAGGCATGCGTTAAGCGGGAGATCATGATGTCGCGACTTCTTTTCACTGCCCTTTTGGCCGCTGCCGTCGTCGGAACGACTGTTCAGAGCGACGCGGCACCCCGGCGCGGGCACCAGCCCCGGTCCTATCAGCTCTATGTAGCGCCGCAAGAGCCTACGCTGGTTGAGCGCTTCTTCGGCGCGTCGGCCCCGCGTTGGCAGTATCAGCGGCCGTTCGCGTGGTACAACACCAGCCTGTATAACTATCCCGGCCCCCACTACAACAATACGACGTTCTGGGAACGGGTGAACACGCAGGCGAACTTCCCGGTTCAGTACTGATCCGCCGGAAGCTTGAAACAGGGCGTTGCGGCGAGCCGCAGCGCTTTTTTTTATGCACAGTCGAGGTGCGCGCTAGCGCCGCCGCCCAAAGATCGCAGCCAGCGACGGCACGGGCAGAGTGCTTATCATGAGCGCAGCCGATGTCAGCGTGGCAACCGCCATGACGGGAGTCGCCTCTGCGGGGAAGAAAGACACGACGGCCGTATCGAGCGCGATCATCAAAAGCGCGGCCGCCGTTGAAGGCAGGCCGCAAAACCATTTCGGCTTGTCGGTGTGGCCATCTTTCAGAAACGCATTCTGCGCGCGCGCCTGGATGTTGAACCGGGCGAGCCTCAAGCCCGTCGTGAGGACATAGGCCGCCGCGATCGCCCAACCCGCCAGGCCGAGTTCATGGAGGTGGCGGTCGTAAAGCAGCATCGCGGGCGCAACACCGAAGTTCAGGAAGTCAGCGAGCGAGTCGAGTTCCGCGCCCATGGCGGATTCGGCCTTGAGACGCCGCGCGGCGTAGCCATCAGCCACGTCGAGCACGACGGCGCCGAGGATCGCGACCATCGCCAGCGCATAACTTCCGTCATGAGAGAGCCGGATCGCCGTCAGCCCGCAAACAACGGCCGCAAGGGTGAACGTGTTCGGCACGAGCAGAGCGAGCCTTCGCTTCAGCGAAGTTTTCGCGAGAGGAGCCTCGTTTCTGCCGATCACCGTGAAGGGCCGCCCGTGATGGTGCTTCATGATCTGCCCCACGCTTCAACCGCGAGGCACTGCGCGCGCAAGCCGCAACCTTCCTGCACCTTTTTTGTCTCCCATGTCACAATTTCTTCATGGGAGCTTTTTCGGCGCCAAAACGCAACTCATAAAACAGCCCAGGGGATGCGGCGTTATGCGCGCCGCCTCCCCTGACTGTTCCCAAGAACGCGCGGCGCTTTAAACGCGCGCGAAACGGCGCGGTGTGGGCTCCGTCAAGCCGAGTTCCGCAACCACGGTTTCGCCCGCGATCATACGCTGTCCTTCCGAAACGAACACTGTCCCCGCCGGAAGGTAAAGGTCCGTGCGGCTGCCGAACCGGATGATGCCGATGCGCTCGCCCGCCGTCACCGCGTCGCCGACCTTCACGTTCGTGATGATACGACGCGCCACGTAGCCCGATACGAGGACGACGCCGATCTTGGTGCCGGTCTTCGTCTCGATGGTGAAGGACTGACGCTCGTTCTCCGATGGCGCTTCCGGCGCGGCGGCGTTCTTGTAGATGCCGTCTGTATGCACATCGGTCAGGATGGTGCCCGCGACCGGCGCGCGCGCCACGTGCACGTCGAGCAGCGAGAGAAACACCGAAACCCGCGTCATCGGCTCCGCGCCGAGGTTGAGTTCGGCGGGCGGTAGCATGGGGTTGACGCTGATCACCGTGCCGTCGGACGGCGCGACCACGAGGCCGTCACGGTCGGGCACGACGCGCTTCGGGTCGCGGAAGAAGAAGGCGAGCGCGAGCGTTGCCAAAAGGCAGATGAAGCCGAGCGTATCCCAGATGTAGAACGCCACGAGCGTTACCGCCGCCGCGCCGCCTACGAATTTATAACCATCTTTATGGATAGGCGAAAAGATCGCCTGAAACTGAGAGAGTGCGTTAGGTCCAGCCACTATAATCCCCCGGCAAGTTGTGTTAACCCGCTGTCGCGGTTCTTGATTTCGATGACACATGATGTAACTGTCGTCAGGATGGTCTTGGGCACGCTGACACGCAATTGTCACAACCGACGCATATCCAACCCGTTAAAGCGCCACGGTACCGATCGGGTCAGCCTCGCTGTTCCTTGGGAGAGTTCAATGTACGCCAGAATCGCCGCAACAATTATTGTGGCCTGTCTAGCACTTTCGTCCGCGCGGGCACAAGACGCGGAAAAACTTACGCTTTCAATCCCGCCTGAGGTGACTGAGGTTGCAACGGCGGGCACATGGTCGGACGCCGACGTCTCGGGCGTGTTCCGCGCCACCGTGCTTACGGTCCCTGCGGGCGATACGACGCAGGCGCATCTCGTGCTGCAACTCATGTCCGTCAGCGCAGACGGTAACACCTCAAAAGTGCACAAAACCGTTCCGGTGAAGCAGATCGCGGACAAGAAACTGCCGAACGCCTTCCTCGCGGTCGAGGAAGACGGCACCGAGAACGAAGTCACGTGGCGCGTGACGAGCTACGACAGCAATTCGAATGCCGACATCGGCGCGCTGGTGACGATCAACGCCAAGGGCGACGTTCAGGTGAAGGACGCGCCAAAGGAAGAAGAATCCGCCGCGCAGCAACCTGAGAAGAAGTAGGCGCGACGCAGCCGAGTGAAATTGAACCGGCCCGGCTCACAAGTCGGGCCGTTCTTATTTGGGCTTGTATGCCAAATGCGGCGTTACAGAGTCGCAAGCAGCGACTTCGACCGCCAGACTGGAATTTCAAACAGCGCCGAGATCGTCTCGCCCGTCAGCGTATTGCCCGAAGCGCCGTCCGAGAACACAGCGCCCGCCTTCAGCAACACGATTTCGTCGGAAAACTCCTGCGCAAGACCGAGGTCATGCAGAATGCACAGCACGCCGCCGCCCGCATCGGCGAAAGCGCGGGCGCATTCGAGCGCGAGGATCTTGTGCTTCAGGTCGAGATGCGCGGTAGGCTCATCCATCAGGAGGTAGCGGCGCGCACCGTCCTTCGCGGCCGGACGAAGCTGCACGAGCGCGCGGGCGATCTGGATGCGCTGCCGCTCGCCGCCCGACAGCGTCGGATAATCGCGCCCGGCAAGATGCAGCACGTCCATCGCCGCCATCGACTCCTCGACGATGTCGTCGCGCTCCGGCCCGGCGAAGGGATGAGCACCGAGCGCCACCACCTCGTAAGCCGTCAGCGGAAAGCTCATCGCGGCATGCTGGCCGACGACCGCGCGAACGCGGGCAAGCTCACTCTTGGCCACCGTTGCCATATCGCGGCCGTCGATCACGACGCGCCCGCTTTGAGGCTTCAGGTCGCCCGCGAGCACCGACAGCGCGGTGGACTTGCCCGCGCCGTTCGGCCCGAGGACAGCCACCAGCCGCCCGGGCTCCACGGCGAACGACACGTCTTTCAGGAGCGTCGCGCGCCCGGCCTTCAATGTTACGTCTTCGAGAGCGAGCGCCATATCGTCGGTTGCCTCCGGTTCGTCGCCTGCGCGGACACCATTCTTGCGGAAAGGTCGCGCCCGCGCAATCGCCGAAGCGCAGCTTTATCCTGCGATGACGGTGCGAATCGACTGGCCGCCGCGCCTGATGTTCAGCCGCCACACGCGCGCGCCCTTGCCGACGATCTTTTCAAGCCCGCGCGTGGTCTCGATCTTCTCACCGTTGATTTCGGCGACGACATCGCCCGCCTTGATGCCAAGGCGGCGCGCGACCGAATAGGCCTCCGTCTCGACAACCACGACGCCGCTCGTCTCGTTGATCGACAGTTCTTCCGCGACGGCGGGCGACAGGTTCGCCACTTTCGCGCCGCCGAACGGATTATTGCCGTTGATGTCGCGCAAATCGCGGGGCGTCGTTTCGGGCGCGACCATGAGCGGAATGGAGACCTTGCGGCGCGTGCCGGTGCGCAGCACGTCGAGGCTCACTTCGCCGGACGTGCCCTTGGTCGTGAAGCGATACTGGAACGCGTTGGCGTCGGAGACGCTCTTGCCATCCACCGCGAGCACGATGTCGCCCGGCCGGATGCCCGCGTTCGCCGCCGGGCCGCCCTCCGTCACCGAGGCGACGAGCACGCCCGTCGTGCGGTCGAGGCCAACCGCGTCGGCGATCTGCGGCGTCAGCTCCGTGATGTTCGCGCCGAGCCAGGGCCGCCGCACGCCGGAGCCGCCCTGCAACGCGGACTCCACCACGAGTCGAACCATGTTCGACGGGATCGCGAAGCCGATACCCTGACTGCCGCCGCTCTTGGAGAAGATCGCGGTGTTGATGCCGACGAGCCGCCCCTGCATGTCCACCAGCGCGCCGCCCGAATTGCCTGGATTGATGGCTGCGTCGGTCTGGATGAAAAACTGGTAGTCCGAGATGCCGACGCGCGTCCGCGCCAGCGCCGATACGATGCCGCTCGTCACCGTCTGGCCGACGCCGAAGGGGTTGCCGATGGCGAGCACCATGTCACCCACTTCAAGCTGATCGGCGTCGGCGAGGTTCACATACGGAAACTCGAGCTCCGAACCCTTGATCTGCAAAACGGCGAGATCGGTGCGCTCGTCCTTGAGCAGAACCTTCGCGTCGAACTCACGGGCATCGGCGAGCGCAATCTTGATCTCCGTGCCCGCGTCGCCCTGCACCACATGGTTGTTCGTGACGACCACGCCGTTCGGCGTCACGATCACGCCCGAGCCGAGCGAATTCTGCGCCCTCTCGCTGCGGCCGAAGCCGTGGCCGAAAAATTCCTCGAAAATCGGATTGTTGAAGGCGCTGTCGCGGCGCACGCGCTGGCGGACGTAGACGTTGACCACGGCGGGCGCCGCTGTCTTGACCACCGGTGCATAGGAGAAGACGACCTGCTCGCGTGTGTCGGGCGCTTTTTTCACCGCCTGCGCGAAAACGGCGGCGGGAAGCGCGAGAAGGACCGCAAGCACGAGACTCGTTCTAACGGCAGCCGAATAATGCATGCAAGGACCCCGTCTTGGAAACGACGATGAAATATAAATAGCGGCCGCGCTTGCGATGCAAGAGGGCGGCGCGGTGCTGCTGCCGCTTCCCGGGGGATAGCGCCTCATGTCGCGCGAAATCGCGCCGTTTCTTCGGATGCAGATCCCAACGCGTCGCATGCCCGGCGTGGCGATTACGCGACTTTCTCGAACGCGCGCTTCCTCGCTGCCGTGGGCGTCGGCAATGTCACCACGAACGACGCACCCTTTGTTGCGTCTTCGAGGCGGATGTCGCCGCCATGCGCGCGGACGAGTTCGGCGCTGATGACGAGGCCAAGCCCGTTGCCATCGGCCTTGGCCACGCTCTGGAATGCCTTGAACAGATTCTCCTGCGCCCTGGCGGGCACGCCTGGACCGTTGTCGCTCACCTTGATGATCGCGCGCCTGCCTTCCTGGTGGGCGCTGATCTTCACGCACGGATCGTCGGGCGCGGATTCGGCTTCCCGCAAGGCTTCGAGCGCATTTCGCGCGAGATTGGCGAGCACGCGGAAAATCTGGTCGCGGTCGGCGTAAAGCTCGATCTCCGGCGGTATGTCAACGGTCAGGCGCACGCCCTTGAGCTCCTCGACGCCGAGGCTTTCCGTCACCTCGCCGACGAGAGGAGCAAGCGCCACGCGGCTGCGGTTCGGAGGCGTTTCTCCGCCGCGCCCGTATTTCATGGTGTTGGTGCAAAGCGTAATCGCGCGGTCGAGCGCCCGTATGAGGCGCGGTACGAAGCGCTGAACGGTCGGGTCGGGCACCGTGGCGAGGCGGTCCGAAACAAGCTGCGCGCTAGCCAGAATATTGCGCAGGTCGTGGTTGATCTTCGAGACGGCGAGCCCGACATTCGCCAGCCGCGCCTTTTCGCGGAGCAGCCCGGAAAGCTGGGTTTGCAGGTTGGCCAGTTCCTTCTCGGCGACGCCCACTTCGTCGTCGCGACCGCTCGGCGTTATGATCCGCGTCGTATCTTCGGGGTTTTCGCGATAGGCGACCATGTTGCGCGTGATGCGCATCATCGGCGCAACGAGGAGCTTCGACAGCGCGAGATAAACGGCGGCCGACGTCATGATGGCAATGATGATCGACAGCCAGAAGATGTTGCGGGCATAGCGCCACTCCGCCGCTATGAGCGGCGTCTCGTCGATGACGACATCGATTTCCTCACCAGCACGGAGGATGTCCGGCGCGGCGATGACACGGATCAGCCTGCCCGGCGGCGCCGCCAAGGCGTTCAGCGCATCGGGGATCAGCGACATGATGCTCCTGTCACGGAGATCGAAGACTTCCGCCACGGGCTTCTCGTCCGGCATGCCGAGAACGAGACGGCGCACTTCCGACCGCCGCACCGAAACCGCATGAACGCCCGCCGTCGTCAGCAGTTCCTGCCTCAACCGTTCGGGAAGCTCCGCGCCGCCCGATGCCTCAAGCGCGAGCGCGGCGACCTTCGCGGCGACGACACGTTCCATCAGCCAGTTTTTGCGGAAAGTCGCGACGGAGGGCACGAAAATGAGAACTTCGGCCACCATGACGAACATGATCGTCATGAACAGGAGCCTTGCCGGAAGACTCCTTCTGATGGAGCCCATTCTTGAGGGTGCACGCTTTTCTATGCGGTCTAGCGCAGACTGCGCTCCGCCGTGATCGCGATCTTTTGAAGTCCGGGTGTCCAAAGCGCGTCAAAGAACCCTGTTGCCAACGCTTCTAAATAACGCGAATCAGCGGAATTTCGCAAGCAATGCAATGATGCGTCGCAAGAATGGGTTCTGCGCGCTTGGCGCGAAGTAGTTAAGGGCGGCTCTTTTATTCATTTCGGAGAGTGTCGGATAAGGCGACACGATGCTTTGCATCACCTTGAGGGAAATACCTTTCTGCATGGCGAGGCTCCACATCTGGATGAGTTCGCCCGCCTGCGCGCCGACAATCCCCGCGCCGAGGATCTTGCCCCGGCGCGACGCTATGACCTTCACGAAACCGCCCGTTTCGCGCTCGGCCTGAGCACGGTCGTTCTCGGCGTAGGGCCAGCGCAGGATGGCGAGCTTGCCGTAGCGCGCGCGGGCCGCGTCTTCGGTCAGCCCGACATGGGCCACTTCCGGGTCGGTGAACGTCACCCACGGGATGGTCGAATGATCGGCCTTCGCCGGAAGCCGGAACAGCGCGTTCTTGATGACGATGGACGCATGATAGTTGGCGGCGTGCGTGAGGTTGACCTCGCCCGTCACGTCGCCAATGGCGTAGACGCGTTTGTTCGAGGTGCGAAGCCCGCTCGTGACCTGGATGCCGCGCTCGCTGTAATCGATCCCCGCCGCTTCGAGATTGAGATCGGCGACAACGGGCGCGCGGCCTACCGCAAGGAGGAGGTGCGTTCCCTCGATGGAATAGGTCCGGCCGAGGTTTGCGAACACCACGCGGATGTTGTTGCCGAACGGCTCGATTCTCTCGACGCGCGCGTTCTCCTGCACGCGGATGCCCTCGTCGCGCAACCGATTGAGCAGATACTGCCGCAACTCGTCGTCGTCTCGCGACAGCGCCTTGCCCGCCTCGACGACCGTCACCTCACTGCCGAGCCGCTTGTGAGCCTGCGCCAGTTCGAGCCCCGCCGGCCCACCGCCTAGGATAATGAGTTGCGGCAGGCGGTACGTGTTTTGAAAGATCGTCTCGTTCGTAAAGAAGGGGACGCGGTCGAGCACCGGGATCGGCGGGATCAGCGGCGCGGAGCCGGTGGCGATGACGAAGCGGCGCGCCTTGATCTGGTAGTCGCCCGCCTCGACGGTGTCGGGGTCGACGAAGCGCGCGCTCGCCTTGATGACATCCACGCCGAGACCATTGAACCGCTCGACGGAATCGTTCGGCGCGATGGCCGCGACCACCCCCGCAACGTGCTCCGCGACGGCCTTGTGATCGATGCCTGGATTGCCGACGCGGATGCCGAACTTCTCCGCGTCGCGGATCTGATGCGCCCGCTTCGCGGCGGCGAGCAGCGCCTTCGACGGCACGCAGCCTGTGTTGAGGCACTCGCCGCCCATCGGGCCGCGCTCGATCAGCACCACGGAGACACCGAAGGCGGCGGCGATAGCGGCGGCTGACAGCCCGCCCGATCCCGCGCCGATCACGCAGATGTCCGGCGTCAAAAGCTGAGGCATGGCCGTTCCGCTCCCCGTCGCGATTCCTGCGCATCCTGTTTCGCGCGGGCCGCCCGATTTGGCAAGCCGCGACGCCCACGCTCACAGTAATGTTGTTGGTTTAAAGCTTCGGGAAAGCGACCGAGGCGACGGCGAGCTTCTCAAGCTCCGCGTCTGGACGCGCGCCACGCCTCGAATCGGGCGGCTTTCCCCGCCGCGTCGAAGGCTTCGAACTCCGCGATTTCGCGCTGCTCCGCTTCGTAGCGCACGCGGTCTGCTTGCTCGGCGGCCTTCTGCGCCGCGACCTCACGCTCGATGATACGGAGGATGCCGACGAACCGGCGTTGCTCGGCCGCGAGCTTCGCCTCGGCGAGGAGCTTTTCGCGCACATCCGGCGCCAGCGCGGCGAGCAGAGCTTCGGCTTCCTCGCGGCTCGGCGCGCGGAGATCCGACGGGACCGTGCCCCACGCGATGCGATTGCACGATTGCACGAGCCGCCTCAACTCGTTTTCGCCGTGAAGCTTCGCATTGGCGAACGCGCTCGGCATGCGTTTCGCGCTTTCGACCGCATTGCGAAGGTCAGGCGGCAAAGCCTCGGCGGCGGGTTCGGGGTGGATGAGGCTCGCGTCGAATTCGTGACTCATGGGCTGAAAAACTCGCAGCTTGGGACTCGGCAGGCTTGCCCAGCTTGCAACCATCATCCCCGCATCGTGTCAATCGCGCCGCGGCGTTTATGCAGAGGCTTCGGCGTCAATTCGCGCAGGTGTGGAACCGCCCGCCGATCCATCGCGGCGCTTGCTTATTCCACAATCCGGGGCGACCATGCCTTTCGTCGCGGCTCGTGCTGACGGCACGCCCGCAAGTGCATAATTCCACACAGGATCGAAACGCATGGGCGGAAATGGAAATGCAGGGGGCAGAAGCCCCCGCTGTATCGCACTCGTTGGACCTCAAGGCAGCGGGAAGACCTCTCTTTTCGAAGCCATACTCGCCCGAGCCGGCGCGACGCACGAGGGCACGGAAGCTCGAAAGACCGTCGGCGACACGTCGCCGGAAGCGAAGAACCACGGCATGAGCGTGGAATCGAACGTCGCGAGCTTCGAATATCTTGGCGACCGTTTCACGGCGCTCGATTTTCCGGGCTCGATCGAATTTCAGTTCGACGGCACGGCGGCGCTGCCCGCCTGCGACACCGCTGTCGTCGTATGCGAGGCGGACGAGAAGAAGCTCTACGCGCTGCAAAGCGTGCTGAAGTCTCTCGAAGCCGCGAAGATCCCCCACTTCCTTTTCATCAACAAGATCGACAAGGCCGGTGGCAACATCGCCGAGTTGCTTTCCACGATGCAGCCCGCGAGTGGCCTTCCGCTTGTGCTGCGCCAGGTTCCCATTCAGGAAGGCGGCGCGGTGAGCGGGTTCGTCGATCTGGCGCTCGAACGCGCGTTCGTCTATCGCCCGCATGCCCCGAGCGAACTGATCGATATTCCGAACGACCTCGCGCAATTCGAGGCCGAACAGCGCTTTTCCATGCTTGAGAAGCTCGCCGATTATGACGACGCCCTCATGGAGCAGCTCTTGAGCGACAGCGTGCCGAGCCGCGATCAGATCTTCGCGGACCTCGTGACCGAGTTCAAGCGCTGCCAGATTTGCCCTGTGTTCTTCGGTTCGGCCGAAGCCGGCCACGGCATCGGCAGGCTTCTTAAGGCTCTGCGGCACGAATCCCCGTTCGTCACCGAAACCGCCGAAAGGCTCGGCCTTGGCGCGGCGAAATCGGCGGCTTACGTCGTGAAGACCATTCAAACCTCGCATGCGGGCAAGCTCTCGCTCGCTCGCGTGCTGGCGGGCCAGTTCTCGGATGGCGGCGCGGTCTACAGCGCGTCCGGCGAGGAGCGCATTTCCGGCATCTTTTCCGTGTCCGGTCCCGACATCAAGAAGCGCGGTCCGGCTGAAGCGGGCGAGGTCGCGGCGTTCGGCAAGCTCGAAAGCATTCACACGGGCGAAGCGATTTCGGGCGAAAAGGGCTTCGCCGCGCCGGACCCGGTGCAGCAGCCGAAGCCGGTCTACGCGCTCGCCATCGCCGTGGGCGACCGCAAGGACGAGATCAAGCTCACCTCCGCGCTCGCCAAGCTGATCGACGAAGATCCGGCGCTATCGCTTAACCAGGATCGCGAGACGGGCGAGATGGTGCTGTGGGGGCAAGGCGAGATGCATCTTCGCGTCGCGCTCGAAAAGCTCGCCCGGCGCTTCGGCGTCAAGGCCGAGACGCGGCGGCGGCAAATCCCCTATCGCGAGACGATCCGCAAAAGCGTCGAGGTGCGCGGCCGCCACAAGAAGCAGAGCGGCGGGCATGGTCAGTTCGGCGACGTTGTCGTGGAAATTCGCCCGCAGGAGCGCGGCGAAGGCTTCGCCTTCACGGAAGTCGTCACGGGCGGCGCCGTGCCACGTAACTATTTCGGGGCCGTGGAAGCCGGGGTGCGCGATTATCTTTCTGGCGGGCCTCTCGGCTTTCCGGTGGTAGACGTGGCCGTGACGCTGAAGGACGGCTCCTATCATACGGTTGACTCCTCGGATCAAGCTTTCCGTCTGGCGGGCCGTCTCGCGATGGTCGAGGGGATGCCGAAATGTCAGCCGGTGCTGCTGGAGCCGGTCGCGGCCGTCAGCATATCCGTGCCGACCGAGGCGACGGCGAAGGTCAACGGCATGATCTCGGCGCGGCGCGGGCAAATCCTAGGCTTTGACGCACGCCCCGGCTGGACCGGCTGGGATACCATCGAGGCGCACATTCCCGAGGCCGAAATCCACGACCTCATTATTGAGCTGCGGTCTGCTACGGCGGGCGCGGGGCACTTCAAGGCCGAGTTCGACCATCTCATCGAGCTGTCGGGCCGCGTCGCGGATCAGATCGTGGCGGAGCGCGCCGAGCAACGGAGCGCGTAGCGTTGCGTGCGACCGGTTCGCTACTGGCTTTTGGGCCGGGACGCGAACTGGAGCGTGGCGCGCAGCATAACCAGCGTTTCTGGCGACGTCCGATCACGCCCGAGGTTTTCCGTTTTTTTGCAAAGCGGAGAGCCTCGGGCTTTTTCGTGAGCTATTCGGCTGCGACCCGCGTCCCGCTTTGCGGACAAGTAGTCGGAAGCGCGCCGAAAAATGGTCCGAGCGCGTTAGAACTGGGGAGCATCGGGCAAGCTCCGGTCCGAAATCGCGCGGCGATCCAGATGACGAGCGCGCGTCATTCTTTAAACAAGACCAAGAGCTTAGGGGACAGTGGTGCCCAGGGCCGGAATCGAACCAGCGACACGCGGATTTTCAATCCGCTGCTCTACCGACTGAGCTACCTGGGCATGCGCTTTCGCGCGTCGGAGACGGCCTTATACGGGGTTTGCGTAGCGATGTCGAGAGGGTGCGACGCGCAAAAATCGAACTTTTCGCGCGCGCTGGCCGCGCCTTCCACCCTCTTCATCGCGGACGCGGACTGCCTATGTTAGAATGCCACAGAGGTTATCGCCATGCTACAACGCCCCGACAGCCAATTACCTGATGCCGAAACGGAAAACGAAGCGCCGCACCCCGGCCTGTTCACGCCAACCCGCGAGCGACTAGCGCTCGTCGCCGCCTGCGTGCTCGCCATCGCCGCCGCAATCCTCGCTTCGTCCGGCGCTAGCCGCGCGGCCGACACCTCGGCGGAGTTCGCGCTCCTCATCGGTGCCATGGCGATCTTCAAGACCGTGATTCTGATCGCGGCGGGCGCAATCCTCTGGTGGAGGCTCGGCGCGCCCATCTCGCCCGCGCTCACTGCGGGCTACGTGCTCGCGGCGGCGACTTCGGTGGCGGGCGCAACGCTCGTCTGGAACATGGCGCATCTCGGCGCGGCACCGTTCCTTTTCGATGGCGGCCTGCTCGTTTTTCTGCTTCTGGTTTTGCGCGACAATGGCGGCCCGTGGACGGCCGCTTTCCGGTCGCGCGGCCGCGCCTGACTCTTTCAAAGATGATCCCATGCTGAAAGTTCGCATCATTCCCTGCCTCGACGTGAAGGACGGCCGCGTCGTCAAAGGCGTCAACTTCGTCGATCTGCGCGATGCGGGCGACCCCGTCGAGGCCGCCGCAGCCTATGACGAAGCGGGCGCGGACGAGCTTTGCTTCCTCGACATCACCGCGAGCCATGAGAAGCGCGGCACCATTCTCGACGTGGTGGCGCGCACGGCCGAGCGGTGCTTCATGCCGCTGACGGTCGGCGGAGGCGTGCGCACGCTCGACGATGTGCGCACGCTGTTGCGCGCGGGCGCTGACAAGGTGTCGATCAACACGGCGGCGGTCACGAACCGCGCGTTCGTAGGCGAGGCGGCGGAGAAGTTCGGCAATCAGTGCATCGTCGTCGCCATCGATGCGAAGCGCGTCGATGATGAAGGCGATGGGCGCGGCGCGCACTGGGAAATCTTCACGCATGGCGGGCGCAACCGCACCGGCATCGATGCTATCGATTTTGCGAAAGATGTGGTCGCGCTCGGCGCGGGCGAAATTCTGCTGACTTCGATGGACCGCGACGGCACGCGCAGCGGGTTCGACCTGGCCCTCACGCGCGCGATTTCGGATGCCGTGCAGGTGCCGGTGATCGCATCGGGCGGCGTCGGCAATCTTGACCACCTCGTGGAAGGCATCCGCGACGGCGGCGCGACGGCGGTGCTCGCGGCGTCGATCTTCCATTTCGGCGACTACACCATCGGCGAGGCCAAGCGCTACATGGCGGCTGCGGGGCTGCCCGTGCGCCTCGACGCGGCGGCTTGACGAAGCGGCGCCAAGATCTGCGGATTCAGTAAGGCAGCGCCCAAGCCGCGACGCCAGCGCCGATTGCGCCGAGCATCAGCGCCGCCGCGAGCACCTGCCGCCCCCGCGACCCCGTGTAAAGCCCGCAGATGCGCCACGCCAGCGCCACGGACCACGTTGCCGCCAGCGCCATGATGATGTTTTCCACCGTCGGAACGAAGGTCAGGCGGATGCCGTCCGCTTTCAGGATCGAGGCGGTCGTCGCGAACAGGCCGAGGAACACGATGCTGCCCGCGATGGGGATCAGCGCCTGCGCAAGGTGATGGGTTCGCTGCCGCCAGATCGCTCCCATTGTCGCGCCGTCGAAGGGCCGCGCGAGCAGGCGTCCCGCCGCCGCCAGAAACAGCATGATCGCCCCGCCGAAGACGAGCGCGACGATGGCGAGATAGGTGAGCAGCATCGCACCATCGAGCGGCGACATCACGTCGTTGAGGTCGGGATAGTTCGTCAGCACCCACCACGGAGCGTGCCCCGTGATCGGCCACATGATGCCGTTGTCCACAAGCCATTCGGCGGCAGCTTGTTTGCCCGCGATGAAATACGCGCTCGAAGCCCAGTGGAACGCGCCAGCCGCAACACCGAGCAGGCCGAAGACGATGAGCCAGGTTTCCCACGGCTTGGTCTGAAAGCCCGCAACATGGACGATCTCGGAACCCGGCGTGCGCCGCGACAGCGCGACCGAATCGCGGAAACCGGCGCAGCGCCCGCACATATGGCACGTGCTTGCGCCCTTCATCGTGCGGATCGGCACCATGGGCGCGCAGTTGAGCCGCACGGCGGGCTTGGGAGAGGCGTCCCACGCGTCGCGGTCGATGCGATAATGAAGCGGCGAGAGCTTCGACAGAAGGCCGAACACGCCGTTAACCGGGCAGAGATATTTACACCAGACGCGCTTGTTGCGGCCGTACATGTAGCCGATGCCGATGGCCGCCACCGTCGAGCCGCCGAGGATGAGGAGCGCTGGCTTCGGATATTGATAGACGCTGAGCATCTGCCCGTAGACGGTCGTCAGCACGAAGGCCACGAACGGCCACATCTTCCATTTGACCCAACCGGGTGTCGAGCGGCCACGCCCCTTGCGGCTCGCTGTCTCCGAAAGCGCGCCTTCCGGGCAAAGTACCCCGCACCACAGGCGGCCGACCATGACCATGCTGACGAGCACGAAGGGCCACCAGATGCCCCAAAACGCGAACTGCGCGAAGAGTGTGAGGTTTGTCCAGATATGCGCGGTGCGGGCGGGCGGCGGCAGGAACGCGGGCACGACCACAAGAAGGACGTAGATGCCGACGATGCCCCACTGAACCGCCATCACGCTGCGTTGATTTCGCGCGAGCCATTCGCCCGCCGCCGCGATCCAGCGGTCGACACGCGCCATCTGCGGCGCTTCGTAGACCTGAGGCGGAACCGGGTCAGAAAGATGCGGATTCAGATCTGGCAAATGGCCGCCATCCTGCGGGCCGTTTTCAATCGGGGCTCGGTTCAGCATATGGGTGGAAAATGTCACGTCGATTGCTTCGAGTGGCGATCATATCACAAAAAAAGGCGCGGTATCGCAGGATGCTCCCGATCCTTGAACACCGCGCCGAGGCCGTCAGCTACACCGTTGAGGCGCGGCATTCACTTGGCGACGAGCACCATCGGCGGAGCGTCAGGCTGAAACTCATCGAAGAACTTGTACTCGCCCGGATCGAGGCGACGGATGATCATCCGGCCGGTGCCGCCTGCCGGGACGACTTCCTCCTTGCGGAGGTCGTAGCTTTCGAACTCGGCTGGAACGGTGCCGCTATTCTTGATGACGATCTTGAACCGCGTATTCGCAGGTACTTCGAGCCGCGGCGGCGTAATGACACCGTCCTTCATCTCGATTTCGAACACAGGCTCGTCCGCGAGAGCGAGTTGCGGCGCGCCTGCCAGAGAAAGCGCCGCGAAAACGACTTTGATCCGATGCTTCATGAAATTGCTTCCTTCCTTGCCCCACGGAAGCGCCGCGAAAGCGTCCGTGTCCAGATTCCCTGAATGCGGACGCTTCCTGTTTCGGCGGTCAGCGTGTGAACCGCGATAATTAATAAGCGCCCTTCTTGCCGGTGCCTGCGAAGGTGAACTCGTATTCGACCGTGAAGGGAGAGAACCAGGGGGCAACGCCGGTCTCCTTGTCGACATGGCGGCCGAAATGCGAGTGCTTGTCGGCGCTCGGCGGGGCGACGTCGAGCTTCAGCTTGTACTTGCCGGGGCCAGCAAGCTTGACGTTGTCGCCATAATGCGGGCCGTCGTTCGCCACCATCGGCATCATGTCGCCGGAGACGACCGTCTTGTTGTCGAGATTCGTGAGCTCGTACTTGACCGCGAGCGCGGGAACCCAATCGCCCTCGGCATAGCCGTTCTCGTTGCCTTTCGCGGCCTTGATGTCAGCCTCAAGATGAATATCGGACTCCTTCGCAGCACGCATCATGCCGGGCGGGTCCATCTCGATGGGCTGAAGGTACACCGCGGCGACTTCGAGGCCGCCCTTTTCCTGAGCTTCGCCGATTGGATATTCCTTGGCGAAAGCTTGCGAAGTAATAACGCAAGCGGACAGCACCGCAGCTCCAACTAGTCTGACGAACATATTATCTTTCCCCGTTCATGCGCATCTATAGCCAATTTACTCAGAAATCGGTCTTGACTCATCGCGTCCTTACTTACGGAACACCCCAGCCATTCTTTTTTTGGTACGTCGAGAGCATTCCAAAATCAATGTCTATCTTTTTTAATTAAAACAGTTCCAAATTTACATTTGCCAAGTACAGCAGCGATGGTCGGATTTAAAGCTTTGCCATAACCCGGAAAGACCCCAGCAAAAAGTCCCACCCGCCGGAATCCGGCAGGCGGGACTGCTTTTGACTTGCGCTAGAGCCGCTTTGTTCAAGCGATTTTAGTACGCACCCTTCTTGCCGGTGCCCGCGTAAGTGAACTCGTAGTCGAGCGAGAACGGCTTGAACCATTCAGGAACGCCGTTTTCCTTATCCACATGGCGAGCGATACGCTGCTTCTTGTTGTCGCCGGGAGGCGCAACGGTCAGCGTCAGCTTGTACTTGCCCGCCCCACCAGCGCCGGGAAGCTTGATGTTGTTGCAATAAGCGAAGCCATCGGTCGCGATGTCCGGGACGAGATCGCCCGAAACAGTCTTTTTGTCGTCAAGGCGCGTCAGTTCGTAGCGCACGACAAGCCCCGGAAACCAGAGACCTTCCTCGATGCCCCACGCATTGTCTTTTGCGGCGGTGATGTCCGCTTCGACGTGAAAGTCGGATTCTTTCGGGTCGCGCATCAACTCGGGAGCGTCGATTTCCACGGGCTGAAGGTAAACGGCACCTACGCGAAGGCCGCTTTTTTCTTGAGCTTCGCCAATTGGAATTTCTTTCGCCGAAGCTGCGGAAATAATAAAGCACGCAGAAAGCGCGGCGATGCCAGCTATTCTATAATTCACCCAAACTTCTCCTTCAATTCGGTGCGGATTTGATACGGTAAATCTCGCCTTGGTTTGCGACCTTACCTAGCTTATGGCAAGCAAACTTAGGAACACCTCCCCATTTACCCAACAGATAAAGCAATGGCAACGACTATCTTTTCGATTTAGACCAGTTCCAGAGATGTGTTTTTTGGCAACGCCCGCAATCAAGAACGCTTCTAAACTTCGATATTGCAAGTCTAGGCGGTTGACCGGAACCGGAAGCCTCGATATTCGAATCTATCAGGCTTGGTTTTTGGTGCATCGGGTTCTTCCACAGTCCTTCATAGGCACTTTGATGAGACGGCGCGCGGAAGCTCATCGATTGCAAATTGGCTGCGATCCGCAACCTTAAATCGAGCGATTGGGAAAAGAGGCCGGGCTTGGCTTCGATTTGGGCAAATGTGACCTTTGGGGGGCACACGAATGACAACAATGACGATGCGCACGGCGTGCAGCGCCGCTGCGATCTTGGCGCTCGGTTTCGGGGCGAACGCTGCGCTCGCGGACGAGAATGATGGACTTCCGGAAGCATCCATTGCGACCAGCCTCAACGGTGGTCCGGATGCAAGCGCGCGCGCCGCACTCGCCGCGAAAGGCATCACCTACGGCATCAATTATATCGGTGAGACGTTCACCAATTCGGGCGGCGCGAAGGACGGCTCGATCTATCAGGGTCGCCTCGAAGTCTTCGTCGACGCCGACCTTGAAAAGCTTGCGGGCTTCAAGGGCCTGACGTTCCACGCCAACGGCTATCAGATCCACGGCAAGGGGCTTGGCGACAACCTCGGCGGCCCGCTCATGGCCATCAGCTCCATCGAGGCCGAAGCGTCGACGCGCCTTTTTGAACTCTGGCTCGAACAGAAGTTCGGCGAGCGCGTTTCGGTTCGCGCCGGTCAGCTTGCGGTCGACAGCGAATTCTTTACCACCGAAACCGGCGGCGCCTTCATCAACAGCACCTTCGGCTGGGCCGGCATCTGGGCGGCGGACGTTCCGCAAGGCGGCAACGCCTACCCGCTGGCGACGCCCGGCGCGCGCGTGCAGGTCAACCTGACGGACGCGCTGACGTTCCGCGCGGCGATCTACAATGGCAGCCCTGCGAACCCCAATTGCGACGACCCGCAGGCGTGCAACGATCACGGCACCGACTTCCGCACGCAGGACGATCCGTTCCTGGTTCAGGAAATCGAGTACAAGTATAATCAGGCTGCCAAGGGCGGCGCGAAGGACGGCGGCTACAAGGGCTACAAGGACTTTGCTCCGGCGCCCTCAGGCATCACGAGCCTTCCCGGCACGATCAAATTCGGTTCTTGGCAGCACACGTCAGATTTCTCAGACGTTTACAGCGCTACGCTTAGAAACGACCCGAAGACGTTGTTCGACTCGAACTACGGCTTCTACGGCTCGATCGATCAGCAGATCTACGCGCTGCCTGACGACCCGACGAAGGGCATCAACGTGTTCGCCCGCCTCGCCGGTGCGCCCACGGATCGCAACGCGGTGGACTTCTACTTCGACGGCGGCGTTGTCTTCTCGGGTTTCATCCCGAGCCGTCCGGACGACAGCTTCGGCGCGGGCTTCGCCTATGCAAGCGTTTCGGACGACGCGATCAAGGCCGATTCGACGCTCAATTACGAATCCATGGCCGAAATCTTCTATAAGGCTCAGATCGTTCCCGGCCTGACGATTCAGCCCGACCTCCAATACATGTGGAACGTCGGCGGCGTCGAAAAGGGCGGTGAAGACGCGATCTACGGCGGCGTGCGCATCTCCGTCGCTTACTAAAACTCTGGCGCGCCTTGCGCAGGCTCCGGTTTGCGCGGGGCGATCCGCAAGCTGATCAGAAAAGAGCTGCGAACAAAATAATGGCCGGGGGAGACCCCGGCCATGAGCATGTCATCGGCGTCGCTAATCGGGTCAGCCGTGGGCCTTCTCGAACAATTCCTCAACGTATTCCCAGTTGACGAGGTTATCGACGAAGGCTTCCAGATATTTCGGCCGCGCGTTGCGATAGTCGATGTAGTAGGAGTGCTCCCACACGTCGACGCCCAGAAGCGGCACGCCGCCATGTACGAGCGGGTTTTCGCCGTTCGGCGTCTTGGTGACTTCGAGCTTGCCATCCTTCAACGTGAGCCAGGCCCAGCCGGAACCGAACTGCGTCTTGCCCGCCTCGATGAACGCCTCGCGGAACTTGTCGTAGCCGCCGAGATCGCTGTCGATCTTCGCTGCGAGCTTGCCAGGCAGCGACTTGCCGCCGCCGTTCGGCTTCATCCACTTCCAGAAATGCAGATGGTTGTAGTGCTGGCCAGCGTTGTTGAACAGCGGCTGGTTCTTGCCGTATGCCGCCTTGACGATGTCCTCAAGGCCCTTGTCTTCGAGGCCGGACCCCTTGAGCAGGTTGTTGCCCGTATCGACGTACGCCTGATGGTGCTTGTCGTGATGGTATTGCAGCGTTTCCGCCGACATGTAGGGCTGCAAAGCCTCGTACGCGTAGGGGAGGGCGGGAAGTTCGAATGCCACGTGCTTCTCCTTTTTTGAACCAGCTTTTGATCTTGCTCAAAAACTAGGTTCGCAAGGGAAGGATCGCAAGCGCCAGCGGACGAGCTTTAGGTAAAAAGAAAGAGAGTAAAAAGAAAGAGAGGTATGCAGCCCCTGAACTGCATACCTCCCGGAGTGGGCCGAGGAAAGGTTCGTGATGGTTAACCGTCAGGGATCGGATAACCGTGACATTGAGCTTTTTCACCTGAACGGCGCATGAATGCCTCGTTCAGTTTCATTAACGGCGAGGAGAGAGGGGCGGGATCGCGATGGGCGAGAATGTTAACCCGGAAAATTCGCCGGAGGGGTGCCTCGCAGGCAGGACAAGTCGTTCAAGGCCGAACGGTGCCGGAGATTGCCTGGGGTTCATTGGTCGGCACGGATGATTGGCGGCTCAACACGATCAATTGGATCGTCAGAATGAGCGCAATCACAACCAGCCACGTTGTGGACCGGGACTTTATCAATGCGCTAACGCCACGCTCCCTGAGAGGCGTCACGACGCCGGCGGGGGACGGCAATAAAGCGATCAGCCGATCGGAAACAGTCTTGTCGTTCAGATATGCCGATGGGGCACCCGGTGTCGCGGCAATGAACGAGACGAGCCTCTTGGCAGCGGACACGCGCGGCAATCGAGCGAGTTTAGCGGCCTCTTCCCAAGGATCGACGCCTAGCCGCGCGAGCACGGAAAGAACGCTGAGCGGCATAGCGTCGCTTCCGTCGTCGATGCGAGCAAACAGGAAGTCGTCGAACTGCGGCGTAAGGTAAGAAGCCGAATCAGAAGTTGTCATAACTTTCACCGGATTTCGCCACATCAATCCACATGCGACTGACGTAAGGTACGCTTTATATGGTGCGTCGGGGTCCGCAAGGTTAGCCTCTGAATCTGGAAAACAACTGCGTGCTGTAGGCGCGACACCGATAAAAGCGGATAGCAATTTCGCACCGACTTTCCGCATGATCGAGGCGGCAGGGAATCCGTCTGGATCGTCGGCAATTCGTAGCGCTGAAATGCGTATTTCCTTCGAAACAGAGGCCGGTGTCGTAGTACAAGACACACCTCGACATCAAAGGCATAGGCGGATCATGGCACGAAGCTCCCCCTTCCTCGGCGTCTTTGGCCGGTTCGGACGATCCGAGAGCTTGCGCACGCTCGACAAGGTGTTGCGCGTCGTCGACCTCCATCCCAATCTTGTGCCGGAAGCCGTGAAGCTGACGGTCGTCTCGCTGCTGATGGACGCGTATGCGGAAGATCCTCGCGAGCCTCATTATCGCCATGCGGCGGAGCTTATCGGCTATGTCGCTCTTGGCGCTGACGGGTTCACCGTGGCGAATGGCGAGACCGCTGCAAACGATGCGGAACGCCGGATCGAGGCCGCGCTTGCCGACGAGGACAGCCTCGATGCGAAGCTCATCCTTCTCGCGCTCCATTCGAGCATCGTGCACCCGGCATTGAAGGAAGCTTGGCAGCTCGAAAGCGACTGAGTGCGCGGCGCGCGCGCCTTTCGCATCAGCGGCTTGGGCGTGTCGGTGGGCACGGGCCTTGCGGCGAGGTCATGCTCACAAAGAACTCGGAGCGATGATCTCGTTTCCACAAAAGGCGATCTCGCTTGAACAGCATTCGAATTGTTTAACGAAACGGATTATTTTCTGATCGAATCGATTGTCTGCCTTCGGACGGCGTTCTCAAGGCAGCACGACCCCGGATGGAGCCTCTCATGCATCCTTCGATTTCCGAACAGCTGCTCGTCGCACCGTCGACGCCGTCCACGCGCATACTTTTCATCGCGCGGCATGCCCCGCTTGAGCCGAACTATGCAGCGCGCGACTTCGAGGGAGATGGCGGCTATCCCGGCTATTACGCGCGCGTGTTCCGCACCTTGCGCGACCTCGGCTATCGGGTCCGCACCGCGAGCGAACCGCTGGCGCTCCTTGCCGCGAAGGGCGAGGCCGACATCGTCTTCTCGCTCTACAACCGCATGCCGATCAACAACCCGGAGGTGTTCATCCCCTCGCTCTGCGAATATCTGCGCATTCCGTATGTCGGCGCGCGACCGAACATTCGCGCCCTCGCCGAAGACAAATGGCTCGCGAAGCTCGCCGCCAAGGCCATCGGCATTCCGGTTTCTGAGGGCGCGGTCTACGCTGACGAGGCCGCGCTCGCCACGCCGCCCGGCTTCCCCGGCCCGTATTTCGTCAAACAGCGTTTCGGCGCGGCCTCGGAGGGCATCAGCGCCGAGTCGATTCAGGACGATTGGGCAGGCGCTGCGCGCGTGGCGGCAAAGCTCATGGCGCGGGGCATGGCGGTGCTCGTCGAGGGGTATGCGCCCGGCATCGACATCACCGTGCCGTCGCTTGGCAGCGCGAACGGCCCCCTCGTGCTCGGCGTGGTGCGTCCGCGCTCGGACAAGGCGGGCGGCATCATCACCGAAGACCTGAAGCGCAGCGATCCGCTCGGCTATGAGATTTTCGAGGCGGGCCGCGTCGAAGATGACCTCCGCGCGGACGCCGCTACGCTGTGGCGCGCCACCGGGCCGATGGACTATTTCCGCATGGATTATCGCTTCGATCCCGAGACGGGGCGGCGCGTCTTCCTCGAATTCAACATCTGCTGCCATATCGGACGCAGCGGATCGATCTGCCTAGCGGCGGCGCAGCACGGCCTGAGCCAAGCGGACGTGCTCGGCCACGTGATCGAGTTCAGTCTGAGGCGGCAGGGCGTCGCGCCCGAGGAATGGCGGTAAGATGACGCAGTAGTGAATAACCTGTGAATCGCCGCAATTCGCTCCGTCCGTAGACACAAACCACCGACGAATCAGCTAAAACTCCCTCAGCAAAAGCCAAAGCTAATCCGCAAAGCTCCGAAACCCGAATGCGTTAACGCCGGACGCATAGGGCGTCCGGAGCGGCGGCTGGATCCGTCATCCAGAAAGGAGAAGCTATGGAGCTTCTGCTTGATCTGGTCGTATTCGTCAGGGACTACTGGCGATTTCGGCTGGGCAGGTACGAACATGTACGTGCCCATACGTGTCGTTGGCCTAGCACCTAGGCGATGATACCAAAGGAGGGCGGTTTTGTCTGACGGACGGCCGCCCTCTCAGTTGCGAATCATAGTTCGATTTCGAATCCTAGCCAATAAACCTAGACTAAGGCTTGCGTCCCGACGCAACCCTTGATGATTACCGAAGCCAGCCCGCGAGCGGCTCGGCGCGCAGCATGTCTTCGTAGCTCGGGCGCGGACGCACCACGGCGTAATCCGCGCCGTTGACGAGCACCTCAGGAACGAGCCGCCGCGTGTTGTAAGTGGACGACTGCGCCGCGCCATAAGCACCCGCCGTCATCACCGCGATGAGATCGCCCGGCGCAAGCTCCGGCATATCGCGGTCCTTCGCGAGGAAATCGCCCGTCTCACACACCGGCCCGACGACATCGGCGCGGCCGATGCTGGCGTTCCGCTGCGCCTCGTTCACGGGCCAGATGTCGTGATAGGCGTCGTAAAGCGTCGGGCGAACGAGGTCGTTCATGCCCGCGTCCACGATGACGAAGCGCTTTTCGCCGCTGTGCTTGGAATAGATGACCTGCGTGACGAGGATGCCCGCATTGCCGACGATGATGCGCCCCGGCTCGAACAGAAGTCTCGCGCCGAGCCGGTTCGACAGGCCGATGACGATCTCGGCATAGTCGCTCGGCAGAGGCGGAACTTCCTGATCCCAGCGATAGGGAATACCGAGCCCGCCGCCGAGATTGACATAGGAAATCGTGTGGCCGTCGCGGCGCAAATCTTCCACGAGGTTCGCCATCAGGTCGAAGGCGTCGCGGAACGGCTCCATATGTGTGATCTGGCTGCCGATGTGCATGTGCACGCCCGCCACGTCGAGGCCCGGCAGGTCGCGGGCGAGGGCATAAAGCGCGCGCGCGTCGCGCCAGCTTACACCGAATTTGTGTTCGGATTTGCCGGTGGAAATCTTGGCGTGGGTTTTGGCGTCCACGTCGGGGTTGATGCGAAACGCGATGCGCGCTGTCCTGCCGCGTCCGCTGGCAACCTGAGAAAGCGCGCGAAGCTCGGCCTCGCTCTCGACGTTGAAGCCGTAAATGCCTGCGTCGAGCGCGAAGGCCATTTCAGCCTCGGTCTTGCCGACGCCCGAGAACACGATCTTGTCAGCCGGGATGCCCGCCGCCAGCGCGCGCCGGATCTCGCCCTCGGAGACCACATCCGCGCCGGAGCCGAGCTTCGCCAGCGTGCGGATCACCGACACGTTGGAGTTGGCCTTGATGGCGTAGCAGACGAGCGCGTCCAGACCGGTGAAGGCCTCGGCGAACACGCGATAATGGCGCTCTATCGTGGCGGTGGAGTAGCAGTAAAACGGTGTGCCGACATCGCGAGCGATAGCGTCGAGAGCGGCACCCTCGGCATGAAGGATGCCGTTCTTGTAAGAAAAATGATGCATGACGCGAGTTTAACGCAGGAGCGGGTCCAGAATGAAGGGCCGATCCGGGTCAACCTTTCCTTTTGCGTCTTTTGGCACGTCCGGCGGCGGCAAAGGGCGTTGAAGGTCGCTCTTTTTCCCGCAGGCCGACAGCCCAAGCGCGAGCACGAAAGCAAGTACCAGATTGCGACTTAAGCCAGTCATCGTATCCCCGTCACCGCGCCCGAAGCTTATGCCGAAGGCTTGACCAAGCCTCGCCTCGCGCGCATCGCCTGCAGGCAAACGTACGACGCCCGCCCCGCAACCTCAGCCACGCGATCCCTAGCCCGTGTTTAGCGCGAAGTTCCGGCGGCTTCCAGCTTCTTCAGCCAGATTTCAGCCGCCGCCTTCACATTTTGCGGCGCTGTGCCTCCAAAGCTGCGGCGGCTTTCCACCGACTTATCCACGTTCAGCACGTCGAAAATGCGCTCCGTGATACGCGGCTCGACGGCCTGCATATCCTTCAGCGGCACCTCATGAAGATCGACGCCGAGGTTTTCGGCATGCTTCACGATGCGGCCTGTGACGTGATGCGCCTCACGGAATGGAAGCTGCGCGTGCAGCACGAGCCAGTCTGCAAGGTCGGTCGCGGTCGAGAAGCCCTGACCGGCGGCGTCGCGCATGCGCTCTGGCACCGGCTCCATGTCCTCGATCATGCCCGTCATCGCGGCGAGGCCGAGCGACAGCGCGTCGATGGCGAGGAACACGGCCTCCTTGTCTTCCTGCATGTCCTTGGAATAGGCGAGCGGCAGGCCCTTCATCACCGTCAGCAGTGAAACGAACGCGCCCGCGATGCGACCCACCTTGGCGCGCACGAGTTCGGCAGCGTCCGGGTTGCGCTTCTGCGGCATGATCGACGAGCCGGTGGTGAAGCGGTCGGACAGCGTGATGAATTTGAAGCCCGCGCTGAACCAGACGACGATCTCTTCCGACAGGCGCGAGAGGTGCGTGGCGCAGATCGCGGCGGCGGCGAGCGTTTCCAGCGCGAAGTCGCGCGAGGACACGGAGTCGAGCGAGTTCGCGAGGGGGCGCGCGAAGCCGAGCGCGGACGCAGTCATGTGCCGGTCGATGGGGAACGACGTGCCGGCGAGCGCGGCCGCGCCGAGCGGGCTTTCGTTCACGCGCGCCCTTGCGTCGGCGAAGCGGCCACGGTCGCGGTCCAGCATCTCGACATAGGCGAGGCAGTGGTGGCCGAAAGTGACCGGCTGCGCCACCTGCATATGCGTAAAGCCCGGCATGATGGTAGCGGCGTGAGCCTTGGCCTTCGTCGCAAGCGCGAGCTGGAGCGTGGTGATTTGCTCGTCGAGATGATCGATCGCGCCCCGAATATAGAGGCGGAAATCCGTCGCCACCTGATCGTTGCGCGAGCGGCCGGTGTGGAGCTTGCCCGCGACCGGGCCGATGATGTCCTTCAGCCGCGCTTCCACCGCCATGTGGATGTCTTCATATTCGCGGCGGAACTCAAAGCGCCCGCCCTCGATCTCCTCGCGCACCGTATCGAGGCCCGCGACGATCGCGTCGGCCTCTTCGGGCGTAACGATCCCGCACGCGCCGAGCATCCTGGCATGCGCCTGAGAAGCGCGGATGTCCTCCGCATAGAACCGCTGGTCGAACGAGATGGAGGCGTTGATCTCCTCCATGATTTCGGCGGGCTTTGTCTCGAAGCGCCCGCCCCACATTTTATTGGCCATCGCTGTCTTCGCCTAGAGCCCGTTCTGCTGATCGGTAAAACGGTCTCCATCCAGGAGTTTAGAAGTGGTCCTCATGATTTCGCCCTTTGCTCGCGAGGATACAGCAACCGGATGCAAATGCCGAAAACAGGACCGCTAGAGGGCTTGAAGCGCAGCATTAGCGCGCTGCCGCCGAATGTACAAGCGGGCTTCGACACTCAATGTAGCAGCTTTTTCAGTAGCCTGAATTTTGGGCAACGAAGCCGTATGACGTTTCGGCAGGGAACGCCTGCGCGGCTCAAGCATTGATATCATGACGGTCTTTTGGCGCGCCGTGCTTCTAGCGCCGCCCGCTGGATGGAGGAAGACATGGAACGTGGTCTGGAACGAGGCATTGAGACGACCCAACGCAGCCGCATCGATCTCGCGGAATGGCGCGGCAGGGACGTGACCCGCCAGTATGAGTTCGGCGAGAGCATGGTGCCTGAGCATCGTCTGCGGAGCTCGCTTGAGCGCACCGAGATTTTCAGCGCCGAGCACGAGGGCGAGACGGGGGAGGAAGGGATCGTTCAGATCGAATCGTTCCCCACAGCGCGCGATATGATGGCGCTCGGCTATGCTTACGCCTATGGCAAGGGAGTGACTGACCGCAGGACGAAGAACCTTCGCGTGCGTGCGATGGGCACGCGCTGACGTTTTTTATGAAGGCTCGATGAAATGTTTGGGCGGGATCGCGCTGTGATCTCGCCCTTTCTCTGCCGCCGTCCACCGCGATGACCTGCGATGGTTATTGCGTCCATCGTGCAGCTTGACTGTGCGATATGCGTGATGAAAAGCTCCGGGCATGGAAACCGGTAACGACGACGGCGGAACACGGAGGCAAGGCTTCCTCATCTATGGTCTTGCCGCTGCGGGGGCGCTCGCGGTGATGGCTGTGGGCATGGTCATGGAGCGCGCGTCCAACGTGCCAGACGAGCCGCGCCCGGCGGCGGTCACGGTTCCGACCCCGGTCGAGTCCGGCCAGTTCATCCGGCACGCCAAGCCAGTCACGCTCCCGGCGCTTTCATTCAATGGCGCGGACGGCAAGGCGCGGTTCCTTTCCGAGTGGCGCGGCAAGATTGTACTGCTGAACATATGGGCGACGTGGTGCCCGCCGTGTGTCCGTGAAATGCCCGCGCTCGACAAGCTTCAGGCCGAAAAGGGCGGCGACGGTTTCGCTGTCGTCGCGGTCAGCACGGATCGGAGCGGCCTTGCGAAGCCGAAGGCGTTCTACGAGCGCGTCGGGATAAAGAGCCTGGCGCTGTTCAATGAGACGAGCGGGGACTTGAGCCTCGCGCTGGACGCGGACCGCCTGCCGCTGACGATCATTCTCGACCGAGAAGGCCGGGAGGTCGGGCGCTATTTCGGCGCGGCGGAATGGGATAGCGCGGAGGTCTTCGCCAAGGTCATGGCGATGGCGGGCGCGACAGCCGGAGCGGCGCGCCGTTAGCTCGCACATTACCCGACGATTTCGGCGTCGCCCTTCAGCGCGAGGTCGAGCAGCATCGCGGGATGGCGCGCGGGGCGGCCCAGCCCATCCTGAACCTGCTTGCGGCAGGAATAGCCCGTGGCGGAAACGAGCGCGTCGCGGCCAGCCTTGCGGATCGCGGGAAACAGCGCCTGCTCGGCCATGGCAAGCGACGCGTCGAGCGTGTCGGGCGTCATGCCCATCAGCCCGTTCAGCCCGCAGCAGGACGGCGGAGCGGGCGTGATGGTCAGGTCGGGGATCAGTCGCAGCAGGGCTTCGGCATGCGCGTCGACGCCGTGCGCGCGCTCGTGGCAATGCGAATGCAGCACCACGGTTGCCTCGATGGCCCTCAGCGGGAGCGACAAGCCGCCGTCGCCGATGCGCCGCGCGAGAAATTCCTCGAACAGCAAAACGGGCGGCGGGTCCGCGACCGGCAGGCCAAGCGCCGCATATTCGTCGCGCATCATCAGCACGCAATTCGGTTCGAGGCCGATGACGGGCACGCCGCGCTCGGCATAGGCGGCCGCCGCGCGTGACAGCCGCATCGCCTGCGCGCGCGCCTTCTCGATGTCGCCCGCATCATAGGCGCAGCGCCCGCAGCATAGCGCGCCGTCTTCGCCGTCGGTGAAGGCGACGACGCCGTAACCCGCCGCTTCGAGTACGCTCTGCGCAGCGCGGAGGTTTGCCGTCTCGAACGAGCGGTTGAACGTGTCCGCGAACAGCGCAACGACGCCGCGCGGTCCCGGTTCCGCCTCGACCGGCGCGCGGAAGCGGCGCCCCGCCCAGCGCGGCCATGGGCGGTCGGCGGCAAGCCCGAGCTTCCGCTCCGTAAAGCGGGCCAGACCCGGCAGCAGGTCGCGGAGGGCGAGAAACCATCGCCAGCGCGCCGCGCGCTCGGTGTAATCTGCAAGGTTGGCGTAAAGCTCCTGCGCGCGGGAGAAGCGGCCTGCCGCGCGTGCGGCGGCGAGTGCCTCGACCTTCATCTTCGGGATGTCGATGCCGAACGGGCATGCGGAGCCGCACGCCTTGCATGAGACGCACAGCGCCATGGTTTCAAGCAGCGCGGGCGAGCCAAGCGCCTCGTCTCCGAGTTGGCTCGAAAGCGCGAGCCGCACCGTCCCCGCGCGGCCGCGCGGGGAGTCGCGCTCATCATGCGTCATGGCGAAGGACGGGCAGGCGAAACGCTGCTCGGCCGTGCGGCAGAGCGCGTGCCCGGCGCAGCGGCGCGCATGTTCCAGCGCGCGCGCGGGCGTCGCTTCGGCCTCCCATGTGAGGGCGACCGGCGCGTCGGCGGCCTTCGCCTCTCGCGGGGCGCGCAACAGCGCCGCATCGTCGAAATCCGGCGGGCGAAGGATTTTGCCGGGGTTCAACACGAAGCCCGGATCGAGATGCGCCTTGAGGTCCGCGAAGAGCCGCAGCGCGCCCGGACTTAGCGCACGTTCCAGCCCCTCGCTTCGAGCAAGGCCGATGCCATGGCCGCCGCTCAGCACGCCGCCATGACGCACGATCAGCGCCGCCATCTCGTCGGACAGCGCACGCATGCGCTCCCGGTCGTTCGTGTGGCGGAGATTCAGCACCGGCCGTACGATCAGACAGCCGCGCCCGGCGCTGCCATAAAGCGCGGAGCGGACGCCGTGCTTGCCGAGCAGCGCTTCAAGCTCCGCTCCGTAGGCGGCGAGGCAGTGGAGCGGCACCGCGCCGTCCTCCATGAACGACAGAGGCTGCGCCGCCGATTTCATGCGCCACGCACGCGTGACTGCGTTGTGCCGCAGCTGCCAGAGCGCGGCGCGGTTGTTCTCGCCGATGATCTCCACGAGCGGGAAGCGGCCCTTGTCGGCTTCGGCCAGCGTTTCGGACAAGCCCTTGAGGAGCCGCGTGTTGTCGACCGGGTTTTCCTCGTCGAATTCCACGATCAGCAGCGCCTCGGGATCGCCCTGCAGGAGGCGCGCGGCATGCGGGTCGCGCCGAGCCGCGACGATGTCGATCAGCGTGCGGTCGAGGAGTTCGATCGCGGTGGGATTTAGGAGCGCGATCTTCGGGATGACGCGCAGCGCGCCGCCGAAATCGGCAAAGCGGCAGACGCCAAGCGCGCGCGTTCCGGGCAGCCGCGCAAGCTTCAGCTCGATGCTGATGGCGATGGCGAGGGTGCCTTCGGAGCCCGCGAGCAGCCGCGCGAGGTTCTGGTCTTCGGAATAGGACAGGAGCGCGCGCAGATCATAGGCGGGCGGCTCCGGCGTGCCGGGCGGGCGCAGCGGGAACTCGCGGGCGATGTCCTTCTCGTGCGCTTCGCCGAATTGAAGGAGGTCGAGGAGGCGGTCGCGGCCGGGAAAGCGCGCCGTTTCATCTTCGGCGATGGCGCGAAAATGCACGCGTTGCCCATCGGCGACGAGCGCCATCGCGGAGAGGATGCGGTCGCGCATCGAGCCGTAACGCAGGGCGCGCAGTCCGCTCGAATTGTTGCCGAGCATGCCGCCGACCGTCGCCGATTGCGCCGAGGCGATTTCGACCGGGAGGAAAAGACCATGCGGCTCGAGCGCCGCCGCGAGCGCTGCGGGCGTGCATCCCGGTTCGACCACGCATCGCGCGTTTTCAACGTCGATTGCGCCGATGCCGCGCATATATTTCGTGAAGTCGAGGACGACGCCTTCGCCGAGCGCCTGGCCCGCGGTCGACGTGCCACCGCCGCGCGCGATGACGGACAACCCTTCCTCTCGCGCCATTTCGAGGACGATGGCCACGTCGCTCTCAGACTTTGGGCAAGCCACTCCCGCCGGGAAGCTCTGATACATGGATGCGTCGGTGGCGTAGCGGCCTCGCGTGAAAAGGTCGCTTGAGGCGTCACCCTCGATCTCTTGGGCGAGCCTGTCCCAGAAAGCGGGCGACGCCTTGCGCAATGCCATCGGTCCTTGAAAAGAAATGCGGTGGTCGCGTCCTCCGCCGCCGCCAGCCGCAGACCATGACCGAGAGTCTTCCCAAGCGCAATGGTCTGTTAACCACGCACGGTTAGCCTGAACGCAGCTTGAGGTTGTGTCCGGGTTTTGCGTGTACCATGAGCCGAGTTTGTGTCTGTGACTGTTGCGTGTTGGCGTCCCTGTCGCAAAAAGCGGCGGTAAACGCGCAAGTTTGGTGCAAGACGAAAACCGCGCCCAGCATTCGCCCGAATCTCCTTTCTGGACTTGTTGCTCCTCGCTTTCCGTTTGAGTTGCGGGCCGTCGTCAACAAATCCTTAAGCAGGGTCATGATCGTCACAGCGCTTGTTGCATCGCTTGGTGCGTGTACCACCCAGAAGAGTCCGGTCGATGAGACCCAGACCTTGAGCCCGCGTGTGATCAAGGTTGGCGATCCGGTTCCGAAGGGTGGCGGCGAATACAAGCTCGGCAGTCCGTATCTCGCCAACGGCAAATGGTACACGCCCGTCAACGACGTGCATTACGATCAGGTCGGACTCGCCTCGTGGTACGGCGACTTTTTCCATGGTCGCAAGACGGCCAACGGCGAAATCTACGACATGGGCGCGCTGACCGCCGCGCATCCCACGCTGCCGATGCCGACCTATGCGCAGGTGACGAACCTCGACAACAATCGCACGGTGATCGTGCGCATCAACGATCGCGGCCCCTATCATGACGGGCGCATCATCGACCTTTCGCGCAAGGCGGCGGAACTGCTCGGCTTCCATGGACGCGGCACTGCGGCGGTGCGCGTGCGCTATTTTGCGCCCGCTCCGCTGAACGGCGACGATCACCTTGAGCGCTCCATTCTCGCGAAGCAGCCTTGGGCCGCGCGTTCCGTTTCGAGTGTGCAGCCGCCCTCGCGCCCGCAGGTGGCAAGCGCTCCGGCATCGGCCGGCGTCCAGATCGCCGCAGCAACGGCTGTCCCGGCGCGCAAAGTCGCTCCGGCCCCCGTGCCCGCGCGCGCGCAACAAGCCTCGGTCCCGATAGCCGCAACGGCCTCGATGAGCGCCTGGGCTCCCGTCGTCGCGACGAACGCACCAACGCGGCAGGCCACTGCGACCAAGGCTGCGACGCCAGCAAAAGCTGCGCCCGTGAAGGCGGCAGCAGCGCAGCCTGCGCCTGCTCAGCCCGAGACCTATATCGCATCGGCGACGGCTTCCACGGCCTCAACCGAAGCCCTCGACAAGCCGCTTGTCGTCAAGAAAGGCGGCTTCGAAGCATCGATCCACGATACGGGCGCCGGGTGGTCGACGAACTCACGGGCCGCCTTCTCCACTGGCGCAGCTTTTAATGGCGGCCAGTGAGACTATGTAAAGGCTCGATGGCCTGAATCTTAGCCAATAGGCGGTCGGTTTGATATTATCAAAGTGCCGACTCACCGGGACCGACGCCCATGCGCCTTGCCCTTTTCATTTTTCTTTTCTTCCAGATCTTTCAGCCCGCTCTAGCGCAATCTACGGGCGGGTATCAGACGGCGGCGGCGGAAGCGACGCTGATCGACGTCGAGTCCGGAGCGACGCTTTTCGAGAAAAACGCCGACAGGCTGTTCGCGCCCGCGAGCATGAGCAAGATCATGACGCTTGCCGTCATCTTCAAAAAGCTCAAGGCGGGCGAGATCACCATGGACACCGAGTTTCCGGTGAGCCTCTACGCATGGAGAAACGGCGGCGCGCCGTCGCGCACAACGTCGATGTTCATCCCGCTGAACCAGACGGCCAAGGTCAGCGACCTCATTCAGGGCATCGCGGTGCAAAACGCGAATGACGCCTGCATTGCTGTGGCGGAGGGGATTTCCGGCACGGAGGACGCGTTCGCCAAGCTGATGACGGAAGAGGCGCGCGCGCTCGGCCTTCAGAAATCCACGTTCGGCAATTCGACCGGGCTGCCGCATCCCGGCAACCAGATGACCGCGCGCGAACTCGCGGCGCTTTCGATCCACGTCATCAAGACTTATCCAGACCTTTATCCCTATTTCGGGCAGAAGGAATTCAAGTACCGCACCTACACCTTCAGGAACCACAACCCGTTGCAGGCGACCGCTATCGCGGCGGACGGCCTCAAGCCCGGCTTTACCGAAGGCGTGGGCTACAGCATCGCGGCATCCGCGGTGCGCGACGGGCGGCGGCTTGTGCTTGTGATGAACGGCCTCGAAAGCGAGCGCGATCGCCGCGAGGAAGCGCAGAAGATCCTGAACTGGGGCTTTGTGAATTTCAAGGCCTACAAGGTCTTCGACAAGGACGAAGTCGTGGGCGACGTTCGCGTCTGGGGCGGCCAGAAATGGACGCTGCCGGTCAAGGCCAAGGAAGATGTCGTCGTGCTGCTGCCTGTGAACGCGAAGGATCAGCGCATCCGCGCGCAGATCGCCTATCAGGGGCCGCTCAAGCCGCCGTTGAAGGAAGGCGACCCAGTTGGCGAGGTGCGCATCACGTCGCAATCGGGGACGTCGAACAGCGCGCCGCTCTACGCTGCCGCCGATCTCGAAGCGGGCGGCGTGATTGCCAAGGGCGTCGACTCCTTGCTGCTCGGCGTGAACGCCTATGTCTCGCAGGCGGTGACGAAGTATCTCAAGAAGCCGCCCGCGCAGCCCGTCAACACGGCGGTGCCTGCGGTCACGCCGAAGTCCTGACGTGCGCGGCCGCTTCATAACGCTGGAAGGCGGCGAGGGCGCGGGCAAGACCACGCAGGCGAAGGTGCTCGCAGAACGTCTACGCCGCAAGGGCATCAACGTTCTCCTGACGCGCGAGCCGGGCGGAACGCCGCGCGCTGAAGCCATCCGCGAAGTGCTGCTGTCGGGCAAGGCGAAGCGCTTCGGTGCGCTTGGTGAGGCGGTGCTGTTCTACGCCGCGCGGGAATCGCATCTCGAACTCGGCATCCGTCCGGCGCTCGAACGCGGCACATGGGTCATCTGCGACCGCTTCAGCGATTCGACGCGCGCCTATCAGGGCGCGGCGGGCGGCTTGCCGCTTTCGGTTATCGAGACGATCGACAAGGCTGTGGTGGGCGACACAAGGCCGGATCTCACGCTGATTTTCGACCTGCCGCCCGAACTCGGCCTGAAGCGCGCGGCCGAGCGGTTGCGCGGGGGCGTTGTTTCGGCCGCTGTCGGCGGTGAACGGGCCGAGCCGGCCGCCGCCGCTGGAGGCTCTCCCGGTGCGGCGGCGGGCAGCGATGTTATCGCGCCTGCTCCCTTGGTCGACGCTCCCGCTTCGGATCGCTTCGAGACGATGAATCTCACCTTCCATCGCAGCTTGCGTGCCGAATTCCTCGCCATCGCGAAGGCGGAGCCTGATAGGTGTGCGGTGGTCGACGCATCGGATACGCCAAACCGCGTCGAGGATAAGGTCTGGTCCATCGTCCGCGACCGCTTCCAGCTCTGACGGCGCGGCGCGCCACCGGCGCGCCGTCAGCCTAATCCACCCACTTCAGAAGCGCGCTCAGCTCATCCGCCTCGCGCGCAGGCTTGTCCCAGCGGATGCGGTTGATGCGCGGGAAGCGCAGCGCCACGCCCGATTTATGCCGCGTCGACCGGTGCACAGCGTCGAACGCCACCTCGAACACGAGCGCCTTCTCCACCTCGCGCACCGGCCCGAAGCGCGCCACCGTGTGATGCCGCACCCACTTGTCGAGTTCCTTCAGTTCCTCATCGGTGAAGCCGAAATACGCCTTCCCGATGGGCGAGAGCGCGCCGTCGTGCCAGAGACCAAAGGTGTAGTCCGAGTAGAACGACGAGCGCCTGCCCGTGCCGCGCTGGGCGTACATCACCACGGCGTCTACAAGCATCGGGTCGCGCTTCCACTTGTACCAGAGCCCCTTGGGCCGCCCCGCGACATAGGTGCTATCGAGCCGCTTCAGCATCAGCCCCTCGATATGCGGCGAGGCGAGCGTGGCCGCCTCCGCGCGAAAGGCCTGCAAGTCACCCGGCGACGCGAATGCGAGCGGCGCGGCGAGTTCCATGCCGTCGGGCCGCGTCGCATCGAACCAGCGCGCCATCTCGGCCTTGCGCTCGGTGAGTGGCAGCGCGCGAAGGTCGCGGCCATCAATGTCGAGCGCGTCGTAAAGGATGACATGGCCCGGATAGGCCGCGATGAGCTTCGGATCGGGCGACTTGCGGTTCAGCCGCTGCTGGAGGTGGTTGAAGCTCGCGATCGCGTCGCCCTCGCGCACGATGAGTTCACCGTCGAGCACGCCGCGAAAGCCAACGCGCGCGAGTACATCCGGGAACGCCCCCGAAATGTCATCGCCCGTGCGCGAAAACAGCGCCTTGCCAGCGGGCGTCGATACGACCTGCACGCGGATGCCGTCATATTTCCATTCGGCCATGAAGGCGTCCGGCGTGATCGCGGCAAGCTCTGCGTCGTCGATGGCGTGCGCGAGCATCACGGGATGGAACGTCACCGCGTCCTTCGCTTGCGGCTTCGGCGCGCGCCCTTCGAGCCACGCGAACAGGTCGAGATAGGGCGGCGTCTGCGCGTGCCACACCTCCTCAATCTCGCCGACCTCCACGCCGCCGAACTCCGCCAGCACATGCTTCACCGAGCGCGCCGACATGCCGATGCGCAGCGTGCTGGTGCCGAGCTTCAGGAGCGCCCAGCGCTCGGGCGGCGTCATGTTATCCAGCAGCAGCGCGAGGTACTCCTGGATAGCGGGCTTGCTGCGCGAGCGAAATTCGTGGATCGCCTCATGAAGCGGCGGAAGGCGGTTCAGGATCGTGCGATGCGGATTGCGCGGCCAGATATGCGCCACCGTTTCCGACATCTCGCCCACATACTCATAGGAGAGGTCGAAAAGCACCGGATCGACGCGCTCCGCCACGAGGTCGCGCACCAGCGCGCGCTTGAACAGCTCGAACGTCACCGTGCCCGCGATGACGCCGATGGCAAAGCCGCGATCCGGGTCTGGCGTCCGCGCGAGATACGCCTTCAGCACGGCGGCCTTGTCGTTCGTCGCATGCGTGTAATAGAGCCGGTCGAGAAGGGCGGCGAAGGCTTGCATACCGTTCAGATGCTTATATTTCGGATAAGCGACCGTTAGCGTGAAACGACCCAGACGCGGTTTGACCGATCAGAGGCGATGCATACGCAAACAATTTGAAACGACGTTGCCTGCCGAAAGGATCGCTTCACAGCCGAGCCACATTCCACTTCAATTGAAAACGCCTTGTCGCACGGACGCGTCGATCAGGAAACGGCGGCAGCCGTTGCTCCGAGCATGTGCCGCCCCTGCGGCGTTTCCACTTCGAGAATCCAGATGTCGGGGTCACGGCTCGCCTGCCGTTCAAGATAGGCATCCGCTTCCGCCTCAGCCGCGTGAGGCGTGTAGATCGGCTGCCACGCACGGCCATCTTCCACGAAAAGCGTGCCCGCCGGCGCCATTTCGGCGAACTGCGACGAGAGCGGAGCGAAAACCTGGGCCGTGCCGTCGAGCGCGGCGACCTTGATATAGATCGCGCCCGCATCCGCATCGCCATGGCGCACCAGGGCGCCGGGAATGAACGCCGCGTCCAGACGGCGCAGATAAGCGCTCACCCAGATGTGAGATTTAACGCGCATGTTACCCCCTACTGCGGCAAAAGGCGAAACGCTCCGCCAGCGTGGCCGTTGCCTTGGTCATTGTGCGACCGTCCTTCTCCTGCGGCAATAGCTTATATCCCCATGGCTACAGGAAAGGGTGTAAGTCAGCATTAGCGAAAATCGCGGCTTTTTAGGGTTCGGGTCCAGCCCTCGTTTACCTTTGAACTACGTCGTGCGGCTCGCGTTCCGTGCGCCACTTCGTCGCCACGCCCGTAGCGCACGGCGAAGGCGTCTGCATCGGGTTGCAGCCGTCCGAGAACCCGCGTGAAATCGGTCAGGCGGCGGCTCACGACATGGATGACGCCGCTCTCCCTTTGCAGAACCCCTTCGCAGAGGATCACCTTCGCGCCGAACACGGCTCGGCGGTAAGTCTCGGAAAGCTTCGGCCATATGATGAGATTGGCCGCGCCCGTCTCGTCTTCAATAGTCATGAAGATCGTGCCTTTGGCTGTGCCGGGGCGCTGGCGAAACAGCACGAGCCCCGCGATTGTCACGAAGCGCCCGTTCGGCAGCGTCTTAAGATCGACGGCGCGGACCATCCTTTGCGCCTGAAGCTCGGCGCGCATGAAGGCCATCGGGTGGTTGCGCAGCGACAGGCCGAACACGGAATAGTCTTCCGCAACGGCTTCTCCCGCGCCAAGCGGCGGCAGTGCGACAGCTGGTACGCCGGGCGGTACGGAGGGCGCCGTTTCATGAGCGAAAAGCGGCAACTTGTCCGCTTCGAGCCCCGCCACGTCCCACAGCGTTTCGCGGCGACCGCGCGCCACGGAGCCGAAGGCGTCGGCGCGCGCCAGCGTGAGCATCGCGGCAGTGCCGAGCTTCGCGCGGCGCATCACATCCTCGGTGCTTCGGAACGCACCGGCCGCCGCGCGCGCCTCCACGATGTTCCGCGCGTCTTCCACGCGCATGCCCGCCACGAGGCGAAAGCCGAGCCGCAGCGCATGCCGCTCGCCGTCCGTCGCCTCCAGAGTGTGGTCCCATTCGCTCGCGTTCACGTCGGCGGCGCGCACCTCGACGCCATGCTCGCGCGCGTCGCGGACGAGTTGCGCGGGCGCGTAAAAACCCATCGGTTGGCTGTTGAGGATCGCGGCGGCGAACACGTCCGGGTAATGGCATTTCATCCACGCCGAGCAGTAGACGAGCAGCGCGAAGGACGCGGCGTGGCTTTCCGGGAAACCGTAAGTGCCGAAGCCCTGGATCTGGCTGAAGCAGCGCTCCGCGAAGTCGCGCGGATAATTTCTCGCGAGCATCCCGCCAATGAACTCGTCCTTGAACGTGCCGATGGTGCCGACCTTCTTGAACGTCGCCATGGCGCGGCGCAACTCGTCCGCGCGGCCCGCCGAGAATCCCGCAGCAACGATGGCGATGCGCATGCACTGTTCCTGAAAGAGCGGCACGCCGAGCGTCTTTTCGAGAATGCCTTTCAGTTCCGGGCTCGGAAAGCGCGCCTCTTCCAGGCCCTGGCGGCGGCGCAGATAGGGGTGCACCATGTCGCCCTGGATGGGCCCCGGCCGCACGATGGCCACTTCGATCACGAGGTCGTAGAAGTTCTGCGGCTTGAGGCGCGGCAGCATCGTCTGCTGGGCGCGGCTTTCCACCTGAAACACGCCAATGGAATCGGCGCGCGACAGCATCGCGTAAACGGCCGGATCTTCGGAGGGCACGGTGGCGGGCGTGAGGTCGCGGCCGTAATGCGCGCGGATGAGATCGAAGCCTTTCGCGAGGCAGGTGAGCATGCCGAGCGCGAGCACGTCCACCTTCAGCATGCCGAGCGCCTCAATGTCGTCCTTGTCCCACGAAACGATGGTGCGGTCCTTCATCGCCGCATTTTCGATGGGCACGAGTTCGTCGAGCCGCCCGCGCGCGATGAGGAAGCCGCCGGGGTGCTGCGACAGGTGGCGCGGGAAGCCGATCAGTTCGCGCGTCAGCTCAAGGCAGAGAATGAGGCGCGGGTCGCTCGCGTCGAGGCCGAGCGAGGCGAGATCTCCCGGATCGACGCCGCCATCGCTCCAACCCCAGACAGAGCCCGACAGCGCCGCAGTCACGTCCGGCGAAAGCCCGAGCGCCTTGCCGACCTCGCGCACCGCGCCCCGCGTGCGATAACAGATGACGGTGGCGCACAGCCCCGCGCGGTGGCGGCCGAAGCGGCTGTAAATATATTGAATCACCTCTTCGCGGCGCTCGTGCTCGAAATCGACATCAATGTCGGGCGGCTCATGGCGCGCGTCCGAAATGAAGCGCTCGAACAAGAGGTTGGAGCGCGCCGGGTCGACGCCCGTGATGCCGAGCGCGTAGCACACGGCCGAATTAGCCGCCGAGCCGCGCCCCTGATGCAGGATGTTTTTTTTGCGCGCGAAGCGGACGATGTCTTCGACCGTGAGGAAGAACGGCGCGTAATCGAAGCGCGCGATTAACTCGAATTCGTGCCGCACCTGCTGGGCCACCGTGTCGGGCACCCCGTCCGAATAGCGCCACGCGAGCCCCTCCCATGTGAGGCGTTCCAACCGCGCCTGTGGGGCTTCGCCGTTCGGCGCGATCTCCTCGGGATACTCGTATGTCAGTTCGGCGAGACTGAAAGTGCAGCGCGCCGCGAGCTTCACCGTATTCGCGACGGCCTCTGGATACCTCGCGAACAGCCGCGCCATTTCTGCGGGCGCTTTCAGATGCCGCTCGGCATTCGCCACGAGCCGGAAGCCCGCCTCGTCGATGGTGCAGGTGTGGCGAATGCAGGTGAGCACGTCCTGAAGACGGCGGCGGGCGGGAATGTGATAGAGCACGTCGCCGGTTGCGACGAGGGGAACGCGAAGGTCGTCGGCGAACGCGGCGAGGCGAGCGATGCGCTGGCCGTCATCGCCCCGGAAGCGGTGGCTCGCGGCGAGGTAGACGCGATCCGGCAGCCGTGCGGCGAGCGTTTTCAGGTGGCGGCGGAAGTCGGCCATTCGGCGCGGGTTTCGGAAGATGTCATCCGGCGGCAGCGCGGCGACGATCTGGCCTTCCGAAAAGGCGAGGAAATCCTCCAGCGTAAGGCGGCATTCGCCCTTTGGAATTGCGTCTTCCTGGTCGCGGTCGATGTGGCCGAGCGGACTTGCGTCTGTGTCTGGCTCCGCCCGGCGCGATGCCGCGTCTCCATCGGCCATCGCTGTTTCGGAAGACGCGGCATTCTCCGCGGTGGCGGGCGGAAAAGATGGCGACGTTTCCGGCAACCTTTTCGGCCAGGAGACAACGTTGGAGCGCGCCGCTTGCGTTTGTCGTTCGGAAACGGGCAAAGACTTCGAAGGGCCTTGCTCCGAATGGGCTTGCGCGGCGGCGGATCGGGCCTCGCATTTGATGACGCGATCCGACTTCCCCAGCGTCAGAAGTCGGCATAGTCGCCCGTAAGCCGCGCGGTCGGTCGGATAGCACAGAAGGTCTGGCGCACCGTCGACGAAGGAGAGGCGGCAGCCGATGACAAGCTTCACACCATGTTCGCGGGCGGCGAGATGCGCGCGAACAACGCCCGCGAGCGAGTTCCTGTCCGTGATCGCGATGGCGGACAGGCCGAGTTCCGCCGCGCGCGCCACGAGTTCGTGCGGATGCGACGCGCCTTCGAGAAACGAAAAATTCGTCGCGGCCTGAAGCTCGGCATAGCGCGGCGGCGCTGCTCCCACGCTCATGCGAACACCCCGTGCAGATACCAGCGCGGCGGGCGCTCGCCGCCATATTCGCCCTCTCGATAGACCCAGAAACGCATGCCATGCGCGCTTTCCACGCGATAATAATCGCGCACCTCGCGATCTTCGTCGCGCAGCGCTCGCCACCATTCAGACGCGATGCGCTCCGGCCCGTCGGCGCGCACGATGCGGTGGACCACCTTGCGCCAGCGAAACAGCATCGGCGGCGCGTCGGGGAGCGCGGCGGTCACGTCGATGGGGTGCGGCCTTGTGAAGAGACGAACTGGGCGCTCGGGCAGCAATGCCCACGGCGAAGGCTCCGCAGCTGGCTGCTTCGGACCGCGACGGCTCTTTGGCCCCGCTTTTCCGCGCGAAAGGGCGATTTCGGGCTGACGCGACGGCGTTTCGCTCTTGTGCGCGGCGTGCGACGGCAGCACGGGCTGAGAGGGCGCACGGGTCGCCGCGATCGCTTCGCCTTTTTGCGGTGAGAGAGAAGCGCCCGAATAGTCCTGCGATCCAGCGTCCCACGAACGCAGCTCAGGTATGGCACCGCGCGCTTCGCAGAGCGCGAAGGGGACCGCGTCCTTCTCCTCAGCCGCCAGACGGGGGGTTTCGGCGACGGCGAAGGCCGCTGCCGCCTCACCGAGCGCCGGCAGCCTCGCCACGGCGCGTTCGGGCATGTGGCTTTCGCGCGGCGCGAAGCGATAGACGCGCCCCTCGCCGAAGCGGCTTTCGATGCCGTCGATCAGCGCCGCGAGGTCTTCGAGGCTCGCTTCGCCCTGCACCTTGCGCAAAATGTTGGACTGGCGCGCTTCGAGCGGCTCAACCCGGGAGGCGAAGATCATGGCCGAATCGATGCCGAAGCCGGGATCGATCAGCGGCAGCTTCTCGCGGAACAGGCGCATCACGCGAGCCTGATCGCGGCAGGGGAGCGCGGTCGTCACGGTTTGCCCTTCGACGCCGCCATCGGCGCGGAAAAAGCTCACCTCAAAGGTGAGGCCGCCGTGCCGCTCCCGTTCGAGGCGGCGGCACAACATGTCGAGCAGCGCGCGCGTCACACGCTCGATGTCCTCCGGCGCGGCCAAAGGCTCTGCGAAGCGCAGGCGTTCGAGCCAGGGCGTCGGTTCGCGCAGGAAATCGATGGCTTCGTCGGCACGGCCAAGGGCCTTGTCGAGTTGGGGCAGGAGGTCGGGAAAGCGGCGCGCGAGACTGGCGCGCGGCAGGGGCATCACGTCGCCGATGGTGTAAAGGCCGAGCTTACGCAGCACGCTCGCGGTTTCCGGGGCGATGCGCAGCCGTTCGACGGGAAGCGGCGCGAGCAGGGCGGCGAGACCCGCTTCCACGCGCCGATCCTCGTCGCTCTCGAACAGGGTTGCCTGCCGCGACAGGGGGGGCGGCGCATCTCGGGCGGCGGCGAAGTCGCCCGCGATCACATAGCGTTCGGCGTGATGGGCGAGCGCGAAGGCCGCGCCGAAGGTGGGCGCGATGGCGGCGCGGGCCGGGATGCCGCGCGCTTCGAGGCGGCCGAGCAGGTCGTCCGCGAGTTCATCTTCATCCCCGACAAGATGCGCGCAGCCGGTGATGTCGAGCCACAGGCCGGACGGCGCAGGCGCGGTCGCGGGCGTATAGCGCTGCGCCCACAGCGCGAGGGCGGCGCGCGCGTCGGCCTCGGCGGCAGGGTCCGCGTCGGCGGTGACGAGTTTCGGGCACACGGCGAGCGCATCGGCCAGCGGCTGGTGCAGGTAAAGCCCCGCCTCGATGGCCGGTCCGTCCAGCGCGGCGATGCGGCGAACGGTGCCGTGCTTCTCAAGCAGGGCTAGCGGTTCGCGGCGCTTCGCGAGCCTCGGACGCTTCAGCCGCGCGAGCGTCATCGCGAAGTTCGGCAACCACACGTACATGGCCCGCTTGCCAGTCGCTCGCGTCAAAGCTGTCCCCGTCTGCGCCATCGAGTGCCTCCACGATAAAGGATGCGGTTCTTCCATTGCGGCAATAGTCGAGGTCGAGGCGCCAGCGCGGCGGGCCGAGACTACCGAAGACATCGGACGAAGGGACGGCGGCGACGCGCCAGCGGGTGGAGGCGGCCCCGCTCGGCTCGCCAGTTACGCCCTTGGGCTTCACCACATGGCGGCGGATAAGGAGAGCGAGCGCGCTTGAAGCCCGCGCCGCGGCGTCAAGCCTGCGCCCGGTTTTCAGCGTGAGTGCGCCCGCCTCGCCGAGCACGGCGGCAACGGCACGCGAATGCAGCGCCTCTTCCATGACGGCCAGCACCTCGGCATCCTTTCGGCAGTCCACGAAGACGACGCGGGCCGGGTCGAGGCCGAAGCGGCGAAGGCCGGGCGCGTAAAAGTCGGTCTGGCTTGCGGCCCACAGCGCGATGCCGCCTCGCGCGCGCAAATGAGCGGCCAGCACGGTCGCCGCAAAACCTGTCACCGATGGCGCAAGTTCGGCTTCGAGCGCGTTCGCGGTGAACTCATGCAGCGCGCCGAGCGAGAGGCCGCCGCCGGGCAGTGGCGCATTCAGCCGCGCATCCGCGAAGCGCAGCACTGGGGGCGTCCGGTCGTCATCGAGATAGTGGCCTTCGATGGCGCGGACCTGCATCCTGAGCGCGTCCAGAGCACCGGAAGCCGCAGACCCGGCACGCCGGTTTGAAGCTGTGTTCGCTCGCATCGCGGCTTGCGGTCGCGTGGCCTTTTCGGCGCGATGATCTGGCGGAGGGCTGACGCTCATGACACATTGTGATCCTGCTTTGTTCTTGTTTTGGACCATAAATTCGCGCCCGTCAATCAGTTTGTTCTCGCATGAGAGCAAGCCGCAAACGGCGTCGCGACGGCGCGCGTGCCGTCGCTCGCAAGAAAACGCGCGCTTTAATATCCGATGGCCGCCGAGTCGCCGTCGCGCAGGTCGGCCGCGCCGAGAAACAGCGGGCCTTTCTTCATGATCGAGTTGGCGCGGCCGAGCACGCGGTGCTGGAACGTGCCGTCGGCATTCTTCGGCAGGATAAAGCCGCGCGCTTCGAGAAGCCGCAACGTATCATCCGAAACGCCGCGTTCGGTGATGACGTTATCCGGCATCCACTGGTGATGGATGCGCGGCGCGGCGGTGGCTTCGGCCACGTTCATGTCGAAGGTCAGCACGTTCAGGATTTCCTGCAGAACCACCGTGATGATGGTGCTGCCGCCGGGGCTGCCTGTGATGAGATACGGCGCGCCGTCCTTCATGACGATGGTCGGCGCCATCGAGGACAGCGGGCGCTTTTTGGGCTCGATCGCGTTCGCCTCGTCGCCGGTAAGGCCGAAGGCGTTCGGCGCACCCGCCTTCGCGGAGAAATCGTCCATTTCGTTGTTGAGAAGGAAGCCCGCACCGTCGACCGAATAGCCACTGCCGAAGGCGAGGTTCAGCGTGTAGGTGTTCGCGACCGCGTTGCCCGCCTTGTCCATCACCGAAAAATGCGTCGTCTGCTCGCCCTCGGGCGCGGGCGGCTTGCCCGCTGACACGTCCGCTGACCTCGCCGCGCGTTCGAGGTCGATGCCCTTGCGAAGCTCCGCCGCATAGGCTTTGTTCGTCAGGCCCGCCACCGGCACGGTCACGAAATCCGGGTCGCCCAGATATTTCGCACGGTCGGCATAGGCGCGCCGCATCGCCTCGATGAGCCGGTGATAAGTGTCCGCGCTCTCGCTGCCAAGCGCCTTCAGGTCGACCCCTTCGAGGATGTTCAGCATCTGGATGACGTGGACGCCACCCGAAGACGGCGGCGGCATGGACACGATTTCGTACCCATTATAGATGCCGCGCACCGGCTCGCGCTCGACTGGCTTGTACGCCTTGAGGTCGTCCTCGGTGATGAGGCCGCCATTCTTCTTCATCTCGGTGGCGATCAGTTCGGCGACTTCGCCTTCATAGAAGCCCGCCGCGCCGCGCTCGCTGATCGTGCGCAGCGTCTTCGCGAGGTCGGGCTGGCGCAGCACCTCGCCCATGCGATAGGGCTCGCCTTCGGGTTTTAGAAAATAGCGCGCCGAAGACGGGTCGTTCTTCAGCCGATCCCTCGCGCGCGAGAAGGCAAAGGCGAGGCCGTAAGGCACCACGACGCCCTCTTCCGCGAGCCGGATCGCGGGCGCCATGATCTTGTCGCGGGGCATGGTGCCGTATTTTTCGAGCGCGTAAAGCAGGCCCGCCACGGTGCCCGGCACACCCGCCGACGCGCGGCTGTAGCGCGCCTTGTCGCGGTCAACCGCGCCGCGATTGTCGAGGAACATGTCGCGCGTCGCGGCTGCCGGTGCCGTCTCGCGATAGTCGAGCGCGATCTTCCGCCCATCCGCCAGCGTGATGAGCATGAAGCCGCCGCCGCCGATATTGCCCGCCTGCGGATGCGTGACGGCCATCGCGAAGCCGACAGCCACGGCCGCGTCGATGGCATTGCCACCCGCCTTGAGGATGTCCGCGCCGACCTGCGCCGCAACCTTTTCCTGCGCCGACACCATGCCGTTTTCCGCCACAGCGGGCACGAAACGCGCGTCGAAGCCGATGAGCGCATCGGCCGCCGGATCGGTCGCCTTTTGCGCGAGCGCGGGCGGCGTGAAGGGAACCAAGGCCGAGACCACGGCCAGCGCGGCGCAGAGAAGGCGAAGTGCGGATATCGAAGTCAGCATGGATCTGTGGCCCGTAAGGTTGAGGGCAGGCTGATGAATGCCAGCAGATTAGATTTAATCGCGACGCCTTTGCAGCAGGAAATAGACATTCGTGTGAGAGGCCGAAAAAGGAAAGAGATACCTCATCGCCGAACAACCCGGAGCCGGGAACGACGCCAGTCGAAAGCGGTTGAACTCAAAGGCAAAAGGGCGGGGCGCGTTTCAATCACGAGGCCCATCATGACGCATCACGCGGAACACGGTTACGAGGCAAAGGCGGCACAGGGCGGGGAAGGCGGCAGCGCGCCGAAGCTGAAGACAGAGAACCCCGCGACCGGCAAACCAAGCCGCACATATGACGGCCACACGCGCGAGCAGGCGCTCGCCATCGCGCGACAGGTGCGCGAGGCGTTCCCCGACTGGCGGCGCACATCGTTCACCGAGCGCGGCATCGTCGTCGGCGCCGCCGCGCGCATCCTTCGCGAGCGGAAGGACGAGTTTGCGCGGCTGATGGCGGATGAGATGGGGAAGCCCGTCACCGAGGGGCTCGCGGAGATCGAGAAATGCGCGTTCAACTGCGATTATTTCGTCGAGAACGCTGAGGGGTTTCTCGCGAATGAACCGGTCAAGCTCGATGGCGGACGCGCCTACGTCACATTCAACCCGCTCGGTCCGCTTCTGGCGGTGATGCCGTGGAATTTCCCGTTTTGGCAGGTGTTCCGCGCCGCCGCGCCCGCGCTCATGGCGGGCAACCCTGTGATTTTGAAGCACGCGAGCAACGTTCCCGGCTGCGCGCTCGCCATCGAGGGCGTGTTCCGCGAAGCTGGCGCGCCGGACAATGTGTTCCGCACCATCCTGATCGCGGGCCGCGACACAGCGGAGTTGATCGATAGCCCCGACATCGCGGCGGTGACGCTCACCGGCAGCGTGGCGGCGGGCAAGGCGGTGGCGGAGGCGGCGGGCCGCAATCTCAAGAAGACCGTGCTGGAACTCGGCGGCAGCGACGCCTACCTCGTACTCGAGGATGCGGACATCGATCACGCCGCAACCGTCGCCGCAACGGCGCGCATGGTGAATGGCGGTCAGAGCTGCATCGCGGGCAAGCGCTTCGTCGTGGTCGCGCCGGTGCGGGAGGCGTTCGAGAAGGCGCTCGCGGAAAAGATGAGCGCGATGATCAGCATGGGCGATCCACTCGACCCGGCGACAAAACTTGGCCCCATGGTCAGCGTGAAGGCGCGCGACGAAATCCATCGGCAGGTGCGCAAAAGCGTCGAGAAAGGCGCGCGGCTTCTATGTGGCGGCGAGGTGCCCGACCGGCCGGGCGCGTGGTATCCGCCGACGGTCCTCGCCGACGTGAAGCCCGGCCAGCCCGCATATGACGAAGAAGTGTTTGGCCCCGTCGCTGCGGTCATTGAGGCGCGTGACGTGGAAGACGCCATCCGCATCGCGAACGATTCGGAGTTCGGCCTCGGCTCAGGCGTGCTGACGCGCGACATCCGGCGCGGCGAGGAAATCGCCGCGCGTGACCTTGAAGCGGGCATGGCCTTCGTGAACGAGAACGTGCGATCCGATCCGCGCATGCCGTTCGGCGGCGTGAAGCATTCGGGCTATGGCCGTGAATGCGGCGTGTTCGGCATCCGCGAATTCGTGAACATCAAGAGCGTGCACGTGCGCGAATAGCGACGCCAGCGCCGTCCCTTCCACGCGAGCGGTGCTCGCCCCGTGCTATCCCCGCAACCGCCGCATGGAACGGTTGACGGCGCGCCCCGCCTTATTGCCCGCAAACTTGCCCTCTAGTACAGCTGCCATCCTGTATTTTCACGATCTCCTAAGGATTTGGCACCGATGGCTTTGCGGCACTGGATCGTTGCGGTTTTTCTCGCGACGGCGCTTGCTCTCACGAATGGCGGCGCGATGGCGCAAGGGGCGGACGCTCCGAAACCGGCAGCTCCTGCTGCCGCTGCCCCTGCTGCCGCCGCCGCTCCCGCTGCACCCGAGGCGAACAAGGCCGATGTCATCAAGCGTGCGAACGATGCCTTCGGCACGGACGTCGCCGGGACGACCGCAAAATGGCTCAAGACGCTCGACGATATCGAGAACCAGCTTCGCAAGCCCGGCCTGCGCTACACCGAGCTCGATGGCTTCCGCGACCAACTTCTGAAGATCCGCGTCGAGGCCGATGAGTTCTGGAAGAAGCTGGAGCCCGCGATCCGGGCGATCGACGAGCAGGTGCGCAATCTGCCCGCAGTCCCAGCCGCCGACCAGCCGCCGGAGACGGGCGAAGCCGCCCAGCTTCGCGCCGATCTTACCTTTCATCTAGGCCACCTGAATTCGGCGCGCGCCACGCTCGATCACACGCATTCGCGCGTCAATCAGGAGATCAACTCCATCCAGGACATCCGCCGGAAGAACTTTACGAACAATCTCTTTCAGCCGGTGCAGGGGGTATGGTCTACGCAGACATGGGAGAATGTCCCCGCTTATGCGGACATCGCCATCGATCGGGTCGAACGCACGATCGGGAACTGGTGGAAAGACTCCGACGATCGGTCCGAACTACTCTATCTGTTCGGCACAGCGCTCGCGCTTTTCGCCGGGCTGTCCCTGCTGTCGTGGCGGTGGATTCGCCAACTGAGGACATGGACAGGGGAAGGCGAACCGCCGTTCTGGCGGCGCGCATCCACGGCGGCGGGCGTTATCGTCCTGCGCGTTCTGCCCGCATGCGTGCCACTTGTCTTCCTCTATCATGCGATCGGCGCGGCGCAGCCCATGCCGGACAAGGTTGAGTGGCTGCTCTATTCGGTATCGCGCTCGATCCTCGTGATCGTGGTGGTGAATGCCCTTATCGCGACCGTTTTCGCCCCCGGTCGCCCGCAGTGGCGGCTCATCCCCGCCACCGAGGGGGCCGCCGTTCGGATTTCTGGGCTGATGCTCGCGCTCGCGCTCATCTACGGCGCGACAACCTTCATCTATACCGCAACCCGCGTGGTTCAGGCTCCCTTCTCGCTGACTCTCGCGTTCACGCTCCCGGCGAACCTCCTCGTTGCGCTGCTGGTGGCTGCGATCCTGAAGACACCGCTGCGGGACAAGACGTCCGAAGGGATCCCGCCGACCACATGGCTGAACCTGCTCAGGGTGCCGGTCTGGCTATTCACCGCCGCTATTATGGTGACGGCACTTTCGGGATACCTCGCGCTGTCGCGCTTCCTCGCGCAGCAGCTCATCGTCACCGGCTCGATCCTCGCCGTCGTTTATATCCTACTCCTCTGGGCTGACGGCGTGGCCCAAGGCATGAGCGACGAAAACTCGGCGGTCGGAGGCTGGATCAAGACGCTCGGCATCGATCAGAAGCGCTGCGAGCGCTTCTCGGTTCCGATGAGCCTTTTCCTCAAGTTCATCGTGCTTGTCGGAGCGGTCCCGCTCATCCTGTTGCAATGGGGCTACCCGTGGGCCGACATCGTCGAATGGTATTACCAGCTCTTCTTCGGCTTCCGCATCGGCAACACGCAGGTGTCGCTCGCCGCGATCCTTGCCGCCATCGTGGTCTTTGTGCTCGGCTACTTCGCCGCGCGGCTGTTCCAGAGCTGGCTCGACACGCAGGTTCTGAAGCCTGCCGGTCTATCGGGCGGTCTGCGTGACTCGATCCGCACGGGCGTCGGCTATATGGGCGTTGGCGCGGCGGCGCTTATCGCGCTGTCCTATGCGGGGTTCAACCTCTCAAACCTCGCCATAGTCGCCGGCGCGTTCTCCGTGGGCATCGGCTTCGGCTTGCAGAGCGTCGTGAGCAACTTCGTCTGCGGGCTCATCCTGCTGGCCGAACGCCCGATCAAGGTCGGCGATCTCGTGACGGTCGGCGGCGAAGAAGGCACGGTGCGCAAGATCAGCGTGCGCTCGACCGAAATCGAAACCTACGACCGCGCGAGCGTGCTGGTTCCGAACTCCTCCTTCATCACCGGCAACGTGAAAAACTGGACGCTGCGCAACAACACCACACGCGTGGTCATCCCCGTTGCGGCCGTCCACGGAAGCGACCCGCGCAAGATCAAGGAAGTGCTGCTCCGTGTCGCCCGCGCTCATGTGGCCGTAATGACCTCGCCCGAGCCGTTCGTTTCGCTCGACGATTTCACGCTCGATGCGCTTCAGTTCAAGCTGTTCGCCTATATCTACGACCTCAACAAGGGGACCGGCACGAAAACCGAGCTTCGCATGGCGATCATCGAGGCCTTCAAGAATGAGGGGATTCAAATGCCGCAGAACGGGTCGCCAGCCTTGCCGCCCGAGGAGGCCGAACTCTGGCGCGAGGCCCTTGGCCAATATCTGGCTTCGCGCGATGACAGGAAGGACGGGGATGACGACACGCCGAATGACGGGCGCATCGTTCTGCCGAGGATCAGCTCATGAGCCGGGATGAGGAAAATTTGAAAGTCGGCAAGCTGATCCAGCAGGTGGAAAGCTTCTTCCTGGTGGTGATCGCGATCCTGACCGTGATCGGCGCCCTGAAGGAGATGTACCTCATCGGCTTGAAGCGCGATGTCGGACTGCAAGACCTGCTGCTGATGTTCCTCTATGTCGAGGTGCTGGGCATGGTCGCGGCTTACATCACCTCGAAGCAGATCCCGATCACGCTTCCCATCTTCATCGCGATTACGGCCATCGCGCGGGTGGCAATTCTGCAGAAGGAACAGGATCCGATCGCGATCATCTATGAATCGGGGGCGATCCTGATGCTGGCCATAGCCGCCGCAGTGGTGAATTTCCGCCCGGCGATCAAACCGGCAGCGCCAAGGGGATCTTCCCCCGACGACCGCGCTGGCGGCAGCGGGACCATGCCACCGGCCTGATGGGCACCGCCGATTGCCGGATTACATCCCGACCCGGCCAGAGCGGCCGGGTCTTAGCTCAAGCTTTCGACGAACGGGTGGAGTGACGGTCGGGCGGCACGCACAGCGTGGCGCACCGTCCGAAAGCGCCAACCCCGACTTACGGCGTCGTCTTCAAGTCCACGTAGACCTGCCCGCCCATCTCCTTGAACTTCTCGCTCATCTCATCCATGCCCGACTGCGCGGCCATCTCCGGCGTTTCGTTCAGTGTGGCGGCGTAGTCGCGCACCTGCTGCGTGATTTCCATCGAACAGAATTTCGGCCCGCACATCGAACAGAAATGCGCAGCCTTGTGCGCATCCTTCGGCAGCGTCTCGTCATGCATGGCGCGGCTGCCCTCGGGGTCGAGGCCGAGATTGAACTGATCCTCCCAGCGGAACTCGAAGCGCGCGCGGGAAATCGCGTTGTCGCGAAGCTGCGCGGCGGGATGGCCCTTGCCGAGGTCGGCCGCGTGCGCCGCGATCTTGTAGGCGATCACGCCCGCCTTCACGTCGTCGCGGTCGGGCAGGCCGAGATGCTCCTTCGGCGTGACGTAGCAGAGCATCGCCGTGCCGAACCAGCCGATCATGGCCGCGCCGATGGCGCTCGTGATGTGGTCGTGGCCCGGCGCGATGTCCGTGACGAGCGGCCCGAGCGTGTAGAACGGCGCTTCACCGCACAGCGCGAGCTGCTTCTCGACGTTCACCTTGATCTTGTGCAGCGGCACATGGCCCGGCCCCTCGATCATCACCTGGCAGCCCTTCGCCCAAGCCACCTTCGTCAGTTCGCCGAGCGTCTCAAGTTCCGCGAACTGCGCGGCGTCGTTTGCGTCCGCGATGGAGCCGGGGCGCAGGCCGTCGCCGAGCGAGAACGACACGTCGTAGCGGCGCATGATGTCGCAAATCTCATCGAAGCGTTCGTAGAGGAAGCTCTCGCGGTGATGCGCGAGGCACCACTTCGCCATGATCGAGCCGCCGCGCGACACGATACCGGTGACGCGCTTCGCCGACAGCGGCACATAGCGCAGCCGCACGCCCGCATGGATGGTGAAGTAATCGACGCCCTGCTCGCACTGCTCGATGAGCGTGTCCTTGTACACCTCCCAGTCGAGCTTGACGGGATCGCCGTTGACCTTCTCCAGCGCCTGATAGATCGGCACTGTGCCGATGGGCACGGGCGCGTTGCGGATGATCCACTCGCGCGTCGTGTGGATGTTGCGCCCCGTGGACAGGTCCATCACCGTGTCCGCGCCCCAGCGGATGGACCACACCATCTTCTCCACCTCTTCCTCGACCGAGGACGAGACGGCGGAGTTGCCGATGTTCGCGTTCACCTTGGTGAGGAAGTTGCGGCCGATAATCATCGGCTCAAGCTCGGCGTGGTTCACATTGGCCGGGATGATGGCGCGGCCGCGAGCCACCTCGTCGCGCACGAAGTCCGGCGTGATGAACTCTGGAATCGACGCACCGAAGCTTTCGCCATCGGCAAGCGCTTCCTTCGCGCGGTCGAGCGCCGCCGTTCGGCCGACGTTCTCGCGGTTCGCGATGTAGACCATCTCTTCGGTGATGACGCCCGCGCGCGCCAGTTCGAGCTGCGTCAGCGGTTGACCGTCGGCGGCGCGGTAGACCGGATAGCGATGCGAAAATTCGCGCGCGCGATGCGCTTCGCCGACATTGCCATCGTCTTCGGGCTTCACGGCGCGGCCTTCGTAGGCTTCGACGGCGCGACGCTTCACCCACGTGTCGCGATGACGGGCGAGGCCCGCATGCACGTCGATCCGCGTGGCTTCGTCGGAATAGGGGCCGCTGGTGTCGTAGACGCGGAACGGCGGCTCGCCCGAACTCTCATGCAGCACGATCTCGCGGAACGGCACCCTCACGTCGGGAGCCGCCTCGGCATAGACCTTGCGCGACCCCGGCAGCGAACCCGTCGTGACTTTCACCGGCTCAATCTTTTTCGGGTCGATGGGCGCGTTCATGCGCTGTCTCCTTGCGTGATCGGGGGGTGAGTCAGGGCCGCGAAGCGCAAGCGCTTTCGGGAAAACAGGCGGCACTTTCGCAAGACCATTCCCTCCGCCGGTCCTAACCGGATCAGGTTCTACGGGTTGTCGCGAGGCGCTATCGCAATCTCAGCCGCATGCCTGCGGCCCCCCTTGGTATAAACCGATCATCGCTCGAATGAGCCGCGATTGCAATTGAAGGAATCGAGAGGGGCTTGGGCGAAGCGGGCAGGGGCTCGCGCGAAGCCGGAAAAGGCTCGGCACCGCGCGCGGTTTTTGCGCAACAGTCGCATACCGAACGAAAAACCTGAGCAATCTCAGGTTGAAAACCGTCAGTGCGAGCCACAGAAGTGCCGAGAATCAGCCGCCACGCTCAAGAACCGGCGCGCCAAAGGGGCTGGCGGCCTTCGCGTCAACGAATTCACGGGATCGGTCGGGTCATGAAAAGATTTGCCTTATTTGCCGTCGCCACGGTTGCGCTGGCTGGCTGCGCCTCCAATACGGAAACGCAGCCTTTGCAGGCTGCGGCTGTCGATACGACGAAGATGCCGCAGTCGGGCATTTTCACGGTGAAAGACGTCATGGTGACGGAGCAGGGCGCGGATACGTTGCGCCTCGCGGCGGCGACCACGAGCAAATACACCTTCGCGGATTTGTCGGCGGTGGTCTGGTGCCGCGCCCGCGAGGAAGCGACCGCGCGCAAATATGATGGCTGGTATCAGGACGGCATTCAGCAGGTGTCGAATGGCGAGGGCCAGCCGCAGGTCGCCATCGCGACGGCGCGCTATTTCAAGGGCAAGCCGCCGGAGGGCAAGAAGACGCTGAAGCACGAGAAGAGCCCCTGCCACGACGTGCCCGCCGTCGCGAAGGTGAAGGTCTGAGTTAGCCGGAGGACGCGAACAAGGTCGCGCATTTGCGGTCGATGAAATCGTAGTGCGCGACTGCGCGGACATGCTGACCGGGATGGAGCGCAGGTGCGCATGGTCGAGTTGAGCGAAAAGTTCAGGGAGATGGGGTGGTGAGGTTATGTGAGCAAGAACGGGTAAATTATAATCTATTCACGCGCCAGCCATTCATTTCCCAAAATTTGATGGCCTGATCTTCGGCAACAGAGCTCTTAATTCCATCTACAACTGAAATCAGTTCCTTCCCTGTCTTCGTAAGGGTCACATAACCAAACTGTAACGACTCTTCGGAATCACGAGAAAGGCCATACCGATTTCCTGCGTACATTAAAGTTGCTTCTGTTACTTTTATTGCCGATGAATAGCCGCCCAATGGCTGAAAGTGCAAATAACCGCTTGCCTCCATTTCCTGGAGATCATCAAAGCTAAGATGTTCAGTCCCGGCATTTGATGGATTGGATCGATCTTGAATCTTTCCGGCTCATTCGTCCAGCATTTACAGATGAACTCATAAGGCGTGAGGCCTTTGAGGGTCTTTAGTCGGCGAGCAAAGTTATAGGCGTTGATGAAGTCCGATAGGTGGGTTTCGAGCTGCTCGTGACGGTCGTAGTGATAGCGTTTGACCGTCGCCTCCTTGATCGTCCGGTTCATTCGCTCGACCTGGCCGTTTGTCCAGGGATGCTTGACCTTGGTGAGGCGGTGCTCAATGCCGTTCTCGCTGCATCGCATGTCGAACATGTGCGTCATGTATCTGGCCGTTGGTCCATCGGCATAACGCGGCGGAAACGTGAACTGGATGCCGTTGTCGGTGAGCACCGTGTGAATCTTGTAGGGAACTGCCTCTATCAGGGCGACGAGGAAGGCTGAAGCGGACGTCCTGCCGGTCTTTTTGACGAGTTGCACGAAGGCGAATTTGCTCGTGCGGTCAATGGCGACGTAGAGATAGAGCTTGCCTTCGGCCGTCTGCACCTCGGCTATGTCGACATGAAAATAGCCGATCGGATAGGACTTGAACTTCTTCCTGGCGGGCTTGTCGCCTTCGACGTCCGGCAGCCGAGAAATACCGTGGCGCTGAAGACAGCGATGCAGCGACGAGCGAGTCAGATGCGGTATCGTCGCCTGTAGCGCATAGAGGCAATCGTCGAGCGGCAAGAGCGTATGCTTGCGGAAGGCGACGATTATCGCCTCTTCCTCGACCGACAGAACCGTGGATTTCGGCTCTTTCGGTCCAGTCGGCACATCGGCGACGGATGAGCGCTTCTTCCATTTCGAAACCGTCTTCGGGTTGATGCCGTAGCGCTTGGCCAGGGCCCTCAAGCTCTCTTGACTATGCTGTATCGCTCGACGGACCGCCTCAGTCGTTGTGGCGCTCCCATGAAGAATTTGTCCCATAGCGCATCCTTCCAGCCGAGGGAGAATAATGCACCATCAAATGCCGGGATCAAACATCTAATATTTAATTCGTTGAGTTTTTCGTTGGAAACATCCGGAATGATTAGTAACGGAGCATTTGCGGAAGGGGTGGGTATGAACCAAAGATAGGAGCAAATGGATTGGAATTTACTAGCTTCCTGCATAGAGGAATCTTTAAGAACTCGTAAAGTTCTACGAGAGAAACTTCCCGGCTGAGTAACCTCTCCGGCTAAGATTCTGGCCCAAATGCCCCTCAACTCCTCATCGTTAATATCTTGGTACTCTTCGAAGAAATCTGCGGCCCAATCTTTGGAGACCGGTTCCTGAGACACCTCAGTAGGAAGAAACTTGCTGGCCCTTGATATAACTGCTTCGATATTCTCTTGCCGTCGAATCTCTTTAGCCTCAATTCGACATTTCGCTCTGTAGGCTATATTATCAGCCTTGGCATTTGCCTGAGCCGTGACGATAGCCGCCTCAGCCTCTGCCTTAGCGTTGTTGCGGGTACGTGAAGGTTCATAAAGGACGCCCACTCCGGCCGCGACCACCTCAACAAGCTTCTCAAGAGGCTTGGCTATGCCTACCAGATCTTTGATTTCCACTAACTACGTTCCCGGCGAATAAGGCTTGAAAGAAATTGCTTAAAAAGCTTTATCAGATTCGCATGTCTGGGTAGACTTAAAGATCACCGCTCACCTGTATGCAAAGGAATAAGACCGTCTTTTTTTTATACTTCAAACCCGACACCAACCTCCGGCACCACCACATTCACTCCCTCGGCGAGCGCGACGAACTCATCCGCCGTCTGATCGATTATCGGGAACGTGCCGTAGTGGATCGGCACCACCACGTCGAAGTGGAAGAACTTCCGCGCCGCGAACGCCGCCTGCTTCGCGCCCATGGTGAAGCGGTCGCCGATGGGCAGGAAGCCAACCTTCGGCGCGTAAAGCTCGTCGATCAGCGCCATGTCGCCGAAAATGCCCGTGTCGCCCGCGTGGTAGATCGTCTTGCCGAGGCCCTCGATCACGATGCCGGTCGGGTTGCCGAGATAGACGGCCTGCCCCTTCACGCTGGTTGACGACGAGTGGAACGCGTTCACGAAGCTCACCGACACGCTGCCGCCGAGGTCGATCGCGCCGCCGGGATTGCCGACCTCGACCTTCTCCACGCCCTGCGCCGCGAGGTGCAGCGCCAGCTCGTACACCGCGACGAGCGTCGCGCCGGTCTTCTTGCAGATCGCCACGGCGTCGCCGACGTGGTCGTCATGGCCGTGCGTCAGCACAACATGCGTCGCGCCCTCCGCCGCCTCGTCCACCGAGCCGGTGAAACTGGGATTGCCCGTCAGGAACGGGTCGATCAGGATGACGTGACTGCCGTTTTCCGCGCGAACGGCGGAATGTCCGAACCATGTCAGCTTCAATTTGCAAATCTCCCGAAGATGAGCGACGAGTAAAAGCGGTGCCCGCACTATATGAAAATGTGGCCCGCCCGCAATTTGTAAAAAACTCCCGCAGGTGACTTTAGTGCCCTCCGAACTCGTGCCGCTTCCCGACCTTATATCGAGGCTCAAACGCGACGAGCGGCTGATGGGCCTCGATGTCGGCACCAAGACAGTGGGGCTTGCGCTCTCGGACGTCATGCGCCAGATCGCAACGCCGTTCGACACCATCCGCCGCACGAAATTCACGGCCGACGCGGTGAAGCTGCTGGCGCACTGCAAGGCGCAAGGCGTGGGCGGTCTCGTCGTCGGCCTGCCAGTGAACCTCGACGGCACGGAAGGCCCGCGCGCGCAGTCCACCCGCGCTTTCGTGCGCAGCCTCGGCGCGCTCACCGATATGCCGATGGCGTTCTGGGATGAGCGGCTGTCCACCGCCGCCGCCGAGCGCGTGCTGCTCGAAGCGGACGCCAGCCGCAAACGCCGCGCCGAAGTCATCGACAAGATGGCCGCCGCCTATATTTTGCAGGGCGCGCTCGACCGCGTGAATTACGCATGACGGCGATCCTCGAAGCGCTCGCGCCGCTGTTTCTCATCACGGCGATGGGTTACGGCCTCGCGCAGATACGCTTCGGCGGCGAAGCGCTGTGGCGCGCGCTCGATCACCTTGTGTTTTATGTGCTGTTTCCGGCGCTGCTCGTGAAGACGCTGATGCGCGCCGACCTCCACAACGTGCCCGCCGCCGACTATGTCTTCGTCTCGATCGCGTCGGTGTCGATCATGGCGGGAGCGTTGCTCGCGGGCTGGCTCTCATTGGGTCGGCCGATTTCCGGCCCCGCCTTTACGAGCTTCCTGCAAGGCGCGATCCGCTTCCAGAGCATCGTGTCGGTTGCCGTTGCGTCGGCGCTGTTCGGCGAGCGCGGGCTGACCTTCGCCGCACTGACGGTGGCATCCGTCGTGCCGACGGTGCAGCTTTATTCGGTGCTCGCGCTGTCGGTTTTCGGCGAAGGCGCGGGCGAGATGAACGTCCGCCAGGCCTTGCGCCGCGTAATGCTGAACCCGCTTTTTCTGGCCTGCGTCGTCGGGCTGATCCTCAACGTGATAGGCGCGCCGGACTTCGCGTTTCAGACGCTGTCGCTTCTCGGCTCGGCCTCCATCGGCTTGACGCTGCTTTCGGTCGGCGCGGGCTTCAATATGGGCGCGGCGCGAGCTGCGATGAACCTCGTCGCGGCGAGCACGGTTCTTCGACTGATCCTCATGCCGCTGCTCGTCTTCGGGCTGTCGTGGCTCACGGGGCTGACGGGGATCGCCCGCACCGCCGCCGTGATCGGCGCTGCGGTGCCCACAGCCGCCTCCGCCTACACGGCAGCGCGGATCATGGGCGGCGATGCACCGCTGATGGCGCAGATCGTGACCGTGCAGAGCATTGCGTCGATAGCGACGCTTCCCTTATTCATCTGGCTCGCGCAGAACGCTCCGTAAATCGACTGCGCGTGAAGAAAGGACCAGAAAGAGCAATGGCTCTGAACGAACAAGACCTGTGGTTTGCCGTGTTTCTCGGCGCGAACATCTGGATTGTCTGGGGCGCGGCCCTCCTCGCAGGCTATCTGTGCGGCTCGATCCCGTTCGGCTACCTGTTCAGCCGCATGGCGGGGCTCGGCGACATCCGTACCATTGGCTCCGGCAACATCGGTGCGACCAACGTGCTTCGCACCGGCAACAAGGGCCTCGCGGCGGCGACGCTGATTTTCGACGCGGCGAAAGGCTTCGTGCCGGTTCTCCTCGCGCGCCAATATCTCGGCATGGAAGCGGCGATGGCCGTCGCCGTGGGCGCTTTTCTCGGCCATCTCTTCCCGGTGTGGCTCGGCTTCAAGGGTGGCAAAGGCGTTGCGACCTATATCGGCGTGATCACTGCGCTCTACTGGCCAGCGGGTGCATTCTTCTGCGCGCTTTGGCTCATCATCGCCCTTGTGACGCGCTATTCTTCGCTCTCCGCATTGATCGCAGCGGCGGCGACCCCGTTTTTCGTGCTCGCGATGACGTCGGTGCCGCTTTTTATCTTTCTGCTTGCACTTTCAGCGGTTCTCATTCAACGCCATCATCAGAATATCCGTAAACTGATTGACGGGCATGAATCAAAAATCGGCCAGAAAGCCGCGCCCGCGAAAGGCGCCTGACGACAAGGCAACCGGGAAGCCCACGCGTTCGCGCGCGGCGTCTTCGGCGTCTGGTGCGGCAGCAACATCTGATGAAGCAATCGCGGATGCGAGCGCTCCCGGAATGGCGACACCTGCATTGTCGTCCGCGACGGTTGCGACCGACCGCGCCGGCGAGCCGCACGCAAAGCCTCGCCGAAAGCGCGCCGCAAAAGCCGAGTCGGCGAAGATCAAGTCGTCTGGCGACACTTCGCCCGGCCGTCGATCCGCAACCGCATCGAAGGAACCTGATCGCGATCTGGCCTACCCCGACAGGCCGGATACGCGCGACGCCGGGAGCGTTTCGTCGGCGGCAACGGCGGTGTTGCGTGAACCGGGTGCCGACTTCGACTATTCGCCCGAGCCGCCACGCGCGGGCAAATCATCCGCGTCGACGCCCAGCGCCGAGAAACGCGACCGCCTTCGCCTGATTCGCACGCCGCATATCGGCACCGTCACCTTCTGGCAGTTGATCGCGCATTTCGGATCGGCGGCTGCGGCCATCGATGCGCTGCCCGAATTCGTCAAGCATGGAAGCCGCGTTTCACCGAAAAGCGTGCCCTCAATAGGCACCGCCGAGGCCGAGATGGAACGCGCGGCGGCCGCTGGATTGACGCTCGTTGCGGTCGGCGAAGCAGGCTATCCGCCGCTGCTCGCGGAGATCGAAGCACCGCCGCCCCTCCTCTATATCAAGGGCGACCCGCGCATTTGGCAAAGGCCCGCCTTCGGTATCGTCGGCTCGCGGAACGCGTCCGGCGCGGGCCTGAAATTCACCGCTGAAATCAGCGCCGAGCTTTCGCGCCTCGGTCTCCTCGTCGTATCTGGACTGGCGCGCGGCATCGACGGCGCAGCCCATCGGGGCGCGCTGCCGTTCGGCACCTGCGCGGTGCTGCCGGGTGGGCTCGACCGCATCTATCCGCCCGAACATCTGGGGCTCGCCGCCGACATCGCGCAAAACGGCTTGCTGATCGGGGAATGCCCTCCGGGTTTCGTCGCTCGCGCTCAGGATTTCCCGAGACGCAACCGCATCATCTCCGGGGCTAGCCTCGGCGTGCTGGTCGTTGAGGCCGCCGAACGATCAGGTTCTCTGATCACGGCGCGTCTCGCGGGTGAGCAGAGCCGCGAAGTCTTCGCCGTGCCCGGCCACCCGCTCGATACGCGCGCGGCAGGAACGAACCGGCTCATCAAGGAAGGCGCCGTGCTGACGACCTCGGCAGAAGACATCGTGGATGCGCTGAAGGGCAAGCTAGTCCACTGGGCGCGGTTCGGCGTCGAAGTCCCTCAGCCGCAACGAGCACCCAAGCTTGCTGCGCACGACGACGGCCCCGTCCGCGCTCCGGCAGGTGCGAAAGGCGGCGACGGGCTCGCCTCGCTGGACGCGACCATCGCAAGCGTCATGCAATTGCTGAGTTTCTCCCCAATTGCCATCGACGACATCTGCCGAATGACGGGGAAGCAAACGCGCGAGGTTCACGCCGCGATCATGTCTCTCGACCTGGCGGGGCGCCTTGAGCGACGCGGCTCAAGCCACATCGTTCTGCGAGCTTGAGATGCCTCTCGCGTTCCTTCAAACGCAGACGCCATTTTTCGATGGGCGTCGGCGTTCAAACGAAACCGTCCGAACGCCGGCTCCAGGGGAAGCTCAGGCCTCCTGACAATGAAAGCGAGCCTCTTCTTCCGCCACGGAAATGAGATCCGCGAGCAGCCGGAACTGCGATTTCGCGGCTACGAGGCGCAGCGATGAAAGGAGCGAGGCGATATATTCAGCCGCTTCGGGAGGCGTCATATCCACCACATCGTCATCATATGTAGCATCGGTTTCCCCGATGCTGCCTTCGGTCATGACGTGTGCAAGATACAGTTGTTTTCGGCGCGCATTCATGTGACTCAAACCTCGCCAGATCTGGAACTGGTACTCGGGAATGGCAGGATAATTATACGGTTTATCAACTATAAGTTGCGCCATATGCGCTTAGCAAGTACGGCCTTTCACTCTCCATCGTTAAAACAGTTTTTCTTCAATGTGGAGTGGCAGTTTGGTCACTAGGGCCGAACTGTGGCATTGAAAAACGCCTCGCGGCATGGATTTGCCCGAGTTGTGAAGTTACCGTCGCGCATCAGCGCGCTTGCTGTTTCGCAACGGGGGATCTCATTCGCAACGCGACACTCGTTTTCGATCTCGATGGAACAATCGCCGATACAGCGGGCGATCTGATTGAGGCGGCCAATGCCGCACTTGCGGAGCAGGGCTTTTCCAAGGCGTCTCCGGCGGCCATCCGTCACGGCGTCGGATATGGCGCGAAAGCGATGCTGCGAGCCGCTCTCGACGAGACGCGCGAAGCGGCCGATGAGGCCGAACTGGACCATCTCGCGCAGCAGCTCGTCGCCTTCTACGAGCAGCGCATCGCCGTGCAGACGACGCTCTTTCCCGGCTTCCTCGACGCCGCTCTTGCGCTTCGCAGCCGTGGCGCAAAGCTCGCGCTCTGCACCAACAAGACCGAGCGGCTGATGACACGGCTGCTTTCGGAACTCGGCATCGCTGACCTTTTCGAGGCCGTGGCCGGGCGCGACACCTTCCCGTTCCACAAGCCGGACCCGCGCCATATTACCCAACTCGTCGCGCAGGCAGGAGGCCGGCTTCCGTTCGCGGCGATGATCGGGGACAGCGAGGCCGATATCGCAGCCGCACGGGGCGCGGGCATTGCGGCGATTGCCGTCCGCTTCGGTTATGCGGCCGTGCCTGCGGACGCGCTCGGCGCAGACGCAGTCCTCGACAGTTTTGTCGAGCTTCCAGATCTGGTGGAACGTCTTCTCGGTCGCGTGGCATCCGAAGCTTGAGCGGGATCTGCGCGATTCATGTTGCGCAGCCGGACCTTTTGACAGGAAGCTAGCTTTATAAAAGCAGCTAACCTTTCCCTTGGCCTTAGCAAGGTTTGAGAGATGACAGGAGTTTGGCAGGAGCTCGCCGACAGCCTGCCCCGGCAGTACGGGATAATATGGATTTGCGCCGCCATCGCGCTCTCGTTTGCGGTTTGCAGCATCTACTCACGAAGCTATGGCCGGGACATGCTACGTCAGCCGCCTGGCAGCCGGATCGCGCTGGCAGTGGATGAGGCGTTCGCGCCATCTGAGCGGTTTGCGGGATTTGTCCATGAAGCGAGCGGCACATCGCTTATCGTCACCGATCTCCCGCTGATGGCCTTTGAGCAGTTCAGCAAACTCGGCAATGCGGCCGAGCGTCTCAAGGCGCAGGGGGTGAGCGGCATCTCGCAGCATCTGCTGCCTTCGCGTGGCGGCGATTACATCTATTTTCGCGGCGAGCAAACGACGTCGCTCGTAGACTACGCGAAATACATCCTCATTTTCCGCGATGCCGGCGCGACCGGCATGGTGACGGCAAACATTCCGGTCGCGGCGCTCTCGTCGGGCGTCGTGACGGAGCCTCAGATCGAAACAATACTCGCATCGGCGACGATCCGTCCAAAAGGCTGCGGAAGACAAGCCGCTGTTTTCGATGTCGTATAGCGGGCCGTTCGAGGAAGACCTGTCCCTACTGGGCACCACGAAAGGATACCGTCTCAAAGGGGCTGAAAAGGCGCAGGCCAGCGGAGGTCGCGGGTCGCAGCCGCTGTTTCTCGTGGCGCCATCGCTCGCTCGCGTGCCGGTTGAGAACCTCGGCGAATTCTCCAGGCGCGCCTTCGACGGCATCGAACAATTTCGCGACAAGCAACTCCTTGAAACGAGCGTAATGAAAATTGCCGGGCTCGACGCCGTCGAAGCGATCGGGCGAGGGATAAACGGGGGCACGGGGCGGCCCACGCTGTTGTTTCAGGTCGTCGTCGCGGCGCGCAAAGGCGGATATTTCCGCCTGCTCGGTATGGCGCCCGAGGATGCGCGCGAGGAGTATTTGCCGGAATTCAGGAAGATGGCGCGCGGTTTCCGGCCGCTCGACTGACAGCCGGCGCGCCTCGATGTCCGCTTACGCGCGCCGGGGCAAGCACGAAACGCAGCGTTTGCGCCGGCCGCTTCCAATCCGGCGATTTACAGGATACGCGAGCGAAGGTAGTGTTGCCGCGCGGGTCCCGTAGCTCAACAGGACAGAGCACCTGCCTTCTAAGCAGGGGGTTGGAGGTTCGAGCCCTCCCGGGATCGCCAATTAAATCAATGAGTTAGTGCTTGCGGTGCGGATAATCTCGACATCGGGGTAACACTCAGGGTAACAATTGCACCGTTTCTGCTGGGCGGTTTTTGGCGGTAACCAGCCGGACGCCCAATGCGAGCGCGTGATCCGCGATGAGCAGGTCGTTCGGCCCGATAGCACGCCCTCGGCCTCAAATTCCGCGCGAAGCCGTCCATAGCAGCCCCCTCGCGAGACGTGACGCGCATCGACCAGCTTGCGCACTCCGTAAAAGATCTAAAAAGTATCGTGCTTGAACTACGCGAGAAGGGCGTCGCTCTCCCCGCGACTGAACAGCCAATCGATACGTCGACCGAGGCCGGCAAGGACACCGCCGACGCGGCCTAAGCGCCTAAGCCAGCCGCCGCAGGGCGAAGCTCTTGCCACCGTCCATGGACGACAGGTGTCCGAGGCGAGCGAGCGCATTGGAAGCGACGCGTCTCTCGATCTGCTTGCCCGGTGCGAAGGTGCGGGCGATGTCTTCGGCGCTTAGCGGGCCGGTCGCCGCTTCCAGCACCCTCATCACATCGACGGTTTCGGCAAGTTCATCGCCGGTGGGGAACTTCCGCTTCATCTCGCGAAGATCGTCTTCCAAAAACAGCGAACCTTGCCCCGGCTGCATTCTCGGCTTCTCTGGCACGCCGCCGCTCATCCTCAAGCCGCGCCTTCTCGGCATCCGAGCCGAAGCGAGGGATTACGACCCCATCGCCGCCATGTCCCACGAGACGCGCGACTGCATTATTCGTGCTGGCGGAGGACACGTGAGACTGTAACCATATCAGGGATAAGCGGCGGCATCGCGTCTCATATTGGAAAACCCATCTGGTTAGGTTATGTTCATGGTGACGATCCATCGCGCTTTTGGGTTCCGCGTTGTCATTTATCCCGGCGATCATGAACCGGCGCATGTTCACGTGACCAAAGGTGGTGGTATGGCCGTCATCAATCTTGTCGGACCCGATGGGAAACCGGACCTAGTGAGAACCGAAAAATTGAAGACGAAAGAGATTCGGGACGTGATGAGGGTGGTAGCCGAAAAACCGCGAAGTGTTTTTGGCGCGGTGTAGTGAAATTCATGGTTGACCTGCGTCGGGCGATTGGGTAGCAACGCGGTTTGGATGCATCCATTTGCATACGGTAAGCCGCAGACGGCTTCAAAATCGCTCAAGCGGTTCGCGCCGACTCGAACTCTTGAATGAACCGCCGACGATCTTGCCGAAGTCGAAATCATAGGCCCAGGGTTCGGCTTGCACTGGGAAGCTCTTGACGTCGATCATTCTGTTTCGAGCCTTGTTTCTGGCATTTTCGGAACCGCCGCCTTCATGGCAAGAAAGGCTGGCGCGACAAGATCGGATGCGAAAGCAGCAGCGGCGCGAAAGAACGGCGCGAAGGGCGGGCGCCCCCGGAAAGAGGCTCTCGACACGTTCTTGCTCAAGCCAACCTCTCAGAAGAAGCGGCGGTGGAAATTTATCCGATAAGCCCTTCTTTCAGGGCGCCCGCTCTCGGCAGTCATTTCGTTCCGAAAAAAGAGAGGCCCGCAGCGGAGCGGCCCTTCTGACGAGCTATTACCTCAGGTTTGCGGGCCTCCAGCTCGCGCTCAGCGCACAAACCTTCTCCGGACGTGTCCGAAACAAAGCGTGAAGGTGGAGCATGATTTCGTCATGCCACGCCGTTCGGCGGGCGAACTACAGAAATATATAACTATCAGTTAATAACTCTGTGTATTGATCTTCTGACGAACTAATAGACATCGAATGAAAAAATTTGCGACATTTATGATGTTATCGTCATCCGAGCGATTTGTGTTCACTCTTGATATCAATTCTGGATTGATACGGAATTATATTCCGAGGCAATTTCGCATTTAGGATACGGATCGTCAGCCTACGGCGGAACGACACGGGGCGGACACGCCACTATGCCCGCCCCGTCCCCGCTACCACCCGTCCGGCATGCGGACCCAGACAAGCGAAGGCTACCCGGAAGTCATCTCGCCTGATACGCGCGAGATACACCAAATATGCCGAAGGCCGGTGTTGGCCCCGCGATGGCCACTTGCCCATCCGGGAGGCGGACGCAATGCACAGCATGCTCCCAACGCGCGGCCTCGATCGCCTGACGCACGGCGCGTCTCGATCTCGCGCTCAACGTCTTGGGAGCGGAACAGAAGCGTTTTGACGCGAGCAATCACAGCCACGTCGCCACCGCTTTCGGCGACAGACAAGGTGTCGTCCACATATTAGCGTGCGCGGGAGATCAAAATCGAAATCGACCGGATTTCAGCAATGGACAGGGGCATTGCGAATTGGCCTTTCCGCTTGAGTAGAAAGTATGGATATGCCTATTTTATATCAAAGCGGCCTCGTATCAATATAAAATATCCAAGTACGGAAGAAATACGCATGATCACAGGCGATCAGCTACGGGCGGCGCGGGCACTCGCTCGCCTCACGATTCAAGAACTCGCCGATCTCGCCGTCATCAACAAGATGACGATTGTCCGGATCGAAGCCGGAGCGAGGGCAAATCGCCTGACACTTCTGCATCTCCAAGAAATCTTGGAAGCACAAGGGATTGCGTTCATCGAGGCTGATGATCACGGGGGAAGCGGCGTGCGCTTCAAACTTGGCGTCGAGGCCGATCTGGCAAGAAAGAAGAAGAGCGCGACCGATGACGGTGAAGCCGGCGACGGGCTGAAAGCTCTCTACCCCGAACTTGCAGACTTCTGGATTGAACACCCTGAAGCGCTTGCGCGCCTGTCCGACGAAGGCCGCAGGACGATCTCCGAAGCTGCTCTCGGTGATCCGCGCGCACTTGACGACTTGGCGGCACGGCCGTGAGGTGCGGGCGCCTGTGCATAATTGTGCACCATGGCGCACACGACCTTGAAGCTCCGCACGCGCGCGCAGGATATTGTGGGTCACGGACCCGACGCACCCCTAATTATGGCAAAAGCTCAAGCGGTAGACACGACACGCCGTTCAACTCGCGCGCGATGCGCTCGCCGACGACGGTCATCTTCGTTCTCACATGCCTCGGATCGGTCCGTTTCAGATCGAGCGCGGTTTTTATCCCCTGCTCTTCGAGCCAGGCTGACCATTGACGGCCGACGCCCCAAATATCGCCAACCTCGATTTTGGCCAGGACCGCATCGATATCCGCTACATCGAACAAGTTGAAGACGCCCTTTGCCTCTGGGTCCTTCTTCGCCATCCGGTTCGCTATCGTGGCGAGCGCCTTGGTGCAGCCAATCCCGATCGTGTCAGGCGACACGGCAAACTGCCCTCTGACGACATGAGGAACTGCCCCCTCGTGACGAAGGAGGGGTCTCATGAACGATCATCGAATCGACGAAAGCCCGAAGCGGATGAACGATCCGCGGAGGGGGGTCATGAAGGAGCCGGAGGAGGTCGCGGCGATGCTGCGGCTGTGGTCGGTCGGCTGGGGATTGAAGCGGATCGGCCGGGAGTTCCGCTGCAGCCATCACACGGTCAAGCGTTACGTTGAAGCAGGCGGGTCCGTGGCCTACAGGCAGCCGGAGCGGCCGCGCAAGCTTGATGGCCTTGAGGATTGGCTGCGCGAGCGGTTCCGGCGCCATCGCGGCAACGCCGACGTGGTCCGCCAGGAACTGATTGCGGAGAAGGGCATCGCCGTCAGCCTTCGCACGGTGGAGCGGGCGGTGGCGCGGTTCCGGCAGGAACTCGACGCCGAAGCGCGCGCCTGCGTGCGTTTCGAGACGCGGCCCGGCAAGCAGATGCAGATCGACTTTGGCGAGCGCCTGGTCGAGATCGGCGGCGTCAGGATCAAGGCGTTTCTGTTCGTCGCCACGCTCGGCTACTCGCGCCGGATCCATGTCCGCGCCTTCAGCGCCAGGAAAGCTGGTTCGACGGGCTGGAAAGCGCCTTTGCGAAGTTCGGCGGCGTGACGGAAGACGTGCTGTTCGACAACGCCAGGGCACTCGTCGACCGGCATGACAGGCTGACCGGCGCGGTCGCCTACAACGCAAAGCTGTTGGCTTTTGCCAGGCATTGGGGCTTTCGGCCGAAAGCCTGCGCTCCGTATCGGGCGCGCACGAAAGGCAAGACGGAAAACGGCGTGGGCTATGTGAAGAAGAACGCGGTCGCGGGGCGAGCGTTTGCGACATGGGATGCGTTCGAGGCGCACCTTGAGGCCTGGTCCCGCGAGATCGCCGACGCGCGCATTCACGGCACGACCGGGGAAAGCCCTGTGGCGCGCTTTCAGCGCGACGAGCCGGGCGCCTTGAAGGCGGCGGCCGGCGTCCCGCCGTTTCTGGCGGCGCGCGATCTCATCCGCACGGTGCAGGGCGATTGCTCGGTCGAAATCGACGCCAATGCCTATTCGGTTCCGTGGCGGCTGGTGGGCGAGCGGGTGCGCGTGACCGTCACGGGGGGCATGGTGCGCATCTTTCATGGCGGGCGGGAGGTGGCCGCTCATCGCGCCTTCGATGGCCGCCGCCAGCGCATCGTCGAACACTCGCACTTCGAGGGGCTGGCCGGCGCCCGGCCCTTGAGCCTTTCAGACGATGCGGCGCAGCAGCGGCCTCAGGCTCGCGCCTTGCTGCGCCCACTCGCCGAGTACGAAGCTCATGTCGGGGGAGGCTTCTGACGATGTCTTCCTGCGATGACCGGCTTTTGGACATGCTCGGCAAGCTCAAGCTGTTCGGCGTCCGCGACCGGCTCGACAGCCTGCTCGACGAGGCCTCCCGTTCCGACCTCGACATGCGCCAGACGCTGACGCTGCTCCTGGAGCGTGAGATTGCGCGCAAGGACGCGCGCCGGATCGAGATGGCGCTGAAGCTCGCTCACTTCCCGATGGTCCGGGACCTCACAGGCTTCGACTTCGCGGCGCAGCCCTCCGTCGACGCCAGACAAGTGCGCGATCTCGCGGCTGGACGCTGGATCGCCAATAGCGAGAATGTGCTCCTGCTCGGGCCGCCCGGCGTCGGGAAAACCCATCTCGCCATCGCGCTCGGGCGCGAGGCCATTCTGGCGGGTTACGCCGCGCTCTTCATGCCGGCGACGGCGCTGGTGGTGCAACTCGCCAGGGCACATGTGGAAGGCCGGCTCGAGGATCGGCTCATGCACTTCGCCAAACCGAAGCTCCTGATCGTGGACGAACTGGGCTACCTGCCATTCGAGCCCTCTGCGGCGCATCTGTTCTTCCAGCTTGTCTCGCGCCGCTACGAAAAGGGAGCGATGCTGATCACGTCCAACCGCAGCGTCGGCGAATGGGACGCGGTGTTCGGCGATCCGGTCGTGGCGACCGCGATCCTCGACCGCTTGCTCCATCACAGCCACGTCATAACCATCCGCGGCGACAGCTACCGCCTCAAGGAAAAACGTCGCAGCGGTCTTCTGCAGAAGACCGCTGCGACAGAACCAAAGCCTCAAAGGACTGATCAATGACGGGGCAGTTCTTCGTGTCGAAACGGGGCAGTTCCGGATCTCGGTTGACACCGATCGACACCGGGATTCCTGTTTCCTGCCTGACCGTGCTACGGATGGTGCGCGCATAGCCGGTAAGCCCCCTGCCCTCGAAGCCTGCGAGATTCAGGAAGGCCTCGTCGATCGAATAGACTTCAAGCTCGGGCGTGAAGCGCGTCAGCACAGTCATGACACGCCGCGACATGTCGCCATAGAGGGTGTAATTCGAGCTGTAGACAGCGACTTTGCGCCTTTGGAGATCAGCGCGCTTGAGGTGATATGGATCGCCCATCTTGAAGCCGAGCGCCTTGCTTTCAGTCGTCAGAGCGATGATACAGCCGTCATTGTTCGACAACACCACGACCGGCCGGGTTTCGAGCTTCGGCTCAAACACGCGCTCACAGGAGCAATAGAAGCTGTTGCAATCGGCGAGCGCGAATACCGGCATGTCACGCCTCAAACCGGCGGATGCTGCCGGTCACCACGCCCCAGATCACAAGCTCACGTCCTTCGACCATCTTGATCGGTTGATAGGCCGGGTTTTCCGAGCGAAGCTCGATCACCCCGCCGCTTGACCAAAGCCGCTTGACCGTCAGCTCACCGTCCACGACTGCGACGACGATATGGCGATGCCGCGCCGATATGGCGCGATCAACGACAAGAATATCACCGTCGAACAAGCCAGCCATGACCATCGAGTCGCCAGACAAACGCACGTAGAAGGTCGCCGCCGGATTGCGGATGAGAAACTTGTTCAGATCGAGTTCGCCTTCAAGATAATCATCGGCCGGCGAAGGGAATCCCGCAGGCACGCGCGACAGAAACAGCGACAGCGCCATAGCCGCTCCGGCTTTGGGCCGCAGAAGCGCTAAGCTGCCGAGTTTCCATGGGCGAGGAGAAAAGAACATTACGGGAACATCTAGCGCGATCCCGCCAAGGCCCGCAAGGCGTCAGGATGATTTTCCCTCCGCCTGCATGTTGAAAAACGGCCGGAAAGGCTCCGGGATCTGCGTCAACATTTGAGCGTGCATTTGCGCTGCAATCTGATTGCCGAGCGCCGCCCATATCTTGCTCATTGCCTCTGGACCCGCAGCCCCCATCACCTCTTGGGTCATGACGGCGAGGTCTTCGGGACTGACTTCAACAGTGATTTTCATGATGCGGCCTCTCCTGCCCATGTCCTGACGGCCAAGACTTAGCGCATTTTGCTCTTCGCGGCCTTTGCTGTCTGGTAAATTCCGAAAAGCCGACAAAAATCGCCATTTCGCCAAACGGGCGCAAAAGCGTCGGCTTATATTCGGCGCTGCACATGCGTCGGCACCAAAATCTCAGCTATAATCGTTCTTTTGCCGCGAGCAGCCGCGCGCCAGCGCCGCTTCCCTGCATTTGTGGCTTAATCATCCGCCATCGGCAAAAAAAACCTGCTTCCAACGCCTTTCTCATTGGTCTCTGACACCAAAGATCGTGAGGCTGGCTGCGGAAATTCATCAGCCACCACCGGTTGCATCACCAGTCCGCTTGACCGAAACCAGAACGTTTCCGTGAAACATCCCGGCAAAAGGTCGACCTCATTCCAGATCATTTGCGATCCGCAAATCGTCGCTTTGTCTATCACCTTGCACCGAATTCGTTCTAGCAGCCCGGATGACCTTCCTTCTAGCATGTTGCTAGAAGGAACATGCGCTGATGTGCTAGAAAAGTGATAGAAAAGTGCTAGAAAAATACGGGTCATTCCGTTCTAGCAACATGCTAGACGCTTTATATCACCCTTTCCGCCCGAAACGCGCGAGCGCGATAACGCTCATCCTCCCCTCAAAAGTGATGGCAAGATGTGTGAAAGCGGGCCCACTAGCTGGGCCACTTTCAGCCGCGCTTACTCTCCTTCGGATCGACGCGGAAGACGCAAACGAGGTCAATTGACGTGCAAGCCATGCGTTTACATGGTAAGCATCCGGTGAGGGCCGCAGCGTGAGCGCTTGCGGTTGATGACTACGCCGCCAGTTGCAAGCCGGGCTGCTTCCATTCCCAGGGCAGCAGCTCATGGAGTCGGCTTTGCGGCTGGCCTGCGATGCGGGCGAGCACATCGGCCAGCCAAGCCATCGGATCGATGCCGTTGAGTTTGGCCGTCATGATCATCGTCATCATAAAGGCGGCCCGGTCGGCGCCGCGATCTGAACCGGCGAAGAGCCACGACTTTCTTCCGAGCGCAAAACCTCTCAGCGCTCGTTCGGCCGAGTTGTTGCTCAGGCAGATGCGGCCGTCGCCAAGGAAAGCGGCGAACCGATCCCAGCGCTTGAGCAGATAATCGATGGGCCTGGCGACGGAAGCCGAGCGCGACAATCGCGAGCGCTCCTCGCCAAGCGAGGTTTTCAGATCGGCCAGAAGCGGCGCGCTTTGCTTCTGGCGCACGCGCAGGCGCTCGCTGGCGGGAAGGCCGTTGATGGAGCGCTCGATGTCGAACAGCGCGTCGATGCGCTTGACCGCTTCCAGCGCAATCGGGGAGATGGCCGGCGCCTGTTTGCCGCGCTTCGCGTTGGCGGCGATGTCAGCCAGTTCGAAGAACTGGCGCCTGGCGTGCGCCCAGCACAGCGCCGAGACGATGGCGCCTTTTTCGCGCGCCGGATCGTAAAGCCCGTTATAGCCGCTATAGGCGTCGGCCTGCAAAATGCCGGCGAAGTCTCGAAGATGGCTCTCGGGATGCTCCTGCCTTCGGTCTCGCGAAGCGTAGTAAAGCGCGGCCGGCGGCGCGGTCCCGCCAAAAGGGCGATCGTCTCTGACATAGGTCCAGATGCGGCCGGTGACTGTCTTGCCTTTCGCCAGGATCGGCACCGTCGTGTCGTCGCCAAACAACCGTTCGGCCGAAAGAACATGGGCCTCGATCAGCGCCTGGAGCGGTTGCAGCGCCGCCATGCAGGACCCAACCTGATCGGCCAGCGTCGAGACGGAAAGTTCGACGCCTTCGCGCGCATACCGCTCGCTTTGCCGGTTGAGAGGCTGGTGCTGGCCGAACTTCTCGAACAAGATCATGGCCAAAAGGCCCGGCCCGGCAAAACCGCGCGGCGTTGCATGAAAGGGCGCCGGCGGTTGCGCGATCGCCTCGCAGCACCGGCAGGAGAACTTCTCGCGCACCGTTTGGATGACTTTCCAGCGGCGCGGAACAACCTCGAGCGTCTCGGTGACGTCCTCGCCGAGCTTCGACAGCTTCGTCGAGCCGCAAGACGGACAACATGTCGGCGCCGGGAGCACCACGCGCTCGCGCGGCAGATGCGCCGGGAAAGGCTTGCGCGATGGATGCTTGCGCGTAGAGGATGGCGTGCCTTGCGTCCGGGCTGTGGCTGTCTCGGCGAGAAGCTCGTCCTCGGCCGCGGCTGTCTCCAGCTCTTCGAGCTGAAGCTCCATCTGCTCCAGGAGCCGCGCCTTGTGCTCCGAGCGGCTACCGTAAAGCACCCGCCGCAGCTTCTCGATCTCGAGCCTCAGATGAGCGATCAGCGCGTCCGTGCTGGATGTCGCCGCGCGAGCGCGAGCCGCAACGGCCTCGGCGGAAAGGCGGGCGGCGCGCTCGGCGAGGATCATCGCATGCGCGGCGGCAAGGTCGGAAGGAAGAGCGTCAAGCGGCGTGGTCACCCGACAAGAGAATCATGGTTCGCCAACGTTTTCAAAGGCAAACCGTCAGCCAACCGAAGTCGGTCTCCAGGTTTTTTGCGGATTGCGCCAATCGATCCCGGAGAGCAGATAGCCAAGCTGCGCGGGCGAAATCGAGATCGCGCCGTCAGCCGGGCTCGGCCACAAGAACCGGCCTTTCTCCAGACGCTTCGTAAAAAGGCAGGCGCCCTGGCCGTCATGCCAGATCACCTTCAGAAGATCGCCCCGGCGGCCGCGAAAGCATAACAGATGGCCGCTCAAAGGATCGCGCTGCAAAACCTCCTGGACCTGCAAGGACAGCGACGGGAAGCCCCTGCGCATATCGGTGTGACCCGTCGCCAGCCACACCCGCACGCCGGTCGGAACTGGGATCATGGTCTCCTCCCGTCGGCAATATCGAGAATGCGCTTCAACGCGCCCATGTCGGCGCCGGGGCCAACCCGCACGCGCCGCCCGTTCAAAAGCTCGATCTCGATGCGATTATCGGCGGCGGGCGCGTCACTGGCGCTGTGATCGTAGATCGTGTCGCGGCTCTTCCCTGGCGCCGTCAGAGAGACCGGCAGGAATGCCGGTGCGGGCTCTGGCTTCTCGTCGTTCTTGGCCAGCTTCCGCCAACGAAACAGAAGGCTTGGCTTGATCCCATGCCTGCGGGCGACCGCTGACACATTCACGCCGGGCTGCAAAGCCTCGGCGATGATCGCCTGCTTCTCGTCCTCGCTCCAGCGGCGCCGGGTATCAGCAACTACGGAATACCGGCGGGCAAAAGTATCTCCAGACATAGGCACGGGCATAGCTCCTGTCGCGACAAGCGTCACAGACAAGACCTGTCTCTTACACGCCCCGCAAGGCGGCCCTCAGCGGAGGCTTACTTTACATGTCGGCGACTAAGCATGCGGAGATGCAAAAACGCCGTCAGGTAATGCGCGCATTCCGGCGAGGTATCCGGTGTTATAAGCGGACACTCGAGGCGCGATTGCCGCGTGAAAAGGAAGGCGCCGCTCGCGTCTTCAGGGTGAGCAAAGCTTCGTGCTAGACGCGCATTAACCTCTCGCGACTGGCGGATCCCTCATCCCTTCAAACGCAACCCCTTGTTGTCGAGAAACTCGATCCCGGCCTGTTCGAAAGCCTGCCTGATGGAGCTGCGCACGATGGCGAGCGGCGTCCGCCGACTGTTCTCGAAATCCTGAACGGTGCGCAGCGCGACGCCGACCCGTCGCGCAAGCTCCCCTTGCGTCCAGTCAAGAAGGCCGCGCGCAGCGCGACATTGTGCAGGCGAAATCTCCATTCGCCCTTCATCGAGAAATCCACGCGGAAAGACAACGTCGTCACCACCATGTTGCTTATAATGTGCAACATATGCTATTAGTGGGTTACCCTGGAGGGGCCGCCATGCAGTCGTCAATTGCAGCCGCGCTGCGCCATCTCAAACAGGCGCTCGTCCATCTCGACGAGGCAAGGCTTGCGATACGGCCAGCGGATCCATCAGGGGCCGAGGCCGTCGGCAGCCTGATAGACCGGTTGCAGAACGAGATCAAATGCCTCGACGGCGGCAGCGACCTGTGGAGGCGAAAGTAACGGCTCGCTTGAATGCCACTGGCCGACCCTAGGACCCTTCCGATTACACCTAAGTAATTAGATTGACGCGTCGGGGGAAAATGTTATGAAACTTCGGGGCGGCCAAAAGTGGTGGGCGGAAGATATGGGCACTGAGAAAGGGAACCAACATGAGCGAGCCCGACTGCTCGGATGACGACTACAGCAGGGAGGATAAATTGGAGATGGAACTAGGCTCAGGACCTGTTAATTTCCGTTAAGATGTGATTCAAGGCCTTGCCGGAGACGAGGAGGCCTTGATTCGATGAGCGATCTGTTTTGCTGAGCGAGCGCCAGATGGCGCGGATATCGCCGTTTTTTCCTTGTCGCATGGGGTGCCGCGCGTCGACGACCGCCGTGTGGTGAGCGGCATCGTTTACGTCATCAAGCACGGCCTTCAGTGGAAAGACGCGCCGAAGGCGTATGGCCCGCACAAGACTCTCTACAACCGCTTCATCCGCTGGAGCAGGCTCGGCGTGTTCGACCGCATCTTCGCGAGCCTTGCGGGAGAGGGGCGCAGTCCAGAGCGCATCATGATCGACGCGACCCACCTCAAGGCACTCCGCAGGGCGGCGAGCGTGCTCAAAAGGGGCTTTACCCCGCTTTATCGGACGAACGAAGGGCGGCCTGAACTCGAAGCTGCACGCGGTCTGCGACGAAAAAGGTCGGCCGCTCGTCCTGCTTCTCACCGAGGGGCAGTTGAGCGACCACAAGGGCGCGGCGCTGGTGCTTGATGCGCTGCCGGATGCTCACGCGCTGATCGCCGACAAGGGCTATGACAGCGCATGGTTCCGGCAAGCCCTTGAAGACAAGGGCATCTCGCCTTGCATCCCGTCGTCCAGAAGCCGCAAGCGGCTAAATAATGAGTCCTGAGCTTAGATCAAGACCTTGATCGGATCATGACAAAACTAAAATGCCGTACATTCCCCGCGGAACCCGTGGCGTAGTCGATCAACTTCCCTCGAAAGAGATAATGTTCTGAAGAAGCTCGAAGCGATCCTCAACCGATGACGCTACTGCAATACCGAATGCTTCGATTCCTAAAAACAGCGGCCGCACCTCCCCGGGCGGAACCGAGACTTCCCCTACGCAGTTCCATTCTAATGAGACAACGCCGTCCTTGACTATCGCAGTGACGAAATGCCATTTCCTATTATCGATGCCCGTGAGCTCTGTCGTGCAGGCTTGCTCGTTCACAAACTTCACAGTTGCTTGGCTGGGCAACGGGAACTTGAGCTTCATGGCCACTACAACACGGGTGTTGTTCTGCTCCGAGACCGCGAAGCGGATCGACGCATTGCGGCTGCACGTCCAACTGCCCCACGTTTCGACCGGATGCCATCCCTTTATCCTCACCAAGGACGCAGCCGCTGAAGCTAGAGCCGTGCGAGTCGCCTGATCCCGCTGTTCGGTGCCGATCGGATAGATCCAAGCAGGCTTCGGTGCGAAATAGGCGCGCTGTGCTGCATCAGCCGACACCGATTGCTTCGCCGCCAGTCCCTTGCATAGGGTTGCGGTGACCTCCGCCCAGCTGACCGGTCGGAATTCCGATCGGATCCGATCGACCCAATCCTCCAATTCTGCTGGGTTTGTGAACAGTTTGCGGAAGATAGCCAGCCCTGAACTCAGGTCGTAGGGATCGAAGTAACGAACGAAGTCGCCTCCGACCTCTGGGATGGAACTGCTGTTGGACGCAACGCAAGGGCGCCCGTACGCGAGACTTTCACCAACCGGCAGCCCCCAGCCCTCCACGAAGCTAGGAAAGACAGAAAATTCGCAGTTCTTGTAAAGATATGCTAGATCGGGGTCGCTGATCGAGTCGAGGACAGTAACGCGGCCCTGTAAATATTCGGATTCTTCAAGCTGCTGCTTGAGATCGTGCACGCGCCATCCCCACCGCCCGACGATGACAAGATTTGGCGGCTGCAAACCCTCGTCGATCAATCGCCGCCAGGCGCTGATCAGATACTGATGGTTCTTGCGTATCTCGATCGTACCTACGCAGAGAACATATTTGTCGCGCGTCAGGTCGAGCACATTCGGGTCGACCGACGCTTCATCGGCATTGATAGACTCGATCTCATGCGCCAGCTTCACGGCTGAAATCGGCATGGATCGCTGAAAATTACTTTCAACAAACGATCTATATTCGTTGGCGACGAATTCCGATATTGTGAAGGCGAAATCGCACAATGGAGTAAGTTCGTAGAGGTTTTTGGTGAACCCTTCGGCAAGGTCCCGGGTTACAAACTGCCTGTGTGCGACGGGGATCAGGTCATAGATATAAACTCCGACAGAAACGCCTTTTTCCCTGATATTGATAAGTATTCGCTCGTAAGATGGTGAGACCCAAAAAGCGCCTATAATGAAATAAACGTCACCACCCCTGATGTCGGCGGCGCGCGGAGAGGAGATGCAAGCGGTAAGCGCAGCGTCGACCTCTTCCCGCGTTTTTTCCGATGACGTGACGATATCGACGACGGTCATCAGATTGTCGATATTAATCTCCACGATGCGCTGACGTTGCCAATCGATAGTAACGAAACCGACATCTGCGTATAGCTCCGAATTCCTGTTCTGGTACACGCCGCGAATGAAAGAGGCGATCACACGCTGGATGCCAGACACATGCAAATGCGCACGGAGGTAAAACAATAAATCGGTGACGTCTATGTGGAGAGACCTGTGCTTGGCGGCAGCAATCCAGTCGACTCTCACGCCCAGTGCGTTCAGTTCCCGCGCGGCACTGGTGAGATCTGGGTCGAGCGTCAAGGCAGCCTTATAGCTTAAAATTGCCTCGCCCCGTCGGCCCTGCATCTTCAGCGCATGAGCACGCTGAAGATGCACGTCCGCATCACCAGAATTCATTGCGACCGCCCGGTCATAGGCCGCGAGTGCAACGTCGAACAGCCGCGCCTCCTTTGCGCAATTGCCTTTCTGGACCCAAATGCCGAAATCGTCCGGGTGCCTGTCCAGATGCGCCCCATAATGCTCTACCGCCGCCGCCCATTGCCCCGCGTCGCGCGCTTTGTCGCCGAGCGCACGCGCGCCCTGATTGGAGGCAGACTCGTTCCATTTTAACATTTTCGATTATACCCTCGACACAGTTTCCCTATAGGCGATGCCATGCAACCAGGATAAATTACGACGCCCCTAAAAGCGATCTGTCTGTTCGGCCCAGCCTCGTGCGAATGAACCGCAGTCTTTGGCCGCATGACTCGACGTGAGCTCATCAACATCGAATAGAGCAAGGATCAGCTGATATCGCAATCGTCGATAATCATGAATAACGACCGTTGTTCTCGAAGAGCACCAGTGCGGCTGTCAATGCACACTCCATGCGTCGACGACCATCTGTGAAGATGAAATCAAACGGGTAAGCCGGGGAAAGGTATAGGTGGAATAATTAAGACCTTTATCGCCCTGGCCGAGGCACGGCCCCTTTCATCCACGACGCACGCTTGAGGCCGCGTCGTCTCTGAAAATAATTGGCGTATGTCCTGAACCCGGTTCGAGAAAATACCCCGCCGTGCCCGATACGTGAGTCTCCAGCACGCGACGAAATTCGCTAAAATATTCACCTTCACACTGAGATGACGCGAAAAATTTTGCCTTTAAACTCGAAGGCATTGGCAATTATCTGTCTGCTCCTCCCTGAAAGAACGGTAGCTGCTGGTTTGGCTGCAGTCAATGCGAGCAAACTTTGCACGTCTATGCTGATCGTCGTGTGGAGGGTGGCGCAACTAGGCTCAGGACCTGTTAATTTCCGTTAAGATGTGATTCAAGGCCTTGCCGGAGACGAGGAGGCCTTGATTCGATGAGCGATCTGTTTTTGCTGAGCGAGCGCCAGATGGCGCGGATATCGCCGTTTTTTCCTTTGTCGCATGGGGTGCCGCGCGTCGACGACCGCCGTGTGGTGAGCGGCATCGTTTACGTCATCAAGCACGGCCTTCAGTGGAAAGACGCGCCGAAGGCGTATGGCCCGCACAAGACACTCTACAACCGCTTCATCCGCTGGAGCAGGCTCGGCGTGTTCGACCGCATCTTCGCGAGCCTTGCCGGAGAGGGGCCCAGGCCAGAGCGCATCATGATCGACGCGACCCACCTCAAGGCACACCGCACGGCGGCGAGCCTGCTCAAAAAGGGGCTTTACCCCGCTTTATCGGACGAACGAAGGGCGGCCTGAACTCGAAGCTGCACGCGGTCTGCGACGAAAAAGGTCGGCCGCTCGTCCTGCTTCTCACCGAGGGGCAGTTGAGCGACCACAAGGGCGCGGCGCTGGTGCTTGATGCGCTGCCGGATGCTCACGCGCTGATCGCCGACAAGGGCTATGACAGCGCATGGTTCCGGCAAGCCCTTGAAGACAAGGGCATCTCGCCTTGCGTCGCAACCCGATACGATCGATGCGCCCACACTTTCTTTTCCGCCATACTCATCGCCGCAACCGTCATCTTCTGGTTGCCTAAATAATGAGTCCTGAGCCTAGCTTGTGGATTATAGTCGATATCAAGATGGATGTGGTTGCGCTTGAAAAGAAGCTTATGCAAGCTCCGACTTCACTCAACTCCCATAACGGCGAAACATGAGTTCGCGACATGACCTGCCTAGCCGACGGAGCGTTATCGCATCTTGCTTGGCTGTGGGCATTGATATGGCGCTTTTGCCGTTGGCTTATGCGCAAGATTTTCATCGTCCCGCTGGCCATAGCTTGCATCGAAAGTTCGTCTCGGCCTTTGATTTCGGCGCTCAGGGCGACGGGATTTCGGACGATACAGCCGCCCTGCGGAATGCGTTGGCCACGGCCGCGCCAGTGGATCTAGGGTGTGGCCGGTTTCGCCTCACCAGCGGGCTGAGCCTCTGGCCCGGGCAAGTCCTGCAAGGCGCCAGTTCACGCTGTTCCTCTATTATTGTCGATCACGTATTCGACCGTTCAGCACCCGCCGTCATCGACATTCGAGGGCCGGAGCCCGGTGGTGAGGTTCGCGACCTGACGATCAGCTTCGCTCAGCCCGACGCTGGTGAGCGCGCTGTTTTGTTACCCTACCCGCCCGCCATCCGAGCTCAGGCGACGCCGCGCTTCAAATTATCACGCCTACGCGTGGAGCGCGCGCGCATCGGCCTCGATATGCGCGGCAATTCTGGGGGCGCGACGATCGACGATCTCGAGATCAGCGCCTTCGACCGCGCGGTGTGGATCGACGGCGCGCTCGACAGCGTGAAGATCTCTAAGCTGCATGTCTGGCCTTTCGGGATCACTCAGGCGCAGCGCGCGATTTATGACGACGCCGTGAACGAGGGTTTGCGTATCGCGCGCTGCGACGATCTGCATTTGTCCGATAGCATCATTTTTGGACTGCGCAAGGCAGCGATCTTTCATCGCAGCGACGCTGGCGACGCCTTCGGAACGATTTCGAGCGTCGATTTCGACCATTGCGGTGGCCTAATCTGCGAGGCTGCTAATCTGCGCGTAGTCGGCTGTCTCTTTACGCTGGGCGTTCCCGATGGCGTCTGGATGCGGGCCGGTAAGGGGCAAGTCAACGTGGTCGGATCATGGTTCCATGCAAGAAAGACCCTCGCCAGCCCCGGGATCGCCAGCACCGGCTCAGGGCTATTGTCGGTATCCAGTTGCGTCTTCAATACCGGCGACACCGACTTCGTCCATATCGCCCTTGAACCGGGAACTACATTCAACCTCGCCGCACTCACTTTCGCTAAGGCTCAAGGCAAGAGTTACGCGCAACCTCTCATCCTGGCGAGAGAGAGAGCTTCTGGGTCGATGTCGGGCCTCGTTGCTACTTCGACGAGCGGCGGCGAGTTGGTGCGGCGCGACGCTCATCACTCTGCCTCGTTGCCTCCGACCGTACAGATCATAGGGGTAGAGGCGCCTGGCTGGCGCACGCCCGGTTAAGAGGACTTCGGAACGGCTCGGCACGGTCTGTCATCGTCCGAAGGAGGTTTGGCTGGACCCCTTTTTAGAGCGGCTTTCGACCTCTATTTATCGCTTTGGAGGCTTCCCACCGAGCGCGAATTCTGATTAAGATTCCGTGCTGAAGCAGTCATTAACAGGCTGCTGAAAAACTCCAAAACTCCCTAATTGACGGGCGTCAATCAGCTTTCGAATGCGCATTGCCTCACGCTCGCCAGCTTTAAGTCCCGACCATCGTGAATAAGACGGGTTAGAGCGCTGTGGACGTCCTTCAAAATGCAGGCTAATAACTCGCTTCGAAGGTTAGAAATGCGGCCGAGGAATGACACGACATGGCGCAACCATCTCCGGTTTTGGTGATTTCGTATAATCGTCCCGACTATTTATCTAAGGTATTAGAGTCCGTTGTGCCCCAATTGGGGGAGAGGCGCATTGCATTGTTTCAAGATGGCTCATGGAGCGACTCTCTTGGCAAACATAAGACAGACCCGGAGCTTCAGGACAAGTGCGTCAGCTTATTTATTGAAAAATTTCCATTTGGAGAATATTTTCGAAGCGATAAGAATATAGGTACGGCTCTAAATATTGATCGCGCTGAACGTTATGCTTTCGAAACGCTCGGAGCGGACAGCGCCATCTTTCTGGAAGACGACCTCGTCCTTGGTCCCGCATATTTCAAGGTTCTTGAAAGCCTTATAAGACTTGCCATGGACGACGAGCGGATCGGGTATGTGGCGGCCTTTGGTAACTGGCGAAAAACTAGAGATCAGCAGCTTGCTTCAGCCAATAAGCTTCAGCCAATGCATTTGCTCTGGGGGTTTGGATTGACCAAGAGGCATTGGCTCAAGTGCCGACCGTACGTCGAGAAATATCTTGAGCTCGTGTCTGGTGTTGACTATGAGCAAAGAGACCATGAGAAGATTAGAGCGCTCACGACGAAATGGGGGATAAAGCCGGGAGACACGGCCCAAGACCGTATCAAGTCCTTTGTAACGGCCATCGTCGGGGCAACAAAGTTGAATACAGAGGCCGCGTATGGACGTTACATAGGCGAAGAGGGAATAAACTTCAACGCCGAAATTTACAGAAAGTGGGGGTTTGGAAACACCTCATTTTTCTCTGAACCTCAAACTCTTGATTTCGATTTAGCTTCCGTAAATTTCGACCCATGGTATTCAGGCAATAATATTTGGGCGCTCGAAGATTTACCCTCCAAAATAAATAACGCAGTGAATTCCAAGTCGTCATTCAATGAACTTGCGAATGTTCTTTTTGGAGAAAACCCCTACAACGGGTTTGAGCCAATATTCTCAGAGCCGGAGTTCCAGAACTGGAATTCAACCCACCCGGCCTTAACGCGTTTGGTAAAGGAGACAAAACCTCACGTGATCGTTGAATTGGGGGTTTGGAAGGGGCTAGGCGCTTACACGCTCGCCGCGGCCCAAAAATCTGTGCTCCCGCACGGGTACTTAATAGCCGTGGATACGTTTCTTGGTTCGCCCGAGCACTGGGACAAGGCCAGACGTCCAGATGTTCACGCGGCACTTCGGTTCAAAAACGGCCGCCCAAATCTTTTTGACGTATTTTTGAGCAATATGGTCCTTACAGGGATGCATGATCGTGTGTTGCCGCTGGTCCAAACATCAGACAACGCGGCGCTAATCTTGAAAAGGAATGGGATTTGTCCTGATTTAATCCACGTAGATGCAGCCCATGAATATGGGCCAGCCCTTCGCGATATAGAGAACTATTATGATCTTCTGGCCCCTGGCGGTATTCTAATAGGAGATGATTGGAACTGGTTGGAAGTCGCCAAGGCAGCCATTCATTTTTCAGACAGGATGGGGCTTAAGGTGCATGTTGAGCACCCGAAGTGGTGGATAAGAAAGCCCACATAGCGGGCTTTCAATAATACGCGCCTATATAGCCCGAATACGCCCTTCAAGGGGCGTAAGCCTCCGCCGAGGCTTACCAAAGAACCGGAATTGGCTGCTGACAACAGCGGTGTCGCGCAAGATGGCGGCGATCAAGGCGCACGCGCAAGCTGCGCCGCAGTTGTCGGACGAGCAGCCATCTCGGACAGACAGACAGCGCTTTCGACCCAACAGAAAGAACTACGTCCCGCGGTGATAACTATTTCAGGGCCTGTTAGATGATAGGCTTTTATCCCGGAAAGCTTCCAGCACGGCCCGCAGCGTCTCATCGAGTGGCGTCATCGCCTGCCAGCCCAGTTCGGCGCGCGCCCGCGCGGGATCACCGACCATGCGGGGAATGTCGGAGGGGCGCATCCGGGCCGGATCCAACTGCGTCTCAATGCGAACCTCGGACATTGACAGCAGCATGTCGAGCGCTGCGCGCATGACCACACCTCTCCCCGAACATAGATTATAGGCTCGTCCAGGTGGAATTCTATCCTCGCTCGACGCGATCATAGCCAAAGCGTAGGCTTTAGCGATGTCGGCGACGTCGCAAAAGTCGCGCTCGGCATCAAGATTGCCGACCTTCACCACCGGCTCTTGCTCGCCCCGTTCGATCGCGGCTATCTGCGCGGCGAAGGCGGGGATCGCGTACTCGACGGTTTGGCCGGGGCCGGTCTGGTTAAAGGGGCGCAGCCGCACGACCTTCAGCCCGCGCCGTGCAAAAACGCCGAGCCCCAAATCGGCTGCGGCTTTGGTCGCCCCATATTCGTCTGCGGGCGCGAAGGCAACCTCCTCATCCAAACTCCGGAAGCGTTTGGCACTGTCGCCATAGGCGGCACCCGAGCCTGCGTTCAAAAAAATCGCGTCCGGCACGGTCTCGAACAGCGTTCGCCCCAGTGCGAGGGTCCCGAGGGTGTTGACGCGCCAAGCCGTCTGGGGGTCGGCGCTAGCCTGCTGCGGCGCGGCCACGCCTGCCAGATGCAGTACATGGGTAGGGCGGGCATGCTCGATTGCTGCTTCAATGGAGCGCGGATCGTTCAGATCGAATGCGATCGCGTCGTCGAACTCCGCAGCCGCCTCGCCTGATCGCGTCGCGCCGACGATCACGACACCGGGAACGCTCGCGCGCAGCGCGCGGGCGACATAGGGAGCGACGAAGCCCGCCGCGCCTGTGATGACAACCTTCATGCGCGTCTTTCCCTCCTTACGCCGTATTGCGCTTGAGATCTGCCTCGACCATTTCGGCCGCAAGCTGCTCGAGCGTCGTCTCGGGCGCCCAGCCCAGAAATTTGCGCGCTTTGGAAGAGTCGCCGAGCAGAACGTCGACTTCGGCCGGCCGCATGAAGCGCGAATCGACAACGACGTGATCCTCATAGTTCAGACCGACATGGCCGAAGGCCAGCCGACAGAACTCCCGTACCGTCTCAGTACGGCCCGTAGCGACGACGTAATCGTCGGGCTTGTCCTGTTGAAGCATCAGCCACATCGCCTTCACGTAGTCACGAGCATGACCCCAGTCACGCTTGGCGTCGAGATTACCGAGCGCCAGCGTCTTGGCCTTGCCCAGCTTGATGCGCGCCACACCGTCTGTGATTTTGCGGGTGACGAATTCGATGCCGCGCAGTGGACTCTCGTGGTTGAACAGGATGCCCGAAGAGGCGTGCAGGCCGAAGCTTTCGCGGTAGTTCACCGTTATCCAGTGGCCATAGAGCTTGGCCACCGCGTAGGGCGAGCGCGGATAGAAGGGCGTCTTCTCGCTCTGCATCGGCTCCTGAATGAGGCCGTACATCTCCGATGAGGAGGCCTGATAGAATCGCGCCTGGGGCGCGACAATGCGGACCGCCTCGAGGATGTTCGAGACGCCGATTGCCGTAACCTGGCCGGTCAGTACGGGCTGTTGCCAAGACGACTTAACGAATGACTGCGCGCCCAAATTGTAGATCTCGTCAGGCTCAACCTTCTGTATGATGCGGATGAGGCTGGAGATGTCGGTTAGATTACCATCTTGGAGGGTCACCTGTTCGGCAATGTCGAGCCATTTCAGACGTGCATCGATCACTTCTGCCGAGGCCGACCGGCGCAAGATGCCGTGAACCTCATACCCTTTGCCCAGCAGAAGCTGGGAGAGATAGGCACCATCCTGTCCCGTTACACCCGTGATCAGCGCCTTTTTCTTTGACATGCTGAAATACTCCTGCGCCGCTGCGGCGGACTGATTAATGAGAAGATTAAATCCCGAGTTCCAAAGCAACCGATTGCGCGACGATTTCTGATGGCCGCACCGTTGAAGCTTACAATAAGCGTTATGTCATTTTCTTGACTGACACGCCGCTGTTGACTACGTCAACAAGTGCTTGGGGACCCACGGCCTTGTTGGAGAACTCGTCACTTATGGCGTGTTACGACCGTCGAACCCACGAGTCTTATCGCACATCGTAGTTCTCAATCGCCCGTCCCACCGTCCGACGAGAAGCGTGAGATACTATCTTGCACGCTTTACTTCCTTTTGAAGCCTGTTAAGCTCGATCATAGAAGTCTTCCAACCGCACGATGTCATCTTCGCCGAGATAGGGACCGGACTGCACCTCAATCAGCGTCAGCGGAATGAGCCCCGGATTTTCCAGCCGGTGCGTGGCGCCGAGCGGCACATAAACCGACTGGTTTTCCGAGAGAAGCTTGATTTCGCTGTCGATGGTGACGCGCGCGGTGCCCTTGACGACGATCCAGTGTTCGGCGCGGTGGTGATGCCGCTGGAGCGAAAGCGCCGCGCCCGGCTCGACGACGATCTGCTTAACCTGATAGCGGTCGGAAAGGTGGAGTGTCTCGTAGCTCCCCCATGGACGATGCACCGTGGTGTGCTGCTCGGCCTCGTTACGCCGCGTGGCGGCAAGATGCTGCACCACCTCTTTGACGGTGCCGCTCTCGGTGCGCCGCGCGACGAGCGTCGCATCCTTCGTCGACACGACCACGATATCTTCCACACCCGAGACGGCGACAAGTCCGCTTTCCGCGCGCACGTAGCAGCGGCTCGCGTTGCGCAAGACCACATCGCCGCGCGTGGCGTTTTCGCGCTCGTCCTTCTCCGCCGCATCGTAAAGCGCGTCCCAGGTGCCGACGTCGCTCCAACCCGCATCTAGCGGCACGAGCGCCGCCTTCTTGGTCTTCTCCATCACGGCGTAGTCGATAGAATCGGCGGGGCAGTCGCGGAAACTGTCGGCGAGGCGGATGAAATTCAGGTCGGTCGCCGCGTTTTGCACGGCGGCGAGGCTCGCCTCGACCATGGCGGGTTCGAAGCGTGCAAGTTCGTCGAGATAAGCCCGCGCGCCGAACAGGAAGATGCCGGAGTTCCAGAAATAGTGGTTATCCGCGCAAAAGCGCTGCGCCGTTTCCCGATCCGGCTTTTCCACGAACCGGTCGACTTTCAGCACGGCCCCGGCTTCGTCAGCCACGCGGTCAGTCTTCACATAGCCGTAGCCCGTTTCAGGCTTCGTCGGCTTGATGCCAAACGTAAGAAGAAGGCCTTTCTGCGCCGCAGTGCGGCCTGCATTTACGGCGTCGAGGCACGCGCGCGGATTCTCGATGTGATGGTCAGAGGGCATCACAAGGATAAGCGCGTCGGGGCCTGCCCTTTCAAGCGCGAGATGCGCCGCGACCGCAGCCGCTGGCGCGGTGGAGCGGCCCTCCGGTTCGAGCACGATGCCCTGACACGCAAGCTTTGCGTTTCGGAAAGCAGCCACCACGCCGAAGCGGTTCTCTTCATTGGTAATGACGAATGGCGGCATGAATGCGCCGGAGGCTGGCACGCGGCGTGCCGCGTCGACCAGCAACGGCTCGGCGCTGACAAGAGCGTGGAATTGCTTCGGATGTTTGGCGCGCGAAAGCGGCCAGAGCCTTGAACCCGACCCGCCCGCGAGAATGACTGGAATGATCATATTTACTTACTCTGGGAAATGGTGGGGTAAGTGTGAGAAGCCATAGCCATACCCAAGCCGCTTTCGACAAACGCATTTTCGAACTGATAAGTCGAGACGGCTATTCGATGCGGGATGGCCTCATTGCTTCTTACGATCCGGGCCAGCCCTGCCACGGCGAGCTCAATGCCTTGACCGCTGTGGAAGCCGCCATTCACCTGGGAGTATTTTTGGAGATAGGCACAGAACGCGTCAACACTTTCCCTCACCGGCGGCACAGGATTTGACCAAAACTCGTCTAGGGCGCCCTGAAAGGTCAGCTTCGGCATGTCATAGACAGCATTACCCATGCAAATGACGGGAAGATCACGCATCAACGCGGTAAGGCCGCCAGTACTGTTCACAGTTATTACAGCAGTCGATTGATCGTAAATCCGGTCGATACTTGTCTTTCGGAAGTAAACCACTCTCCCGAAGATTCCTAGCCGCTCGGCTTGCTTTTCCACAAAGCGGGGGCAACGCTCGACCCCGTAATCGTACGGGTGCTGTTTGATGACGAGCAAAGCATCGCTTGGCGCGTTGGCTGAAAATGATTGGAGTACGTCAACCAGAAAGGCACGATTGCGGGGGAAACTTGAATGAACCTTGAGTTGCGAATCTCCGGGCTTTTGCAGGAGAACGACAAATATCGGCCCACTCGCCTCCTCATGGATTTTTTTGAGCCGCGTCAATTTCTCTTCTTCGCTATGAGAGATACGCCAGATGTACTCACCGAAGTAGTGACGCGCCTGCCTCCATATGTGGTCTCCGTGGTAATCGGCTTCGAAACGGAGGAACGGAGACAAAGCACAGGACCAGAAGTAATGCCAGATCACATGCCGGACGTGACATCTCATGCTTGATTGGAATTTCAGGAACGAAGGCGGCGGCAAATTTTGCGATGTGTAATAGGAAGGATCACGAGGCAAATCCGAAAAGCCGTTTACGCCGGATCGATCGACTGTGATCCAGAATGGGCGGAGATAACCATTCTCCAGAACCAGACGTTGGATGCCCAGTTCCGAGGCGATCTTTATCGCAAGGCGATTTCTTCTGGACGTATCATTGAAAGTTACAATTATCGATATTTTCTTTTCTCTGATAATGCGCCTGACAAATGTCTCCTCGTCGTCTTCGGATCGATGAAAACGAATGCGATGGGGAGCAGGCGTCTCAACGAAATCTCCCCCTTCCCAAGCTATGCGCCAAACTGAATGCCCATCATCACCGAGCGCTTTTGCAGCTTCGCGAAAGAAGGGGCCGAAAGGAGCGGATACGAAAAGAATTTGCATTTACAAATCCCATAACACATCAACGTAGCAAACAAGGGGTCAAAGCCCAAGACTGCTATGGGCTCATCGTTTACGGTTTCTGATCGAAATCAAACGTACAAAACCCTACTACGGCACCGCGCTATACACGTTTGCCGCGCTCACAGCAGGTGACACAGCCGTCCCCACAATTCGCAGAAGCTTGGTGAAGTCGGCTCCGGACGAGTTCGCCACGTATACGATGTCTCCCTCGCGCATGGCGAATGCCTGCGCTAGGAACAGCCCTTCCGGGCGACTGAGGTCGAGTCGATAAATGATAGGTACCTGATCGCTATGCGCCAAGTTTGGTTCGCGGAACGGTTGCGGTATCAGGTCAGCAGGCTCGAAACGAAAAACGTAGACACCTTTAGCCTCGGCCTTGTCGTCATTCAGACCACCCGCCCGACCGATCGCTTGCGCCAAAGTGATCGTGGGTGCATCGAACGCGATTTCTGCCTGACGTCCGGATGCCCCTAGAATAGTGTAGCTTCGCTTGTGTCCATACACGCCAATCACGTCATAGGAACTCAGGCGAATGTTCTCGGCCGGCTCGCGAGTAAGTTCAAGAAAGGGTACCGTCACAACCTTTCCGCCACGGGTCAAGGAAACGAATGTCTCATGAACTGGCGTTTTTATGCCGCCGGTAGCGGCAATGGCGTTGAGTAGCCTCTCATTATTTGGCCCGAGTTGCACCTGGCCGCCAGCCACAGCGTCGCCCGTAACAGTAACGGAGTTTTCCGCGCTGTTGACGACATTGACAAGAGCCTGGGGATCCACGGCCTTGTTGGATAGCTTCGAAACTATGGCCTGCTCGATTTCTCGCGGCTGTTTTCCGATAACCTTTATCACCCCGGCGAACGGCACGCTGATGGTTCCTTCACGCGAGACGACTTGCTCTGGAATGGCAGTCGAACCCACGGCGCCTATGCCACCAGCCGTGCCCGCCGAAGCGTTGAAAAGATTGCCAGGCGCAGCTTCCCAGACCGTAATCTTGATGACGTCCCCTATGCCCACCACGGGCGCGACAGCCCTCTTGTACTCAGAAAGCCTGGTCATGCTCGGAGGACGCCGAAGGCGTAGCACTGAAATGGTCTGCTCGTTGATTTCGACCACTTTGTACCAGGTGTTTTCGGACGTCCCGACGCTTTCCATCACCGATTGCGACGGGCCAGCGGCGGGCAGGACGCTGCACCCGCCAAGCGCGCCCAAGAAAAGCATGGAGAATGCGATTTTTTGTTTACTCATTTTGTCAGCCGAGCCTTAACGAGTAAATAAGATATCTAACCAGCCCATTTAGTCCAGTCCCGGGCAAGGTGGCAATGGGTAATCGGCGAAGGCTAGGCCGTTGTGGCCCGCAGGCCACGCAGCGACGGACCTCCACAGCTTTTGCGCGGGCTGGATTAAAAGAAGCGAGAGTGATTCGGAGTTGGCCTTGCAAACGCCTAGTCGTTGTTGCTAATAAGCTTTCGCATTATGAGGCGTTTTGGCTCCTCAATCTTGGATTGAGTTTTTTTTATGTAAAAGGATACGGTTGCTGTGAATGTCGTCATCGACGGTTTCAATCTGGCACTTGAAAAAGGGACGGGGGTCGCAACTTATGCGCGAAATTTGTCCCGTTGTCTGCACGGGATCGGACATTCGGTGCATATCCTGTATGGCAAGGGCGGCGCGACCGGAAAAACCGAAGTTGAGAGAGAGATCGCTTTTTTCGATGAAAATCCTATCGACGGTGAAGGCCGACTGGGGCGTGCGCGAAGGGTCGTTTCGACGTTAGTCAGCCCGTTTCCGAGGCGACCTCAGCCGATTACCCTCTCAGGCACGGTGATATATCAGCAAGTGGCATCCAAACTGCCCTTCTTTGATTGTCTCTGGAATTCCCCGCATCTTTACTCCAGCAGCGCCGCATTCTTCAAGGTACATCGCCGCCGCCTCGCAGTGAGAATCCCAAACGTGGAGATCGCTCACTGGACATATCCCTTGCCGGTGAAACTTCAGGGTGCGATCAACATCTACACCTTTCACGATCTCGTCCCGCTCCGCTTGCCATACACGACGCTTGACAGGAAGCGCGAGTATCATCGCCTGATCACGCATCTCGCACGAAAAAGCGACCATATAATCACCGTATCCGAAACGTCTCGCCAAGATATCATAAACATCATTGGCGTTCCGGAAGAAAGGGTCACCAATACCTATCAATCCGTCGACATCCCATCCGTTTATTTATGTTCCCCTCAGAATATCGTTACGGATGAGCTCAAGGGTGCATTTAACCTAAATTACAAAGAATATATTCTCTATTATGGCTCGATAGAACCGAAGAAAAACGTAGGAAGGATTGTCGAGGCCTACCTCGCGTCGAATGTTCCTGTGCCGCTCGTTATAGTTGGGGCTCAAGCTTGGAAATCCGACCAGGAACTGAAACTCCTCAAGAATTCGACGCAAAGCGGCTCTATTAGACGCGGTGCGCGACGGATCGTGGTGCTCGAGTATGTCGCATTTCCGCAACTCGTTAATCTCGTTAGAGGAGCGCTAGCAATAACTTTCCCGTCTCTGTACGAAGGTTTTGGTCTTCCCATCATCGAAGGCATGGTCTGCGGCACTCCGGTCATCACATCGAATGTCGGATCGATGGCGGAGATAGCAGGCGACGGAGCAATTCTCGTCGATCCTTACGACACACGAGATATCAAGAACGCCATCGTGGAGGTTGTCGCAAGTCAGGAATTGCGCGCGGACAAAGTTGCCCGGGGAGCGGTGGTGGCTCGACAGTTTTCGGCCGAAGCCTATCAAAAACGGCTCGAACAGCTTTATGCGCGCCTGAAGCCTTCGATTGGTCGACCATTGCAGACCCAATTGGTTAAGCCGACCCCCGAGCGCCTTAATCCGCGAATCGAAGCAGGGCCGTCATGATATTCGCTGCAATCATCCCCCCGACGGTCCTCGGCAAAATCCTTGAGGAGTGCCTCCGGCTGTTGCTCGCTGTCGCATGCAAAAAATACGAGGATTTGCCGGGGGATCAACTCGACGCGCTACCTATGCATTTGGCGGACGATCCGAGCCGGCACGCTCTTATCGTGGCAAGGGCCCCGAAAGAGGGCATGCTACGTGAACTTGCTGATCCCAGAATATTTAAGCTCGCGGTGGTGGACAGCCCGCGGCATGCTGTAGAATTCGTTCGGACGCCGGGAATGAAATTCACAGACTGTGTTCGGCACGTATCCGGCTGTCTTGCTGCATCTCACGATTGGATAACAAGGCATGCACCCGTTATCCTCGACCGACATGCTTGTGCTGTCCCGCTTGCAGACTTTATCTGGAACATCGCTAGAATTTACAGGCTTACCCTTACAGAGAAAGACCTCGCATTCATCGTGGAGAAGCTTGCGTCCGAATTGGAGCCGCGCTCCGAACTGACCTTGGGGGCTCTCCGCGAATGGCGATCACAACCTCTCCAGCCGCTCAACGATATCGAAGCCTACCTCGTCGAGGCAAGCTTGGGCCCTTATGAGGCAGTGACGGACAAACCGGTTGATCGTCTCGTCTGGCCGGGGGCGCTCTTTTTCCCCGAAGGCAACATCGACGGATATTCCAATAAGTTCGATCTCACGGGGCGATCGAGAATTCTCATCTACGGCCCGAGCCATCGCTTGCCTGTCGGACACTGGAAGGCGGTCCCTGTTTTTTCGGTCGACGGTAATGAAAGTGGCAACACCCTGGTGGTCGACGTTTATAACGGCGAGATTCAGGGTTGTGCCAATTGGCCGCTTCCGTCCCGTGGCAAATTCACATGTGAAATAGGTTTTCACAATCTTGATCCAGGGAAGGAGGTGGAGGTACGCTTCGCCATCGGCCAAGGCGCTATCGAGGGCGAATTGGAGATTGAGCACGTAATTATTGAGCGAGTAGCAGGGATAACGTGATGGTTGGAGAATTCCCCGAAGACCCGTCCCAAGTGCCTTGTAACGCGCAAACTTACGTGTATCTGGGTGACATTGCTCGCGATGGGTGCCGTTGGGATGAAGCGAGAGAGGCTTACGCAAAGGCTCTGGATCTCAATCCGACGCTGAGCGAAATCTGGGTACAGTACGGCCACGCTCTCAAGGAAACGAGCTTCACAGACGCGGCGGAAGGTGCATACAAGAAAGCACTGCATCTAAATCCCGACGTCGCCGACACCCATTTGCAGCTGGGGCATCTGCTAAAAATCAAAGGGCGCCGGAGAGAGGCCGTTACCGCGTATTGCGAAGCCCTCGCGCGCGATCATTCGATGAGGGATGCGCGCGCCGAACTCAGATTTCTGGCGCACGACAAGGAGCTTGCTCTCTTTGTTCGCCAATCGGCGGCGGCGGTCGGCTTGGACCTCGACAAGCAGTTCCGCTGCGTGATCTTGGGGACAATGGGGATGTGCAACGCATCCTGCATCCACTGTCCAGCAAACAAGCCGGTAACCGGGCATGTCCCTAAAACACCGATGCCGATGTGGTTATTCGATAAAATCGTCGGCTCGCTGGCAGAGGATGAGTACGACGTCGGCGTCCAGGTAAGTTTTGGTCTGTTTGGGGACGGACTTCTCGACCCGCATGTTGAAGAACGAGCGAGAAAACTGAGAAAGGCACTCCCCTTGGTTCGCCTGTCAGTAAATACAAATGCGGCAGCATACAATCAAGCTCGACATGCCCCTCTCGCAGACTACGTCTCGATGATCGCCGTCCATGTCGAGTCTTTGCATCCGGAAACCTATGATGCCTTGATGTTACCTCTGCGCTTCAATCGCGTCTTTCCAAAAATTGAGCAGATCCTGAGGGATTTTCCCGGTAAGGTCGCTATCAGCATTCCAGCGAACCGGCTAAACATGCATGAGCTTTCGGTCATGCGCGAGCGCTTTCTGGAATGGGGAGCAATCTATGTTTCGTTCGACCGGTTAAGTAACCGGTGCAGCCGTGATCGCCAGGTTTTTGATTCGCTGTCTTTGGGAGCGAAGCGAGGACGCTGTAATGGTAGCGCCCTCGACGATCTTATAGTCGACTGTGATGGCAAGGTTCTGGTCTGCTGCAATGATTTCGAGCGACTCGAACCCGTCGGAGACTTTACTACCGAAAGTCTTCTGGAAATTGTGCGGAGTGCACGCCGGAGACAAATGCGTTTTCTTCTCGATTCTGAGAAGTGGGATGCCATCAGCACCTGCTCTCACTGCTTCGCGGATGGATCTATTAGCGGAAGCTGAACAACTTCTCCAATACTTTTTAAACAATACTCCAAGGAGTTAAGTATGTCTGTAATGAAGGACATAACCAGGCCGATTATCGAAAATTCAAACATGAAAAATGTGATAGATATTTTCCGGAGCCGCTGCAGAGCCTCTCCGTTTCTTTCTGACGCGAATCTCGAGTTTTCGTCAATTCGTGGTTTGAAGGCCGACAACTCCTATCGTTTTACAGTTAACGGTGTTGTCGTTTTTGTCCCAACGCTTGCCCCTAGGCTTATCGTCCGTTATTTGGCGGATGGCGAATATCAACGCGAAAAGGGGCGCATTTACATGACAAAGCTTGATGTGACGAACGATCCGACTGGGTTGATCGATAAACTGATTGGCGTGACAGGGATAGCCGTTGGCCGGTCTCTACACGTTAATGCGCAAGATGATGCTCTCATCGAATCGCTGCTTGGGTGACCCGGCCAACTCGCTCCACCGGTCTTGTGACAGTCCGGGATCGTCGTTCCGATGGCGTTCGACAATCGGAAGCCGTGCAATCGACACAACTCTTGCTGCTTCATGCGGTTGTTTCTACGGATTGTGTTGTTAACGCCTTGCGGCGAATGCACGCATGATCAAGGCCGAGATTCAAAGCACGTATCCCGGCGTCGGAGCTATTCGCCCAACTGCTGCCGTCTTTGAACGGCACCGATACACGGCATTGGTTTCTAAAAAAGCAGAGTGTAATGAGCTTTTGGCGTTTCACGCGATCAATCGATCTTAAGGCGTCGCTCGCAGCGCTATTGTTCATGGCTCTTGTAATTCTGCCCACAACGATAGCGAGCGCTTATTATTTCGTGCTCGCTTCTGACCGATATGTGGTCGAAAGCAAGTTCACCGTTCGCAGCATCCGCGGGTCTCAAAGCGGCGGCCTTTCGTCGCTTTTTCGAACGATTGGCATCGCGCGAGCCGAGGACGACACCTATGCCGTCATCAATTACCTCTTGTCGCGTGACGCGGTCCGGGAAGTTGGCCCTGAGCGTTTGCGTCGTGTCTTCGGAAACAAGGCAGGCGATGTCTTTTCCCGATATCATGGCCTTCTGAGTGCCGACAATTCCGAGAAACTCTACGAATATTATTTGGGTCGCGTCGATGCTTGGTACCAATCCAAGGGCGGCTTGGTAACGCTACGCGTTGCCGCTTTCAATCCTGTGGAGGCCAAGGAGCTTTCCGAAACGCTCCTGCGTTTGAGCGAGGGGTTGATCAACAGATTAAACGAACGAGCCCGATCGGATGCGATCGCGTATGCCGAGAGGCAACTGACGCAAGCGGAGCTCTTGGTGGTCGATGCGCAGAAGGCGCTTACCGCCTTCCGAAATGCGGAGCTTTTGATCGATCCTCTCGCGGATACGATGAAGATTCTGGAGTTGATGGCGCAGTTAAAAAAAGAGGCAATCGATACGCAGCGCCAGCTCGAAGAAGCTTTGCAGACTTCCCCGTCCAGTCCTTCAATTCCCGGGCTGAGAAGCCGAATTTCGGCTCTCGAGCAACAGATGGACAAGGAAAGAGCCAAGATCGTCGGAGGAGATGATCCGCTTGCCAGCAAGGTTTCGGCGTATGAGCGTCTGACCCTGGCTAAGGACTTTGCCGACCGCAATCTCACTCTGGCTTTCAATGCCCTTCAGGCCGCCCGGCAAGAGGCGCAACGAAAACAGCTTTATATCGAAACGGTTGTAAGTCCTCATCTTCCCGACGAAGCGATTGAGCCACGACGATTCCGGGCCGTTTTTACAGTCCTCACCGTGTGCTTCAGCATATTCGCAATGCTCTGGCTCGTCATCGCGGGATCGAGGGAGCACATGCATGGTTGACCTTCGAGTCGGCGATTTTCTTGCGAGGCTTCGCACACAACTCCGCATTTTGCATGCGCTCGTCCTGCGCGAGATGATGACGCGTTTCGGTCGTCACAATCTTGGCTTTTTCTGGCTGATGGGGGAACCACTCATACTCAGCCTGGGTGTGATGCTGGCCTGGTCGGCCGCCGACCACAAGCTCGGCGGAGATGTCGGAATCGTGCCATTCGTGTTGAGTGGATATACGATGCTTACGCTCTGGCGACACATTGTTGGCCGTTCCGTTCATTGCTTCAGACACAACGCAGGGCTCATGTATCATCGCAACGTTCTTCCGATAGATACTTTGATCGCACGTGCTTTACTGGAAGTCGGTGGTACCGGATTGGCTTTCGTTATTGCATTTATCCCTCTCTACTTGTTTGGGTTGGTGGACCGGCTTTATGATCCGCTCCTCGTCGTTGGCGGGTGGCTTTTTCTTGGCTGGTTTACCTTTGGCTTTGGACTGATAATCGCCGGCTTGAGTGAAATGAATGATATTGTCGAGCGACTTATACAGCCGATTATGTACATCACCCTCCCACTGACGGGGATGTTTTTCATGGTTTCGTGGTTACCTGAAGACGCTGCCCGTATCGTATTGTACTCGCCTCTCGTCCATTGCTTCGAGTTGTTTCGTGAAGGCATGCTCGGTCACAATGTAGAGGCGCAATGGGATTTACAATATCTTTTTAACTGCTGCGTCTGCTTTACCGCAATAGGATTTCTTGTTATCCGGAAAGCGCGCAGTCATATCAGCCTTGAATGACATTTGGGTGTTCGAATTTTTCGAACGAGACAAGTCGGTTCCCGCCATGTGTTTGCGACCAGAAACGAAAAAGACGTATCGTCAGGAAGGGCGGGTCGATTTTGTCAGATAGCGCCTCCGATCATTTCATCGCGCCACAATTGAGGCCCGTCGGGGAACCGATCGCGGCCGCAGACCCGCAGTCACCCGACGGTCGCTCCCTGTCCTCATTGTGGCTTGCTGCAACGCGAAACATGCTCGCCATTGCCGTCGTAGCTGTGCCAGTCTCCCTGTCGATCATCTATTACGCCTTCATTGCGGCGGACATCTATGTTTCCGAGGCGCATTTCGCGGTTCGATCGAAAGCGGGTCAGGGCGGGCTCGGCGTTCTATCGGAAAATACGGCCTTGCAAGCCTTGACCTCTATGAGCGCTTCGCTTGACGAAACTCGTATGGTTAACGATTATCTGAGCTCACGCGATGCAATAAAGAAACTTGCCGAGGAAACGAATTTCCGCAGCCTTTTGTCCCGCCCGGAAGCAGATTTTCTTACCCGCTTTCCACGGCTTCCGTGGTCGCGCGATAGCCAGGAAGCTCTCTACGAAAGATATTCGGACTACGTTTCTCTCGAACTTGACACAAGTACAGGGATCAGTACGCTGCGGGTATTCGGTTTTCGGCCCTCAGATCCCCTCGAATTAGCTCGAATATTGCTTGATTTCGGCGAGCAGCGCGTCAACCAATTAAACGAGCGCGCGCAGCAGGACACGGTCACTTTCGCAAAGGCCTTGGTAAGCCAGAATCGGGAAAGGCTGAAATCGTCACAAGTCGCACTTTCTGAATTCCGCGAGCGAGAAAAGCTTTTCGATCCGAAGCTTCAGGGGGCATCTACTATCGACCTGATTGCGAAACTCAATTTTGAGATCGCGAGACTTGGGGCAGAATTGGACGAGGTCAGCGTCAATTCACCGGGGAGCCCGAAAATCACATCAATCAAAACTCGAATTGATGCGATGGAGCGGGAGACGCAAAAATTGCGAAACACGCTGGTTGGGAGCGAGGGTTCGCTTTCATCTCGTCTGCCCGAATATGAGAGACTGGCGATGGACCACGGACTGTCGACGAAGACGCTGATGGCGAGCTTGGCCTTTTTTGACGAAGCAGTCAAGGACACTCAACAACAGCGTCTTTATCTCCAGCGTGTTGTCGAGCCCAACAGCCCAGATTATCCGCTATACCCCAAGAAATTACGGTCGCTTCTACTCATTTCTGGATTCTTCCTTTGCATCTATTTTGTGCTCCAAGCATTGGGCAGCGTAATCTTGGAGCACGATAAATGACGCCCTCCGACTTCGTTGAAAATGGCTCCGACAGGATCACGGTAGATAATATCGTCAAAGAATATGAAAGCACGATCGGCGTACGCCGCGTTCTTGACGGGATTTCCTTCTCGGTCGAGCGGGGCGAGAAAATCGCGATCCTCGGTCGCAATGGCGCTGGCAAGTCCACGCTTGTCAGAATCATCGGAGGGGTTGATATGCCTACATCCGGGCGCATCATTCGTGGCATGTCAATGTCCTGGCCTCTCGCCTTGGCGGGCGGTTTCGAAATGACGATGTCGGGGCATGACAACATTCGTTTCATTGCAAGGATCTACAACAGACCCTTCGCCGACGTGGCTGCTTTCGTTGATGACTTTGCAGAACTTGGGCGACAGCTCTACATGCCCGTAAAGACGTATTCTTCCGGCATGCGCGCGAGATTAGCCTTTGCATTGACGCTTGCGGTCGATTTTGATTGTTTTCTCATCGACGAAGTTATCTCGGTTGGAGATCAGCGTTTCCATGCCAAGTGTCACGACGCGCTTTTTGTTCAGAGATCTCATTGTTCAATGATAATGATAAGTCACGACACAAATATCGTCAAACAATACTGTAGTAAGGCATTAATTCTGAAAAACGGGAGAGGAAAAGTTTTCGATGATATCGAGTTTGGCCTGGATATATATTCGACCCTGTGATTGGCGATGACCCTATTTCTGGACGTGACCCGGATTTCCACCCGCGTGATAGGTTCCACGCCCACTGGAATAGATCGCGTTGAATATGCCTATGCGACAGAAATCTTCAGCCGTCATCGCGACCTCAACCCGGTGCCGATCATCACCACACCGCTATTCAGCGGCGCCTTGCGCCGGGAGGTCTTCGAGGACGTTCTGGATCGCGTCGCCAAAGCATGGAAGCTGGAACGCACGCCGAGACAGGATCAGGTTTATCTGGATCTCAAGGCCTATCTGGAGCAACCCATTGATTGCAGGCGTTTGCAGAGTTTCCGCGTCAGAGGACCGACACTGAAACAACGTTTTCGAGGACAGGCAATATTTCCCTTTCGCTCTCTTGTCCGCGCGCCGATGAGGCTGGCACGGCGGATTCAGCGTGCCGCCGGACAACCGAATTTCTATCTGAACAGCTCGCATACGCAGCTCGAACAGGGGAATCGCTTCGCCTGGACGAAGGAAAACGACATCGGCTCCTTGTTTTTCATCCATGACATCATTCCTATCGATTTTCCCGAATTCGTGTCACCCAAGTCCCGGGCCAGACACGAAGGTCGCTTGAAAACCGTTTCGGAGCTTGGACGTACCATCATCGTAAATTCGGATTACACTGCGCGCTCTGTAGCGGGCTACCTCGAATCACGAGGCATGCGGCTGCCCGAAACGAAGGTCATACCGCTTGGCGTGACGGAGTGGTTCCTTGGCGGTCGCGAACTTTTGCCTCCCAGCCCAGGCATCCCGTACTTTGTGCTGGTGAGTACGATCGAGCCGCGAAAAAACATGCTTTTTCTTTTCGCGGTGTGGCGAAAGCTTGCCCAAGAGCTTGGTCCGCGCACGCCCCGACTCGTTATCGTCGGTCATCGCGGATGGGAAAACGAGAACGTGATCGATGTCCTTGACCGCTCGTCCGGCCTTGCTCCCTTTTTGGTCGAGGCGACGGACTTGAGCGACGCAGGCCTCGCCTCGCTACTCTCCGGAGCGGCAGCGCTTGTGTCGCCGTCGAGCGTAGAAGGGTTTGGGCTTCCGATCGCGGAGGCGCTTTCGCTTGGCGTTCCAGCAATCGTCTCCTCCATTCCGGCCCATCGCGAAGTGGGTGGCGAACAAGCTTTCTATATCGATCCAATAGACGGTATGGCGTGGCTGAAGATCCTGACGGCGTTTGTGAATACAAACTCGGCTGAGCGATCCAGGGCGCTCGATATGGCACGAAATTTCAAGCCGTTCACGCTGAAGGAACATGTCGGCATAGCTGCGGATTTCGCGCGAGCTCTTACAGAGCAAACAATCCGATCTCACTGTTTACATTAACTGAGCATTGCCGGTTGCATAGGAAGCGCTCCGCATTCGCCATTCCCCAGTACTAAAGCCGCGTTCGGGGGCGGGATGTGTAGGCCTCCGCCGAGGGCCGCCTTGCCGTGGTGCTTAGATGCAGGTCTTGTTTGTGACGCTTGTCACGACGGGAGCTATGTCCGGGGATATGTCTGGAGCTAATTTTGCGCATCGGTATTCCGTAGTTGCTGATACCCGGCGCCGCTGGAGCGAGGTAAGCGGCGTTCTGACCTCACCTTCCATTTTGCACGAACGGCTGCGAGTGTGACGGTTCATTGAGGGATCGTCTTATGTCTAATCCTGGTCGTAGTCCTATCACGGAGCTTGCGTCGTGCGCGCGGGCCGACACGTTCCAGCGCATTGAGGTGATCACCGGCGTTGCCCGGCGACGGTCGTGGCCGTCCGATGTGAAGGCGGCGATCGTGCAGGAAACGCTTGAGGACGGGGTCGGCGTTTCCGAGGTTGCGCGCCGACACGGCGTGGCTGCGAGCCAGCTTTTCAAATGGCGCCGTGAAGCGGGGCTGAGATCGCGACCGCCCAAACCAGAGCCGGTGACGTTTGCCCCTTTGCTGATCGAGAAAAAGGATGCGCCTCAGCCTGAGCATAAAGAAGAGGCACCGCCATCCGGGCTGATCGAACTCGAACTCGCAGGGGGACGGGCGCGGATCCCGGTGACGGCCGGCCGCGAGGTTATCCTGGCAATTATCGACGGGCTTTCGATGAGGCGGCGGTGATTTTCGGCGCCATTCCACCTCGGATTTACATCGCGACGCGGCCTGTCGATTTCAGGAAAGGCATGGATGGGCTTGCGGCCACGGTTCAGGAGGTCTTGAAGCTCGATCCGTTTTGCGGCGCTGCCTTCATCTTCCGCTCCAAGCGGGCGGACCGGATCAAGATTTTGATCTGGGACGGCTCGGGGCTGATCCTGATCTACAAGCGGCTCGAGGATGCGAAGTTCCGCTGGCCAAGGATCGAGGACGGGGTCATGCGTCTGTCGCCTGCGCAAGCGTCCGCCTTGTTCGAGGGCTTGGACTGGGCCCGGGTCCGTGCGGTTCGAAGGGCGCGTCCTCAGGCGGTGCAATAAGCCTGATATCTCTCTGTTTTTGCGTGATTGTGATTGCAAATCATGGTGCTGTTCGCGTCATGATTGCAGCTACGGATCAGCTCCCTGACGATATCGGCGTCCTGAAAGCTCTGGTGGCGCACTGGGCGGAACAAGCGTCGGCGAAAGACGCAGCGCTCGCCGAAAAGGACGCCGAACTGGCCCGCGTTCAGGGCGCCAATGCGAGGTGGGAGACGCTGCGCCAGCTGCGTCGCGCGCAGTTCGGCCGCAAATCGGAGAAGCTCGATCCCGATCAGTTGAGCCTCGCCATGGAGGAGACCGAGCAGGCGATCGCCGAAACGGGTGCCACGGATGAGACCTCGAACGCGACGCTGAAAGCGTCGCGCAAAGGACCCCGCTCTGTCAATCGCGGGGCGCTGCCCTCCCATCTGCCGCGGGAGGAGATCGTCATCGAACCGGAAAGCACAGCTTGTCCGTGTTGTGGCGGCGCCATGCATGTGATGGGCGAGGATCGCTCGGAGCGGCTGGACGTGATCCCGGCCCAGTTCAAAGTGATCGTGACGCGCCGACCGAAATATGCCTGCCGGGCCTGCGAAGGCGCTGTGTTTCAGGCTCGGGCGCCAACGCGTCTGATCGAGGCCGGCATCCCGACCGAGGCACTGGTCGCTCACGTTCTGACCGCGAAATATGCCGATCACTGTCCGCTGTATCGGCAGGCGCAAATCTATCGCCGCCAGGGCGTCGATCTCGATCGCTCCACGCTCGCTGACTGGGTCGGCAAAGCGGCGGCGCTTCTGGCGCCGCTTCAGACGCGCCTGTTCGAGATCCTGAAAACCTCGCCGAAACTGTTCGCCGACGAGACGCGCTGCCCCGTCCTGGATCCGGGACGAAAGCGCGTGAAGCTCGGCCAGCTCTGGGCTTACGCCCGCGACGACAGGCCCTGGGGCGGCTCCGATCCGCCCGCCGTTGTCTACTGCTATGCGCCAGGCCGCGGATCGGAGCATGTGAAAAGCCATCTCGCAGGCTTCAGCGGGATCCTGCAGGTCGATGGCTATAGCGCCTACAAGGACCTCGCGAGCAACCGGCCAGCGTCGGCACCGCTCATCCTGTCCTTCTGCTGGACGCACCTGAGGAGGCGGTTCTATGAAATCGCTGTGGGCGGCAACGCGCCGCTCGCCGACGCCGCGCTCGCGCAGATCGCAGCGCTTTACAAAATCGAGGAAACCATCCGTGGCCAGAGCGCCGAAGCGCGCCGCAAGGTCCGACAGGCCAAGAGCATGCCGCTACTCGATCGTTTCAAGTCCTGGTTTGAAAAGACCCTCTCCCTCGTTCCCGGCGGCTCCAAAATGGCCAAGGCCATCCGCTATGCTCTCCACCATTGGGACGGCCTCATCCTGTTCGCGAACGACGGGCGCATCGAGATGGACACCAACACCGTCGAGCGTTCCATCAGGCCCTTGGCTCTGAACAGGAAAAACGCACTCTTCGCCGGCCACGACCGCGGAGCAGAGCATTGGGGAATCGTCGCTTCGCTCATTGAAACGGCCAAACTCAATGGCGTCGATCCACAGGCCTGGCTCGCCAGCATTCTCTCACGCCTCGTCAATGGCTGGCCGATGCGCAAAATCGATGAACTCATGCCCTGGGCCTTTGCCGTTCACCAAAAGGCTGCTCCCGTGGTCTGAGAACACCGCTTACGGAGCGAGGACGAGAAGCAGGCGATCATCGCCGAGGCTTTGGAGCCCGGCGTGCGGTCGCCCGTAGGCATGGTATCAAGCGAGCCTTCTCTTTCGCTGGAGGAAGCTGGCGAAGAACGACGAGAAGCCACAGCCCGCGCCGGCATTCCTGCCGGTCTCTGTGACGGCGCCAGCGAAGAGCCGCGACACGATCTACGATCACAGCGCCAGTGACGCGCCCGCCTCCGATAATCGCATCGAGATCGAGCTTTTGAACGGGCGGCGCGTGTGCGGGTTGGCCCCGGCGCCGACATGGGCGCGTTGAAGCGCATTCTCGATATTGCCGACGGGAGGAGACCATGATCCCGGTTCCGACCGGCGTGCGGGTGTGGCTGGCGACGGGTCACACCGATATGCGCAGGGGCTTCCCGTCGCTGTCGTTGCAGGTCCAGGAGGTTTTGCTGCGCGAACCTTTGAGCGGCCATCTCTTTGCTTGCGGAGGCCGCGGCGATCTTTTTGAAGGTAATCTGGCATGACGGCCAGGGCGCATGTCTGTTTGGGAGACCGACTTCGGTTGGCTGACGGTTTGTCTTTGAAAGCGCTGCCGAACATGATTCTCTTGCCGGGTGCCCACGCCCCTTGACGCTCTTCCTTGCTACCCCGCATGGTGCGTCAATTTATACTCATTTTTTTTGCGCCGCAAGAAAATATACAACTCGAGGGATTGTTTGGGCAAGACGAGATCATCGGAGTGTCCCTGAATAAACTAAACTGGCGGCGATCGATCAGACATGAAAGATAGCGGCGGGCGGTCATTGTTGGTGGCTTCAGGTTATTACGGGACGGTGGGCGCGGTCAGCCCCGGATGTGGTCTCGATACTTCTGCTGCGAAGCTCGAGCCGTCTGGATCAATTCGTCGCCGACGAGCTTTAGGGCGGCGGCGTTGAGATGTCTGGCGCTCTCCTCAGTGTTCGTCTCGGTGTAGCAGCGCAGTTCCGGCGCATTACCCGACGCGCGCAGGTGGATAATCGCGCCGCTCTCGAAGGTCATGCGTAGGCCGTCGGTCTGGTCGACATGAGCCAGTTTTCCCACAAGCGAATGATAATGCATCTCGATCCGCTCCTTTCGCTCGCCTTCGCTGCCTGAAGCCAGCCACGTTAGGATTGCCTGACTGTCTGCGGTTGGGAATTCTTTCAGACGGTCGCTCCAGGTTACCCGCTGGGGTAGATCGGCATAGAGATCCGCCACGGGTAGTTTTTTCGCCGCCGCGAGAACGCTGACGATGGGCAGAACGGCGTCGCGCGTGGGCAGGGCCGCCAGTTCGCGCCCATCGCGCGCGATCTTGCTTCCCAAGAGGAAGCCACCATTCGCCTCAAAGCCGCAGACAATGCCTCCGTTCTCTCGAGCGGCCTCCATTGCCGCGATGACGTAGGGGGAGCCGATCCGGCTGCGTATGGTGCGAGGAAAGGCACCACTCTTTTCCAGCGCGGTATTGCTACTGACCGGGGTGACTACGCATTCGGCCCCGAGTTCGCGGGCGCAAAGCAGGCCCAATATGTCGCCTCGCAACCATTTACCACGATGATCTGCTAAGAGTGGGCGGTCGCTATCACCATCGGTGGAGACGATGGCATCTAGACGGTGTTCGCCTGCCCAGTGACGGGCGAGATCGATATCTTCTGGGCGCAGAGCTTCGGTATCGACGGGAATAAATCTATCAGAACGGCCGAGCGGCACTGCTTCGGCCCCGAGTGCGCGAAGGATGCAGGCAAGAAGATCGCGACCCACTGCGGAATGCTGGTAGAGACCGACTGTCAAGCCGGAGAGGGCCTCGTCGCCGAAAAATTCCAAATAGCGCTGCAGATAGCTATCTTCGATATTCAGAGTCTCCGGCAGTGGCGAGGCATCAATCAGCTGTCCATCAGCGGTGAAACGGGAGTGATCGAGGCGCACCGTCTGGCGCGCGATGCTGGCCTCATCAGTTTTCAGTACCTCGCACGAGGCGCGATGGAATTTGATGCCGTTGCGGTCATCGGGAATATGACTCCCCGTGACCATCAGCGAGGGGATCCGGCGCGCAAAAGCGTAATGTGCAATAGCCGGTGTCGGGACGTGGCCGCAGAAAACGGGCACGCCGCAAGCATCGCGTATCGCTTGGGCGCAGGCCCTAAGGATGCGCGGGGTACTTGGACGAAGATCGCCGCCCAGCGCGACCTCGGACGTGGGAGCGAACTCTCCGATCTCGCGCAAATAGTTTAGAAAGCCGGTGGTATAGCCATAGCAGACCCGGTCAGTCATGGCGCTGACCAGACCACGCGCTCCGCTGGTCCCGAAGGCAACGCCGCTTTCTTCCATAAGGGCTCGGACGAGGAATAATGCCTTCTCTGTCATAATCGGAACCTCGCGTTGAGGGATACTAAGCTGGCTCGGTACGCACGAAGCAAGGCTAAAGTTTGCCGGAATGCCTTTCCGCTCAGGCGAGTCTACTCAGACAGTCGATTTTTGGTCGCCCAGGCTCCGACGCGCCTAATTCAGGGAGCCCCCTTATGGGTCTGTCACCTAAATCACGCATACTTCCCGGAAAAAGCAGGTTTTGCAGCCTGTTCTGGGAAGGGACTTCCAAATCCTCGACGGATAGCGGCGATGGCAGCTTCGCGAGGTTTCATTGTAAAGTCTCGCGTTGGCTCCGACAAAACGGGCGACGTGTCTGTTATCGATCCTCAGGATTGATGACGATCCAACCCGTCGAGTCATTTCGCGATGATGGATCGCGGTTACTACAGCCAATTCTCGGCCCTGACGCCGGGCATCCTGGCAAACTCGCGCATGTTATTCGTCACGACAATCAATCCTTCGCTGCGGGCATGACCGCCGATCTGCATATCGTGGGGGCCGCAAGGTGTTCCCGCTCGCTCCAGTTCAGCCCGGACCTGCCCATAATGAGCGGCGGCTTTATTGCCGAACGGCAGCACGTCCAGCCGCGCCACGAAGTGTTCGATCGCGGTCAGGTTTTCGTCGCGGCGGGCGGACTTCTGCGCACCGTAATGCAATTCGCCAAGCGTGATGCTCGATATGCAAAGATGTTCAGCCAGCGCATTGAATTTGTCCCGGACGGCAGGCGGGAAGGTCTTCATCACATAGATGCAGATATTTGTATCGAGCATGTAGCCGAGCATCAGAATGCCTCGCGCTCTTCCGCCTTCGGCTGCTCGCGCTCGACCATGAAATCCTCGCTGACACGCGGTCCGCTCAGGAAAAGATCGTCCCATCTCTTGCCCTGCGGTACGATCAGGCGGCTGCGCCCGATCTTAAGAATATCGACATGGTGCACGTCCTCGGGAAAAGCGACAGCCTTTGGGAGGCGAACAGCCTGGCTGCGGTTGCTTGTGAAGACGGTCGAACTGGTCATGGCGTGCTCCCATGCATGATATGCAATTGGGATATACATAGCGCGAAGCGACGAAATCGACAAGGTGTGAGCGACCATCACCTCGACAGATCATGCTGTTTCTCGGTGATCTGCTCCAGCCCTTGCAGTCTGGCTCCCCGCGTCAGTTTCGCGAACGCTTCTGCTTCCTGCAGGGTAACTGGCTTCAGGATCCAGCTATCGCCCTGTTCGAGCACGATCGCCGGGCGACCGTCCTTCAGCGTCCTGCGTCCGCGATAGACAAACGGACCGCGATCCGACGAAGAAAACAGCCGATGCGCCGGAAAACCGGGGTCGCGGGCGGCCCGCTCGTTCCGCCGCGCGATATAGCTGTCGATTGCATCCTGCCGCTCGGCAAGTGCCGCTTGCCTCTGCGCCTCAAGGCTTCGATCTTCAAGCGTGATCTGAAGGCCCGAAACCGCGGCCGCCTTGACGACCGCCGCTCTGAACTCCGCCGATCCCTCGATCCTGAGCGGTTGTCCACCGAACCGCGTCGCTCCGAGATCGATCGCGAGATACGCCGCCTGAAGCGAAACCTCGGGCACATAGATCTTGTCGGGCCGGTCGATGGCCTTGCCGCCGTCGCGCAAATAATAGATCGATGACCCGTTCTTCAGCACATAAGGCTTCAGGTGTCTGTAGACGATCCGCCGCGCATCCGCGCCGCTCGGGGCCGAGATGAAGGCGGTATTCAGCGCCTCTTGTTCCTTGTTGCGGCGCTGAAGAAGCGCAAGCGCATTTCCATCGCCTTGTTGCGCGACATGGATAAGATAGTCGTCGAAGCTCCAGCGCGGCCATGCGCGGCTCACGGCATCCTGCCTGTCGGACATTTTCTGTGCGATCTCCCTCGATCGCCGCGTCATCTCGTCTCGAAGCTTTTGAAGATGATCCAGCCGGCCTTTGGGCGGCCTCTTGTTGGCGCTCCTCGACCTCAAACGCTTGTAGTTGTCGATCACCGGCTGAAAGGCGTCGTTGGCTTCCTTTCGGATGCGCTGAAGCTCCTTCTCGCGCGCCCTTCGCTTCCTGATGCGGTCGAGGTGGTATTGCGTCCAAAGGCGGTCGTAGACCGGATCGCGCCTGGAGGCTGAACGCGTGCAAGTCTGAGCCACGGTCTGCCCGTCGCCCTGAAAAGGGCCGAAGCGCTTCACGAACTGGCCGATGCCGAAGGCGCGATCGACGGTGCTGGCGCGGACGCGGCGACCGGTCTCGTCTTCGATGCATAAACCCGCGCCGCGCTGCCTGAGTGCGAGCTTTTTCGCCTCGAAGCGACGATGCACCTCCCGCCAGTCCGCCGCGCCCTCGAGCATCGCGATCCCGACGCCCGTTTTCTGGAGGTCCGCCCGGAAGGCGCGCGTAACCTCGATCGGCTGCGGATCGGTCGATCGGCCATGGTTCGTGCGAACGAGGCCGAACTCCTTCTCGAGCTTTTCGCACTCCGTCATGAGCTTTCTCTGGTCGAAATACGGCTCGTGCATCCGAAATTTGGTCGGGTGGATCTTGTTGATGGCGATATGCATGTGAAGGTGGTCGGTGTCGATGTGGACCGCCGACATGCGTTGATGCGCTTCGAGCCCGATGGCGGCAACGAGCCGCTCTTCGACCTTTTCCAGCACCTCGTCGCTCGGCCGCTCGTTGTCTGCGAAGCTGACGACGAGGTGGTAGGTCTTGTCGGCACTGGCGCGCGTGTTCTGCTTCTGCGTCGCGATGATGTCGGAGAGCGCCCAGTCGGGCTCGTCCGTCCCGCAATTCGTGATCCTGATGTCGCCGACGCGACCGCCGGCGCCCGCCTTGTCGAGGATGTAATCGGACAATCGCTCGATCACCTCTTTCCGGCGCGCGCCCTTCGGGCCGAGAATATAGGTCGCAAGTCCTGTATAGCTCGACGCGACGCCCCGCTTCACGCGCTTGGCGATCATCCTTCGCGCTCGGACAGGATGCTCGCGTTCACCGCGGCTTCGCGTTCGAGCGCCGCCCGGAGTTCCGCTTCGGGCATCATCTCCAGCTTTGCTGCCTCGAGGATAATCGCCCGCCGCATGGTCCCGATGATCTGTGCCGCTTCATCCGGCACGCTCAGAAGCCGCGCTCTTCCCCAGGCGGAGAGGCTCAATCCCTCGGCATCGGCCCGCTCCTTCAGGGCACCCATTTCCGACTTCGTCAGCCGGATCTTGAGCGTGGAAGTTAGACTCGTCATAGGGTTTGTCCTCCCAGCTTCGTTGCAGTTGATGATTATGAGGGGAAGCAGGTGAGGCACGTGAGGCGGGCTTGTTTTTTCTCGCGTTTTTCGCCTCACCGGGACGCCTTCATGTGAGACAGCAACGCCGCGAGCGGCTCGACCTACGGGTTTTGCCTCGCCTGCCTCACCCCAAATTGTGGCGGGTGCAGCATAATTTCTCACTTTATTCCAATGCCTTGCGGCCTTGCCCCATCTGCCTCACCGCATTCGCGCTACCGAGGCTCGGGCGAAACGGCGGCCGCTCGCTCGTCGCCGTCCTCTCCACTCGAGATGCGAATGACGTAAACGCGCTGATTTCCGATTTTCGGCAGTCTTTCGGTTCGGGTTCTTTTCCCGTCACTCGACCGTTTCAGATATCCCTGCCTCGCCAGAGTTTCGGCCGCATAGTCGGGATCGATCCCGCCCCGACCGCAAATCTCGTTCTGGAAGGTCGATTTAAACACGTAGAAGGCTCGGCCTTCGCGCGTGTCGCGGACATAGCCCGCGCAATCGAAAATCTGATGATCTGGCGCTTCCCATGGACGGAACCGGGAGGCGTAGCGGGTCAAAAAACCAAAAACGGCATCCAAAGCATCTTCGATTTCTTTCTGGCCAGAACCGCCCCTCGAGCGCAGCCAATCCTCGAAGCAGCGTCTGGATGCAGCGAAAGCATCTCCGGGCGACCACGGCACCACGCCAAACGAAGTGGCGAGTTCTCCTGCATGGGCCGCCAGCGCAAAACGGGACGCGACGCGCCGCACCTGACCATCGCATTCCTTCGGACAGATCTGGCCGACCATCGTCGCTATCGCGTCGCGAGTCGCGGATGCGATCCCAGGCACGTCTTTGACGATCTCGGCGATGAAAGCGCGCGCCGCATGGCCATAATGCCGTTTCGTTGCGCCGCGTAACGCCACAGCCAGATCGCCGGGACGATTGAACCCGTGAAGCTCCTCGAAAAGGCCCATCCCGCAACCGGCGTCGGCTGGAATATCGATGACGCGAACCGCCTGTCCGGCTGTCGCAATGCGACCATCTTCGCCGATTTTGGCGGAAAGGCTGATTTCGCCGGTTGAGAGAAACGAGGAGCGCCACTCATAACCGGGCCGAAGGCGGGCCGCTTTATCGAAGCGCGCCTTGCCTTTCCCGTTCGACAACATATACGCCGCGCGAAAAGCAGCTTTCGGATCGACCTCGGCGATTTCGTCGAGCGTCAGCAGCGTGTCGTTATGGATGAGCGCCAGCCCTTCAAGCGCATTATCGGTCGCCCGCCACGAGCAGACGAAGTCGCTGACGCCGCCGCCTCCCCATGCGGAGCCCGCAACGTGAAGCGCGGTCGACTTGCCCGTCGACGACGGCCCGCGAAAATGAAACCCGCCACCGTCCATCTGCGCCAGTTTGAGGAGCGGGCCGACGAAAGCGGCGCTTAACGCGAACATAAGGCGACTATTGCCAGCGACGCGCGCCGCGACTTCCCTTTTCCATCCGCCGAACGTGCCGCCGACGCGGTAGGCATGCTCCATGGTGTGAGTCGGCTGGAACACGATGCGCACACCCGGCGACTGCCCGATGATTGCGTCGGGCAGCACAAACACGTCGCCATACCACCCGACATGAGAGACGCACCGCGCTCGTTTTTCACAGACAACGCTAACCAGCAACCGTTTCAGTTCGGTGGCGTCGCGCCCTACTGGGACGAAACGGAGGCCATGATCGAGAAGGTCCCGCAGGAGTTCATCGCCGATGAGCCCGGAAAGGGGGATGGAAAGCTCGTTCCAATTCCCGTTTTGAGTTTGGATGCGGATAAGAAGGCCCGGCGCGGTGCCGGACGCATTCTCGGTTCGCGCGACAAATTCAAGGGGAGAACACAGGCGTCCCCAGACCTTTCCCCCGTCCTTCTCAACGCCGACGATCCGTTCGATATCGCCGTCTGCCGCATAGCGAAAACCATGAGGGAGAAGAGTTCTTTGAAAGTCTGGCGACGATGCACCAAATTCTATCGCGGAGGCCGGTGGCATTCGGTTCTCCATGCGCTGAAGGAAAGACGGCCTTTTAGGATGCCGATGCCCGCACTTATGCAGCGCGCGGTAGGGACGGTTTGTCGAATCCCGCGATCCGGCGGCCAAGTGTCCGCCGCGTAATTGCGAACTCCTTCGCCACCTGCTCCGCGTTTACAAAGATTTCTGGACCAGAAAAAAGATCGACATTCTGATTGCCGCCCATAGCTGACGCGATAAGCGCCGACTTATACAGTTCAAGCTCGCTGCGTCGCCAGTATAGTCTGCCATTGTAGCGAAACGGCTTTGGGAATTCGATTTTCATTGGCTGCCCCGTGCTGTCGTATACGAGGCAATAGTGTTGGACCTCCTGCAGAATTGCAATCCATGAATATGGAAATTTGGGTTAGGTTTTGGCTCCCGTTTCTCCATAAAATGGCGGAATGGCGTTCGCCTGCTTGAATCGCGCCACAGCCTTTTTGGCCGCATTGTCCACGCTGCGAGATATGCTAATCGCCTTGAATATAGCCTCTAGAAAATCACAAAAATCGCTGCGCATCTTCGATTTATTGCTGTCCACTTCATCCCTCTCGAAAGCTCGAGAGGGCATGCGCCCCGTCGCCAACCAATAATCCCTGGCGGCCCTGTCTGATACTGCATTACTTATTCCAGCCTCAGACTGAACTTCTATCTCCGTTTCATCTTTAATAGCGCGAATGGCAGCATAGTGTAGATCATTTAGCTCCATTTGAATAATTCCCATATAAAACTCTTTCTTTTTACCATTTAACTTCGCCATAAAACTATCTTGATTTTCTATTAGCGTTCGACACCGATCGGACATGCGTCTTAGCAGTGATGACAATTTGGAAGATATTTTTGCGACATTAATTAATTCTATTTGTAGCTGCCTCTTAGAAGTTGTTGTTTTCTTTCTGATTTGTTCATTTGGGGTGAATGTCGTTAACCTTATGTCGAATAACTCCATCGCCATTCGGTAGTACCAATCGGGCTCAAAATGCTGACGAGGCTCCGTTTTGTTGGGAATTCGCTCATAGGCTTCCGAGATGGCGGCTGTTATGGCGTTTTCATCGGGAAGGACGAATTTCTTCGGTTTCCTCTTCGTCATGGTCAGTCCCCAGTTGAGCCATATTCGAGCAAGGCGTGTTGCTGCTGATTATCGTTGTAAGAAAGTGCCCCCAAGCATCAAGAGCAGTTCGCTTCTCTGCAGCGTAGCCGTAGCGCATATAAACGGCCGATACGCCTTTGATCGTGCCGCTCTTGTGGTTCAACACCGCGTCGACGACGTGCGGCGGGCTCTTCAGTGCGGTCATGCCGCTTGCGGCAGTTCGTCGAAGATCGTGGAGGGTCCAGCCGGGGATGCCCTCGCCGAGTTGCCGCGTGATCTGCTCGTCGAATGCTTTCTTTGCTCTCGAAAAGCCGCTGACCGGCGTCTTGCCCGTGGTGGTGAAAACGTAATCGGAAACACCCGCGACGTGAGGCAATCCGTCCAGAATTGCAAGCGCCGCCTCGCTCAAGGGCACTTCATGCGCCTGACCGTTCTTCGAGCGCGCAGCTGGAATTGTCCAGATGCGCGTCTTGAAGTCGATTTCAGACCATCGCATGTCCGCCACCTCGTCGCGGCGCTGCGCCGTCGCGAGAAGCAGTTTCGCGAGCGGGCCGAACGGCCATCCCGTGGCTTCGAAGGCCAACCACGCGGCTCGCATCTCGTCTTCAGAAAGCAGGCGATCGCGGCTTTTCTCGCTTGCGGGTGCTTTAATGCCGTGGCAGGGCGAGACAGCGATGAAGCTGCGATCAACGGCCCAGGCGCACATCTTGCGCACTGTGGAGAGCGTGCGGTTCGCCATGGTTGGACAACCACGGTTGACAATGGCATCGAGGACTTCGTGAACGTCCGCACGCGTGATATCGCCCAATTTGCGTCCCTTCCAGACAGGAACGATCTCCCGTTGCAGGATGCGTTCGGTTTCGCGGATGTGCGTTTCCTTGTTTTTCTGCTTTGAATGACGCTCGATGAAGGATGCGGCGACGGCTTCGACAAAATCGCGAGCGGGCGCGGCCTTTTCCTTTTCTTTCGCCGCCTTCTTGGCTTTCGCGGGATCTTCGCCCCTCGCGACGGCGGCGAGCGCGGTGCTGGCAAGGTCGCGAGCTGGCTTGAGCCCGATGGCGGGGTAGGTTCCAAGCGTAAGCTTTCGCGTCTGGCCGCCGACCCGGTATCTAACAGCCCAGCTTTTCGCGCCGCTCGGCTGGTGCACGAAATAAAGCCCCTGAATAATGCCGTCCGGGATCTCGCGCCGCGAAGCGCCAGGACGCATGTTTTCGAGTGCGCGAACCGTCAGCGCCTTCGTCATGGAAGTCTCCCCTTTCAGGCGTTGTCCTGCTCACCCCTATCGGTTCGGGGTAACGCCAGGGTAACAAAACCTGTATGGCTAGGGGTGTTACCCCGTGTCCACGACACTACCAGACATTAACGGTAAGTTGCTAAATCTTTGCCAATTTTCAACAAGAAGACTTCCTGACGTGTCTTGCCGCTTCTCGCTATGTCACCTGACTTCTAAGCAGGGGGTTGGAGGTTCGAGCCCTCCCGGGATCGCCATATCATTCAGCGTCTTATCCGGCGGCTCTGGTGGTCCAGTTTCGACATTTGCCTCCGTTCGCGGCACGTGAGCACATGTCGGAATCCAAGGACGGACCAGTAGCAACTTGATGATTTAGTGGAGCTTTTTAAATGCGAGAGCTGGCTGCAACCGGGGCACAAATGTCAAATTCGCTCCACTAATGCGCGGCGAGCGTGATCGACGGCGCGTTCAGCACGGCCACGCAGGCCGGAGGCAACTGCGCCATGGTTATGCCGGCCTTTGGCTTCGCGGGCGCTGACGCCACGGCAGGCTTCGGCGCGACGGGGACCACCGGCTTCGAAAGCTTCGCGATCCACTTGTCCAGCCCTCCGCCGCACCCGTCGCCAGCGGGCAGAGGCGGCTGATTACGGCAGCCCTCATCGCCAGCGGGACAGGCGAGCCGGACATGGAAATGCGCATCATGGCCCATGATGGGCTGGATCTTGTGCAGGAAGCCGCGATCGTCCGTCACATTATCGCACATCCACTTTTTGATCGCGGGATTGACGAAAACGCGCGTGACTTCCGGATAGGACACCGCGCGGCGCAAAAGCTTAACGTGGTCCGGCGTCCAGCTCTGCTCGTTGACGTGCACGGGATCGAGCAGAACGCTGTCCATTTTCATCTGCTCGCGCTCATCGACCGCAAGCGTGCGACCGGGCATCGGCTTGTACCAGATGTCGACGTCGAGACCGACCTGATGGCTCGCGTGACCGAAGGGCATGGGACCGCCGCGCGGCATCGACATGTCGCCGATCAGAAGGCCCGGCCATCCGTCCTTCGCCTTGGCGTCCTTGGCGAACTTTTCGATGAAGGTCACGAGAACGGGGTTCCCCCAGTGGCGGTTGCGGGACACCCGCATTCCCTGCCAGACGGGGCCATTTTCGGGAAGCTGCGCCGCACCCGCAAGGCATCCCTTCGCATAGAAGCCGACGGATCGCGTTTCCATCTTGGCGGGTTCGCGCGCCGCGCCGAACAGCAGCTTCGCGGGCGTCGCCTTCAAGACCTGCGGAGGGATAGGCCCGGTGCCGGGGATGGGAAGCGGCGTCGCGGCGGGAGTTGCTCCGGCGGCAAGACGCAGCGGGGGCGGAGGCGTGACGGCCTTCACGGGTAGGGGAGGCAGACCAGCGTTCGAGGCGCGCGGTGCCGGGCTCGCGGATTTCGCGTCGGCGGCCTCGGGAGACGACGCCAATTCGGCGCTCGGAGCAACGCCAACAGCCCTGACCGTCAACGCGGGCAATTGCTGCGGCGGTTGCGCCTGAGCCGTGACCGCGTGTTTCGGCGTGCCGCGACGAGGATTATAGGTGGACGTCGATTTCGACGTATCGGACGATGAAGCCGCCAGCCCCGCAAGGGCGTCCGCGCCGCCCGAAGCAACCGTTACCGCCAGCGCGACACTCGTAACCAGCGACGCGTTGAGCAAAAAATTTTGCACTTTCATCCAAAGTCTCCCGGCCTGATCGCCCCGCCTCCTGCGAAGGCGAACGGCCGATCTCCAAAGACCGAGCGCCGTGGCTGTGTCAGCGCGGCGCTCCCCGACTACCATTTATTTCAGACGATAAGTCCGATATCGGGTCGAATTGTAGCGGAAAGGCTTCACCGTTTCGTTGCCAAAACCTTAAACAGCGTTAACCTCAGCGTGTGCTTATGCTTCCGCTCGCGATTTAAGTGCATGCCCGGCGAGCGTCTTGCCGAGCGACCACGCCGCGCCAGGCACCTTGTGGGCGGCGGCAATCGTCTCCTCGAACGAGTCCTCGATCCACTTGCAATCGTCTTCGGTCAGCGTGAGCGCGGGCAGCAGCTTCACGATGTTCATGCCGTGCCCCGCGACCTGGCATAGGACCTTGTGCTCCTTGAACAGCGGGATGGTAATCATCTGGCTGAAGAGGCCTTTGTTGGCCGTCTCCAGCGCGTGCCACGACATGCGCAGCGCGAAGGATTTCGGCTCGCCGAACTCGATGCCGATCATGAGCCCCTTGCCGCGAACATCCTTCATCAACTCGTGGCGGCCGATCATCGACCGGAAAGAGGCCGCGAGCCGCTCGCCCTTGGCGGCGGCGTTCTCGATCACGCCGTCTTCTTCGAGGATCGAAAGCGTCGCCAGCGCCGCCGCCATCGCCATGTCGTTTTTGGCGAAGGTGGAGCCGTGAACCACCGCGCGGTCCATGCGGTTGAACAGCTTGTCGAAGATCCATTTGCGCGTCAGCACCGCGCCAACCGGCACATGGCCGCCCGACAGCGCCTTCGCGACGAGCACGAGATCCGGCTCGACGCCTGGCCAGTGATCGATGGCAAAGAACTTGCCCGTGCGGCCGACGCCGGTCTGAATTTCGTCCGCGACGAACAGCGTACCATATTTCTTGCAAAGCTCCTGAACGCCCTTCAGGTAGCCGTCGTCGGGCACATGCACGCCCTTGCCCTGGATCGGCTCGACGAAGAAGCCCGCGATCTTCTTCGTCTTCAGCGCATCTTCCAGCGCCGTGAGATCGTTGAACGGCACCTCCACCGTATCGGTGAGGAAGCCCTCGAAGCCCTTGCGGAAGATCTGGTCGCCGTTGAGCGAGAGCGAGCCATAGGACAGGCCGTGGAATGCATGGCCGCAATGTGCGAGCCCCGCACGGCCGGTCGCGGCGCGTACGAACTTGATGGCGGCCTCAACGCTTTCCGTGCCCGAATTGGCGAAGAACGCCTTGTCCAGCCACGGCGCCCGCGCGAGCAGCCGCTCGGCGACGACGCCCGCGAGCGGCGACACGTCCATCTGCACGAGGTTCGGTAATTCGCTGTCGAGCACCTGCCGCAGCGCGTCGTTCACCTTCGGATTGTTGCGACCGAGCGCGAAGACGCCCCAGCCTGACAGGAGGTCGAGATATTTGTCGCCCGCGCGGTCCCAAAGGTAAGCGCCCTGTCCGCGCACGAAGCCGACATCGTAGCCGATTGTCTTGAGGACGCGCACCATCTGCTCGTTCAGATGCCGCGTATGGAGCGCATAACGCCCCGCCTCGTTCTCCGCGAAAAGCGATTTGATGTCGATGCTCATGCTGAACGGCTCCTCGGCGGCGGTCGCGTGATGCGCGCCCGGCCCTATCTTTGAATTGTTCTGGGGATAGCATGCGATGCGGGCTGGACGCAAAATTTGTTCTTAACCGCAGAAATTCCACATTGGGGGCACATGAGGCTCGCAGGCAACAGATTGGAGTCAAAATTCATGAAGGTATTTCATCTCGCAGCGGTCGCGGGCCTGCTCATCGCCGGTCCCGCTTTTGCTCAGCCGAAGTCCGCTGCCCCTAAACCTGCCCCGGCGGCGCCAGCCGCGCCCGCGGTTCCGTCCGTTCTGGGTGAATGGCTGGTCGAAGACGGCACCGCTCAAGTGCGTGTCGTTTCCTGCGCGGACGGCGTCTGGGGTATCATCTCGTGGACGAAGGGCGAGCCCGGCGTCGACAGCAAGAACCCCGATCCGGCAAAGCAGACGCGATCCGTGCTCGGCATGCCCATCCTTCTCGGGATGAAGCCCTCGGCGGATAAGCCCGGCCGCTTTGACGGCGAAGTGTACAACGCCGAGGAAGGTGACAACTACATCTCGCACATCAGCCTTTCGAGCCCGGACGTACTGCGCATCGAAGGCTGTGTGCTCGGCGGGTGGATCTGCGGCGGGCAGGACTGGACTCGCGTCAACACCCCGCCGCAGAAAGGCGCTCTGACCGATCAGGCCGTGTGCTCAGAACTTCCGAGATAGGCGGCGGGACGCTTCGTCTCCGTCTTCTTCCCTTCCGTTTCTTCCTCTTCAACCTTTCGTGGCGGCCCCATCAGCAGCGGTTGAAACAGTACCGCTGCCGCCATCGTTGACATGAGCGACAGGGCCAACAACTCACCCATGCTTGACGTGCCGGGGTGCTTCGAAAGGTAGAGGCTTCCAAACGCCACCGCCGTCGTCATGCCGCTGAAGAAAACAGCGCGCGTGAGCGGCGAGGCGAGGAGGCCGCTTTTCCCGTCGCGCCACGCTATGATGTAATAAATCTTGAACGCGACGCCGACGCCGAGCAGCAGCGGCAGCGCGATGATGTTCGCGAAGTTCAGCGGCAGGTCCAGGATCACGCACAGTTCCAGCGTGACGGCGCACGCCAGCAGGAGCGGGAACAGCGTTAGCGCCACGTCGCGCACGCGCCGCAGGAAGATGAAAAGCAGGATCGAGATCGACGTCAGCGCCCAGAACCCCGCTTCGAGGAACGCATTGACGATGGTGTCGCCCGCTTCCTGAATGCCGATGGCTTCGCCCGTCGCGTTCGGTGCAACCGCAGTCACTTCATCCACGAAGCGGCGGAGGACGTCGTTATTCTCGGAGTCGCCGCTCGGCAAAACGGAGATGCGCACGCGACCGTCCGCCGTTTTCCAGTCGGAAACGAGGTGCGGCGGCAGCGAGGCGAGCGTCACCGTTCCGGGGTCGAAGCTCGTCCTGAGCGTGTTCAGCGTGATGTTGAGCGGGTCCACCAGCGCGGTGGCCGCGCGCGCCCGCGCCTCGGGCGATGCCTTGGAGAGCGCGGCGAGAGCATCAGACAGCCGCTTGGCCGCCTCGACGCCTTCCTTCTGGCCGCGAACCCGCGAGATGATTACGCTCAGGAGGTTCGAGGTACCTTCAAGCTTCTCCGCGAGTTGGGCATCGGCTGGAGCAGGCTGGATCGCCTGCGGCTTGAGCACGCTTTCAAGCGTCGTGCCCGTCTGTGCGATCAACGCGCGCTTCTGGTCCTGATTGTCGGGGATGAAGGAGCTGAGCGACGTGGTGCGGGCCACCTCAGGCAGCGCCGCGATCTTCTTCGAAAGCGCGTCCGCCTCGGTCTGCGACGCGGTAAGCACCTCGATGGTGCGGCCCGCCGTCTCAGGATCCTTCTTGAGATCGAGATAGGTCGCGACCGATTCCACGTTCGGGCTGCGAAGGTTCATCGGGTTGAAATCGAACCGCAGCCAATTGAGAAGCGGCAAACCGGCGAGCACCACGCACAAGGTGCCAACGAGGATCGGCCAGCGGTTGCGATCCATGAACTCATCGACCGGCTTAAGGAATGCGTAACCGAGCGGATGCGCCTCGGCGGGCGGGTTCAGCAATCGCAGCATCGCGGGGAGCACGGTGATGCTCGTCAGAAGGGCGACGAACATGCCCATGCCCGCTATCAGGCCGAGTTCCGAAAGCCCCTTGTAGGCCGTGGGCGTGAAGGCGAGGAAGCCTGCGGCCGTAGCCATGGCGGCCAACGCGAGGCGGCTGCCGAGGTTCGACGCATTAGCCTTCAGCGCGCCTTGCAGATCGTCTTTTTCGAAGCGCTCCGCGCGATAGCCGACGCTGAATTGCAATCCGAAGTCGACACCGATGCCGACGAACAGCACGAAGAACGCGACGGAGATCGGATTGAAGGCGCCCACCGCTGCCAGCCCTAGCGCGGCCGTTATCGCAAGCCCCACGATCAGCGAGGTAAAGACGGCGAAAATGATCCGCCCCGAATGCAGTGCGAGCCAGAGAATAACGAGCACGGACAAGATGGTCAGCGTCCCGTGCATGCCCATGTCTTCCTTGAGCGTGCCGAACTCCTCATCGGAGATTGGGACTGGACCGGTCAGGCGCACGGTCACGCCCTGCTCGGGCAGGCCGAGTTCCGCCGCAGCCTTGCGGATCGCGTCGGAGGCTTCAAGGCCCGGCTGAAGCGCATTGTAGTCAAGGATCGGCACGATTTCGATAAGCTGCCGCTTGTCGCTCGTCTTCGACGCCTGACCGCTCAGCATCTCGCGCCAACTGAAATTGGCCGGACGACCTGCGGTGGCGTTTTCGATCGCCGTGGCCATCGAATTGAACTGCGGCGCAAGGCTGTTCAGCGTGACCTGCCGCCCCTGCACGCCTTGCGTTGTGAGCGTGATCGCGCTCATCACGCCGCGAAGGCTCGGATCGGCGGCTAGCGGTTCGAGCAGCGGCTTCGCGCGCGTCAACTGGCCAAGCGCGTCCTTAAGCTCGCTCTCGGAGAGGAAAAGGAAGCCATTCTTCTGGAAGAAGGGGCCGCCGGTCAGCTGCTGTACGCTGCTGATGAGGGTCTTCTCTTCCAAAAGCCGGTGCGCGAGACGCTGCGCGGCCTGATCGGCGAGTTCCGGCGTCGGGCCGTCAACGACCGCGACGATGGCAGATTCCACCTTCGGAAACGCCTTCGCGAACGCAACTTCGCGCTGTCGCCAGGGAAGCTCCGTCGAGATCAGCTTGCTGATATCCGTATTGATCGCGAAGTGCGCGGCAAAATAATAGCCGGATATGATCGTCAGGACGAGCGCTGCGGCCAGTACTCGCCAGGGATGGCGCGAACAGATATCGACGGTCTTTACTATGGGCTCTTTGAGCATTGCCTACCGTATTTGGATTGGTGCAACCGGCACTTCGACGCCGCGAACAATGCAGATATGTCCACGCTTGGCAACCGGAAAGCGTGATGGCGCGACGGATTGCAACCTGAGTTAAGACTTGGAGCGGGACACCATTCCAAGACGGCACTTTTCTGAAATAGGATTTTAGAACGGCAATCCAAGGCTTGCCCTCGCTCCACATTTTTCCCGGACGTGACCCGCATTGCTGCTATTTCGCGCATCTGTTGCAAATGAGGCACGATCGCGCAGCTTCGTGTAAACGAAGCTTGCATTGCTGTTAATGAGGAGAATGTTTTTGCGGCGTCCCGGTTCGACGAACTGAATTTCAATCGCCTTTCTGGTCTGCGGAAACCATCGCCAAAACGGCACTTCAGTCATGACTTTTTGCGGGGCCGCCGCTAAGGCCATGGAACGCCGCCATTTTTTGGGCATGGTTTCGAATCTATCAAGAACACAACCTAGTTTTGCGATAAGTGCTTACACGCCAGTTTTTGTTCATGCCTGCCGGGCGGTGCTAGAAGCCCCTCCAGCAGAACGGGGAATCAGAGAGGGAAACCGGGCATGAGCGATCTCGTGAACGAGGAAGCCGCGGTTTTTGACGCAGGCGAATTGAACAGGGTCCGCCCCGCATTGAGGCGCGATGCCCCTGAAAGCGGCGTCCTATACCGCGTTCCTTCGCGCGACTATGCACCGGAGGCCCGCACGTCACGCGGCCCCGACAGCGTCAGCGTGGCGACCTACGCGGAAATAGAGGCGTCCGGCGGCTGGGACACGGCTTTCAGCGGCCAGTACAAGGACGGACGCTATTACCGGATCGTGCAGGAAACCCTGCATCCCGAGCACAGCTACCGTTATTTCGTGCTGCGCGACCAAGCCGGGCGGCAAAAAGCGATCCAGCCCTTTTTCGTCCTCGATCAGGATATTCTCGCGGGCGCGAGCGGCACGATCAAGGCCGCCGTGGACACTGTCCGGCACCGCTTTCCAAAGTTCCTCACACTCCGCACGCTGATGGTCGGCTGTATTGCCGGCGAAGGCCATCTGGACAACCGCGACGCTTTCGCCGATCCGAAAACGTGCTCGCTTCTCGCGCAGGCCACTCTCGACGAGGCGAAGAAGGAGCGCGCGGGCCTCATTGTCTTCAAGGAGTTTCCGTCCGCCTATCGCGAAGTGCTCGGTCATCTGAAAGACGATGGCTTCATATGCCTGCCGAGCTTGCCGATGGCGAGCCTGAGCACCGCGCACAAAGATTTCGACGCCTACATGGCCGCGTCGCTCAGCCGAGCCACCCGCAAGGATCTGCGCCGCAAGTTCAAGGCCGCGCAGTCCGCCGGGCTGACCATGTCCGTGGTCGAAGACGTCACACCCATCGTCGACGAGATCTATCCGCTGTATCTCAACGTCTATAACCGCTCGAAGCTGCATTTCGAGAAGCTGACGAAGGACTATCTCTGCGCGCTCGGCCAGCGCATGCCGGACCGCACGCGCTTCTTCGTCTGGCGGCGGGGCGACCGGATCGTCGCCTTCAACCTGTGCATGGTGCACAACGACGCGATCTACGACCAGTATATCGGACTCGATTACGAGGTGGCGCTCGATCTGCACCTCTACCATTACACGATCCGCGACATCATGAGCTGGGCGATGGCGAACGGCTACCAGCGCTATGTCAGCAACGGGCTGAACTACGACCCGAAGCATCATTTGCGCATGCAACTCGACCCGCTCGACCTTTACGCGCGGCACCGCTCGCCGGTCATCAACGCGGCGATGAAGGTCGTGCTGCCGTATCTTGAGCCGACCAAGTACGATCCGCACCTGAAGAAGTTCGCGAATTATTCCGATCTGCGGGCGTAGGAGCCGGGCGACGGGAGCGCGGCCAAGAGGACGAGGCACGACCTCGCCCGAATGCTTGCCATTACCCCCGGATGAAGTCCGCGATCAGGCGCGGCGTCTTCTCGTTGAAGCCGATGACATCGAGCATACCGCCATCGTTCGTGTCGGCGATAGAGAACCCGCCCGAAGCCACGCCCGCGATAACGAGCTTTGCGGCAATGCCTGAGCGCGCCCGATACTCGCGCAGCGCGAGCGCGGGATGCACCGATTTCGCGCGCACCTCGCTGTCCGTGTAGACGACGAAGGCATCGACCTTGAGATCGTTTTCCAGCGCGTAGAGCATCGGCAGCGCGCAATCCACGGAATCGGATGAGTAGTTCGCGATTTCGCGCAGCGCCTCGGGCAATCGCATCGTGGCATTGATCCGCACCGGCAAAAGCCGCTGTTCATCCGAACCGCTCGGCACGGCGAAGGCGGCGAGGTGGCACTCGCGCTCGATCGACGCCGAGACAAGCGCCATCGCGGCGACCGCATCGCGCGCGCTCAGGCCCGTGCCGACGACATGGCTCGCGCCCATCGAATAGGAACCGTCGACGGCGATCAGGAGCCGCTTGCCGGTCGTCTCGGCATTCGCAAAAGCCGCGTGGAAGGCCGCTTCGAGCGCGTCCACGACCTGCGGCAGCGGCTCCCATGTCAGCTTCTCCGCGTTGTCGCTCCCCCTCCGGTAGTCGTCGAGCGCGAGCAGGAAGGCAAACGGATGCAGATGCGAATGCCAGACGCGGGTGATGTCCCGCAGCGACGGCATGATGAGATTCAGCCCCTCGCCGGAGGATTTTAGCACGCCCGTCGCGGTAAGGCGGCCAAGCTCGCGCAGCAAGGTTTTCACGGGCATGCGTTCGACGACCGCGCGCAGCACCTTCTCATCGCGCCGCCAGTGCTTCGGCACCGTCTCGATTGGGAGATCATGCGCAGCGATCAGCGCCGCCGCCTCGTCAGCCGTCTTGGCATGCTGCAAGGCGACATAGCCTTTCACCACGGACGGCAGCGCGGGGCTCGTCTTTTCGGTCGCGACCCAATCGTAAAGCGCTTTGCGTGCCGGGTCCGCCGCGAGGGGCTGCGAAAGCCGGATAAGATCTCGATGCGTCCACCCGCCCCGCTGGCGGCTGGTCACGATCTGCCGCGCGAGGTCGTCGGTCTTCTGCTCTGCGTACCACAAAGCCACCGCGCGCTTCGTCGTCGGGTCGAACCCGCGCAAACCCTGCGCCGCCTCGGCAAACTGGAAGATGTGCTCCGTCGTCCGGCACACCCGTGGGAGGGCGGCGACGGCGGCGCGCTTCACGGCCGCGTTGCCATGTACGGCGGCGAGTGCCAGCGCGAAAACGGCGGGCGCGTTCGAAGGGGCGCGCGAGGTGAGGCTTTTCTCCTCGATCACCGAAACAGCATGCGCGCCACCGACTTCGATCGAACGAAGCACGGCCGGAATATGCTCGGCGTTTAGCGCCCGCTCCCGCGCCACATACCGCCCGTTCTCCGAGCCGAGAATGAGGAAGCGCTCAAACCGCGACCAGTCGTTCATCGGGAAAGGCAGAGCAACGGTGTCCACGACGCGCGGCTTGATGCGGCGCAGCAAGAACTTCCTGTAATCGAACATGCAGCCCACCTCGAGCGAAAAAGGATTGCTGCTCCTGTCCTAGAAAAAAATCGAGGCGCGCGGGCGGGCAATGTGGTGCGGCGAATCGGCTCGCCTCTGGATTGAGCATGCGTTCGAAGCCCAAAAGCGGCGCGGACGCGCGTTTCGGCCCGCCTCAGAGCCGTCGCCACGATGCGCCGCGGCGGCAGTCGGCCCTACTCCGCTTGCTCCGACGCTCCACCGACACGCCGCATGAGATAGGTGTCCATGATCCATCCGTGCTTCTCGCGGGCCTCGGCGCGAAGCCGCTCGATCTCGCCGCACACCTCCGAAAGCCGCCCGGCGACGAGAATTTCGTCCTTCGTGCCGAGATAGGCGCCCCAATAGATCTCGACCGTCTCCGGCTCCGGCACGCGCGTGAAGCTCACCGTGCCGTCGAGCATGACGACGACGCTGCCCGGATGGCGCGGGAAGTCCTCGCCGAGCCGCCGCCCCGTGGTGATGAGCACCGGCTCGGCGATGCGGTTCAGCGGGATCTTGTGTTGCGCGGCAAGCGCCTGGATCGCGCCGATGCCGGGGATAACCTCGTGCTCGAACGCGACGCCCTTCGCGAGAAGCCGGTCGAGCAGGCGAAGCGTGCTGTCATACACCGCCGGATCGCCCCATACGAGAAACGCGCCCGTTTCGTCCGGCCCGAGCGCCTCCGCGAACAGCCGCTCGTAGCTGGCCTCGATGGCGGCGTGCCATTCGTCCACATTCGCGCGATAGTCGGGCGTTTCTGCGCGGCGCGGGATCGGTACGACCACCTCGCGAAAGCGAGGCTCGCGGATGAAGCGCGCGCAGACCTCCTCGCGAAACAGGCGCAGCGCGGCCTTTTCCGTGCCCTTGTCCGGGATGAAGAACACGTCGGCGCGGTTCAGCGCCTCGATGGCCTGCACGGTGAGGTAATCCGGGTTTCCGGCCCCGATGCCGATGACGAGAATTTTGCGCATCGCCTGTGGGCTCAGCTTTCGTTCTGTTCGAGCGACGCGATAAGCCCGCCGATCACGGACCAATAGGCCTGACCAAGCGGCGGCACACGGCGCATGATGCCGCGCGCCCAGATCGCCTTGCGGCCGAGTTGTTTGGCGAGTTGGAAATCGACGCTGCCCGGTGGGTCCGCAAGATCGACCACGAGCGCGTGATCCGGCAGGCTGCCGAGTTCGCGCGCGTCGACCACCGGGCCGTTGATGGTGGAGAAGATCGCGTCGAACTTCGGCGACTTCACCGGCAAGTCCGAAAGCGGGAGCACCGTAACGCCGGGAAAGGCGTCGTCCAGCCCGCGTTCATTCGTTGCGAGATGCACGCGCGCGCCCGCAGACGACAGCCGCAGGATCAGCAAATCCGGGATGCGCTCGCTCGCGATGACGCAGACCCTGGAGCCTTGAAGCTGCGTCCCGGCCTTTTCGACGCGGACAAAAAGCTCGTCCATGGCCTCGGAGGCGGCGTCGAGGATCGGCCGAAGCCCGTCTTCATAGCTGTGGACGGTGAGACCCAGCGCAGCGGCATGTCGCGTGAGCGCGGCGTCGGTGCGCGGAGCGATCAGATGTGCGCCTGCGCTCATACCGCCCAGCGCGGAGCCGTAGGCACGTTCCGGCGCGAAGCTTGCGCTTGCCTGCGCGGATTGCCCCGGCGCGGAAACCGGCAGGATCGCATAGCGCGCGCCCTTCACGACCGAAGCCGGATCGGGGTACGCCGCGACGGTGCGGAGTTTCGGTTGGAGCGGCGCGCCGAGGATCGCGACCTTGGCGCCAGCCGTCGCCGCGTTCCGGGCGATGGCGCGGTCGAGCCGCTGCGTGCCGAGCACGCCGAGCGTCACGTTCGCCCATTGAGGCGCGACCACAGTCTGCGGCGCGGTGTAGACTGTATTCCGGCAACCCGTCGCGTTGTCGTATTCGCCTTCCCAGTCCGAATCCATGCGGCCCATGGTTGGAAAGCCCGACGGTGATCCTAGGCGGGGGCGAGGCACGCGCGCGGACGGCGAGGGCGACGGCACGCCCGGCTTGCGGCGAACGCGGATCGTTCTTGGCGCGATGAGGCGCGCGATCCTTGCTAAGCTGCGCGACCAGAAATCAGAAGACACGATGCTTCCCGATGGGTTCGACTTGCATGAAATCGGTGAGGTGCGCGCCGTTGCGCGCTGCTGTTGGCTTATTGTGCGAAAAGCGGCGTCTTTCGGCAACTCAAACTTACGGGCTGATCGCGCCCATTACCGCCGCCGACAGGTATTGCGAGGTTGATGGCTCCTCAGAAAAAATCTTTCTTAATCGCCTCCTATAAAGACGAAAAATCGAATGCGGTTCCCTGTCCGGGTTTGTCTTCAAACTCGCGACGCGCTACTCGCATTCGCGAAATGGGAGGGAGAGACTATGCAAATCAAGGAAACTCCTGACATGTGGGCGCTGCGGCTCACCAAGCGCCTTTGCATTCCCGAGGTGAAACAAGCCGCGCAGGAGTGCGGGCGGATCATAGAAAACGCGATTGCGTCTGCGGATTTGACGCCATCGGGGCCGTGGCTATTCATCGCCCAGAACCTGCCCAAGACCGGCAAGATGCCGTTCGACTGGGCTATCTGCCGACCGATCGAGAGGCCGAACGGGTATCGGGGCGCGATCGAACTCGTCCATCTCGAACCGATCATCGTTGCATCAGCCGTTCATCAAGGCTCTTTGCGGACCCTTTTCACGCAAGGCTATGCACCGCTCGTCGCCGAGATCGAACGATCACGGCACGTTTTTTCCGGTGAAAGCCGGGAAGTCTATCATGATTGGAACGGGCCAGGAGCGGCTTACCAGCGGATCGAAATCCAGTTCGGTTTGTCGCGATAACGAACCGATGGAACGCAGGCATAAAAAAGGCCGGGCGAACCCGGCCTCGGAAGATTGGGAGCGCCGCCATATCCGGCGGCGCTTCTCTTTTCTCTAAACCTTGGCGGGCGTGTCGGCCTTCGCTTCGGCCGTCTCGCAACCGCAGCTGCCTTCCGTGCCGTGACCCTTGCACTCGCCAGCTTCGGTGTGCTCGTGCTTCGACTCTCCCGAGCAACCGCAGCCTGCGTCCATCGTCGGCTTCGCAACGCTGCCGCCGATGGCAGCAGCCATCGTCGCTTCGTCGAGCTGTTGGTCGCCACCGCCGCAAGCCATGACCTTCTGCGGATCGTTCACGTCGTCGCCGCGTACTTTCGCGGCAGCCGCAGCCACCGGGGAGGCTTCAGCCTTGCGCTTCGGCGCGGCCTTCCACGCGTTCGACGAGATCTGAAGCTCGGGCGTCTTTTCCAGCGTACGCGACGTGTCGAAGTCGAACTTGAGCTTCTTCTTCGTCTGCGGACCCCAGTACCCGCGCTTGCCGAGATCGTAGAACTGGCGCTGGTATGCCGAGAGCAGGAACGCCTTCAGGCAGCCGAGCAGATACTTGCGGCGCACCTTGTCGCCACGCACCCACGGATAGCCCCACAGCGCCTTGTTCATGTAGAAGCGGCGGTAGTTCTTCATAACGCCGTCGAGCAGTTCGCCACGGTCGATGGCCTTCGGCTTCATGATCGGCGTCACGAAGTTGTACTTCTCGAAGTCGAACACTTCGACCGAGTCGCCGAGCTCGCGGTAAAGGTCCGAGAACGGCCACGGCGTGAACATCGACCAGTTGGCCATGTCCGGGTTCCACTCGCGAACCATCTTGTATGTTTCTTCGAGCGTTTCGAGCGTCTCGTTGTCGAGGCCGACGATGAACTGCGCCTCGGTCACGATGCCATTCGCGCGGAGAAGGTCGATGGCCTTCTTGTTCTGCCCAACCGTCGTTTCCTTGTTGAACAGGTCGAGGTTGAGCTGCGCCGCCGCTTCCGTGCCGAGCGAGATGTGCACGAGGCCCGCCTTGCGGTACATCGGCAGCAGGTCTTCGTCACGAAGGATGTCGGTTACGCGGGTGTTGATGCCCCAGAGAACCGGCAACTTGCGCTCGATCAGCTCTTCGCAGAACGCCACGAACGCCTTGCGGTTGATGGTCGGTTCTTCGTCGGCGAGAATGAAGAAGCCGACATTGTGATCGCGCACCAACGTCTCGATTTCATCGACGACGAGCTTCGGCTTTCTCACGCGATAGTCGCGCCAGAACTTCCACTGCGAGCAGAAGCTACAGGTGAACGGACAGCCGCGCGCCATGTTCGGCGTGGCGACGCGCGTGTTCATCGGGATGTAGTGATATTTCGTCCAGTCGAGGATGGACCAGTCGGCGACGATAGAATCGACGTCGCGGATCGGCGGCTCGGCCGGGGTAGCGATAACCTTCGAGCCTTCCTGATAGGCGATGCCGTGGACCTGGCCGCGGCTGTCGGGCCATTCACCCTTGTCGATCGCCTTAACGAGGTTCAGCATGACTGCTTCGCCTTCGCCGCGGATGATGGCGTCGATCCACGGGGCTTCGTGCAGGATCTGCGAATACATGAACGTGCCGTGGATGCCGCCCAGCACAGTCACCACGTTCGGGTGAACTTCCTTGGCGATCTGAAGCACGCGCTCGGCTTTGTAGATGGACGGGGTTATGGCCGTCGAGCCGATGATGTCGGGCTTTTCCTCGGCGAGGATCGCGCGGAGCTCGTCCTCGGTGAGGTTGTCCGTCATCGCGTCGATGAAGCGGATGTCGGAATAGCCGCCCGCCTTCAGATAACCGGCGAGATAGGCCACCCATGCAGGGGACCATCGGCCCGCGATTTCGGCGCCGCCCGAATGATAATTAGGATGGATAAGTACAATCCGCATGCATCGCCTCCTTGGGGGCCGCTGTCCCGTCAACGCCTGTTGATGAGTGTGATGATGTCGCGGGGTGGCCGGAAGCGTGAGCTACGCCATAATCCGATATGAGCCGTTGTCCGAAAATGCCACAGCGACATCAGCAACGCTCCTCAGAAGGCGTCGGCGATTCCGCGACAAATCAGAAACCGGCCGGTAGAGTTGAAGGTCATCATAGCGTCTGAACCACCCTCCAGCGGATTTGGTCTGTTCCAATGGCCGGTAATAGCTTGGCAAACTTGCCGCTTCGCTGCGGAAAACTTTCCTGCGCGAGCAATGCCAAGTATCCATCCTTCTTTATAAAAGATGGAATGTCAGCCTGATTACCCATTAACTTCGACGATCAAGACCATCGAAGCACCATCAAACTCGACTTATTGCACCCGCTTGAGACGAATGCAAGCGGCCTTTCGCGGCCCTTTGCGCGGCGTTCTGACCCGATGCGCGTTGAATCTCACCGTGAAAACGCAGGCGTGGCTTTACTCGTCTCGACTGCCGAAACCTGCGCGGCGAGGCTGTCCAGCGCTTCGGCGAGCATCGGTCCGCCGCATGTCGTGAGCCGCTCCGGTATGACCATGCGGCGCGCGAGCGGATACAGCTTTTGCAGCGCGGGATGCACCAGCAGCGCTTCGCCCTGATCCTGCGGGCGATCACGAACATTTGTCACGAGGATGAAATCCGGGCGCGCCATCACGATGGCCTCCAGCGATGCGAAACCGCCATGGGCCAAGCCCATATCGCCAGCGGCATTCGCGAGACCGGCCGCACCCAGCAGCGATGTCGTCAGCGACTCCCCGCCAAACACCCAGCCGCGCCGGGACACGGCGAGCACGCGCGGATGCGTTCGCGATGCGGCTGCCTGGGCGCGGACCAGCGCCGCGTCAATCCGCGCTATGTGAGGCTCCGCGCGTTCGGGATGGCCGACGAGCGCCGCCATGCGCCGGATCTGCTCCTTTGCGTCGTCGATGGAGCGGGCGACGTCGAACTCCGCAACGGGTACGCCCTTCGCTTTCAAAATCTGCCGCGTGGCAAGCCGAGTGAAGCGCCCGGCGAGCACGAGGTCCGGCTCGGCGACAAGCGCATCCTCCGCGCCGCCCGACATCTTCGGGAAGGCGCGGGCTTCCTTCGCGAGCCAGCTTTGCGAGGCATCACGCGAATAAGGGCTGAGACCGGCGATCTGATCGCTGTCCGCTAGCGTGAGAAGAAGCTGGTCGGTGCAAAGATTGATGGAAACGATGCGGCGCGGGCCTTCGGCAGCGCGGGCGGCCGCGAGCGATACGACCAGCATCGCGCAGGCGGCGACGAGGCGGATCACGGCGCGACCCAAGGCACCAGCACCGGCGAGCCGTCGTGCTCCGCCCGGAATGCACCGATGTGGAACGCGTGCGCCAGTACCTCGGGCGAAAGCGCGGCGGAAGGCGGTCCGGACTCGATCAACCGCCCGTCCTTCAGCACGAGCACGCGATCTGCAAACCGCGCGGCAAGGCCGAGATCGTGCGTCACCACCAGCACGAGCGCGCCGCCGAGCGCGGTATCGCGGAGCAGCGCCATCACGTCGAGCTGATAGCGCGGGTCGAGCGAGGCGATGGGTTCGTCCGCCAGCACGATCGGCGCTTCAACCGCAAGCACACGGGCAAGCGCCACGCGCGCCTTCTCGCCGCCGGAAAGCTCGGTAACGGGGCGGTCGGCAAGCGAGCCGAGATCGGCGGCGGCGATGGCGCGAGCGACGGCTTCGGCGTCGCGGCGCGGGAGATTCCCGGGATCGGTCGCGCCGTGCGGATAGCGGCCGAGCGCCACCACATCGCGCACCGGCAGCGGCCAATGCACCGCGTGGCCTTGGGGCAGATAGGCGAAGCGGAGCGCGCGCTCGCGGATCGAGAGCGCCGCCGCATTGCTATCGCCAACACGGATTTCGCCGCGTGAAAGCACCAGCCCCGCGAGCGCGCGGAGCAGCGTCGTCTTGCCCGCACCGTTCGGGCCGATCACGGCTGTGAGGCAGCCGCGCGGCAGATCGAACGACACGTCCGCGATGAGATCGCGCGCGCCAAGCCGAACGCCGAGGCCGCGCGCGGAGAGATAAGCCGCGCTCATGAGAGGCCACCCGTCAGCGCGCGGCGGTCGCGCACGATCAGATAAAGGAAGAACGGCACGCCGATGATGGCCGTCAGCACGCCGACTTTAATATCCGTCGTCGCCGGAATGAGGCGCACGGCGATGTCGGCTGCCAGAAGCAGCGCCGCGCCGATGGCCGCGCTTGGCAGCAGCAGCCGCGCGGGGTCGTGGCCGACGAGCGGGCGCGCGAGATGCGGGGAAACGAGGCCGATAAAGCCGATGGTTCCCGACACCGCCACCGCGCCGCCAACGCCAAGCGCCACGCCCGCGATCACCGCGAGCCGCAGCCGCCCCACATCCACGCCGAGGCTTTGGGCCGCCTCTTCGCCGAGGCTAAGCGTGCGAAGCGCGTTCCGGTTGGCGAGCAGGATTGCAGCACCCGCGAGTATGAAAGGCAGCGCCAGCGCAACATGCTGGAAGCTCCGGTCTTCAAGCGAGCCGAGCAGCCAGAAGGTGATTTCGAGCGCGGCATAGGGGTTCGGCGCGAGGTTCACCGCCAGCGCGGTTCCCGCGCCCGCCAGCGCCGACAGCGCGAGGCCCGCGAGGATGAGGATCAGAAGGTTTGCGTTGCGCCCTGCCACCGCGAGCAGCACGAAGACGGACGCGAACGCCGCCGCGATCGCCGCCACCGGCAGCGCAAATGAAAGCGCATCGGCCAGCCCCGTCGCGATCACCACAACCGCACCGAAAGCCGCCGCCTGAGGCGCGCCGAACAGTGCGGGCGAGGCGAGCGGATTGCGCAACAGCCCTTGCAGCGCTGCGCCGGAAAGCCCGAGGATCGCGCCGATGGCCAGCGCCAGCACCGCGCGCGGTAGGCGGATTTCCTGCACGATGATGCGTTGCGGCTCGGTGCCCGCGCCGAACAGCGCGGCCGTAACCGTGTCGGGCGAAAGCGCGACCGGCCCCGCGCCGAGCGAGAGCACGGCGAGCACCGCCGCCAGCGCGATCAGCGCCAGCGTCGCCGCCGGCCACTTGCGGCGCGGCGCGGGCGCGGTCGCCGTTACGGCTGAATCCGTATGGGGAACCTGTAAAATGACATCCTCCGCCGACCCGCCGTCGCACGTTCGCGTTACAGCGCCGGCCGGTCTCCTGGCTCGCGGGTCGTCGCCGCCATCGCCTTCCCGAACGCATGCGTTCAGTGGCTTCGATTTCGGCTCGCCGCTTACAGTTGCGGGGGCAGCCGCGGAATTGGGATCGAGCGTCCCCCACCGCGTTCCCGTTTCACCCGCTTTCGCGGGCACCGGCGCTTGATGCGGCCTATCATAAAGGGAAAGCGACCGCAATGCGATGGGCTTCGCGTCGCGCGCAGGCGGCGGTTACGCGAGCCGCATAGGGCTTGAGCGCGGCACGGCGGCGCTGGTCCAGTGCCGGACGCCATGGCCGAGGATCTCCGCGCATGGCACTGGCGGCATGCCCGGCGGCACGTCCTGCCCGAGAAAGGCGAGCGCCTGCCACAAGAGGCCGCTATCGGCGGGCGTGGGCAACTCCTGCGCGTGCGTTTGCTTGGAGAGCTTGCTGCCATCGGCGTTAAGCGCGAGCGGCAGATGCATATAGCGCGGCGTCGGCAGGCCGAGCAGCCGTTGTAGCACGATCTGCCGCGCCGTGTTGTCGAGGAGATCCGCACCCCGCACGACATCGGTCACGCGCTGAAAGGCGTCGTCCACGACCACGGCAAGCTGATAGGCGAAAAGCCCGTCGCGGCGCCGCACCACGAAATCGCCCACTGTCTCGGCGACATCCTCTCGCTGTGAGCCGAACACGCGATCCGCGAACTCCACGGTGCCGGGGGGCACTCGGATCCGCACGGCGGCATCCGCGCGCGGAGCGGTGAAGGCGCGGCATGTGCCGGGATAGACCGCGCTTCCAAGGCGCGCTAGGTCTGCGCGTGAGCAATTGCACCAGAACATGTGCCCGCTCGCCCGCAGCGCGTCGAGCGCCTCGGCATAAGCATCGAGCCGCGTCGACTGGAACAGCACCTCGCCGTCCCACTCAAAACCATAAGCGGCGAGCTGATCGAGGATGCGGCGCGCGGCTCCCGGCATCTCGCGCGGCGGGTCGATATCTTCCATGCGCACGAGCCAGCGACCGCCCGCCGCGCGCGCATCGCAGTAGCTCGCCACCGCCGCAACGAGCGAGCCGAAATGCAAGGGCCCCGTGGGCGACGGTGCGAAGCGGCCGATATAGGTCATGCGTTTTTGTCTCTCACGCCGCGCCGCCGCGCAAGCCTGTGGAGCATTGCAGCCGCGCCGTTCGTCGGGCTTGCCAGCGCGCGCCTTCGACCTATTTTAAAGAGAGCTTCGGTGCCCGTGCAAAATCGGGTGAAACGGGAACGCGGTCGGCGAATTTCGCTCATGCCGCGGCTGCCCCCGCAACTGTAGGCGGATGCTTCGATCAAGAGTCACTGGGCCGGTGCGGTTCGGGAAGGCGGTCGAGGCGATATCCGCAAGCCAGGAGACCGGCCGGAGCCGCGCGTTATCAAAATCGCGCACACGCATTTTCGTATCGGCGGAGGGCCGAAACGGTGCCATGCCATGCGCTAGCCTGCCGCGCCTCGTCGCCGGTCGCTCGCCTGTCATCGCCGTCCGCCGCCTCCGATGACACTCGCAAAGGCCGCGGCATGGAACCGAAAGACACCACCACAAACGAAGGCTTCAAGGGCTTCACCAACGAGGCGTGTCCGTTCCTGCCGTGCCACAAGGGCGTTCGCGGCAAATTCAATTGCCTCTTTTGCTATTGCCCGCTAATCGCCTACGAATGCCCCGGCCCTTACAAGGTCTACACCGACGCGAACGGCATGCGGCGAAAGGATTGCTCCGATTGCACCCTGCCGCATAACGGCCATCGCGGAAGCTGGAACTTCATCCAGAAATGGCTGAAGAAGCCGGAGATCTGGGACGGGCACGATCAGACGCGCGAATTCCGGCTGAAAGCGCCGCCGGTAGAAAACGAAACGGAAGAATGACCGCCGACACGATCCCCGCGCAGGCCGCCGAACTCATCGCCCGCATCGCCTATAACCCCGCGCCCGCCGGGCTGCCACGCCGCGCGCGCTCGCTGATGATCCAGGGCACCGCGTCGGATGTCGGCAAGAGCATGGTCGTCGCGGGGCTGTGCCGGGCTTATGCGCGGCGGGGTCTCGTGGTGCGTCCGTTCAAGGCGCAGAACATGTCGAACAACGCGGCCGTCGCCGCAGACAGCGACCTGCCGCCCGGCCCCGGTGGCGAGATCGTCTATGGCGAAATCGGCCGCGCGCAGGCGATGCAAGCGCGTGCCTCGAAGGCCGCGCCGTCGATCCACATGAACCCGGTGCTCCTGAAGCCGCAGACGGATATCGGCTCGCAGGTGGTGCTGCGCGGACGCGTGCTCGGCAACTGCCCCGCGCGCATTTATCACCACATGCGCCAGCGGATGATGCCCGCCGTGATCGACAGCCTCGACCGGCTGCGCGCGGAAGCCGACCTCGTTATCGTGGAAGGCGCGGGCAGCGGTGCGGAGGTCTATCTTCGCAACTCCGACATTACCAACATGCACCTCGCCGAAGCGGGCGGCCTTCCGGTTGTCATCCTCTCGGACATCGACCGGGGCGGCACGATGGCGGCGATTGTCGGTAGCCACATGCTTCTTTCCGAGGCGGACCGCGCGCGGGTGAAAGGCTACATCGTCAACAAGTTCCGCGGCGATTTCTCGCTGTTCGAGCCGGGCGTGGTGACGATCACGGAAGCGACCGGCTGGCCGTTTCTCGGCGTGCTGCGCTGGTTCGACAGCGCGGAGCGGCTTCCGGCGGAGGATTCGCTGGCGCTGGAACGTCCCGCCGAGGGCGAAGGGCGCGGCGTCAACGTCGCGGTGCCGCGCCTGTCACGCGTGGCGAATTTCGACGACCTCGACCCGCTGGCGGCGGAACCCGGCGTTTCGTTGCGGTGGATTCAGCCGGGCAACCCGATCCCCGCCGATACCGACGTCGTCATACTCCCCGGTTCCAAGGCGACGCGCACCGATCTCGACGTGCTGCGCCGCGAGGGCTGGGACATCGACATCCTCGCGCATGCGCGGCGCGGCGGTCGCGTGATCGGCCTTTGCGCGGGCTTTCAGATGCTCGGCCGCGTGGTGCGCGATCCGCAGGGCATGGAGGGACCGGCTGGCGAGACGGCGGGCCTCGGCCTGCTCGACATCGAAACGGAAATCGGCGGCGAAAAGCGGCTGATCGACATCGACACGACCGACCGCGCGTCGGGCTGCCGCGTCACGGGTTATGAGATGCACATGGGGCGAACGACCGGCGCGGGGCTCGATCAGCCCTGGCTCGTGCTGGAAGACGATCGCGGCGGCGCACGACCCGAGGGTGCGCTCTCGGCGAACGGCCTCATCGCGGGCGCATACGTTCACGGCCTCTTCGGCTCGAACGAGTTCCGCGCGCACTGGCTTCAAAGCGTCGGTGCGGCGGCTTCCGGCCTTGATTTCGACGCGCGCACCGAAGCGGCACTCGAAGCGCTGGCGGACCATGTCGAAAAGAACCTCGACCTCGACGCGTTGCTCGCCCTGGCCGTTTGAATCGCGCTCGTTGCCTTCAAAAATCGGCGCGGACCCTGCGAAGACTTGAGCGGATGAACAAATCCTGATTTCCGCCGCAAACGAAGCCGTTGACCGCGCCGCGCGCCTCGCTTATCTGCTGAGCATGGCAATACGATCCATCATCACGATCCCCGACGCGATCCTGCGCGAAACATCGAAAACCGTCGAGACAGTCGACGACGAGGTGCGCGCGCTCGCCAACGACATGCTTGAAACCATGTACGCCGCGCCGGGCATCGGGCTCGCGGCGGTGCAGATCGGCGTTCTTCGCCGCCTCATCGTGATGGATGCGCAGAAGGGCGACGAGAAGGGCAAGAACCCGGTCGTTCTCATCAACCCCGAAATTCTAACACACGGCGACACGCCGCGCGTGCATGAGGAAGGGTGTCTGTCCATTCCGCAGATGTATGCCGAGGTGGAGCGGCCCGCGCTTGTGCGCGTTCGCTATGTCGACGCCGAGGGCAAGCAGCAGGAGCGGGACTTTTCGGATCTTGAGGCGACGCTCGTGCAGCACGAGATCGACCACCTCGAAGGGCGGCTGTTCATCGATCACCTGTCGCGGCTGAAGCGGACGCTGCTTATCCGCAAATACCACAAGCTGCAACGCGAGCGCGCCAAGGCCGACGTGCTGTAGGGCGCCACGCTTTCGCGCCGACGCGAATCGCCCGCCTCAAGCGCTGTGCCACGCTGCCAGCGTGCGCGCCATGAAGTCCGGCTGTTCCAGCGTGGACAGATGCCCGCAATCCGGCACGACCTCCAGTTTCGCGCCGGGGATCGCATCGGCCATTTCCTTCGCGAGTGCGGGCGGCGTCAGCTCGTCGCCATAACCGACAGCGATGAGCGTCGGGCAGCGGATCGCGCCGAGATAGGGCCGTGAGTCGCGCCGACCCATGATGGCGGTCTGCTGCCGGACAAAGACATCCGCGCCACCTTCAAACATCATGCTTTCGACGACAGCGCGCAAAGCCTGGTCATTGCGGCGGCTTGCATGCACGAAAACCGGAAACAGCAGGCCCGGCAAATCGCCGAACTTGCCGGTTTGCGCCATCTCGATCTGGGTCTTGCGGCGGGCCGTCTGCTCCGGCGTATCGGGGCGCGCCGTTGTGTCGAGCAACGCGAGCTTTGCCACGCGATCCGGCGCACGGCGCATGATCTCGAAAGCGATATAGCCGCCCATCGATAGCCCGGCGAGTGCGAAGCGCGGCGGCGCTGCCGCGAGCACATCGTCGGCCAGGGCGGCGATGGAGTCGCTACGGGTGTGGTTGGCAACCGTGACGGTCGCTCCCTGCCTGAACAGCGCAGGAAGCTGGCTGCCATAGAGCCGCGTGTCGCAGCCGAGGCCGGGAATCAACAGCGCTGGCAAGGCTTCCATGGTGTTCTCCGGTTCCCCTCGTGCGGTCCCGCGAGATTTATGCGGGTGCACGAGCCTGAGGAGTCACGTTGTTCTGTAAACGGTCCCGCTGAAGGAACGGTTTATCAGCGGGCGTCGGCTGCCGACTCCGAGGATTTCCGGGGAAGTTCGCCGTTGCCGTCCTTCACGCGCGAGCGCACCTGGAAGAACAGCGCCTGCCCGATGATGGCCTTGACGGTCTCGGCGTTGAATGGTTTCGCGATGAGGAAGGTCGGCTCCGGCTTCGCGCCGGTGAGCAGAAGTTCCGGGTGCCCCGTTATGAAGATAACCGGCAGTTCGAGTGAGCCGAGGATTTCGTTCACCGCTTCCACCCCCGAACTCCCATCCGCGAGCTGAATATCGGAGAGGATCAGATCCGGCTGCGTTTCGCGCGCGAGCTTGAGCGCGGCGGCGTGCGTGCGTGCTGTGCCCGTCACGTTGTGACCGATGCCCGTCACGATCTCTTCGAGATGCGCGGCGGTCAGCGGTTCGTCCTCGATGATGAGGATGTCGGCCGGGTCGATCTGGCTCGCGATTTCATGATCCGCCGCCGCGATCAGCACGGCGACTTCAGCCGTGTCGATGTCGAGAATTTTCGCGATCGCATCCGCGTCGAAGCCTTCCACCGACAAAAGTAGAAAGGCCTGACGAGGCTTTGGCGTGAGCGTTTGCAGGCCATGGATCGCCTCGGACGTTTCGCTGCTGATCCGGAAGTCGTTGGTGCCTACGGAATTCCAGATCTTCAGGAAAACGCGGTAGAGCGCGATCTTCGGCTCCAGTCCGGTCGGGAACAATGTGGGGTCGTCGACCAGCGCTTCCAGCAGGGCCACAACATAGGCATCTCCGCTCTCCTGCGAACCGGAAAGCGCACGCGCGAACCGCCGGAGCGAAGGCAGATGCGGAGCAATGGATTGCGAAACAGACATATGGCGTTCCCCAAGGATAATTGTCCAGGCGCAGTTGACGTGACTGCAACAAACGCCCGTAGCGGGTGTTCCAGTGCATTGATGATTTGTGAAAATTTACTCCCTGTCCAGAGCGGCCGGTGACTCCTCTCAACAACAAGGAACCATGATGAACGAAAACGATACGAGCGAGCGCGAAGCGAGCGCTCCTCTCCCGCAGTCGCCTCTGAAGGCCGATGAGGCCGGGTTGGTCGTAAAGCTGACCGAGATGCCTGAGGACAAAGGCGCCGCCGACGGGGCCGGCGATTCCGAGCAAAAGCCGCCGCTCGATCCCACATACGATGAAGCGAGGTTCGCGGCCGGTGTGGTGAAGCTCTACGAGAAGCTTCTCGCGGAACCGATCCCCAATGAAATGCTCGCCCTTATCAACAAGATCGAAAAGCAGGAGCGCAATTGAATGGGTAATCCCGCCGATGCAAGCCTGCGGCAGGAATTGGTCAAGTGGATCCCGAACCTGCGCGCCTTCGCGCTATCGCTCACGCAAAGCTCGCAGCATTCGGACGATCTGGTTCAAGATACGCTCGTGAAGGCGCTGTCGAACCTGGACAAGTTTCAGGAAGGCACGAACCTGCGCGCCTGGCTGTTCACGATCCTGCGCAACAGCTTCTACAACGACATCCGCTACAAGAAATATCATCAGACCGCGCCGCTCGACGATGTCGATCCGTCGAACCTCGAAACCCGCGCGACTCAGGAAAAATATATCGAGTTCAAGGACGTGCTGAGAGGGCTGAGCGGCCTCGTGCCAGAGCAGCGCGAGGCGATCATCCTCATCGCGGCGGAGGGGCTTTCCTATGAAGAAGCAGCGGCGGTCTGCAATTGCCCAGTCGGCACGGTCAAAAGCCGCCTCAGTCGGGCACGGCAGCGGCTTGAAGAATACGTGAACGGGGAGAAGGCGATTCCCGCGCAGGTCGATTGACCTCCATGAAGCCACATCGTGTATCTTACGTCGACGGTCGCGCTTCGGCCGCGAAGGAGAGCTTGGGTGTGATGGCTGGCTTTCGCGACATCTTCACATTGTTCCGCGAGAGTCGCCGCGAGGCCGCGCTTCTTGGTGCGGCCGCCAGCGTGCTCATCATCCTTATTACATCCTCCTTCTGGCTATCCCACCGTCTTGAAAGCGATGGGCGCATGGCCGCCGAGCTGAACCGCTATAACGCGAAGCTTGGCCGCGTCGCTCGCACTATGCGCACCGTGGAAAGCAGCCAGCGCGGCTACCTGCTCACGAGAACGGAACAATATTTGCAGCCCTATAACGAGCTGCATTCGCAGCTCATTCCGCAAACCAGAAGACTGATCGAAAGCGCCCCACCGCAGCTCGAACGAGCCGAGCGATTGACGGTGCTGCTCGATCTGATGACGCGCAAGGCCGACGAAATGGCCGGAACCGTTGCCTTGGCAGCAAGCGGGCCGCCGGAGGCCGCCATCGAACGTCTGAAAGAAAACTACGGAATCACACTCTCCGAACAGATCGAAGAGAACATCAACGCCCTACAGGACGAGACTGCAGCGGACCGCGAAGAAATAGAAAACAACGCGACCGAACTCCGCGAGATGAAGACCATAGTCGATGTCATCGGTGGTGTCGCCGTGCTGGGCTTTTCGTTTTTGAGCATGTGGTTTCTGATGAGGTCTAATGCGGCGTTGACGAAAGCCCACAAGGCGCTCGAAAAATCGAACAACGACCTCGAAGATATCGTCATGCATCGCACCGCCGCGTTGCAGCGGGCGAATGATGAAATTCAGCGCTTCGCCTATATCGTGAGCCACGATCTTCGCTCGCCGCTTGTCAATATCATGGGGTTCACGTCGGAGCTTGAAACGCTTCGCAAGGAACTGTTTGAACGGCTGGAGAAGGCGAACGCGCTGGCGGATGCGGACGTTCTCGGCAAGGATTTCGACGAGGCTTTCGGCTTCATCAAAAGCTCGATCGCCAGAATGGACCGGCTCATCAACGCCATCCTGAAGATTTCCCGGCAGGGGAGCCGTCCGCTTCACTCTGAATTGATCGACGCAAAGGCCCTCGTCGAAACCGTCGTTTCGAACGTCGCCCATCAAATACGCGAGAAGGATGGACGTATCACGGTCGGGGATTTGCCGCCGGTCCTGAGCGACCGGATGTCGATGGAGCAGATTTTTTCCAATCTCATCGAGAATGCCATCAAATTCCTTAAAAATGACGGACACGGAGAAATAAAGATAGAAGGCTACTTGCGGGGTGTTGACGTAGTATATTCGGTTTCCGATAATGGCCGGGGCATCGATCCCCGCGATCATCAAAGGATCTTCGAGCTTTTTCGGCGGGCTGGTCCTCAGGATGTGCCCGGCGAAGGAATGGGATTGGCATTCGTGTCCGCGTTGGTGCGGCGACTCGGCGGATCAATCGCCGTCGAATCGGCCTTGGGAATCGGGGCCACTTTCAAGGTGACCCTTCCGGGAACCGCAGCGCAGAACAGGGGGATGGCCGCGTGAACAAGCCTGTTGCAATCGTCATGATCGAAGACGATCATGGTCACGCTCGCCTCATCGAACGGAATATCCGACGGGCCGGCGTAACGAACGAGATCATTCATTTCTCGGATGGGGCGTCCGCGTTCGCCTATTTCAAGCGGATCGAGAGCGAACCGGCCGACCTGAACCCGATCCTCGTATTGCTCGACCTGAACCTGCCGGACATGTCGGGAATCGACATTCTCGAATATCTCAAGAACGACGGTCATCTTCGCGTTGCGCCCGTGATCGTGCTGACAACAACAGATGACCAACTCGAAATCCGGCGGTGTTACGATCTCGGTTGCAACGTCTATATAACCAAGCCCGTCGATTACGAGCAGTTTGCCGTTGCGATACGGCAGCTCGGTCTGTTCTTTTCCGTCATCAAGGTTCCGGACCCGCTGAATGCCTAACAAGAATCCGCGAATCCTGATCATCGACGATGATGAAGGCTTTTGCCGGCTGGTTTCCAATCGTCTGGAACGCAGCGGCTTTTCTGTCGTTTCGGCGTACTCCGCCGCGGCTGGCCTTGAGGAAAACGCGGCGTCCGAGTTCGACGTTATCCTGCTGGATCACGTCCTTCCCGAGCACGACGGTCTGTCGCTTCTCGCGGCGCTTCAATCGCGCTCGAACGCGCCCCCTGTCGTTTATCTTACCGGAACGCAGGATAGCCGTGTCGCGGTCGCGGCACTGAAGGCGGGCGCGGCGGATTATGTCGTAAAAGACCTCCACGGCGATTTCCTGCTGCTGCTGGAAAACGCGATCACCAACGCGATGTTCACGACCGCCCTCAAGCGCGAACGGGAACGGGCCGAAGCCGCCGTCCGCACCGCTCGCGACGAATTCAAGGCGCTGGCCGAGGAACGCGCGCTGCTGCTTCGCGAGGTCAATCACAGGGTCAGCAACAGCCTTCAGCTTATTGCGTCGCTTCTCCATTTTCAGGGAGACGTCAGCGGCAATGCCGACGTGAAGGCCGCGCTGAAAGAGGCGAACGGCCGCGTTCTAGCGGTCGCGCGGGTACATCGCTCGCTTTATACTTCGTTCGACGTGCGATGGGTGACGCTCTCGGAATATCTGGCGAGCCTCATTCGCGATCTGGAGGATGTGTCCGGCGGCGAAAGCTCGAACAGCGTCATTTCGTTCAGCGGCGCGCCGATCCAGATCTCGCCTGACGCGGCCGTCGCGATCGGCATCGTGACCACCGAACTCATTCTCAACGCGCTGAAGCACGCCTATCCGAACGGACGCGGTCAGGTGCGCGTGTTGATCCGCCTGCGCGAGTCGGAAATCGATCTTTTGGTCGAGGACGACGGCGTGGGCACCCAGGATATCCCGCCCGAAAAGAAGAAACGGCGTGGACTTGGCCAGCGTATCATCGCGGGCATGGCCGAAAAGCTCGAAGGCGCGTTGCGATACGAAAAGCTGTCACCAGGCACACGTGCTGTCCTGACCTTTCCCCTCGGCGATCATATTCGTGTTCTGGAAAGCGAAAAGGCGCTGACCTGAGGCGCCGACCCGGATGCAAGACCGGATCGTTAAGTCGGGGCGGCGGGTGACCGAAAAGCGCCGCGACGATAGCGAACGCGGCGGCTCGCTTGTCGTGGCGCTCCCGATCCCGGCGTCACGCAGCACTCATCCGTTCTGGCTCACCCGCGCTTTCAACGCCTCGAATTTCTCGACCTGCTCGGGATTGAGCGAGTAATCCGCCAGCCGCCCCACGAACACCTTGAACATGGCTTCGCCGTCGATATCGAAGAACTGCACGCCGCAGCTTTCCTTGCCCATGAACGGGCGTCGCACGAAGGCGATACAGGCGCAGCGCGACGCCTTGATGTGTCCGCCGATGGGGCTCTTGCCATGCAGGTTGAAGAAGCCGCGTCCGTATTCGCCCTTCGGAAGCGGACCCCGGCATTCGAGAACGAGGTTCTTCGTGTGAACCACAACGGTCACGTCACCCCATTCCGCGAGGTCGTTCATGATGTTGTCGAAGGCCGAGGCGGGCGCGAAGGTACAGTTCGCGCGCGGCAGGAGTTGCATCGCTTCGACCACGCTTACGCCGTGCGCCTCCGCCAGCGCCTCGATGACGCCATCCGGGTTGGTTTCGAGACGCGCGGCGAGTGCCGCCAGCGCTTCCTCTTTCGAGGCAAAGACGGTTTGCGTTTCGGTCATGCGATTTCCTCCGTTGCTGTGACTGTGTGCGGAATGGCGTCGAGCGCGGCGTAAAGGCCGCCGGTCAGGTTAGTGATCCAGAACGTGCCCGCGCGCGTGGCTCGGAAGACGCCTCCATCGACGCGGCCTAGTCCCGCCGCCGTCCAATTGTCGAGGAGCGGCGCGGCCGCGCGCGCGAAACCGGGCGCGATTGCGTCCACAACATCGATGGGGAGCGAGCCCGCTTCCAGCCCCGCCGTGATCGCGGCTTGCGCGGCATAGGCTGGCGGCATTCGCGACGCGCCCGCGATGGGGGCCTGACCCTCCGCCTTCGCGGCCTTGCGTTCATCGATGCTGACGAGATTGCTCCAGCGGACGCCGTGCGCCTGCCCGCCCGCGCCGGGGCCGAACGGAATGCATGGCACGCCGCGCTTTATCCCGCTGTTGTAGCGGTTCCGCTCGTGATCGCCGCGCGCGAAATGCGACTGCGACACCTGTCGAAAACCCTCCGCCACAAGGAACTCCGCAGCCTCGACATACATCTGCGCCTGCTCGCCGACGAGCGCCGCCGGGGGCAGTTTTTCGTCCGCGATGGACTTCGCGAGTGGGCCACCACGAAAGATGTTCAGCGCGTAGAGCGTGACGCCGTCGATGCGACTCGACGCGACGGTTTCGATATCGCGCCGCCAGATTTCGCGCGTTTGACCGGGCAGGCCGTACATCAGATCGCAGACGATGCTGGCGCGGTCGAGCGCGGCGAGGTCGTTCAGGAAGGCGAGCGTCGCCGCGCCGTCGAGCTTGCGTCCGAGACGCCGCCGCACCGCCGTGTCAAACGTCTGGACGCCGAGCGAGACGCGGTTCGCGCCCGCATCGAACGCCGCCACCGCCTTTTCGAGGCCGAAGCCGTAAGCGCGGCCCTCTACCGTAATTTCACACTCGGGATCGAGAGGCAGCAGGCGGCGCACATTGGCGATGAGACGCGCCAGCGGAGCGGAGAGAAGCGCGCTCGGCGTGCCGCCGCCGAGATAGACGGACTCGATGGGCGCGGTCGAAACCAGCGGCGTCGCGGCCATTTCTTCCATTTCGGCGACGACGTCGTTCACGTACGCATCCGAAAGCTCGGGGCGCCAGACGTTCTGGAAAAATCCGCAGAACAGGCAGCGGCTCTGGCAATAAGGCACGTTGATATAGACGGCGGCGGGCTCGGCGCGGGGCGTTGCGAAGGCTCGCGCGACCGCGCTTCCGGCTTCGGCGGGATCGATGGCGACGCTGCCGCGCCAGGGCGGCGAAAACTCCCGGCCCGAAAACGCCTCCGTCAGCGGATCGCGTCCAGCCGGAACAAAGAATGCGTCGATGGTCTTCGGCGCGGACATCGGGTGTCCGCCGGGATGACCGCCCGCGTGGCCCGGCTTGGCCGATTGACCTGCGCCGGTATTGCCAGCATGCGGGTGGCTGGCGTGAGGATGGCTAGCGCCATGGTGAGGGGCCGCGTCGTTGTGCGATGGCTCGGAGCGGCTTGCTATTTCGGCGTGCGGCGGCCTGCGGTGCATATGTCCTTCCCCAACTGTGCCCATCGCTGGCGCGCAGTTGCACAGCCCGCTTCGATCAGTCGAACGGATATGGCACGTGCGAGGCTCCAGCTTAAGTAAAAAAGCTAGACGACGCCGATCAATGTCGCAACAACATTTATTTATATTTCGATTAATTCTAAAAGTTTAACTTAACCTGGCCTCGTATAAAAGAACTTCGCTGATTTTAATTATTATAAGACTCATTCCATGTGAATACATTTGAGAAATATTCTAAATATATTCGACACACTCAAGTAAAAACCGAAATCGACTCGATCTTTCGCCTTGCGCGGCCTGTTTCCTTACCCCAACCTTGCGTCGGGCAATTTGGCACTTGACTGGGGTATGTTATGACATGGGGCAGTAGAGCGGCTTATGCCGCTGCAGTGGCGCTTTCCGCGTCCACTCTTCTTTCGGCGTCCGCATTTTCGCAAGATGAAGCGGGACAACGGGTCCAACTGGACGAGATTTCGATCTTCGCGACCCTCAATCCGATCGCGACATTCGACTATCCGGGGCAGGTCGACATAGTCGATCGCGACCAGATCCAGACCGAGCAGGCCTCTACGGTAGCCGAGACGCTGAAGAACGTCCCCGGCGTGTTCGTGAATGGCGGCGCGCGCATGAGCGGGCAGACGCCCAACATTCGCGGCTTTGATGGAGAGGACGTTCTTATCCTGCTCGACGGTGTGCCGCAGACCTTCCAATCGGGGCATGACGGTCGCCTCTTCGTCGACCCGGACCTCCTGAAGCGCGTTGAAGTGGTCAAGGGTCCGAACTCGTCGCTCTACGGTTCGGGTGCGCTCGGCGGTGTCATCGCAATGACGACGGTCGATGCGAGCGACTTTCTTGACGCGGGCGAAACGGCGGGCGCGCGCGTCAAGGTCGGCTTTCAGACGGCGGACGGCCAGCCGATTCTCACGACCACGGGCTTCGCGCGCACCGAAGACGGCAAGTTCGAAACGCTCGGCAGCTTCACCTATCGGCGCATGGGGTCGATCGAGCTTGGCAACGGCGACGACCTCAGCAACAAGGACAACATCAAGTCCGCGCTCGCGAAAGGCACGGCGCAGGTAACGCCGGACCTGAAAGCGACCGCGACCTGGGTACACTTTGCCGACGACGGCGTTACTCCTGCGAACCCGCAGTCCAACGGCGAAGTCAGTTCGTCGAACGCGCTCGTCAAGCGCGGCATCCTGAGCGATACCGTCTCCGGCAAGCTCAGCTACACCCCCGAAGGCAGTCAGTGGTTCAACGGCAACTTTCTCGCCTACTGGGCACAGAACAAAGTCACGGAGAATTACTACAACAGCACTCGCTATCAGACGCGCGATGTCGAAACGGTTGGCGTTAAGGCCGACAACCGCTCGTGGTTCGAGTTGGCCGACTGGCAAACCAAGGTGACGTTCACCTACGGCGTCGACTACCACAAGGACAAGCAGAAGGGCGCGGACAGCCTTCCCGTGGGCTACCAATATGGTAACACCATCTCCTCGATCCCGAGCGCCGAAGCCGATTACACCGGCTCTTTTGTGCAGGCTGAAATCAAGGTGCTTCGCCCCGCATCCCTTCCGGGCGAGCTTACGCTGACCCCGAGCGCGCGCTTCGACGCGTTTTCGATGGAGGCCAGCGGCGAGGAAGACTTCTCCGACGAGGCGTTCTCGCCGAAGATTGCAGCCGCATACAAGCCGGTGCCGTGGTTCCTGTTGTTCGGCAATTACGGAAGCGCCTTCCGCGCGCCGGACTACAACGAGCTTTACGCCATGGGCAACCACTTCTGCATGGGCCCGTTCTGCAACACGTTCGTACCCAATCCCGACCTCAAGCCGCAAACGGCTGAGACCGGTGAAGTGGGCGCGGGCTTCGAGTTCACCGATGTCGCGGCAAAGGGCGACGCCGTGAAGCTCAAGGGCTCCTACTGGCACATGGACGCGCGCGACTATATCAATCAGGAAATCGTGGGGGCGGGCGTCGGCGGTAACTCTGATATGGGTTGCTTCACGGGCCAAGGCGGCTGCTACACGCGGTTCTTCAACACGGACCACGCCATCTTGTCCGGCGCGGAAATCGCTCTCACCTATGACAGCGCTCGGTTCTTCGGCGGCGTCTCCTGGGCGACGATGACCGGCCGCGATGCAGATACCGACGAATACGTCGGTGCGCTCCAGCCCGACAAGGTGATCCTGACCGCCGGCGTAAAGCTGCCGGAATACTGGACTCGCGTCGGCACGCGCTTCACTTTCGCGGACGAGTTCACAAAAGGCGCCACTCGCGATGCTTATAACCTCGTCGACCTGTTCGCGGTGATCGAGCCGACTGAGGGGCCATTCAAGGGCCTCCGGGTGGATCTCGGCATCGATAACGTCACCGACGAAGCCTATGAACTGGTCGCCGCAGACGTGTACGAGAAGGGCATCAACTTCAAGGGCGCGGTGAGCTGGACCGTGAAGTGGTAGCCATCCGCGAGCAACGATTCACATGAATTAGACCCGGCGGGCCATCCGCCGGGTTTTGTTTTGCAAGGTTTTATTCTCGCGGACTTATATAATGCTCTCCGCATACTCACCGCTTTCAAACAAAACCTATAATAGTTATAAACTATTATTATTGCTTGTCTTTGCTAGCCGGACTATTGTTTTCGAGCGCGCAGGACACTGTCGACGGATGAATGCTGTGAAGACCGTCCCGCGCCAAGCCTATCTCATGACATGAGGGAGAACGGATGCAGTCGGAGGCCACGCCGCGGCGTCTGAATACCGTAAGCCGGATGATCGCCGTCGGGGCGATGCTTCTGATCGCAGCGAGTCCCGCTTTTGCACAGGATGAGGCACAGCAGCAGCCGCAAACGACGCAACTCGATGCGGGGCCAGTCGCCGAAGCACAAGCGCCCCTCGCGACGCCTGAAAGCGATCCGCTTCCGCTCCCGCCGGGCGACAAGCCGACGAGCAAGCAGCTTCCGCACGAACTGTCCCCGCTGGGAATGTTCCATGCCGCCGACGTCGTCGTGAAAACAGTGATGATCGCGCTCATGCTGGCCTCATTTCTCACATGGACGGTGTTCTTCGCGAAGACGGCGGAGCTCTGGGCGGCGCGGCGGGGATTGAAGGCGGCGATCATGAGCATCGATAGCGCGCCAAGCCTCGACGCGGCAGCGGAGGCGGTTGCGCAAACCAAAGGGCCGGGCGCGGTGGCCGTCGCGGAGGCCGTTCGCGAGGTTCAGCGCTCCAGAACGCTCGGCAATCCCGACAAGGACGGCGTCAAGGAGCGCGTCGCATCCAGGCTTTCTCGCGCTGAGGCGCGCGCGAGCCGTCACGTCATGGTCGGGATCGGCATAGTGGCCACAATCGGCTCGGTTGCGCCGTTCGTCGGATTGTTCGGCACCGTCTGGGGCATCATGAACGCCTTCATCGGCATTTCGAAAGCCCAAACCACGAACCTTGCCGTGGTCGCGCCCGGCATCGCCGAAGCACTCCTCGCCACCGCGCTCGGCCTCGTCGCCGCGATCCCGGCTGTGGTCGTTTATAACGCCTTCGCGCGGCAAATCACCGACTACCGCCAGCTTCTCGCCGATGCTTCGGCCGCAGTCGAAAGGCTCGTGAGCTTCGATTTGGATGCAAGATGCACGGCCCGGCCTCGCATCAAGGCGGCGGCGGAGTAGCGCGATGGCCGGTAGTTTTAAGCGGGAGCCGAGCGACGCCGTCGAGGAAAGCCACGAGATCAACGTCACGCCGCTGATCGACGTGATGCTGGTGTTGCTCATCATCTTCATGGTCGCCGCGCCGCTTTCCACGGTGGATGTGCCGGTCGATCTTCCGACATCGAACGCGCAACCCAGGCCGCGCCCGGCCGAGCCGCTCTTCATCACGGTCAAGGCCGACCTAACGCTCGCAATTGGCAACGATCCAGTCCCGCGCGAGGCGATCAAGGCCGCGCTCGACGCCAGGACGAAGGGCGACACCGAGCAGCGCGTCTTCGTGCGCGCGGACAGGAGCGTCGATTACGGCTCGCTGATGGACTCGATGAACCTTCTGCGAAGCGCGGGCTATCTGAAAATCGGGCTCGTCGGACTAGAGGCCGCGCCGCAGGCTGGCGCAGCGGCGGTGGGGAAGCCATGACCACAGCGGATTGGGGCTTCGACGCGACTGGCGGCATGGATGAGGGGCGGCGCGATGCGGTGCGCTGGACTGCTGCCGCCGCCGCAGCAGCAGCGCTCTATGCTGGTGTGACCGTTGCCATCCTCTTGCAGCCTGAAGACGCGGCGCCCGCATTGATCGATCCCGCTGGCGCGGTCATGGTCGAGCTTTCCCCGATCGTGGCCGCCCCTGATACGCCGATGCGCGATGTCGCAACGGGCGCAGAATCGGAAGCTTCGCCCGAACAGGAGGTCAGCGAGCCGAAGCCGAAAGAAAATCAATTGCAGGAAGAAGAAACCAAGCTTCCCGAGTTCGACAAAGCGGAAGCTATCATCGAGCAGGCGCGGCCGGAGCCTCAACCCGAGAAGCCGGTCGAAAAGAAGCCCGTTGAAAAGAAGCCGGAGGAGCAGAAGCCGCAGCGGCAAAAATCGACCGCGCGCGCCGCAGCTGCGCCCCGCCCGAACAAGGCCAGACATGCAGCCTTTAACGCCGCACCGTCCGCAGGCGTCTCTTCTTCGGCCTCCGCCGCCTCGTGGCGCAGTGCGGTCGTCGGCCACCTCAACCGCCACAAGCGCCATCCGGGCGGCGCATCGAACGGTACGGCGTCAGTCGCGTTCGCCATCGACCGGCAAGGCCGCGTACTCTGGGCGCGTCTCACCCGGTCGTCCGGCAGCTCCCAGCTCGACGCGGAGGCTGTCTCTCTCGCGAGGCGCGCGTCTCCCGTGCCCGCGCCACCTGCGGAAATGGCGCGAGGAACGATCACACTCTCGGTTCCGCTCCGTTTCACGCGCTGACCCGTGGAACGGCCGGGAGCGCTCGACCTTATCGGCCTTGACCCACCCCAGGACAAAAAAGGCCATGCAACAGCTCCACCAACTGCCGAGCGGGCTCGCTCGCGATGGAATAGAACACCGTCTGCCCCTCGCGCCGTGTTGCCACGAGCCGGTCTTTCCTTAGCAGCGCGAGATGTTGCGAAACGGTCGACTCCCGCGTCTGAAGGAGGGCCGCCAACTGGCCGACCGACTTTTCGCCATCGATGAGATGGCACATGATGAGAAGTCGCGAACGGTGGCCGAGCGATTGCAGCAGCTCGCTTGCGGCGTCGGCCGCCTTTTCCATGTCGTCAGCCAGCATGATCCCTTTTCCGTTATCTTCGTATATTCGTAGATACGACGTATTGCAATAATAGCACGCCGCGATTAAGCTTTCCAGCAACGAAGAAAGCCGCCACGACGGCGACGCTGACGAGGTTTCGATGAAACAACACTCTCCGCATGGAACGCCGCAGCGCGGGGCGGCGCTGTTCGCGCTCCTCGCCGTGTTGAGCGCGGTTGCCGCGCCTTCCCGCGCCGCCGATACGTTCGACGTCGGCGCGCGCGAGATCGACGACCTGAAGGCCGTCTATGCAACGGTACGCTCCACCGACGAGGTGGCCGCGCGCGTGCGCACTGGTGGCACTGTGGCTTCGCTCTCGATCCAGCGCGGCAGCGAGGTCAAGACGGGCGATGTCATCGCAACGGTAACGGACCAGAAGCTCGCGCTCCGCATCAAGTCGCTCGATGCGCAGATCGTGGGGCTTCGGTCGCGTGCCGAGACGGCGAAGGCCGAGGCTGCGCGTCAGGAGCAACTTGCGCAGCGCGGCTTCGCGGCCGGAGCAAAGCTCGACGAGGCGCGCGCGGTTTCCGAGGTTGCGGCGAACGCGCTCAAATCCGCCGAAGCCGAGCGCAGCGTGCTCATGAAACAGGTCGAGGAAGGCGAGGTGCTGGCACCCGCGCAGGGGCGTGTGCTTACGCTGCCCGTGACAGTCGGCGCTGTGGTGATGCCCGGCGAGACCATCGCCAAGATCGCGGCCAACGCTTATGTGCTGCGCCTTGAACTGCCCGAGCGGCACGCGCGCTTCATGAAAAAAGGCGATCCGGTGCTTGTCGGCGGTCGCGAGCTTTCGGGCGACGACCTTCCCACCGCCAAAGGTACGATCACGCTCGTCTACCCCGAGCTTCAGGACGGGCGCGTGATCGCCGATGCGGCGGCCGATGGCCTCGGCAAATATTTCGTGGGCGAGCGCGTGCTGACGTGGATTTCGGCGGGCAAGAGGCCTTCTATCGTGGTGCCGCCTGCCTTTTTGTTCCGCCGCTTCGGGCTCGATTATGCCCGTGTGGCGCATGGCGATGGCGCAGTCGATGTCGTAGTACAGCCGGGCCATCGCGCGCTGCTTGACGGCGGCGGCGAAGGCGTGGAAGTGCTCGCGGGGCTGAACCCCGGCGACAGGCTGGTGCGGCCATGACGAGCAGCAATAGCACGCGCGATCCGAGCGATCCGAAGCATGTCAGGCTCGGTATTTCGGGCTATCTCACACGCGCCTTCATCAACTCGAAGCTGACGCCGCTCATCCTCCTTGCGGCGCTCACGCTCGGCACACTGGCGCTTGTGGCGCTCCCGCGCGAGGAGGAGCCGCAGATCTCCGTGCCGATGGTCGATATCCAGGTGCGCGCGGACGGTCTCAAGGCGCAGGACGCCGAGCGCCTCGTTACCGAGCCGCTCGAAACCATCGTGAAGGCCATCAACGGCGTCGAGCACGTTTACAGCCAGACCTATGACGACCGCGTGGTTGTGACGGCTCGCTTCCTCGTCGGCACGAAGGCGGACGAAGCGATTCTGCGCGTGCACGAGAAGGTGAGGGCGAACCTCGACCGCATCCCGGTCGGCATCCCCGAGCCGCTGATCGTCGGGCGCGGCATCGACGACGTGGCCATCATGGTGCTGACGCTCTCGCCGACGCCGGAGGCTGCGCCGCGCTGGACGGAGATGGCGCTCTATCATCTCGCCGAGAACCTGCGCATCGAACTCGCCAAGGTGGACGAAGTCGGCCTCACCTATCTCTCGGGCGGCCGGCCGGACCAGATCCGCATCGAGCCCGACCCCGAGCGCCTGTCGCTCTATGGCGTGACGCTTGCGCAGCTCATCGACAAGGTGAAGTCGGCGAACCGCTCGTTCGTGGCCGGGCAAACGCGTGACGGTGGCCGGGCGGTGCCGGTGGTTGCGGGCCAGACGCTGGCCGGCGTGCCGGATGTGGGGCTGCTTCTGCTGACAACGCGCGATGGTCGCCCTGTCTATGTCCGCGACGTGGCGAAGGTCGTGGTAGACGGCAAGCCAGTCGAAGCGCGCTCGTGGCATTACGCGAAGACGGCGGACGGCAAGCTCGAACGGGTGCCGGCCGTTTCCATCGCCATCGCCAAGCGCGCCGGTGCGAATGCCGTGGTCATCGCGGAGCGGCTCGAAAAGAAGCTCGTCGCGCTGAAAGGCTCGGCCCTGCCGCCCGGCATCGACGTGAACATCACGCGCAACTACGGCGCAACGGCGAGCGACAAGGCCGACGAACTGCTGTTCCATCTCGGGCTCGCGACCGTCTCCATCGTGCTGCTCATCGTGTTCGCCATCGGCTGGCGCGAGGGGCTTGTCGTGCTCGTGGTCATCCCGACGACGATCCTGCTGACGATGTTCGCGTCGTGGATCATGGGCTATACCATCAACCGCGTGAGCCTGTTCGCGCTGATCTTCTCCATCGGTATTCTGGTGGATGACGCCATCGTGGTAATCGAGAACATCGCGCGGCACTGGGCGATGCGCGACGGACGAAACCGCATGACGGCGGCCATCGAGGCCGTGGCGGAGGTCGGCAATCCCACCATCATCGCGACGCTGACGGTGGTGGTCGCGCTCCTGCCGATGCTCTTCGTTTCGGGGTTGATGGGGCCGTATATGAGCCCGATCCCGGCGAATGCATCGGCCGCGATGGTGTTCTCGTTCTTTGTCGCGGTGATGGTGACACCGTGGCTGATGATGCGCATCGCGGGCCGCGCGCCGCTGCATGGCGACGACAGCCACGGGGTTGGCGTACGGCAGGGTTTCCTGGCGCGCGCCTATCTTTCCGCAGCCCGGCCGATCCTGAAAACGCGCGGCCGCTCCCTCGGCTTCCTCGTCGCTGTCGGCGTGGCGACAATCGCGGCCTGCTCGCTGTTCTATTTCAAGGCCGTGAGCGTGAAGCTCCTGCCGTTTGACAACAAGTCGGAGGTGCAGGTGGTGCTCGACCTGCCGGAAGGCTCGTCGCTCGAAGATACGGACCGCGCGCTGGCCGACGCGGCTCGGCGCCTTGCATCGCTTCCCGAGCTTGAGACGATCCAGGCCAATGCGGGCAGCGCCGCGCCGTTCAACTTCAACGGCCTCGTGCGCCATTATTATCTGCGGGCCGCGCCGGAACTGGGCGACCTTCAGGTGAACCTCACGCACCGCGACGAGCGCGACCGCACGAGCCACCAGATCGCGCTCGACATACGCGAGCGACTCGCGGGCCTCCCCTTGCCGCAAGGTTCGGCGCTGAAAGTGGTCGAGGTGCCACCCGGACCGCCGGTCATGGCGACGCTGCTTGCCGAAGTCTACGGCCCCACGCCGGAGGCGCGGCGCGAGACGGCGACGAAGCTGAAGGAGCTGTTCAAGAGCGTGCCGTTCATCGTGGACGTGGACGACAGCTTCGGCACGCCGTCCGAGCGGCTGCGCGTCGCCATCGATCAGGACAAGCTCGAATTTTTCCACGTCGAGCAAAAGGATGTCTATGACACGGTGCAGGCCTATCTGTCGGGCGTGACCGTCGGCTATTCGCATCGCGGCGAGGGGCGGCATCCGGTCGAGATCGCGGTGGCGCTGCCGAAACGCGACCTCGCCATCGACCAGCATACGCTGTCGACGCCCGTGCCCGCGAACGCCATTCCCGGCAATCGTAGCGTGGTCGAACTCGGCGATGTGGTACGGCTTGAGCGCGAGCGCGCGTCGTTCCCGATCTTCCGTCACAACAGCAGACCGGCGGAGATGGTTTCGGCGGATCTCGCGGGCAAGTTCGAGGCGCCGATTTACGGTATGCTCGCCGTGCGGGACGCCATCGACCGCGCCGATTGGGGGCCGGGGCAAAAGCCGGTCATCGCGCTTCACGGCCAGCCTGATGACGAGACGAAGCCGACGCTTCTTTGGGACGGCGAGTGGGAAGTGACCTACGTCACCTTCCGCGACATGGGGGCGGCTTTCGGCATCGCGATCCTCGGGATCTACTTCATCGTGGTGGGGCAGTTCGGCTCGTTCAAGCTGCCCCTCGTAATCCTGACGCCCGTGCCGCTGACGCTGATCGGCATCGTGATCGGCCACTGGATGTTCGGCGCGCCGTTCACGGCAACGTCGATGATCGGCTTCATCGCGCTGGCGGGCATCATCGTGCGCAATTCGATCCTGCTGGTGGACTTCATCCGTGAACGTCGTGACGCCGCCACGCCGCTCCGTCAGGTGCTGCTCGAAGCTGGCGCAATCCGCTTCAAGCCGATCCTGCTGACGGCGCTTGCCGCTATGATCGGTGCGGCGGTGATCCTCACCGACCCGATCTTCCAGGGGCTTGCCATCTCGCTGCTGTTTGGGCTGTTGTCATCGACGCTGCTGACAGTTCTCGTGATCCCGGCAATCTACATCGTCCTGCGCGACGACCGGTTGCCCGAACCGGAAGGCGGCTTCCCTTCAAAAAATTGAGGCTGCGTGCCCCCCGCGGCCCGCAGCCTCTCCCTCTACAACTGTTTTCCGGCAGACTGACCGAAGGAGCGTTAAAGCTCCTCCGCGATGCCCCATATCAGCCAATGCTCGGGAATACCTGCGCGCTCCGCGTATTTTTCGAGGAGGTCGATCATGGGTTCATCGATCTCAAGTTTTTTGCCCTCGCTTTTCGCGAGGTGCGCCTGGAGGTTGGAAAGCTCCAAGGCCATAGCTGCCGGCTGCGCGGCAGCGACCCGCAAGAGGCTAAGGCGCACCAGAACGGCTCCGGCTGAGAGTACATCCGGCAAAACATCGCCGTTCCAAACCTTGAGCTCAGGCTGCGCCTTGACCAAACCGCGCCATCCCAGTCTTATGAAAATATCGTCCCACAATGCTTCAGGGATCGGACCCGGATAGCGAACCGGGTTCGCAGCATCCTTCAATGTCGCGATTTGCCACTCACCAGCGACATAGCCTGCAGACAGCGGCCTTTGCCGCAAATGCGGCATCCATCCGGCGGCAGTGGCGCCCTCAATCCAGGCATCAGCATCGATCGCGTATTTGTTAACGCCGGAGCGGGTCGAGTGCACATAAAAGCCGACTTCGTCGGCGAAAGCGGAAATGCGGAGGGACATCTTTTTTTCGCGTGATTGAGCGACCGTGGTCGACATGATTGGGGCTTGTTGAACGCAGTACCGGTTTAGCAGCGGCAAGAAAAAATCCTCAAGTTTAGCGAACACATTCGTGAATTGTTTACTTCTCTTGCATTCTTGGGCGGCGCCGTTTCCTCTCTACTTGCTACATCTTCCGGTTGAGCACTATATTCGCACAATCATCGGCTCTAGGGGGGCAGTAGAGAACAAGGATGACGATTGCTCCATTTTCGGGGGTCGACGTTTCGCCTCTAACGGCGGCGTTGACGAACCTTCCGTTTCAGTCCATCGCCGTGCTTGCGGTAGGTGCCTATATCGTCGTGGCGACATTGAAGGTCCTGTGGGAGTGTCGAACGATCATATTGATGATAACGGTGCTTGGACTTTTGATGGCGAACGGTGATCGAGGGCAGATCCGGCTCGGTGATCTGAGCCAACACAACCTAGCCCAATTATGGGAGAAGTTAACGCGACCATGACGGTTTACCTCCTAGTTTGGCAATTGGTTGTAATGCGTATTGCACAGCTTAAGGTTGCTACCAAAAGTCCTAGTGGCGCGAACTTGACATTTGAGCCCCGGTTGCTTTGAGTTCGTGCTCAAATGTCGGGTTCGGACCACTAGTGGAAAGACCGGACCAGATTTCCGACCAGAAGATTCCAGCCGTCGATCAGTATGAAAAACAACACCTTGAACGGCAAGGAGACGGTCGTCGGAGAAACCATCATCATGCCCATCGCCATCAGCACCGTTGACGCGATGAGGTCGATAACCAGGAACGGCAGCATGATGAGGAAGCCGATTTCGAAGCCGCGTCGAAGCTCGGAGATCATGAAGGCGGGAATCAGCGTTCTGAGGGCGGTCGCCCCTTCGGCGCTTGCCTGAGGAGACATTCCCGCGAAGAGATCGATATCCTTCTGGCGCACGTTAGCCATCATGAACTCCCGAAATGGATCGGTGATCTTCTGAAAAGCCGCATCCTCTGAAAGCTTCTTGTCCATGAAGGGCTTCACGCCCGTTTCCCACGCCTTGTCGAACGTCGGTGACATTGTGAAGGCCGTCATGAACAGCGCGAGGCTCACGAGGATGATATTGGCGGGAGTGGACGGCAAACCGAGGCCGACTCGCAGAAAAGAGAGCGCGATGACGAAGCGAGTGAAGCACGTCACCATGATAAGGATCCCCGGAGCCAGCGACAGCACAGTAATCACGAGCACCAGTTGAATGATGCGCGACGACGTGCCGTCTGCTGTCTCCGGGAACAGCGAGGCGAGACCGCCGAACTGGCCACCAGTCTGCTGAGCGGCTGCGCTGGATGGCGCCAGCACCAGCAGAAGTAGCAGAAGTGCGGCGGTTGCCCACTTGCCTCGCCAAACCATAACAACGCTCATGCCTTCGTCACACCAATGCGAAGGCATGGCGGCCTCTCGATGGCTGATGGCTCCGTGCAATTGCGCCCGCATTTCACTGAACCACAAATGTGAGGATCAGCAGATCAAGGGTTGCGCCGTTACCAACCCTTGAAGCCCGCGTCCTGAGATCATTCTTGAGGAGCTGGAACCCGGTCGGCCCCTCTATCTCGCGAATCGAAACCGTCTTGAGGAACGTCACCAAGTCATCCGAAATCTTGGCGCAAATCTCCGCTGCATCAGCGATGTCCGGCTTGAGCACCACCGCCGCTTCGAGCCGCACCGAGAGGTCCGAGCCGTTCGCCAGATTGGCGACGATGGGCGCCAACACTCTGACCTCATTTCTGATTGTTACCGTCTGGTTTGGCGTCACGCTCGGAGCCGGTTGAAGGGCTCCCGGTTCGAGGAAGCCGAACGCGAATCCCGACGCGGCTGCCACGAGTGCGCCTGCAAGGGCTCCGAGGAGTTTTTTCGGTTGGCGTTGCGTCACGCTCGATCCTCTCGCGGCTAAAATGGCAGAAGCCAGTCGGTAACCTGCTGTCCCCAGGCCGGCTGGGCTACGTCCATGATGCGGCCACGCCCGCCATAGGAGATGCGCGCCTCCGCGATCTTGTCGTAGGAAATGCTGTTGTCGGTTGCGATATCGCGCGGCCGGATGATCCCCGAGATCAGCAGCTCCCTCAGTTCGAAATTCACGCGCACTTCCTGACGGCCTGCGACGATCAGGTTGCCGTTCGGCAGCACCTCCGTCACGACCGCGCCGATCAGAAGGTTGATGCTTTCTGCGCGGGAAATACCGCCCTTTGCGTCGGTGCTGGTAGTCGACTCCACCTTGGGGTCCAACTCGCCGCTGCTCTGTGTGTCCAGATGCTTGTTAAGCCCGGACCAGCTGAGATTGGCCTTGTTGGTGATATCCAGTTCGCGCGTCGAAGATCGCGAGCGACTGTTGTTGTTATCGATCGACGCCTTGTCCTTGATGGATATCTTGACGGTGATAACGTCGCCAACCTTGGTCGCGCGCGGATCCTTGAACAGATCGGCTCCGTTGTCCTGCCACAGCGACGCGCGAGTGACATACGAGGCGGGCGTTGCCGGCATCGTCCCGATCGCCGTATGAGCGGGCACAAGCCCCGCGCCTACGGGTGTAAGGCCCGGCTCCCGTCCAATCTCGTTCATCCGGTTGAAGCATCCACCGAGCATCAAGGTCGTTGCTGCTGCCGCCAGCGTGCAGATTTTCATGATTTATCTTCTTTCTGCCGAGACGGGCTGGCGGTCTTTGCAGCATCCTTCCGGGCGGCCTCATTGCTGACTGTAGCCGCTGGGGCGGGACCGTCCTGCTCCCTGAACGCGCCAATCATCACCGCCACGATACGGGCCGCCTTTTCCGGGGGCATTTCATCCAGAATTGCGCTGGATTTTTTTGTGCTCAGTTTGATCAGCAGAGCCGAGGCGGATTCTTCGTCCATGGCAGCGATCTGAGCCGCAGCCGCGTCGGGCTTCACCTTCGTGTAAAGCTCGACGAGGCTCTGCTCGGCCTTCTTCAGAAAATCATTACGGCGGCCGAGCCACTCCTTGTATTCGTTCGTTTTCTGTTCAAGGAGGGTCGTGCGGCGAGCAAGTTCGTCATCGAGTCTCATCAGTTCAGCTTTCTGACTCAGAAACCGCGCATCCGCCGCCGCATCCGCGATGTTTTCGCAGTAGGACTGCGCGGCTCGCGAATTGGCAGCAGGCGGGGTCGCGGCAGCAGCGGGCATCTTGACCGGTTCGGGTTCCTTCGGCCGGACTTCACCCGCCTTCTTCGCCGCCGAATCGACGGAAGCATCCCATTGGGGTTGCATGTCGGGGGCCACGCGAATCTTGCGCGCCACTCCGCCCTCGTCAGGCCAGCCCCACGCGTATTGCTGAGCAGTTGCCGGAATTGCCGACATCGGCCCTGCTGCGACGAGCGCCACGAAGCAACCTGCGGATCGGACCATGCGTCTCATCATTGCACCACCAGTTCTGCCTGCAGCGCACCAGCCGACTTGATGGCCTGGAGGATGGCGATAATGCCCTGCGGCTTAAGTCCCATGCGATTGAGCCCGGTGACAAGAGACTGAAGATTGGCGCCGTTCAGCACGAACAGCGTTCCATCCGGCTGCTCGGCGTTGACTGCCGTACGATCCTCGATCGCGGTTTCACCACGCGAGAAAGGTGCAGGCTGAACGACTTTCGGCATCTCGGTGACGCGCACCGTTATGTTGCCGTGTGCAACCGCGACGGTGCTGACCTTCACGTCACGGCCGATCACCACGGTGCCGGTGCGTTCGTCGATCACGATCCGCGCTGGAGTGTCCGGCTGAATGGGCAGCTCGCTGATCTCGCTGATGAAACGTGCCGCATCCAGCCTCGGCGGTCGGAGCAATTCGATCGAGCGCAGGTCTTTCGCGCGCGCCGAGCGTCCGCCGTAGGTTGATGTAGTGTAGGAGTTGATCACGTCCGCCGCTCGCGTCGCCGTTGAGAAGTCGGGGTTCAAAAGTTCCAGCGTGAAGGATTTAAAGCGTTCGAGTTCAATCGGTAGACGCCGTTCCACCAGTGCGCCGTTGGCGATGCGCCCGGCTGTCGGGACGCCCTGCGTGAGCTTTTCCGCGCGGCCGCCGGCGGTAAAGCCGGATACGCTGACCTGGCCCTGAGCAGCGGCGTAAATCACGCTGTCCGCGGCCGAAAGCGGCGTCATCAGGAGCGTCCCACCCTCAAGCGACGTTGCGTTACCGAGCGAGGACACAGTCACATCGATCCGGCCGCCCTCCCGGGCAAAGGCGGGCAATTCCCCCGTTACGATGACGGCGGCGGCGTTTTTGGTCTGAACCTGACTGTTGTTCATGAGGTTGTTGCGGATGTTCACGCCCATTCGGTCGAGCATCGACTGGATCGACTGACTGGTGAACGGGGAGCTCCTCAGATTGTCGCCGGTACCATTCAATCCCACCACAATTCCGTAACCCACGAGCTGGTTCGGCCGCACATTCTGGATGACAGCAATATCCTTGATCCGCGTCGTAGCATGCGCGGGCTGGATCAGCAGAAGTGCTATCAGAAGACGTTTCACGGCTCAGTTTACCCGCACGCTGCCGTCTGCCATGACCACACCGTGAATCACGACGCCCGAATCGGGATTGCGCGCGCTGATGGTTTCGCCAACGCTGCCGGATTGCAGCGCCATGGCGAGGCCCGTTATGCGCACTGTGTCGGACTCGTAGACGAGCGACACGGCCTTGCCTTGGCGAACAACCACAGGCTCCCGGATTGCAACCTTCGGAATTGGCAGCCCCGGCAACAAGGTTCGTCGCGAAGTCTTGCCAACTACGCCGCTGGCTTCGGTAATGAAAGCGCTAGCGTTCTCGTTTTCTGACAGTTGCTTCGACGTCAGCATTTCCTCGGTGATGACGTCCCCCGGATACAGCGCGCGCTTTGGCACGGGAACGATTCGCCCGCCCTCCTCCGCCAAGGATGGGGTGGCGAGGAAAAACGGGGCGGCCACTGCCGCAGTGATCATGACGCTTTTCATGATGCTACCCATCAAAGATTATTTTTCGTGAGGACTTGGAACATCTCATCCGCGGCCTGAATGACCTTGGAGTTCATCTCGTAATTGCGCTGGGCCGAGATCAGATTTGTAATCTCCTGAACCGGATCGACGTTCGAGCTTTCGACGTAATACTGCTGGACTGTCGCATAACCTTCGCTACCTGGCACCTGAACCTGAGCGCTTCCGGAGGATATCGTTTCCCGGAAGAGGTTGTTGCCAAGCGCCTCCAGTCCTGCATCGTTCACGAAAGTGGCGATGGTCAGCTGCCCGACCTGCGCCATGACCCCCGTCCCGGGGTCGACATAAACCGTTCCGTCGGTGTTGACCTGGATCGACGTGGTGTTGGTAGGGATCGTGATGCTCGGGATAACCGTGTAACCGTCCGGCGTCACGAGTTGGCCCGACGCGTTCTTGCTGAACGTGCCCGCACGCGTATAAAGCGTCTCGTTGTTCGCGCCGGTGATCTGGAACCACCCACGGCCGTTGAGCGCTAGATCGAGCGAGTTCCCGGTTTTGGTCAGCGAGCCCTGTGTATGCAAGCTTCTGATGGCGACTGGCTGCACGCCAAGGCCGATCTGTGAGGCCTCGGGTATAGCATCGGCGTCGCTTCGGTTAGGAACGCCTGCCGCCCGCTCCGACTGATAAAGCAGATCCGCAAACTCCGCCCGCGAGCGCTTGAAAGCGACCGTGTTGGCATTCGCGATATTGTTCGCGATAACTTCCACATTCGTTTGCTGAGCGACCATGCCGGTCGCAGCTACAGAAAGAGCGCGCATGATGGCCTCGCTAAATCGTCATCCGGGTGAGTTCCTGATAGGCCGAGACGGCCTTGTCGCGCACGGCAAGCGCCGCCTGCAGCGATAGCTCCGCCTTGGAAACGGCCTGCACAACCTCCTGTGTCGAGGCGCGGCCCTGAAGCCCCGCAGCGGCGACGCTTTCGCCAGCCTTGACATCGACGGCCGTCTGCTGCCCAAGCGCGGCCAGCACGCTGGAGAAATCGGTCGTGGCAGCGCCGGCGGAGGCAGTCTTCTTCTCCAGAGCGAACGACGCCGAAGGATCGAAGATGGCGAAAGAGGCAAGCGAAGAAATTGTCATGGTCAAACCTTCAGAATATCGATGGTGAGTGTTTCCAGGTGGCGCACCTGCTTGATAACCTGCAGGTTCGCCTCGTAACTGCGCGTGCCTTCGCGGATGTCCGCGAGTTCCACGAGAACGTTCACATTCGGGAGCTTGACATTGCCCTGAGCGTCGGCTGCCGGATGACCCGGAATGTTTTCAATGCGATAGGGAGACCGGTCCGCATCGACATCGCCGATGATCACCAGTTCCGCCCCCGTTGCGGCATCGAGTTCCTGATCGAAGCTCAGGATCTTGCGGGTATAAGGAAGCGCGCCGGGCGTCTTGCCGGTCGATTCGGAGTTCGCAAGATTCTCCGTCGCGACACGGATACGCTGAGACTGCGCCGAGAGACCAGAACCCGCGATGGCAAGAGAGGCCGACAGATTGTCCATCGTCATTACCCTTTCGCCGCCTGCGAAATCATGCTGTGAAAAGTCTTCACGACCGAAGCGTTCAGCGCGTAATCGCGCATGACTTCGGAACTCTTGAGCATCTCCTGATCGAGATTCACGTCACCGCCCGAGTAGAACGTCTCGCCGCCGGCGGCGTCTTCCTGCGCAGTAGAGCTAATCTGCGAGACTTCCGCCCGGAGGTGCATCGGACTTGTCGACGTCATCTGTAGCCTGATGTCGTGCATCACGGCCTCAAATGGGACGATGTTCGCCGCCTTGTATCCCGGCGTATTTGCGTTAGCGACGTTTTGCGCGAGAACTCGTTCCTTGGCGAAAAGCCATCTGCCCTGAAGGGATGCGATATCGAGTACGTTCGTCATGCAGGAAGCGCCCGTCCGTCGAGAATGGGTTCGACTCAAAAACGCTTTACAACCATTTAAGATAATAGGTTGCATTTCTTATCTGAAACTGTTCATACGTGTGTCGCTCGGTCGAATGGCAGCTTAACCATCTGCAATTTATGGATAATTTTAGCTGATTGGTCACGACTCTCGCGGCCAGGCTGATGCGCAAGCTTGCCGTAACGAGCTGTTAGCTGGGTTGGTCCAAAAAAGAAGCCACGCGGGATTCGGTGCTTCTTTCGCATGCGCGCCAAAGCGTTATGGCTTTGATTGGAATCAGAAGCGGCTCAGCCCGTTGTGCGCGCGATCTACACGCAAGGGGAGAACTTCCCGCGCCGCTTCCGTTCAGCGCTACCCCCCTTTTTTATTGATGTAGATGATGACTTCGGCCACCGCCTTGTAGAATTCGTGCGGAATAGGCTGATCGACGCGCACCGCGTCATGCAGCGATTTCGCGAGAGCCTTGTTCTCCACGACCGGGACATTATTGTCTTCCGCTATGCTTCGTATTCTCAGCGCGAGCTTGTTCTTGCCTTTGGCCAGCGTCTGCGGCGCTCGGTCCTGGCCTCGGACGTAGCGCAGCGCGACGGCATAATGGGTGGGGTTGGCGATCACCACGGTCGCGTTCGGCACGCTCGTCATCATGTTACGCCGCACGCGAGCGCGAGCGATCGCGCGCGCCCGCGCCCTCAGCATGGGGTCGCCCTCGGACTGTTTGTGTTCGTCCTTAAGGTCCTGTCGACTCATCTTGAGTTTTCTAAGCCATCGAAAGCGCGTCCAGAAGACGTCAGCAACCGCTAGCACAGCACAGGCTAAGGCGCAGATGAGAATGGCCTTGAACGCAAGCCGTTTGATCAGTTCGATCGTGCTCGCCGAGTCAGTTTGGAGCACGAGGAGCGCCGCAGCACCCCCCTGGAACGCAACGTAGAAGGCGATCGCGACAATGCCAAATTTGATGAAGCTCTTCAGAAGATCAACGACGGCGTCGAATGCGAATAGTCGCTTCAGCCCCGCCTGGGGCGAGATCCTCGCGAGATCGGGCGCGATCTTGTTGAATATCAACGTCGGCGGGTTCTGAGCGAAGGACGCCAGCAGAGTTGCTGCCAGCAGCATGAGAACAAGCGGCAACGCAAAATTGAAGATCGTCAGACCTGCCAGTTGCAGAATGAAGAACGCGTCTGCTCCGTTTTCGAGGCTAAAACCGGACGGATCCTCAATGAAGACGGACAGATTTTTGACGACCTCGCCGAAATCCGCCGGGGCCATCGTCATCAGAAAGAGCACAAGCGCGAACAGCGCCGCAGCGGAGTTCACCTCACGGGACGACGGCCCGCCGTCTTTGTCGAGGCTGTCGCGAAGGCGCTTTTCGCTCGGCGCCTCGGTTTTGTTGTCGGTTTCGGAGTTATCAGCCAAGAGTCCCACCTCCGACCACGGCAAGGCCGTTCACCGTGCACACCGGTTTTGCGAGGCTGGACTGCGCTTTTACGTCCATCAAGAGTAAAAACGGCTCAGCGTCATAGCTTCGTGTTGTCGATCATCTCGGTGAGCGTAACGCCGAAACGAGAGCCCTCCTCGTCGAGCACCACGATCTCACCCTTCGCTATAATTCTGCCGTTGATCATCACGTCGACGGCATCGCCCACCTTGCGGTCAAGAGGAATGACTGCCCCCCTGCCCAGTTTGGTCACCTGGTAGATCGGCATGGATGCGGAGCCCAGCAGAACCTTGAGAGAGAGCGGGATGCGCAACACCCTTTCGAGACTGCCTGGATCACCGCCCTTGCCAAGTCCTATCAGGCTCGCCGCCGCTCTTGTAACCTCTTCAGCGACATCGCCACCAACAGAGAGAACTTCATCTGAGATAATTTCCTGCATCATCGGTATCCCGTGTCATTCGGTTAAGTGCGAGGCGGGCGACTTCAGGCCGCCTTGGCCTCAGGCGTCCCTGTCAGGCTCTCCTCGACGCGATTGATGGTGGGGCGCTCATGGGCCGAGATCATTTTCCGCCCGTGTTCCACCGCGACGGAAGCCATCGCGCCATTCATGAAGGCGAGGAATGTCTGCTTTACGAGCATATAAAGGTGGAGCTGCTTTTCCCGCACCGTCTTGAGCTTTGTCGCGATTGGGGCGACGACCGCATAGGACAGGAAGATACCGGCGAAGGTGCCGACCATCGCCGAAGCGATGAGTTCGCCCAGCACTTCCGGCGGCTTGTCGAGTGCCGCCATGGCCTTGATCACCCCCAGAACCGCCGCGACAATCCCAAGTGCAGGGAAAGCCTCCGAGACGGCATGGAGCGCATGATAGGGCTTCAAGCCGTCGTGCCTGATGGTCTGGATTTCCTCATCCATCAGCGCCTCGATTTCTGCTGGCCGCGCGTTCCCCATGATGTGCAGCCGGGCATAGTCGCAAATGAATTGCGTCAGATCCGGCTTCGCAAGCACCTCGGGGTAATTGGCAAAAATCGATGATTTCGATGGATCGTCGATATGTTTCTCGACCTCGCTCTTGGGCTTGTTCTTGAATTCCCGCATCAACGCGTAGAGAAAACCGAGAACAGCGAGGTAATCCGATTCCTTGGGTTCCGAGTTTTTGAGTGCATCCACGATGCCTTTGCCTGTATCCTTGATGACCTTCATCGGATTCGCGACGATGAAGGTTCCAATGGCTGCACCGCAGATGATCAGATACTCGGCAGGCTGCCAGATGACGGCGACATGCCCGCCCATCCAGACATAGCCGGCGAGCATGCAACCCAAGGTGACGAATAGTCCAAGAGCGATGGTCACAATCTTAATCCTCTTCAGGTTGCATCATGGCTGAGTCGCTTGCGCCGGGCTGACCCCGCGTCGCTAGCGCCAAGCTCCGCCGAGCGAGAGACCTTGCACACTGGAAAGAAGGTCGACGCTGAACGACACCACGCCGTTGCTGGATGATGTCCCGAACAGCGCGCTGACATAGTCGCTGGCGGTGTTGTTGTTCTCCGAATCGTACAACGTGGAAAATTTGGCGATAAAGCTCGTCAGCTTCTGAGGATCTTTGAAGTCGTTGAGATCCAGTGCCTTGGAGAGAAGCGAGGCCTGCTTGTCGATATTCATCGCCGCCGTGTATTCGGAGAGGCCGAGCGCTGTATAGACGGTCTTCAAAAGCGTCTTGTCGGCGAGGATATCATACACACTGTCGATCTTCGACGCGTTCCGGTAGAAATAAAGCGCCATCTGAGCGCCTTCGTTTGTCTCGCCCTGCTTTTCTTCCAAAGTTTGGGCAAGATACAGATCTACGACATCGTTCTGGACCGCGTCTGAGGTCGTGGTCGATGTGCCGTTCTCCTCGAAGTTGAAGGTTTTGGCGAGTTCCGTGACTCCGAGCTTGCCAAGCTTGGACGAAAGGCTGCCTTTATCCGTGCCTTCGGACAGCACTTTTTTGTACAACGCCTTTGCGTAAACCTCGTCTCCGAGGCCATATGCAGTCAGCGCGTAGGAGAACAGCTTGTAGTCGCCGACGAGTTCATCAGCGGACGTGATATTGCCGATGTTGGCTTTGTAATATTCGGTCTGACTAGCCACGGAAGGTTCGGCCGCGGTGATCTCGGTCCACTTGCTGTAGTTATTTGAGATCGAAAGAAACGTCGTAAGTGTGGAAGTCATGATGCAAGCCTCCTAAAAGAGCTGAACCTGGCCGTCGCCAAAAGCCTCTGCGGATGGTTCCGGTTTGCTGCGGTCGATAGGGAGGCCGGTCGCGTCCGCGAAACGCTCGCGCATTCCACTCAGGCAGAATGTCCGGGCGACCTCTTCGAGCAGTGCCGTTGCATGCGGGGGAGCGGCGGAAACGCGCGTTTCAGCAAAGCCTTCCTTTACGAGGTCGGCGTTCTTCACGGCGAGAAGCGCAAGCGCGCCGCAGATATTCTGGATATGCTGCGTGACGCGGTCCTGGAATTGCAGCTCCCTCACCGCGCAGGCCACCGCCTCCTCGATATGGCGCGACGAAACTCCGGTTGTGGACAGATTGCTCGAAATCGCGGCGTTCTGATCGAGCAGCCTGTCGACCATGGCGCGGATGCGTTCCTGGGCTTTTTCCTTCTCGTGCGACATGTCGATGGAAGAAATTTCCTTGAGCAGCAGATCGCCGCGCTGAACGCCTTCCGCCACCTCGGACATCTGGCGCTTGATGGTGTCCGACAGTGTGTTGACGCTGCGCGCCAGGTCGCCAATCTCCGTTGCGACCACCACGAACCCCCGCCCGGCGCTGCCCGCGCGCGCCGCCTCGATCTTGGCGTTGAGCGAAAGCAGGTTCGTCCGCTTGTTGATTTTCTCGATCTGCGCCAGCGACTTCTGCATCGACTGCACTTTTTGCTGGACATCGTCGAGCGCCGACACGAGCGCCGTGGCCCCCGATGACAAGCGAATGATCTTGTCGAACAGCTGATTGAAGATCGAAGCGATGTTCGTCGCGAGTTCCGGGAGGGCGACGGTCGCGCCGTTCAGTTCGATGGAACTTTCGGCGTCCAGCAGTTCCTGAACGGACTGGATCTGCCCGCGCGCCGTCGAGGCGATGTCCTGAAAGCGACCGACGAGAGTTTGCACGGTCGTTTCGATGTCCCGCGAGGTATCGGACAGTTCACTGACGAGCGCCTTCAGCGACACCTCCTGCACGGCGGCGGAGTCGAGCGCTTTTCGAAGGAACCCGTCTTCATAGTCGGCGCCATCAGCTTCGAGCGAAACAAGTGTGGCGGGGCTGATGGCATGCGCGGTGGGGAGAGTCATTTCGCGTCTCTGCTGTTCGAGGAAATCCCATGAGGCTGAGCGGCGGCGGCTCGCTTTCGACGGCCTTCGCCGCTCAGGAGCGCCATGATCTGCCCCGCCATATCGGAGAGCGCGATTTCGGCCTCGACCGCACCGCGCTGGAAAGCTACTTTCGGCATGCCGTACACCACGCAACTCGCCTCATCCTGCCCGAGTGTGCGGGCGCCCATTTTGCGCATGGCGAGCAGTCCATCCGCGCCATCCCGGCCCATTCCCGTGAGGATGACGCCGATGGCCTCGGGCCCTGCCTTCTCGGCGACCGAGAAAAACAGGGTGTCGACCGAGGGACAGTGGCCGTTCACCCGGTCATTGCCATCGACGATGCAGACGTAGTGCGTCGCGGATCGCTTGATGCGCAGATGCGCGTGACCCGGCGCGATATAGGCATGGCCGGGCAAAACCACGTCGCCGGTCTCGGCCTCCTTCACCTTCACGGCGCAAACGTCGTCGAGGCGGCGCGCGAAGCTTGCCGTGAACTTTGGCGGCATGTGCAGCGTAATGACGATGCCCGGGCTGTCCGCTGGCATCGCCCGCAGGATATGGTTGATCGCTTCCACGCCGCCGGTCGATGCACCGATGGCGATGATCCTCTCGAGAGGATAAGGCCCGCATCGGACGGCTGGCTTTGAGGGCAACGGCATCTGCCGCACGCGCGATCTCGCCGCCGCCTTGACCTTGGCGATGATTTCGGCCTGCCTTTCCGCGAGCCCTATCTGGAGCGCCCCGTCAGGCTTGGTCAGAAAGTCGACCGCCCCCAGTTCGAGCGCCCGAAGCGTCACGTCCGCCCCTTCACGCGTGAGCGATGAGAACATCACCACGGGCATCGGGCGCAGCGACATGATCTTCTCAAGGAAAGCGATGCCGTCCATGCGCGGCATCTCCACGTCGAGGGTTATTACATCGGGATTCAGTTCCTTGATCTTTTCCCGCGCGGCGAAGGGATCGTTCACCGCGCCGACGACCTCGATTTCGGGATCGGACGAAAGAATGCTCGTGATGAGCCGCCGCATGAGGGCGGAGTCATCGACAACAAGAACACGTATGGGTTTGCGCTCGGCCATGGATTCGGTCTCAGTCAAACAATTGCACATCGCCGCCGACGTGCTGCCCTTCGAGGGTCACGCCAAAACGACGTTCCTCCTCGGCGACCTGCGCCTTCTGCGTGCCGCGCAAGAATAACCTTGCAACCTTGCCTGTGTATGGGGTGTAGCAAATCCAGCGCCCGAGAACGCCGCCGAGGTCGCTTGCTGCCACATGCAGCGCCTCATCCTTCACGTAGCGCCGCGCGAAACTCGCGTTCTTGTCGCCGATCAACGTCGCCCCGCCGAAGAAATTCGCCCCTCCGAACAGCTTGACCTCGAGTCGCGAGCGGTGACCTCCCGCCTTGAGGATCTTGTTGATCAGTTCCTCCATCGCGAAGTTCCCGTAGCGATTGGCCTCGCTCAGCATGTCGCCCCATTGCCCCGTCTCGCTTTCGGGGAGCATGAAGTGGTTCATGCCACCGATGCCCGCCGTAACGTCACGGATGCAGGCGGAGACGCAGGAGCCAAGCACGGTGACGATGGATTCATCCTTGTCCCCCGCGATGTAGGTCTCGCCTGGCAGGATGCGCACCGCATGGGTGCCGAGCCGGTGGACGTAAACCCGCGATCGCGGATAGTGAACGGCGCGCCTGAGTGCTGTCATTGTCCGATCTTTCGATAGACGGTACGTCCGCAGAGTTTGAAGCGCGTCTGATGGTCGAGCAGCGATTCGGAGTGGCCGACGAAAAGCCAGCCGCCCTCCTTGAGCTGCGCATGAAACCGTTCGATCAGTGCCGTCTTGGTCTCAGCATCGAAGTAGATCATCACGTTGCGGCAGAAGATCGCGTCGAACTTCCCGTGGAACGGCCAGGTTGTCAGCAGGTTGAGCTGCCTTATGGACACGAGATCCTGGATATTGCGTCGGACCTGCGATGAGCTGCGGTCTTCGGGACGCCGGTCGAAGAATGTCTCGCGCATCGTCGGCGGAACGCTTTCCAGGCTCGCCCGCGAATAGATGCCCGCCCTGGCCCTCTTCAGCACGTTCGTGTCGAGGTCGGTGGCAAGTACGCGCAGATCCCAGTCGGCCATCGTCTCCCGTTGAAGCGCGGCGGCGACCATTGCGATGGAATAAGGTTCCTCGCCGGAGGAGCAGCCAGCCGACCACAGGCGGATGTGCGGGCGCTCTCCGTTTCTGCGCTGCGCGGCCGGCGTGAGGATCTGCTCCCTCAGGAAATCGAAATGGTGCGCTTCCCGGAAGAATTTTGTGAGGTTCGTCGTGATGGCGTCGATCAGAAAACCGACCTCGCGGTCTCCTTCCCTGCCTTTCAGCAGTGCGCAATAGTCCCGGAAGGAGCGGAGACCCAGCACGCGCAGACGCCGCGAAAGCCGTGAATAGGTCATATCGCGCTTGTGCGTGTTAAGGACAATGCCGCTTCGCTCGTAAACGATGCCGACGATAGTCTGGAAATCGGCGGACGTGAAAGGAAACTCCGTGGCGGAGGAGGAACTCATCATTCCCGGCTCCATTAGCTCGGCTTTTACTCGCATGGCACTATCTGTGTTAGAGGCTGATGCCGCTTCACGTGGCTGGATACTGTCTGGAGGAAGTGCCGGGGCGAACCCCGACACTTCAGGTGGCGCGGATGTCAGGCTCCGCGACGGCATCGGCGATCAGAACTCGTGCCAGTCATTTTCTTCGGTGGCGGCTTTCGAGCGCGTGCCACAGTACTGGGCGCTTGCTCCATTGGCGCGATGAGCCCCGTTCGCCTTCGGTTCGCCCGCCCGGGGAGACCGCTTTTGCTGAACCGTCTTCGGAGCCACCGATCTTGCTGCGGCTGGCGCTCCCGCTTCGTTTTCAAGTCGGAACGCCGAAAGCCGCTCGAACATGGCCTCCGCCTCGCTCTGGAGAGTGCGGCTCGACGCGGCGGCTTCCTCCACAAGCGCGGCGTTCTGCTGCGTCATCTGATCCATCTGCGCCACGGCCTTGTTGATCTCGGAGACCCCAGTCGACTGCTCTTTTGTCGCCGCGGCGATTTCGGAGACGATATCGGCCGCGCCGTTGATGGAGACAACAATCTCCTGAAGCGCCGTGCCGGTATCCGCGACGAGCTTCACGCCATCCTTCACCTGACGTCCGCTCTCGACGATAAGCGCCTTGATGTCCTTCGCCGCGACCGAACTGCGCTGCGCCAGCGAGCGGACCTCCGACGCCACAACGGCAAAGCCCTTGCCCGCATCCCCGGCGCGCGCGGCCTCAACTGCAGCGTTCAAGGCGAGGAGATTTGTCTGGAAGGCAATCTCGTCGATGACGCTGATGATGTCAGAGATCTTGTTCGACGAGTGCTCGATGGCCGACATGGCGGTGACTGCCTTTGCCACCACGGAACCGCCATCGCTCGCAAGCGTGCGCGCATTTACGCTGAACTGGTTCGCCCGGCCGGCATTGTCGGCGTTGTTCCTGATGGTCGACGCCATTTCTTCCATCGAAGCAGCCGTTTCTTCCAGGCTCGACGCCTGCTGCTCCGTCCGCTGCGAAAGGTCGTTCGTGCCGGTCGCGATTTCGGCGGTGGCGGCGGCGATGGTCGACGAGGCATTCAGGATCGAGCCGATGATGGCCGACATCTCATCAAGAAAGCCATTGATTCCGATGGACAACTCATGCAGATCCCCGTTTTTCCCGTCGATCGGAACGCGGCGGGTCAAGTCCGATTCCTTTGCGGCCTGGATGACGCCGCGGATATCGGCCACGGTTTTGACGAGTTGAGCCTCGGTTATTTTCTGCTGGGTGATATCCGTGGCAAATTCAACGATCTTTATGGGTTTGCCATTGAAGTCCAGGACCGGGTTATAGCTGGCCTGAAGCCAGAACACGCGCCCGTTCTTGCCGATGCGGCGGAACTGCCCGCTGTAGGCTTCGCCGCGGCGAAGGCGATCCCAAATTGCCCGAACCTCGTTCGATCCCCGCAACTCCTGATCGAGAAACATGTCGTGGTCGTGGCCTCGGACTTCCTCAAGCGTATAGCCAGCCATCGTCAGGAAATTCTCGTTGGCGTGCAGAACCTTGCCGTCGAGACTGAACTCGATGACCACCTGATTCTTGTTGATGGCGGCAAGCTGCGCTTCGTAGTTGAGATTTGCCTTTTTCTGCTCGGTGATGTCCGTCACGTGAGCGACGATCTTCACTGGCTTCCCGTTGTGGTCGAAAACGGGATTGTAGCTCGCCGCGATCCAGACCTCCCGGCCGCCCTTGGCGATGCGCTTGCCTTCCCCGCGAAAGAATTCCGCCCGCTCGAATTTCTGCACAAAGCTCCGATAGGCTTCGGTGCCGCGAATTTCGGGGTCCACGAGCATGCTGTGATGCTGTCCCACGATCTCGTTCAGCGTAAAGCCCATGATATTGAGGTAGTTGGGGTTCGCCGTGATGACGTGACCGTCGAGCGTAAACTCGATGATCGCGCGGAGCCTTTGACTGGCTTCCTCCTCGGCCTTCGCGCGGGAGATGATGTCGCGGATTTCCGTCACATCGGCCCATTCGAAAACATTTCCGACATAAGCGCCATCGGCTCCGTGGATAGCGTTTATGCAAAGCTCGAAGGTATGCCCGCCGGCCTTGACGTCGGCCTTATGAGGCAGCCGCCACGGATCGTCGAGCAACCGCCGGATGTGCGTCGGCTCCTTGTGAAAGATGTCAGCGGAGACTCCCGTCATGTTATCGGGATCCAGATTTTGGGCGCGCGCTGGCAAGCGATCCCGCACCTTCCTGACAAGAGCCTTCGACGCGTCATTGACATAGATGATCTTGAAATCGCGATCGATGATCATCAGCGGATTGGAGGCGACATCTGCGAGGCGCCGCACCTGACTTAGCAACGCGTGTTCTTCCGCGATTTTCTTGTCTTTCCCGAACAGGTTTCCGGCGACTTTTTTGGCTTTGGTGCCGATATTAAACATGATGGAACCTTTTTCCGATGATTTTTGACTGCTTTTATCGCGGGAAGCGTTGCATTACTGGACTGAGGCTTCTTCGATTTCGAGTGTCGCGTCGGCGTAGTCTCGCTGGAAGAGGTGTTCGAGCGAGAGGACGACCACCATCGTTCCGTCTACGGACACGATGCCGGAAAGGAACTCCGCCACGACGCCGCGATCCATTTCAGGAACAGGGCGTATTTCCGAAGTCTCGATCGTCAGAATGTCGGATACGGCGTCCACGAGAAGGCCAACCGTCCGGTCGCGGATCGCCACGATGATGACGATTTTGGACTTGGCCGCTTCCGTCGCACCCGTGCCGAAACGCAATTTCAGATCGTAGACGGGGATGATCGTTCCCCTCAGGTTCATCACACCAAGAACGTAGTCGGGCTGATTGGGTAGCGAGGTCGTGCCGCTCCATCCGCGGATTTCGCGGACAGCGGTAATGTCGATGGCGTATTCCTCGCCGCCGATGGAAAAACTGATGAACTGCTGCGACGCACCGTCGCTTGACGATCCGTCTACGGATTTTTTTTTCGGGATTGCGGATGCCGCTTCGGTCATGTTCGTTTCTCTCTGCAACGATGTTCGGGATTTAGCCCTGCGCTTGCAAGACGGGCTCGATGGACGCTGACGCCCTTGGGAAAGCTGGCATCTGGTCGGGCATATCGGCCCCATGTTCGCGCTCAGATTTGGGATAGCGGTCCAGGCTGGCACTCGCGATCGAGCAGATATCCTCAAGGTTCAGGATCAGGGCGACGCGGCCATTGCCGAGGATCGTGGCGCCGGCAATGCCCGGCACGGGATCGGCATTCTCATTCAGGTTCTTGAAAACGAACTGCTGCTGGCCGATCAGTTCGTCGACCACGAGGCCCGCCTTGGTGCCGTTTTCCGTCTCGACCACGACAACGAGCGACGGATGCGAGTCCTCGCCTTCGCCCGCTACATTGAAAAGCCGGTGCAGATGAATGAGCCGGATGTACTCTCCGCGAATAAAGATGACATCGCCGCCAGCAACGGAGCGGATCTGTCGCCTGTCGGGACGCACGGTTTCCACGATGCTCGCCAGCGGGATGATGTACTTCTCCTCACGAACCGCAACGTGCATCCCGTCGAGCACCGCGAGCGTGAGCGGGATCACGAGTGTGAAGCTTGAGCCCTGGCCTTGCACAGAATTCGTGTGAATGCGGCCGCCGATGCTGGCGATATTGCGCCTCACGACATCCATTCCAACGCCGCGACCGGAAACCTCAGTCACCTTTTCGGCCGTGGAAAATCCGGGGGCGAAGATCAATTCGTGTATCTCTTCTTCGCTGAGCTTGGCATCATCGCGGACGATGCCCTTGCTGATGGCTTTCGCCAGTACCTTTTCCGTATCGATGCCCGCGCCGTCGTCCGCGATGGTGATGAGGATGTTGCCGGCCCGCTGCGTAGCGGAGAGGTGGATCACCGCTTCTTCCGGCTTTCCTGCCGCAAGGCGCAGTTCGGGCATTTCGATGCCATGGTCGATTGCGTTGCGGATCATGTGCGTGATGGGATCGACCAATTCCTCGACGATGGTCTTGTCCACCTCCGTCTCGTCACCCGAAGTGACCAGGCGCACCTTCTTGCCGAGCTTGTGAGACAAGTCGCGCACAAGCCGCCCCATGCGCGCGAAGACCGTGCGCGCGGGCTGCATGCGAATGGCCATCACGCACTCCTGCAACTCCCGTATGTGCGCTGCTAGCTCATCCGCTCCCTGCACGCGCTGGTCGCGCATATTCGTTCCGTGCTCGGAAAGCTGCTGGGTCAGCATGGCCTGCGTGATGACGAGTTCGCCGACCATATTGATAAGGCGGTCGACGCGAGCAAGGTCGACGCGGACGAAGCTCGGACTTTTCGCCTTGCGTTCGGAGCCATCGCGACCCGCAGCAGGAAGCGACTCGGAGAGCGCGCGCGGCGGCACTTTCGTTTCCCTCGGCGTCTCGGCAGGCTCCACTTCGACGACCAGATCGCAATCCTGATCCACGAACTCGAAGACTTCATCAATAGCGGCGCGCGAGGCCTTGGTCCGCAGCCTGAACGAAAACCCGAGATAGGACTCCTCTGGATCGAGGCGCTCCAGGTCGGGCAGTTCGCAGCGGTCGCAGCAAACGTCGAGTTCGCCGAGTCGTTTCAGTTCACGGATGATAAGCAGCGGCTCGTTGGCGTGGCGGAACAGCTCGCGGTGAGGCGTAAAGGTGATGCGCCAGATCCGCATCTCGCCGTCGTCGGTCGCGGCGGCAGTCGCTTCCGGAAAAGAGGCGCGGCCCACATCCGAGTTCATCAACCCCTCAACCTCGGCAAGGACGTCCGCCCCGAAGCCTTCGGGGATGGCGGTGTCCATCTGCGCGGCATCCACGAGGGCTGCAAGCACGTCACCAGCACGGAGGCAAACGCTCGCGACATCCGCGCTGAGTTCCATGCGATCATCACGCAGCCGGTCGAGCAGGGCTTCGAAGCCGTGCGCGAATGTGACGAGCGACCGGAAATTGAAAGCCGCCGCGCCAGCCTTGATCGAATGCACCGCGCGGAAGATCGCGTTCAGGTTCTCGGAATCGGCGGCGTTCGCATCCAGCGTCGAAAGGCGCGAATCCAGATCTGGCAGGACTTCGGCGCATTCGTCAAAGAATGTCGCCCGAAACTGGTTGAGGTCCAGCGCGGAAGTTGGGTCGGAAGACATCTGAGCCTCGCGTTACGGGCAAACCTTGTTTACAACTTGCAGCAACTTCTCGGGCGAGAACGGCTTTACGATCCAGCCAGTCGCGCCAGCCTCGCGGCCCTTCTGCTTCGTCTCATCGCTGCCTTCCGTAGTCAGCACGAGGATCGGGGTCGCTTTGAATTGGGGCTGGGCCCGCACATGCCTGATGAAGGTCATCCCATCCATATTCGGCATGTTGACGTCGGTTATGATGACGTCCACGTTGGCGCTGCCGAGCACGCTGAGACCCTTCTGGCCGTCTTCGGCTTCGACCACGTCAAAGCCCGCATTTTTGAGAGTGAACGCGACCATGTCGCGCATGGTCTTCGAGTCGTCGACGGTGAGGACGCGCTTAGCCATCGGCCTTGCTCCAATCTGTTATTAGCGAACTGCAACCGATGTCCGTGAATGCGGCCTGCAGCGTCTGGGACGGATCGACAAGGACCAGACTCCCACCCTGCTTTTCGGCAGAGCAGGCGGCAGACATCAGCAATTGCAGGCCGGGTGTCGTTGCGATGGCGACGTCGGAGCCGATGACGCGCAGGTCCGGTGAGACGGCCAGCATCGCGACGAGGCTCTCTTTAAGCTCGGGAACAGTCCTGATATCCAGGGTGCCCGGAAGTTCGAGTGTCTTCGCATCTGTGGATGTCAACGAAGCCCCCTTCGTACGGAGCCACTGGCTCTGACGCCGTCGCCCCTGTTTTTTTCAACCTGTAGGAGGTATACCGCGCACATATTAAGGGCTGGTTGCAACCGACTGCGACCTGCGGTTGTTATTTTTTGCGGCACCCCGCCGCTGGTTAGATATTGTTAAGGTATCGCTCTTATACCTATTTCCACAGCAGGTTGCATTCTGCAGGACGCGCTCGCATTGATGGCACCTCGGCCGATCATTCCCCGCAAGCGAGCATATTTTGATAACAGTTGCCCCTGTTGGGAAACGCCCCGTTGTGCGCGGGGCGTTTCCTTCGTTTGAGCGTGAAAATGTTTCGGGGCCTCAGGCGCAGGGCATTTCGCAATTCGCGGACAAATTTTTTTTGGGGTTCGTGCGGCGACGTGGGTTTTGCGCAAGCTGAATCATGTCTGGGTTGAGTGAGTCTCAACCGGTGGACCACGTGACCGACACGCTTATCATTGACCAGGAGCCCCCGCGACAATTGAGCGGGGCGGACAGGGCGGCCGCGCTTCTGCTTGCGGTTGGCGCTGAAAACGCGTCCAAGCTTCTTCCGCATCTCGGCGAAGAGGACATCCGTGCGGTGGCGCGCTCCGCGTCTCGTTTGGGCGCGGTGCCGCAGGCGATCATCAACCAGATTGCGGGCGACTTTCTCCTTCAGTTGTCGAACGAGGGCGGGCTCAAGGGCTCCGGCGACGCGATCGAGGGGTTGCTGAGCCGCGTCTTGCCCCCGGCGCAGGTGCGCCAGATCATGGCCGACGTTCGCGCCAGAATGAACGAGGCGGTATGGCCACGGCTCGAAGAGCTTCCGCCGCACGTCATCGGACAATTTCTGAACCGCGAGCACCCGCAGGTCATCACGTTCGTGCTGTCGAAGCTCAGAATTTCTTTCTCGGCCGAGATCGTGCCGATCATTCCTAACCGCAACGAAGTCATGCGGCGGATGCTGACGACAAAGCTTGTCACGCAGGGCGCTATACGGCTGCTCGAACAAACCCTCAGGGATGAGCTCATTCTCAAGGTTGCGAAGGCAACGGGCCAGAACAGTCACGAGCGCGTCGCGAAAATCGTAAACAGACTGAACCGCAAGGCGATGGAGGACGTGCTCCAAAGTCTTGAAACCTGCCGTCCGAAAGAGGCGGAAATGGTCCGCAATCTCATGTTCACCTTCTCGGACATCGCAAAGATGTCGGAGAAGTCGCGGATCGAGCTTTTCGAAAACATCGAAGCGGATCGAATCGCACCCGCTCTTATTGGGCTGGAGGAGGGCATCAAGGAACTCATCCTCTCCTCGATGCCCACCCGCACGAGGCGCAACATCGAGCAGGAACTGGCGAACCCGCCGAGACTGACCGAGGAAGAGATCGAGACCGCAAGACGGGAAGTTGCCGACGTCGCGCTCAAGCTTTCGGAGCAGGGCATTATCTCCCTTAATTTCGCCGACGGTTCGAATTGATCATTGGAGAACGCATGGCAAGCCAATCGCCCGATGCCGCCACCGGGGCGGGCGTCGAGATCATCGACAAGCTGAAAGAACTGAGCAAACTTTCGCTCGACCGCCTACCCGTACTCACATCGATCTTCGAGGGCATGGCACTCTCCTGCTGCGACGAGTTCCGCGAGTACTGCTCTCCGGCCGTGACCGCCTTCGTCAACCAGATCGTCTCGGGCGATTCGTGGGATCTGCTTGAGGCGTGTTCGGACGGAGTCTCGGTCATTTTTTACTGCCGTGAATGGGACGCGCGCATTGTGATCGGGGTGGAGCGGAGGCTCGTCTTTTCGATCGTCGATGCGATGTATGGCGGCGACGGCAGCGAACTGCCCTACGAGGACAAGCGCTCATTTACTGCGCTTGAGACGAAGATTGGCCGTGTCATCTGCGAATTTGGGGCGCGCTCTTTCACGGAGTCTTTCCGGACTGTCGGCGAAATCACGCTCGCTCCCGAGCGCACTGAAACTGCGCTCGATTTCGCGAGCCTCGGCCAGCACAACATGATGCTGATCCACGCGCAAATCCTGTTCCAGGTGCTGGACGTTGGTGGCGTCATGTTCGTGCTCATCCCGCAGAACGTGTTGCTCCCGGTGCGGCAAAAGCTTGAGCGGCAACGCGCTCCCATGCTTTCGTCAGTGGATCCAAGATGGACGAGCCTGCTGAGCCAGCGAGTTTCGCGCGCTGAGGTGACGATGGACGCCGTCATCCTCGGGAAGGAGATCGAACTTGGTCAGATGTTCAAGCTGGAGGTCGGCAAGACGCTGGAACTCGAAGGCACCGAACGAAATATCTTCTTCGAGTATGAGGGCGACCGTCTCTTTCGGGGGTGTCTCGGCCGAGAACGCGGCACTTATACAGTTACCATCGACGAAGCCTTGTCCGATATCGATGTTGAAGAGACAGAATCGCGTCATCGGTCCTGAGCGCGACGAGACCTGCGACGGCCGCTCGCGGGTCTCATTGCTGCCTGGATAGTTCTTCCTTGCCCAGAAAATGCAAACTCGAAATAAAGACCTCCTTTATGGTGTCGCCCCCGAGTTTCGAGTTCGCATTTTTTCGGATGTCGTCCGTAATTTTCGGGAGACTGTCCTTGGTGAGTTTCGAGAGAGCAAGTCTGTCCTTAAGGAAAAGCGCTTTCAGCGCCTCGTCGGTGACGGCAAGCTCGATATAATTGGACGTATGACCGCCCGACTTGACGTTAGCTACCACGGACATCTGAAGAAGCACGTAGCCCTGAACACCCCCGGTCTCAATCACCGGGATCGTCAACTGCTTTAACTTGATCGGAATTTCTTCGGCCACCTGCTCTGCGGGCGGCGAGGAGATGGCGCGGTTGGCAGCGATGCCCCCGGCAAAGACGGCTCCAAGAGTAACGGCAGCAATTAGCGCGGCAGTGGCAAGGTCTCTAAACACGAAAGCCCCCTTATCGGAGTATTGATCTGGAGTAGGTGCCATCCGATTCGGAATCGCAGATCGCGTGCATGATCGTCGCGGTAATGGCGCGCGCCGCTTCAAGATGCATCAGCAACAACCATTGGTTAAGGTCGAGCTTTTGCCTCGCAAGATCAACGAGCGGCCTAAGATCGTCCGGCAGGGTCTGCGCCGAGATCGAGATGCCAATATGATGAAGCTCAAGAAGAGACTCGGTTTTGGCCGCGCTGAACTCGCCGATATGCCTCGCGTCGAGCGCAACCAGAGCTTTGTTCTCCGCGTCGAGAGTACGTACGAGACGCTTCAACGCAACTCTGGCAACACCTATTGTTTTATCTCTGTCAATCATATGCTCCCCCTTGAGAAGCTGAGCCTTTTTTGGTGGTAGAGTTCATCAAGCGGATCGTGCGGCGGCACGCGCGCCAGCGATCTTCGACCGCTCTTCGAGGCGGTGCGCGATCCCAAGCGCCCCAGCGCGGCCGCACGCCTCCGCGAGCGATTGCGACATCATGGATTTCCAGACGTTGCCCGAAAATCCGGCACCGAAGGCCGTGGCGCTTTTCGGCAGCATGATCTCGAACAGCGTATTCAGCACGGAAATCTCGAACAGTTCGTAGGGAGATTTTCCCGTTGCGGCCGCTCCCGAAGTTGCCGGGTGAAAGGCCGCAAGAGACGCCGCCCCCTGACCTGCCATGCGCCTCGCCGCCTGCAACTGTGGCTCCGCCAGCAGTTCATCCATCGAAGGAACCGGCCCATTCGTTTCGGCCAGAAGCCTCAGACGGTCCGTGGATTCCCGTACGCGCTGCGGACTTGCCGCGCGCATTGCATCAACTATGAGGTCTGCCCCTTGATCGATCGTCATCTGTTTCTGTCCGCGGTGATTGGTTGAATCGTCTAATTGCGGCACTTCCCGCGAGCGACTTGGTCAAGAAAAGTATCGATTGCCTCAGCGAGCCACAGTCTCAATTCCAGTTTGGACTTGTCGTCCTTGCGCATCTCCAGACGCTTTTTGAGTAATGTCTCTATCTTTGACAGTTCCAGTGCTTTTTGAACGAGACCTTCGAGGAGAATGGTATTTCGCTCGACAGCGTTTTCACAGGCGGCCAACCTGCGGACCACGAGAAGAGGCGGAACACTTCCTTCGTCGGCCTCGCTCAAATAGCGTTCGGCGACTGCAACCTCTCTTTTACTGTCTTCAATGAGAGCACGCATCTGCTCTGCCTCAACCCGCGCTGCCAGCAGCAGTTGACGATGTGCATTCAGCAAGCGCTCGGTGCGTTCGAAAGAATTCTTCATGGTTCAGATCTCTTGGAGCCAGGACGCGAAGGCCCCCATGAACAGCAAGAACATCTCCCCCGCGGTGAAGTAAAAAATCAGCATTCCACCCCCGATGACGAACGGCATCGACAGGAAGTAGGCGGGCGTCTGAGGGGCGATGCGGTTGAGTACGCCGAACAGCAGGTTCACAAGGAAGGCGAAGACGAGGAGGGGAGCGACCACCTGAAGCGAGACGAGGCATGCGTCCCTCAGGGTGTCGACGACGCCGCTCAGGCTGGGAGCGAGTCCGATCCCGGTTCCGATGGGCAGAACCGTGTACGATTGCAGAAGCGCCTTAAGCACTTCGAGATGTTGGTCGGTCGCGAGGAACAGGAACGCGGCGGTCAAACTGACGAACTCGGCCAGCGGCGGCGTGGTTTCTCCGTCCTCTTCCACGGCATTGACCGGCATGGCGAGGCCGAGCGCGGCGGATCCCGCGACGGCAAGAAACTTGAAGCTCGCGAAGAAAAGGCGAATCATGATGCCGATGACGAGCCCCTTTGCTGTCTCCACCAGGACGAGCGACACGAGTGAAGGCGTCGAAGACAAGCTTTCTCGCGCGCTTTCGAAGTTCCCCAGCGCAAACGCAACCGCCACGCTGATCGCGAGGCACACCATCAAGCGCACGCGCACCGGAACTCGCGCGCCACCGATGGCCGGCAGAACCATCAGGCATCCGCCTATGCGGCAGAGCACGAGGAATATCGAGAGCACACCACCCGGCAGCGCATCGAGAGCTTGCGAAATCATGCGACCGAACCGAGCTGCACGATGGGGATGCCGCGTGCGATCTCCAGATGCGACAGAACCGGAAGGTTTGGGAAAGTGCGTTCGGTTATCATGCGCACGTAGAACCTGATGTCCGGCCCGGCAACCAGAACGAAGTTGCTCTTCTTGTCCATCAACTCGCGGACCTTCTCCGACAGCTCCAGAGCGAACTGCTCGATGAGGGCCGGACTGATGTCGAATTCGACGATCCCGCCCTTCACGTCACGGCGCAGCGCCTGCTGCATGGCCGTTTCCCAACGTTGGCCGAGACGGAGGATTCTGAGTGTGCCGCCATCGGAGAAATCCGCGCATATCTGTTGCGCGAGCCTCGACCTGACATGTTCGGCGATCAGTTCGACCCGCTTTGCATGCGGTGCGACTTCGGCCACTGCCTCGAGAATGAGGCTCAGATTGCGGATCGAAATGCGCTCCTGAAGCAGACGCCGCAGCACGGCGTGAAACGTCGAATTCGACAAGCTGGAAGGGACGATTTCGTCCATAAGGCGTTTGTATTCCGGATCCAGCGTGTCAACGAGCCGGCGGTAGTCCTTGAAGGAGAGCAGTTGCGAGAGATTGTTCCTCAGCGTCTCCGCCAGGTGGGTCAGGAGAACCGAAGTGCGGTCTACCGGCGTAAAGCCCTCCGCACGCAGCTTCGCCGAGAACCCATCCGGCACCCACACCGCCTTGATGCCGAAGGTTGGATCGCGCGTCGCTTCGAACGGGACCAGAGGCACCGGGCCGTCTCCCGTCAGCACGAGCACCTCTCCGAGGCGCAGTTCCCCGCTGGCCACGACGGCGCCGTGGATCTTGATCTGATAAGCTTTGGGCGGCATGAAAATGTCGTCCGTCAGCTTTATCTCGGGGACGATGAAGCCGTATTGTTTCGCGAAGTTGCGACGTATGATGGAAACGCGATGGCTGATTTCCTGGAAATCGGGCAGGAGGACGCTTGCGATCTGCTTGCCGAGGCAAAGTTCGACATCTGATAGCCTGAGCGACTCCCTGACTGACAACTTCGCCTGCGCCTCCGCTTCAACCCGCTGGCGATCGGTCGCGGCTGCCTGACGCGTTGCGAGACCGGCTTTTCGCCGCGGCTCCGAATAAGCCACAAACATCAGTGTCCCGGCGAGCAGGGCGAAGGGGAAAAACGGCAGGCCCGGCGCGACTGCGAGTACGCACGAAACAACGCCGGCGACAAAAAGCGCACGCGGATAATTACCGAGCTGGCTGAGAACCACTTTCTCCGCAGAGCCGCGCGTGCCGCCCTTCGAAACGAGCAGACCAGCGGCGAGCGAGACGATGAGCGCCGGGATCTGGGTAACGAGGCCGTCACCGACCGATAGCTTGACAAAGACATCGGCGGCCGATGCGAAACTCATGTCGTGCCTGACGACCCCGATTACGATGCCGCCGAAGATGTTAATGGCCGTGATGATCAGACCGGCAATCGCATCGCCGCGCACGAATTTCGACGCGCCGTCCATCGCGCCAAAGAACGCGCTCTCTTCTTCGAGTTCGCGCCTCCGCTCCATCGCCTCCTTTTCGTCGATGTTGCCCGCGGCGAGGTCGGCATCGATAGCCATCTGCTTGCCGGGGATAGCGTCGAGAGTGAAGCGCGCGCCGACCTCGGCGATACGGGTGGCGCCTTTCGTGATAACGAGAAAATTGACGGTGACGAGGATCAGAAAGACGATCACGCCGATCAGGAAGTCGCCGCTCATCACGAAGTCCGCGAAACCCGCGATGACGTAGCCCGCAGCCGAATAGCCTTCAGCGCCATGCGAGAGGATGAGGCGCGTTGTTGCGATGTTGAGTGACAGTCGAAGCAACGTCGAGATCAGCAACACAGTCGGAAAGGCGGAGAAATCGAGCGGCTTTTGTATCCAGAGCGCAACCATCAGGATGAGAACCGACAACGCGATCGAAATCGCGAGACCGATATCGATGATCACGGGGGGCAAGGGGACGAAAAGCACCGTGAGGATAAACAGGATACCGAAGGCGAACCCGACATCCTGATTGTTCATCCCGGCGGCAATGGGCTGCGCACCGGTCGTCTGGGGTGACGACACGCTCGATCTCCGTGGTGGTTTAGGGAAACCGGCTTCCCGTTCAGAAGCCGTGCTCGATACGCGAATAAGCTTGCTCGGAAATCCCAAGCAATACGCTTCCGATGAAGGACGCCGTCAGCATGGCTACGACGAAGACGGTCACGATTTTCGGGATGAACGTCAGGGTCGCTTCCTGGATCTGGGTCAGCGCCTGGAACAGAGAGATGGCAATCCCGACCGCCATCGCCGCGCCAATCATCGGCCCACTAGCCAAAATGACGACCCAGATGGCTGATTTCACGAGATCCATGGCGTCTGCCTGGTTCATGGCCGCCTACGAGATGACGACGCCGGAAGCCAGCTCGATGGTGCTCCCGTCGGCCAGTGTTGCGACTGAGCCCGAGGAACTGATTTCGATGGAGGCGATCGTGCCTGAAATGGTTCCGTCCGCCGACGTCACCGTCTTTCCGATGAGCGATGCCCCTTGCGAAATGGCAGTCTGCGTCAGCAACGTGTCCAACCGCGAGTTCGCGTTGACAAGCTGCTCGACCGACGAAAACGATGCCAGTTGCGAGATAAACTGTGTGGGGTCCGTCGGGTCCGTCGGGTCCTGGTTTTGAAGCTGCGCAACAAGCAACTGAAGAAAGCTGTTATAGTCAAGCGTGTTCGATTCACTTGTTGAGCTGGTTGACGTTGATGTCGTCGACGTTGCATTTGCTGATGAGGCGGTTGCCGAGACGGACATTGATTTGTTTCCCTGCGTCCTTGATTTTGCCCTGGAGACATTCGGCCACGAAAGGCCTTAGAACCTTCAACGCGTCGAAATATCGGCCACCATCGACCAGTTGCTCAACGTGATCCAGAGCGGCTCCCAACTCGCTAGATGCATCGACACCCAACTCCGACGCTATCTCAACCACGGATTTTCTGACGCTATCTGCACTTCCCGGATCGATCAGCATCGCCTGTATAAGGAAATACAGTTGACGGATCGGCGTCGTGGCCCGCTCAGCCTGCATGACGTATGCTTCCAGCAGGAACGCGACATCGTTGAGAAATTCGATCGAAACCTTCCGATCAGCCCGCAAAACCGCGCCGTTGATGAAAATCCGCTCGCCCGGCTTGAGGCTGACAGAAAAAGGACGGGTCATTTGAGGCCTTCTGCAACGGATCGGGACACATCGATGATGAAGCCAAAATCCTTGCTTTCGCCGCGCCGGATTGCCTCAATGCGCCGAAGCACCGCGATTCCGATCGAAATGAGATCCGCACGAAGCTTGTGCGGCAGTCTGTTATCGGGCAAGCCCAACTGCTCTATGAAGAAAACCCAAAGGCGCTTGGTGTAGAGGAGCGCTTCGATCGCTTCCGCCGATCGAGAGCCTGCCTCGGCGCCTCTTTGTAACAGGTTGATTGAACGCAGGATCGACGCGCGTTCCGTGCTGCGTGCCATCCTGACGTCTGTCGCCAACGCTTCCTGATACGGCGAATGATACATGGTGAAGTCCCCGGCCTTGATTAGACGCTGAGATAGTTGACGAGCGACAAGCTGTAGATACGGTTGGTCAGCGTATAGGACGTGTCGAGAAGCGTCTCAAGCTGCGCCAGCTTTGCCGATGCCTCGGTCGGATCCGAGTCGCCCAGCTCGCTGGACCAGTTATCGACCAGCGCTTTTTCCGTGGTGAGCCGGGCGTTTGTCGACGTGATCTGCGATTGCGACACGCCCAGCGTGGTTTGCATGCCACTGATGCCCGCCATCGCGCTGTTCACCTTTTCAAGCGCGGCTACTATGACAGTTTGCTGCGTCGTCGAATTGAGGTTGTCGAGGCCGAGGTCGGAGATCATCGTGTATGCTTCGGCGAGTTGCCGGAACGCCTCTTCATTGGCGGACACCGATGTTGTCGCCGTTTGCCCTTCAGAGATTCGCGCGGTGCCCCTCGTCGAAGAAGCGTTCGACCAGTTGCCCGACCAAGACGTGTCATCGAACAGCGTGGCGTAGTCGCCGGACAGGAAGGATGCCATGTCGCTGGACGTGATCGAACTTGCTGAGGTATCGGACTGCGTCATGCCGAATGCCGCGTAGAAGGCGCTCGCCGTGGCGGCTTGCGCGGCGTCCGAGTAGTCGTTCAGCGGGGTAACGGTTGTGTTCGAGCCGCCAAAGACGTAAGCGCCCCCGGTGCTGGTGTTCAAGGAGGTAATCAGGGACTCCACCATGCCCTTCGCCTGCGTGGCGAGGGCGCTCACATCCCCGGTGCTCTTTGCCGACAGGAGCGCGTTGCTGAGCGTCTCGGCATCGCTGTAAATCGCGGTGAGCGACGTGGTCGAGGCCTTGATCTTGTTCAGCACGATGGAATTGGCGTTGATCGTATTGGTCAAGCTTGTCGATTGCGCCTGCAGAGTTCGATAGAGCCCGTATTGACTTCCCAAAGCCGAAGCGGGATCGGAGATCTTTCCGCTTGAGGTCTCGGCCGTCACCTTCGCGATCTTGGCCTGCGTGTCCGCAACCGCGCCCGGCGCAATTGAATAGAGGACTGATGTGGAAACTGTGCTCACCAAGGTTCGCCCTCCGGCTAGATTGCGTTGAGAAGATCCGAGAACATCTGATCGACGGCCGAAACCAGCTTCGCCGAAGCGGCGTATGATTGTTCAAGCGCGAGCATCTTGGAGAGCTCGCTGTCGAGGTTCACCCCTGTGGCGTTCGAGAGCGCGGTCGCCGCAGTGCTTTTTACGGTCGCGCTGTAGGCGGCCGTACTCGATGCGCTTTGCGACTTGACGCCGAGCCAGGAGGCTGAGGCGGCGGCATAGTCGCTCAAGCTGATAGAGGTGCCTGCGCCGGCGCTGGTGTCGAATGTCATTTTGGAGCTGAGGCTATCGACCAGCCCATCCAGGCGGTCCGTGTAGCCGGATTGGCCGGGGCTCGGATTATAAACATAAGGGGCGGCTCCATTGGTGGAGATGCCACCATCCCTCAGCAGGGTCGGAGTAGCGATAACCGAAGACGCTAACGAAATCCTCGCCGCAAGCCCCTCGGAAACAGTCCCGGAAGTTGGGACCACGAGGCTCCCGCTGTCAGTAAACAGGCCAGCCTGCGCTGAGCCGGTGCCGGATGCGCTCTGATCGGTTTCCTGAAAAGCGGTAATCAGGCCGCGGGCGATTTCGTCGAGTTGATCCTGATAGGTGACCGCGAGATCGTCCCTTACCTCAACCAGCCCGGCGAGCTTCCCGCTCTTGATTTCATAGGACGCTCCCGACGCGGTGACGGGCACGCCATCGACATAGACGGCGTTTCCCTGCGTGGACGCTGCGAACGCATTCGTCGCCTCGAACGAGACGGAACGGGCGGCCTTGTCGAACAGCGTGACGCCGCTGTCCGTATAGATGGCCATGTCGTTGTTCGAGCGCGTCACGGTGGAGATGCCGATTTCGGCGCTCAGGCTTTGCAGGATAGCGTCGCGTTGATCGAGCGCATCAGTGGTGTCAGCGCCGGTGACCGTTCCCTTGACAATCGTTTCGTTGACGGTCTGGAACTGCGCCAGCAAGTCATTGATGGTCGAAACGGAGTCCGAGATGGCGGAGTCCGCATCGGCGCGAACCTGCTGCACGACATCGCTAGCTGCGTTGAGCGCGTCGGAAAGGTCGCTCGCAGCCTGCACGGCGGCACTCGCCGCAGCCGTAGATTCGGGCGATGCCGCGTAGGTCGACAGATCGTCCGACAGAGCCGAGATGAGAGCGGTTGGCGACGTGGTGTCATCGGTCGAGGTTGCCCCAACCGTGCTCTGAAGCCGCGCGAGCGCGTCCGAAACCGCTCCGTCGCGCGCGTCGTCGGCATTTGCCGCCAACAAACTTTTCAGAGCGGCGGCGTTCGACACGCGCGTAATGGAGACGACCGACGGCAAGCCGTTTATCGTGGCTACATTGGCGAGCTTGCGGCTTGCCCCTTCCGTGCTCTGATTCGCTACGTTGCGCGAAAGAACCGCGATCTGCGACGAAGCAACGGAGATGCCTGCGGTGGCGGTATCGAGCGCAGCAGTCAAGGACATCGGTCAGACCTTTAGGTGTTGAGATTGACCAGAACTTTCAGAAGGTCGGACCCTGTCTGAAAGACCTTGGCGTTGGACTGATAGATGTTCTGGGACTGGATCATCCGGGTTAGCTCCGTCGCGAGATCGACGTCGGAGTTTTCAAGCGTGTAGGAACCGATTGTCCCGAAGCCGTTAGTCCCGGCGGTGCCGATCTGAACGCTGCCCGAATCCTGATTGGGCAAATAGGCGTTTCCACTGATGACAGTCATGTTGTCGGGACTGGCAACCATCGCGAGCGGGATTGTGTAGGCGGCCACCGAAGAGCCGTCCTCATAAACAACCGACAGCGTGCCGTCGTCCGAAATTTCCACAGACTTCACGGCGCTCGCCGCGTTGCCGTTCACGTTCGCCGAGAACGTGTACTTGGCATCAAGCTGTGTCGATTTCGAAATGTCGAGCACCACCGTGGAGCCGTTTGGCACAGGAATTGAGAGGCTCGTTGGCGAAGTGAGCGCGTACGTTGTGGAGTCGAACGTCAGGGTTTCGGTCGCAAGCGCGCCGCTCGAATAGGGGAAGCCGCCAGCGGTTGCGTCCGCCTGATTATAGACAGAAACTTCCCATGTATTATCGGCCGTCTTCGTGTAATAGGCGTCGAGATTAACTGCGGTCCCGGCATTATTGTACGCGGTGAACGAGGTCTTTTGCGTATAGGTCGCGTCGGCCGCATTAGCCGAAGGCAGCTTGGTCGCATCCGTTACGGCCGTCGCCTGCAAAGGCAGATTGAAAGTGACCGTGCCTTCCGTCGACGGGACCGCCTTCATCGCCAGGTCGCTGATGTTGACCTCTTCGAGCCCCGCGTAGCTGTTTGCTGACGGCGTCGTGCCAACCGGATACCCAAGAAGCGTGTATCCGGCCGCGTTCTCCAGGGTGCCGTCAGCCTGCTTCTCAAATGAGCCCGCACGCGTCAGAGCCGGGGTGCCGTTCGGACCGGACACAATGAAAAAGCCGTTCCCGTCCACGGCGAGGTCCGTGGAGCTGCTCGTCGACGTCGTGCCCGACTGGCTGCCGATCGCCACGCGCGTATCGACATCCACGCCGCCCGACTGATAGTTGCCTGCCCCACTGCTCGCCACAAGGGTCGAGAACTCGGTCGAGGCACGCTTGTATCCCGTGGTGCTCACATTCGCGATATTATCGGCCACTGTGCTGAGAGCCGTCGATTGAGCGGCCATGCCCGACGCACTGGTGTTAAGAAGTCCGTAAAGGCTCATGCGAATCGATCCTCAACCTATGTTCTATTTCGGTTGTAGGCGCTATAGCTTGCGCGGACCTTGGATCGACCGGGAATCGCAGAGAAAAGGACGCGTCGCGGACTTCAGGAAGCGCGCAGCATCAGGCGCAGCATGTCGTCGAGCGTTTCGCCCGGATGAAGATCCTCGGCGCTCTGCGTGAGGTAGCGATAGAGGGCAGGGACGAGACGGACGGCCTTGTCGAGTTCAGCGTCATTATTGGGCTTGTGGCCAGCAATCATGCGGATGTCTCGCGTCTCCTCGAACCTTGAAATCAGCCCTCTGAGGTCGCGCACGGCGGTCTTTTGGCTCGGCGACCAGACGCGCGGAGCGAGCCGCGAAACCGAACCGAGAATGTCGACCGCCGGAAAGCGCCCCTGATCGGCAATGGCGCGGTCGAGCACGATGTGGCCGTCGAGGATTCCGCGCAGCGTATCCGCTACAGGATCGTTATGGTCATCCCCGTCTACGAGAACCGAAAAGACGCCCGTGATTGATCCCGTGCCGCTCGCGTTGCCCGCCCTTTCGAGCAGCTTCGGCAGGTCCGTGAAAACGCTTGGCGGATAGCCGCGCGAGACAGGTGGCTCCCCCGAGGACAGCGCGATTTCCCTCACGGCGTGAGCGTAACGGGTGACGGAGTCGAACACGAGAAGCACGCGCTGCCCCTCATCGCGGAAATACTCCGCCACCGTGAAGGCGGTTTTCGCCGCGAGGCGCCGCATCATTGGGCTTTCGTCGCTCGTTGAAACAACGAGAACGGCCTTTGCCAGCCCAGCCTTTGCCAAGGTGTCGTCAATGAATTCTCTGACCTCGCGCCCGCGCTCGCCGATTGCGGCAAACACGGTCACGTCGAAGGAACTGCCGCGCGTCAGCATGGAAAGGAGCGTCGATTTGCCAACGCCCGATCCGGCGAAAATGCCGATCCGCTGGCCGGCGCAGAGCGGCGTGAAGACATCGATGACGCGCACGCCCGTCGGCACGGGCTCGCTCACGCGCTGCCGCTCAAGAGCCAGTGGCGGCGCCTGGTCGACCGGAATGGAGCGCCTCCCACGCGCGAGCGGCGGGCCATTATCTATGGGACGACCCAGCGCATCGATGACGCGCCCCTTCCATGTTTCGTCCGGCCGCAGCTTCATCGTCGAAGCAAGCCTGACCGGCGCGCCGAGGAAAGGCTGGTGACGCTCCTCGATTGTTCGGACCAGAATCGTGTCGCGCTCGACGCGCAGCGTCTCGGCGATGGCGTCGCCCACGTCGGTCGCGATGGAGACCCAATCGCCGAGCTTCGTGTATTTCGACAGCCCCTCGACGCGGATGTGTTCCGTCGAAAGCTCGACGACCCGGCCGCTGACGATCGCGAGCCGATCGTCGAGCGCCGCCTCGAAAGTCTCCGCGAGAGTTTCGAGGGCGGTGCGGCCGAAGCGCGGCTGAACGCCGGAGGACGCGCGTTGCGGCTGTTCAGCCGTCATGAAGTCGGCGAGCCGAGAGACTGAATAGCCGACTTAAGGCCCGATTCGACCGACTGGATTGTCGAGGCGGCCTCATCGAATGCGCGCTGCACATAAATGAGTCTGGCTGTCTCCTTGATTGCGTTCACGTTCGACTCTTCTACGTAGCCCGATGCCATGCTGCTCTTGGCGGGGTCCGTCGCAGCGATGGCAGGCTTGTCCGCGATGAACCCGCCTTCGACGCGCGAAAGCTTCGCATCGGAGCCGAAGACAAACACACCGAGCACGCCGACGCGCTCGTTGTTCTGCGTAACCGTGCCGTCCTCGGCAATCTGCGGCGTCGGGCCGTTGGGATCGACCTGCATCGGCGCGCCACCGGCATCGAGCACCGGATGGCCACGCATCGACACCAGCATTCCGCTTGTCGTCAGTTGTATGCGGCCATCGCGCGTGTACATCCTCCCAGCGGGAGCCTGGACGGAAAGCCAGCCTTGGCCCTTGAGAGCGACGTCAAGCGGATTGCCGGTCTTGATCAGCCCGCCCGCACCGAGGCTGACGACGCCATCCTTCGACGTGACGAAGGCTGTCATCTGCGCATCGGCAGCCGACAGCACGCTGTCAAACTTCATTTCCGTGCCCCGATAGCCAACGGTATTGGCGTTCGCCACGTTCTGAGCGACGGTATCCAGGCGTTTCTGAAGCGCAACCTGAGCGGACAGCGCTACATAGAGCGACGACTGCATGAACGTCTCCGGGGGGGTGCAAGATGCTGCGGGTGGGGCAGGGGAGCGGCGGATTGACCGTTGCGGCGGAGGTCAGGCAGCCGCTTTTGCGACGGCAAGCGCCTTGTCGATCTTTTCCTTGAGCACGGGCGCGCTGAACGGCTTCACGAGATATTCGTTCGCGCCCGCTTCCTTCGCCGCCGCAACATTGTCCGCGCGCGATTCAGCCGTCACCAGAATGAAGGGCGTCTGCGCCGTTGCCGCGCTTGAGCGAACGTGGCGCAGCAAGTCGTAACCGGACATCGGCTCCATATTCCAGTCGGAGATGATCAGGCCGTAAGAATTCTTCTGGATCATCTCCAGCGCCATTCCGCCGTTGGACGCTTCATCGACATCATCATAGCCGATTTGCTTGAGCAATTTGCGAACTATCCTGACCATGGTGCTGTAATCGTCTACGACGAGGATCTTGAAACTGGCTGTCATTGCGTCGACTCCTGCTCGCGGGCGTGCGCCCTTTCTTTTTCGCATTCTTGCTGAAAAAGCTTATGCGAGACTATCGGCACCGCAACTGCTGTTCTATTTAGGTTGCGTCACCGCCTGTCGCCTCTCCGATGCGCAGAACTCCGAAGCCTGAGGCGTCCAGACCCCGAAACCGCTTTGCACAAGTCGATCCAGAACCTGGCATATGTAACGCTTCTGTCCTTCCTTGTTATTCTTGCCCGCGTTGTAGCGGGCCACCGCAAGAGTCCACGTGCCCTCTCGTTGTTTCAGTTCCTTGAGGAATCGGGCCGCGTAATCGACGTTTTTTCGCGGATCGAGCATTTCATCGACGGACGCGAACTGCTCGCCGTGAAAGTAGTAGTTCAGCTGCATGCATCCCACGTCGATGAGGCGTAGCCCGTCGCGGCGCGCCGCGTGAAAGCGTTCTATCGCCTGCGCTTTGTCGAGCGAATAAATGGCCTTGCCCTCAAGGTTGAGGGAGAAAGCACGCAGATTGCCGCCTATGCCTGTTTCGGCAAGCCCCACGGCGTAGAGCACACCCAGCGGGATCTGATACTTGCTGGCCGCCGCAACCATTTCGCGCTCGCAGAGATTTTGCTCAACGGCCCCCGCCGATGGAAGGCTAAATATAAAGAGCACCGCGATTGAGATGGCTCTCAGCTTGCCCATGCTCCAATCCCTCTTTCATGCTCCGATTGCCGGATTCGCCCCTGTCCTTCTGGTCGCTTCGTCCCATCCCGCCCGATCCTGTATCGGCTGAGCCCGATTGCGCCTGATCGCCAGAAGCCGTGGCGCTGCCGGTCGTAACTGGCGTCACAGCCTGCGGCGCAAGCTGAATTGAAATCGTATCGACCTTGTATCCGGTAGATCGAAGCAGCCCTTCGAGAGTTTCCCGATCCTGCGCCAGCAACTGGGCGGTCTCTGGTTGCTCGACACTTAGAACGACGGAAAGCTTGCTGCCGTTCATGGACAGTCGCACTGTTACTTCGCCAAGATTTTGCGGCGTAAGGCCGAGTGTGAGAGTACGAACAGGCTGCGTAGTCTCGGCGGAGGGAAGAGCGACACGGGACGTTGGTTGCGAGGTGTCGGCTGAAGAGGCCGCCGATATCGCGTTCGCCACCTGCTGCGCGACGGCGCCGGTAGCAGTGGAGGACGCGGAGAGAACAACCTCCGAGGGGCTTGCATCCTGCGTCACAGCCGCGGCTGCTCCACCCGCGGCTGCGGATGTCGAGGGCGCTGCGACAGCGGATTGGGAGAAGGGGCGCTTCCCCGTATTTGGGCTGAAGGTGTCCTCGGCGCTATCCGATACCGTTGCGGCTGGCGCGCGAGAGGCGATGTCTAAGCCGGTGGTCGATGCGAGATCGCTTGCGAGCGCGGCAGACGCTGAACGCTGGCGAACCGTAGTTTCCGATGCGGTCACCAACGGCGCAGATGCGGAAAGTGAAAGTGTGCTTGCGGTCGATGACAACGGCTCTTGCGTATTCTGCGAAAGCGTCGAGCCGTTTAGCACCTCGGAAAAGCGTCCGACAGACTCCGTCTGCGGCAGAAAGTGCGTTTCGGATTTGAGGACGGTAACGGCGGGGGTTTGGCCGCCAGATGACGCCGCTTTTTTGGTGGAAAGGGTCGCGGAACTCTCACCGTCGGTTGCCGTGGCCCGTAGTGCTTCCGCTATTACACCTCGTTCGAACTGGAGGAGCATCGGAAAAGACTGTCCTGCTGCCGGCGCAATGCTGGAGGAGTCGGCAGTTTTCTCATCGGCTGGCGCCAGTTCGGCGGGGTCTTCGGCGGTCGTAGCGGTCGCCTCCACATCGCCTCCCCCAACGGCATTGCCAAACGCGATTTCGGCTAGCTCCGCCTCAATCTCGCGGCTTGCATCCTCGGCATTGCGAACGTCTTTGCCGGTGCTCGCCTGGCGCGCGCCATCGATAACTGCATCCGCAAGCGAGCCGGAAAATTTCACCGCTGCAAAGGACATTTCGCCAGCGTTGGCGGGCGAAACCGGCGCTTCACCCTCCGTAACGGGATCAAGGTAGGAAGAGAAGTCGGCTCCGCCCTTGCTTCCCCTCTGCTGACCAGACTTCTCTGCGCCCAATAGAGCCGTGGTCGAGGCTGCCGCCGCGCCGGACCGCACGATATCTGTCATCTTTCCCTTTGCAGAACCAGATCGGCGTTCGCGACGGCTGCTCTCGCTTCCATCACTCGTTTTTCGCCGAGAAAAACCCGGTTCCCCCCCCGATTCCCCGCCAAAGCCACTTCGTCACTTAACGGCTTCGGGGTTTCGCGGAGCTTGCGCGCCAACTGAAGCGAAGCAGAAAGGAGCGCGGCGTCATCTGCATCAAAGCTTTCGGGGTTGAGCGACTTGAGCGTGTCGCTCGCCCCTTCGTACTTGTCCGTGACGATCTCGACGGCCGCTTGGTATAAAAGGAGCCGCTGCTTTTGCGGCGCATCGTTTTCAACGAGCGCGAGCCCCTTTCCGGTCGCAAGCAGGACCAGGGATCGCCGCCCGGAAAGCACACCGCGTTGTGCAACCTCGGTGAGGAAGCAGACCGGGCAACGCCCGAAGCCCATGGGCCGCGCTTCCAGCATCCGCTCAAGGATTGCCGCGCCGTCTGCATCCTCGAACCGCGGAAGGTAACTGACGATTCGCGTCTCGGCGTCGCCGGCGAAGGTCGATGTGTCGAAGCGCCGGATATAGGCCAGCGCCGCCTCCGCGAACTCCTGCGCCCGAAGCTTTTCGCCCGCGAGGACTATACTTTGACGCAGCGCCGCTTCTTCCACGAGCGTTCCCGGCAGCAGAAGCCGGGCCAGCCCGTAATACGAAAAGGCGCGCTGCGCGTCGGTCCGGGCCGCCAGAAGCGCCTGAACGAGAGCGAGGTGACCGCCGCGCACCGCGTCGAGGGAGCGTGCGTCGATCGCCAGAAGTATTGCCTCGGCGCGCGTCGTGTCCCCGCTGCCATGCGCAACGATCCCGCGGATCAGGTTCCTCTCCATCTCGCCGGGCTGGTCGTCTTTCCAAGGCTTGATATGCTCGACTCCGCCGCCGCTCAGAACGAAGATTTCCGCAAATTTCAGAAATTCGTCATTCTTGAGTTTGAGGTGGGCGGCGTCGCGCAGGTGGGCTGCAAAGCGCTCGCGCGCCTCCGCCATCTCCATGGAGGAGGCCTGCGTTCTGGCGACGGCGTCGAAACGGCGGGCATCATCCCGAAGATCCATGATCAGCGCCTGCTCGCGCTCCGCCGCCTGCGTCGAAGCCACAGATGTCACGAGCGCGACGAACCCCAGCACAACTGCCGCTTTCATCTTTCTGAGTCTTTCAGAAGGACTTCGATACGACGGTTCTCTGGTGCCAGAGGGTCATCGGCGTTACGCGGCTGCCGATCGGCATATCCTTCGATCGATAGCACTCTTCCATCGCCAATCTTGCCTCGCGCCAGCATCAGGAAGGCCATGCGCGCCCTTTGGGAAGACAAAACCCAGTTCCCATAGCGATCGCCGGCAAAGGGGCGTCCGTCCGTATAACCCCGGATGATGATCTTGCCGGGATATTTGGAGATGATATCGCCGATCCGGGTCATGACCAGAACCGTGTCGGGCTTGGGCATCGCGGAGCCGACGTCGAACATGCTCCGCTTCGTGTCGTCCATAAGGCTGATCAGGGTTCCTTCCGCAACCCCGGCAACCGAGACCTGGACCCGAAACGACTGCGGAAGATTGCTTTGGAAACTCTCTATATCCTTGAGAATTTGCTCCGCCAGCGAAGCCGCGGGCTCTTTGCGTTCCGTCTCAGCGACGTTGGCGGATTTGTGCGATTTTGGCGCGTCCGACCATTCACCTGGCGCTGTCTGGGAACCCGACGACGTGCTCACCTTCGCGGTGCGGACCAATCGCGGCTCGGCAACGAACGGATCGCGCGAAAGCTGTCCCGCCGCCGCGCTTGAGTCTTGCTCTTTCGATGCAATGCGCAGTGCTTCTTCAGCCTGGGTCGCGAGCTGCGTGAGCACGCCGAACGGATTGCGTGTGAGTTCTTCTTCGGAAAAGACGTGCCGATCCTTCGGATCTACAACTGCGGAGTTGGGGCGCCCAGCGGCAGGCGACTTATCTTGCGCTTTTGGTGCAGTCGCCGCGACGTCTTTCGCTGGAGGTGCGTGTTCGTTCAGTTTTACGGGGTTGAAGTAGTTGGCAATCTGGGACAGTCTTTCCTTTGAACTGGAATTCACAAGCCACATCACCAGGAAGAAGGTCATCATCGCGGTCATGAAGTCCGCGTAGGCTATTTTCCATACGCCGCCATGATTGTCGCCGTCACTCCGGTACAGCTTCTTGCGAACCACTATGTCCGCGTGTGCCCGCTCGTTCTTCTTGTGTCGCGCCATACTCGTGAACTCCGATACTCATTAACCAGCGACCAAGGCTCAGCTCTATTACGGTTTTATCGATGGAAACCGCCACCTCACATGTATCTGCGATAACTGTTTCGACGATCACTGCATCATCGAGGCGGCTAACCAGTTCCTGGACCAGATCCGAGGGACCGCTGATCTTTAATTTTATGCCCCCTTCGTCTGAAGTTAGCTTTCTGATTTCCGCTAAAAGTCTAGCTATAGCTTGTTCTGTCAGGTGGCGTCCGACAACCGGGGAGAGGATGCGCGCAACCGCGTCGCAGATCTCGCCCCTGATGGCCGCCAGCGACTGAAGCACAAGGCGTTCGAGGCAATCCGCTTCGCCCTCCACCCATGCTTTTCTTGCCGCCTCGATCTCCGATCTGTGCCTTGCGATGCTCTCGGCAAGTATCTTGTTGCTCGCCGCCAGCGCCTCCGTCTCGCCCTCCTCCAGGCCTTTCCGGTAGGCTGCGGCTATTTCGAGTTCCCGGTCATCGACGCATTCGCTCGGCAAAGGATTGCCGAGGCGGGCGAGAAACTCCGGCAGAGCCAAGCGGCCCGAGACTGCTTCCACGTCAACCCTCCCTGATCCAGTCGATGAGAACGGCGGCGGCCTTCTCCTCGTCCTCGGCAATGGCTTTCTCGACCGATTTCAACGGCGAGTTCTTCTTGGCGCTCGGCGTTGGCAACGGCGGTCCTTCAGCGTTATCAGGGGTTTCGACCGTCGCCGCGACGGTCTCAAGAACGGGCGTGGTTCGTTTGTCGGCAGCAATTTGTGGCGCGGGCTTCGGCTTGTTTTCGAGGATCATCCGTAGCGAGGGCCGAAGCCCAACAGCGACGAACAGGATCGTCGAAATCAGAAGAGCGGCGGCGATTACATAACTGCCCAACCCCTCCATCACATGATCCCAGAATGTCAGCGAAGGCGCTTGATCGAACTCGTTGCCCCCAGCGAAATCGAGGGCGACTACCGTGGCCTTGTCGCCACGCAGCGAGTCCAGCCCGGCGGCGGAGGAGACCAGTCGCTCCACGACGCGGATCTGTTCGTCCGGCGCGGTCTTGGCGCTGTCGGCTGCCGCTAGAAGCGGCTTCCTGTTCAGCACCACCGCCACGGCGATGTTTTCCACGCGGTAGCCCTCGCTTTGCGTTGTGACGCTTTTCGAGCTCACCTCGTAATTGGTCGTCTCTTCCTTCCTTTCGCTCGCGCGCTTCGACTGATCGGAAGGCTTCGTATTCTGCTGGTCAGTGGGAATGTTCTGCTCGACGCTGATATTCCATTTCTGATTGGTGTTTTGAGAGTTGCTGCTCTCCTTCACAGTGCGGGTCGAGCGCTCCGCCTTGGACTCGGGATCGAAGGCCGTCTCGTTGATTTGCTTCCTGTCGAGGTTGAGCCGGACCGTGACGCTCGTCTCGAAGTTCCCGAGCCCGAGGACGGGAGTCAGTGTCTTGCGAATGTTGTCGTTGATTTCGCGGGAGACCTGTTTTTCGAGGTCCAGCATCTTGCCGCTCGCGACGCCGGGACCGTCATCGCCGGCAGAGAGGATCGTGCCATCGGTGCTGAGAACGGACACATGGTCCGGTTTCATCCCCGGAACCGCTGACGCCACGATCTGACGAATGGCAGCTGCCGAAGGTGGCTCGGCGCCCGCTGGCTTGACAACCACCGACGCCGTGGCTGCCTGCGGCTCGCGACGGAAGGAGCCCGCATCCGCCATGACAAGATGAACCCGCGCGGAGTTCACAGCGCGCATGGCTTCGATCGTGCGGGCAATTTCACCTTCGAGTGCCCGGACGCGGGTAATATTCTGCATGAAGGAGGTGAGGCCGAGCGATCCGAGTTTGTCGAAAAGCTCGTAACCGGCTGTCGCGTTGTTCGGGAGCCCGCGCTCGGCAAGGATCATCCGTGCTCGCGCGGTATCGCCCCGGTTCACGAAAATCTTGTTCGCTTCCGAGTTGGAATCGAACGGTATACCGGCCTCCTTGAGGACGGCGCCAATGCGTGAGACATCAGAAGCCGTGAGCCCGACATACAGCACATCCTTCTCCGCCCGGCTCACATAGTAACTGCCGACACCGACTATCGCCACGATTGCAACGCCCACCGCCACCAGTGCAGCAAGTCGGCGCGCGCCCAGCCCCAAAAGACTCACTCTTAACGCGTCGATCTGATCGCGAATCGCCATGTTTCCCCAGCCCCGTTGCGAAGCAGGGCGGATCATCGTCTCGTTACCTTACGCGTAGCAGGAGCGCCTGGTTGCAGGCGCTCCTGTTCGCGGGCAGGACTACTGGAAGAGCTTCAGGATCGACTGCGAGGACTCGTTTGCAATCGAGAGCGCTTGCACGCCGAGCTCCTGCTGGACCTGCAGTGCCGAAAGGCGGGTCGATGCTTCGTTCATGTCGGCGTCGACGAGCGAGCTCACGCCAGCATCCACGGAGGTCTTCAGCGTATCGACGAAGTCTTTCTGGCTTTCGATTCGCGACTGCGTCGAACCGAGCACCGAAGACGCTGCCGTCACGGACTTGATCGCCGCTTCGACCTGCTTCTGGTAGGCGTTAATCATCGCCAGATCCGCGCCCTCATCGGTCAGCGCCGAAATGTCGAGGTTGAAGACGCTCTTGCCATCCGCCGTAGCCGTGGCGGTGGTGCCGTCGGCATTGGTGAAGGAGCCGGTCGTCGTGCTGTCGACCTTGTCGAGAATGCCGATGTCGCCGTTGGAATCGAAGAGCGCCGTGTCCGTCTTGCTAAACGTGATCGTGCCGTAGCTGACGGAGCCGTCGGACGAACGAGACAGGGAGGCTACAAAGGAAGCGGTGTCGTTGTAGCCCGTGGCGCTCGAATCGACCGAAAGGAAGTTCTGGCCGTTGAGGCTGGCGGCTTCGGAGATCGTCTTCAGCTGAGCCTGATAGGTCGCGATCTCAGACTGGATCTTGGTCCGGTCGGCACCCTGCGTCGTTGCCGTGACCAGCGAGTCCTTGATCTTGCTGAGCACATCGGAGATCTCGTCGATCGCGCTCGTTGCCGTCGCCAGCGTCGAGTCGGCGACGTCGAGCGAGTCGGAGATCGTCGTCAGCGCCGAGCTGTCGCTCTTCAGCGACGTCGCGATCGAATAGTACGAGGCGTTGTCCGCCGCCGTGCTGACGCGAAGACCGGTGGAGATCTCGTTCTGGGTCTTGTCGAGGCTCTTGACGGTGTTCTGGAGGTTCAGCAATGCCGTGTTGGCGGCGTTGTTCGTGAGAATGCTGGTCATCGAAGTGTCCCTTGGTCGGTTTGAATCGTGGGACATACCGGACTTGAACCGGCACGCTGAAACGGCATCATGCCTACGATCAGCACCATGTTGGTGCACCTCGCTTCTGCGTAGCTACAGTAAACGGCAAAATTGCTAATTTTTGGTTAACATAAGGCGATTACAGCAAATAACGGAACAAATTCAATCGTGCGCATTCATTATCGCTTGGATCTGTAATTATCATAAGATCGCGTTATCAGTAAAGATAACCCATAGAACAGAAAAGCCCCGCACAAAGCGACGGGGCGTCTCCATTTGTTCAGTCTAAACGACGCGTTCAGGCTTCCAGCCGCTCTCTTGTATAGTGGTCGGAGTCAGATCCGCATGAGACATCGGCCCGATGCTCCGTACTGCGATCATCGACGTTTATGGCGTTCACGAAGTCGGCCATGCTGCTTGACAGTTTCGATGTGATATCGGCGAGGCTGCTGGAAATCCCTGACAGCGCCGCCGCCTGCTCCTTCGTCTTGCCCGCCACGACAGAGACGGAGCCCGAGCTTTTCGCAGCCTTCTCGCTACTTTGCGCGGCAAGGGAGACGTTCTGCGCGATTTCCTGCGCGGCGGCAGTCTGCTCTTCCACTGCGGACGCTATCGCACCAGTAAAGCCGTGGATCTCGGAAATTTTCCCCGCCATCGACTGTATAGTGGCGATTGCAGCCGTCGTGGACTGCTGGATCGACTCAACCTGGTCGGCGATGGCATCCGTTGCCTTGGCTGTCTGCGCGGATAGCTCCTTCACTTCCGAGGCAACCACCGCGAAGCCTTTTCCGGCGTCCCCGGCACGCGCGGCCTCGATGGTAGCATTGAGCGCGAGCAGATTTGTCTGATCGGCGATGGTGCGGATGATCTCGACGATGGAGCCGATCTCCTGCGTCGCGGTTGTGAGCGCCTCGACATCCCTGTTCGTCCGATGCGCTTCTTCAGTCGCTACCTCGACAACGGCATTGGTGCTGTGTGCCTGCTGGGAGACGTCCCTGATCGAATAGCTGAGTTCCTCGGTCGCCGCCGCGACGGCATTGGAATTGTCTGCGGCGCTGGCAGAAACGCGCGCCGCGATTTCCGCTTCACGGGTCGATGTTTCCGCCGCGTCGGAAAGAGTGTCCGCCGATTGCCGAAGCTGGGCCACTTGCCGTTTCAGTCCCTCAACCACGCTGGCCATCTTCTGCTCGAAGTGACCTGCTTCGAGCCTCAGATAGTGCTCGCGCTCTTTTTCGCGTTCGCGTGATCGTGCGACCTGTTCCCGGAGGGACAACAGTTCTATCAAATTGCGGCGAAGCACCTCGACACCTCGCGCGACTGGCCCAAACGGAGCCTTCTCACGATGGGGGAGGGGCATCGGCTGCATATCGCCGTTTGCGAGGCTCAGTATGCCTCGCCCGAGATGCGTGAGTTGGCCGAGGATCGAGCGAGCGAACCACCACACCAAGATCGCGAGCACGGCCAGGAGGCCGCATATAATGGCGCCCTGCACATAGAGCCTGTAAAGGAAAGCCTCATGCAGACTTTTCGCATCTGAACTCGCCGAGACAAAGCCGCCGATTTCCGGCGCGGCCTGCACAAAGGTCAGTTTGGGGGTCCAGGGGCCGCGCCCAATATCCGGCAAACTGACTGAAAAACCGTGGCCGGACGGGCTTCTCGCGATCTCGGTGGACGCCTGGATGAACTTCTTCAGCTCCACTGATCCCGTTTCCAGCAAATTCTTGCCTTGCTGGGAGGGGATGCCATGGCTGAGCGCGACGCCATTAAGGTCATACGCAAAAATGCCCTTCAAGCCGTCCTCATCCTGAAAGCGCGCAGCGCGAATGACCCCGAGATAAGCTTCGCGACCAGCCTTGGAGGTCGGACCGCTTGCTGCTGCCATCTGCGCGCGCGCCGCTGAGAGCACAAGGCTGACCTCATTTCGCAATTCGCGTTGCCGGTCCTCCACCATCTGCGAGTACAGGAACCAGAAACTTACAACGGCCGCTGCTCCGTAGGCGAGCAAGGCAAGGACCACGATCATATTAATCCGGGTCGATTTCAAACGGGCGGGCATAGTGCGTACTCCACTCAGAACATCCATCGGTTGTAGCCGAGCAGCATTAAGGTGGAGTTGCAAGTCTCCGACACTTGCAATGGATGTCGTAAACGGTCTGAGGCTTCACCGCAGATTTGCCTAAAACTGCATCTGCTCACTGAGGAAGAAAATTAGTTCGTCTACGGGATAGTGCTCGTGAAATGAGGAACAGGTTGCAATGTCGAACACTCTCCCCCACCCGACTTTCGGCGAGACCGAACCGCTGATCAGGGATCTGATCGCACGTGCGCCCCACCTTATTAATCCCAGCTCAGGTATAGCGAACGATTTCATTAACCAATACAACGAGGCACTGCTGCTTCTCGAAAATTTGCCGGTACTTCTCCCGGAGATGATCGACGAACTGCTAGCATGGAAGCCGAAGACTTACGTCGCCTATTTCGAAAGCTCACCGCTAAGCGGTGGCGATGTCGCCATCAGAGTTTACAAACTGCTTGACGACGAATTCCGAAGTACTTTCGAAAAGCGAATTGCCGTGATGAATGCAATCGCTCAGCAAGCGATTTACCTCATTCGGGCCATGCAATCCAAGGCTGGCGACCTCAAGTCTGAACAGGTCGAGTGTTTTTGCCGAGTTATCTCGAAGCGACTTCGGATCGAAATCGAGAAGGCTGTCGATCTCATCAATCACGGTGGCGATGAGCCAAAAGAAACATCGCAAGTGATGGCCGACCGCCTGATGGCGGCCGTCGCCGATGTGCAATCGTCATAGAGTGCGCCACAATGGATGAGTTGCTAAGCGATTTCCTGAGCGAGGTCACTGATCACATTCAGGAAATTGAATCCCATGTGGTCGTCTTCGAGAAGAACCCAGCCAATACGGAATCTATTCGACAGATTTTCCGGCTTTTTCACACGATAAAGGGGACATCAGGCTTTCTGGGCCTCGACCGTCTTCAAAAGGTCTCTCACGCCGCCGAAACGCTTATCGATGCGCTTCGCAGCGGACGCGGACCGGTATCGCCCGCAGCGTCGCTGCTTTTGAAGGCGATCGATCGCGTCAAAAGCCTGCTCGAAAGCGTCGGCGAACTCGGAGAGGAGCCTGCTGGCGATGACGGCGATATCGTTGGCCGGATCGAGCAATTCCTCGGCCAGAGCGAGGAGGCGGAAGAAGCGCGCACCGATCTCGCCGATGCGACGGACGCGCTACAGCCGGAGCCCATCGTCCAGCAGGAAATCGCGCCCGCGCCTTTATCGACGGACGCGTTCGCGACGGCCATGGTTGAGACCTCGCCGCCCGCGCCGAAGGCCGATGTCGACGCTTCGGCGACCAAGCCCGATACGGGCAAGGAGACGGGACAGGAGACGCTCCGCATTCCAACGGTCGTCATCCAGCGCATCATGGACCTCGCCACGGAACTAGTGCTGTCACGCAACCAGATCATGAACCTGTCGCAGCAGCAGGACATGCATCAGATGAAGATGCCGCTGGAACGCCTCTCAGCGCTCACCTCGGAGTTGCAGGACGCCGTGATGCAGGCCCGCATGCAGCCGCTCAGGCGGTTGTTCGACAGCGTGCCGCGCCTGATCCGCGATCTTTCAGCGGAGACCGGCAAGGAATTCAATGTCGTCATCGAAGGCGCGGACACGAGGCTCGACCGCCAGTTGATCGAAGCCATTCGCGATCCGCTGATGCATCTCGTGCGCAACTGCGCCGATCACGGCATCGAAAGCCCAGCCGAGCGCGCCGAGCGCGGCAAGCCAGTGGCGGGCCTCATCTCCATCGCGGCAACTCAGGATTCGAGCCAGATCGTCATCGAAGTTGCGGACGACGGCCGGGGCTTCGATAGCGAACGGATTCGGGCGAAAGCCGTCGAGCGCGGTCTGGCGGACGCGGACTCCGTCGCACGCATGACCGACGAAGAGGTGTACCGCTTCATTCTCGAACCCGGCTTCTCGACCGCGCAGGCGGTGACGACGATATCGGGCCGCGGTGTCGGCATGGATGTGGTGCGCGCGCACCTCGAAGCGATCGGCGGCAGCATCGGACTTCATTCGCAAAAGGGCGCCGGTTCGCGCTTCCTGCTCAGAATCCCGCTGACGCTTGCCATCGAGCCCGCGCTGATTGTCCGCGCGGCTGGCCAGCGTTTCGCCTTGCCGCAAAAATACGTCGTCGAAGCGCTGGACTATTACGATGGCTCGCATGTGATCGGCGAAATGGACGGCGAGCGCATCCTGCGCCTTCGCGACGAGGTCTTGCCGGTGGCTCCCCTTGCTGCGATGTTCGATGTCGATGAAAACGACGCGTCACCGGATAAGGTCGTGATCGTGCTTCGGCTTGGAGGCAGGAAGCTCGGCCTCATCGTTGACGGCATCGGCGATATTCAGGAGATCGTGGTCAAGCCGCTGAGCCGCTTTTTCCAGAAGGATAGGATTTTTTGCGGCTGCACGATCCTCGGCGAGGGCTCCGTCATTCTCATCCTCGACCCGGCTGGAATGGCCGATCATATGAAGCTCGACCGTGAGCCCATCAAGACCGCGCCTTCGCTGGAGCGCATCGTCGAACTGACCGAAACCGCGCTCATCCTCTTCAGGGCTGGCGACGGAGCGAAAAAGGCGGTTTTCCGCGGCGCCGTCTCCAGGATCGTTCGCGTCGATGCGACCGACATTACGCGAGCGGATGGGCGCTTCGTGCTCCGTTATCAGGATCGACTGATCCCGGTTGTGCCTCTCACAGGCCAATCTCTTTGCGCCAAAAGTTCGCTGATCCTGATCCTCAATGTCGGCAGCGAGACGTTCGGTCTGGCGATCGACGCGGTGATGGATATCGTATCCACGCCAGCCAGCATCGAACTTGCGGCCGCGACGCCCGGCCTTCTCGGCACCATCAGCGTCGCGCGCGATGCCGTCGAACTGATCGATCCAGAGCACTATCGCCAGATTGCCTTTTCACGGGAGATTGCGGATGTCGATGGCGACGCCATAGCCGACCGTCACGACAGCGAAGCGGGTGAGCGCGCCATGCCCGCAACGGCGAGGATCAATGAAGAAGCACGAGTGAACGAGGAAGATGTGTGCCATGCAGCCTGAACCCGTCGAAACTCCGACGCCTCGTCGCGGGCCAATCTCTGCCGCTTCGGCTCACATCAAGGCCGGATTCTTCACCGTGTTTGTCGCAGATCAGGTTTACGGCATAAGCGTCGCCGATGCTCCGACGATTTTCAGCCTCGGCGAAGTTACTCCCGTGCCATCGGTACGAGGGGGGTTCATCGGCCTGACAAACTTGCGCGGGCGCATTGTCGTTACGGTGAACCTGCGCGAATGGTTGGGTCTTCAGCCGAAAGCGGGGAGAGCTGAAAAATACGCGATTGCGCTGGAAGTTCGCAACGAATGCATCGCTCTGCTCGTGGATCGAATTGGCGACGTTTTGACATTACCGGACATGGGCCGAGCCGAAGTGCCGCCGCATTTCAAGAGCCGCAAAATACATTTCGCGCGGGAGATGTATTTTGCGGAGATCGGGCTCATTCCAATTCTGGACAAGACGCTGCTGTTCAATCAGCTGATGGCACAGGTGTCGTCCGAAACACTTGCAGATTGACGCATCGCGCGCGGGGGGCACCAGCTTTCGGCCCCGCCTCGTCACTGACGCGCGCCTTCTGCCGCAGCAGCGTGAACGGCCGCGTTGGAGTTTTTCCGCGCACGCTAGTTCACAAATCTCGAACAATGCCCACATCTGCCCTGAAAGCATTGTCGTGCGAGAAAGGATCGCATCATGACGGATCACAGCACTCAGCGTTCTGGGCAGGCCGACACGCGGCAGGATTACGGCGTGCCGGAAGTCGACCTCCTGACGCCGCTCACGCTTCGCGGCGTCACGTTCCGCAACCGCATCGCCGTGTCGCCCATGTGCCAATATTCGGCGAAGGACGGCTTTGCAAACGATTGGCACCTCGTCCATCTCGGCAGCCGCGCGAGCGGCGGCGCGGGCCTCGTGATCGCGGAGGCGACGGCGGTCACGCCCGAGGGGCGCATCTCGCCTTACGATCTCGGCCTCTGGTCGGACGATCACATCGAGCCGCTCGCTCGCATCGCGCGCTTCATCGAAAGTCAGGGCGCGGTGCCGGGCATCCAGATCGCGCATGCGGGCCGCAAGGCGAGCACAGACGCACCGTGGAACGGCGGCCGGGCGCTTCCGCCCGAGCAAGGCGGCTGGCGGCCGGTCGCGCCGAGCGCGGTCCCGTTCAGCCCTGAAAGCCCGACGCCAACCGCTCTCTCCGAAGACGGCATCGCCCACGTGATCGCTGCGTTCGAGGAAGCCACGCGGCGCGCACTGAAGGCGGGTTTCAAGGTCATCGAAATCCACGGCGCGCACGGCTATCTGCTGCACGAATTCCTCTCGCCGCTGTCGAACCACCGCACCGACCAATGGGGCGGCAGCTTCGAGAACCGCGCGCGACTGACCCTCACCGTGGCGGAACGACTGCGCGCCATCCTGCCGGACGACCTGCCGCTGTTCGTGCGCATCTCCGCGACCGACTGGGTTCCGGGTGGCTGGGACGACACACAATCCGTCGAACTGGCGAAGCACCTGAAGCGCATCGGCGTGGACCTGATCGACGTGTCGACCGGCGCCCTCACGCCAACCGCGCAGATCCCGGTGGCGAAGGGTTTTCAGGTGCCGTTCGCGCGGCGCATCCGCGAGGAAGCGGACATCCGTACGGGCGCGGTCGGCCTCATCACAGACCCGCAACAGGCGAATGACATCATCACCGGCGGCGATGCCAATCTCGTGCTGATCGCCCGCGAGTTCCTGCGCGACCCCTATTTCGCGCTGCGTGCCGAACGCGAACTGAACGGCGGGGAAAAGAGCTGGCCGTTGCAATACGGCTACGCCGTGAAGCGCCGCTCGTAAAATCACGGCCCGGGCCGTTTGAAGAAGCCGCCCGGGCCGTGGAGTCTTGATTGAGATTTCCGTCGCGGAACATCACCAGCTTCAAATTTTACCAATTCGAAGACCGGCTTAGACTGAAGTCGAGAGTGCGCAATTCATTTAAAAATGTTTCTTACCGGATCGCCGGAGCCAGTTGTTGGCTTTGATCGCGCGCCGGAGCTTGGTGATTTGTCTGGACAGTCACGCGTACATGCTTGGTTGATCGGCCTGGCGATGGCGATGCCGCTTTCCGCATCGGCTGCCGGAACGGCCATCGACTGTTTGCAGGACGAGGATTCCAGGCTCGCCATCTCGGCCTGCACCGCATTGATCGAGGCAAAGGCACCCACGCCAACTGCCTTTTCGGCGAGGGGCGATGCCTATCGTGCAACGGGCGACTTCACCCGCGCGATAGCCGACTACACGAAGGCTTTGGAATTCGAGCCGCGCGATGCCGAGGTGCTTTACAAGCGCGGCCTCGCCCTCACCCGACAGGGCCTTCTCGGCCGGGCGGCGGACGATCTTACAAAGGCCATCGAAATCGACCGGAAGCTCGACGGGGCCTACTTCGCGCGCGGCGAAGTCTTCCGTGCACAAGGAAACCTCTCTCGCGCGCTGAGCGATTACGATGCGGCGCTCGCCATCAATCCACGGGCGACGTGGGTCCATCTTGCGCGCGGCGCGGTTTATCGCGGGAGTGGGGACCGCCTGCGCGCCATCGCCGAGTTCTCGACGGCGATCAAGATCAATCCAGAGAGCGCGGACGCCTATTTCGAGCGCGCAAACGTCCTTCGCGACATGGCGTTATTTGACAGCGCCATCACCGATTACTCCCGCTTCATCGAGTTGAGACCGAAAGACGCCGACGCCTACAACAATCGCGGCTGGGCCTATTACAGCATGGGCGATGCAGCGCGCGCTCTGGACGATGCGAACAAGGCACTGACGATCCGGCCATTCGATCCTGACCTGCTCGATACGCGCGGTCACGTTCTGGAATTTGTCGGTCGGCGTGATGAAGCCGCCGCCGACTATCAGAACGCCCTGCGGCTCAATCCGGGCCTTCAGGGAAGCAGGGACGGCTTGAAACGCTTGGGCGATGTCGCATCCGGGAGCCAAAACGCGGATCTCAGACGTAATTAAAAACAAGTGTACTTTGGGGGAAGAGTTGAATGAGAGTACGAATTTCCACGGGTTTGCTGGGCGCGCTTATCCTCGCATCGGCGTTCCATCCGGCTTGGTCCGCGCCTCGCGATGACAAGGGCGGCGTGCTCCGCACCCTGGCAACGCGTGTCGGTTATGTTCTCGGGACGGCGGCGAGTTGCTCGAACATTTCGCAGGCGCGCGTGAAGGCGGTCGCGGACAAGTTCGTCGACGTCGTCAGGACATCGGCCGCGAGCGAGCCGGAAAGCGCGGCGATCCTCGCCTCTTTCAAGACGAGCCTGGCCGAGGGCACGAAGGATATGGCCGACAAGAAAACCGATTGCACGGCGGCCAATCGCGACCTCGCGAACCTTGAAAGTGCGTCGGCGCCGCAGGCGGGCGCAGCACCGGTGACGGTCCCTTTTCCGCCCTCCGTTGGTGTCTTCGCCGCTCAAACGGTCGCCGTGGTTCGCGGTGTATCGGACAACGAAATCCGGTTCGGCGCGTCGCTTCCCTTCACCGGCCCCAACAAGGATTACGGCTATCAGATCCGGGTTGGGATCGAGACTGCCTTCAAGAGGGTCAACGATGAAGGCGGCGTTAACGGTCGCACGCTGCGCCTCATCGCCGCCGATGACGGCTATGAGCCCGCTCGCACCGCGGAAACCATGAAGCAGCTTTACGATAACGAACAGGTTTTCGGTTTCATCGGTAATTTCGGCACGGCAACGGCCGCTGTGGCTGCGCCTTACGCGCTTGAGCGCAAGGCGCTGTTCTATGCGGGCTACTCGGGCGCAAGCGTGCTTCGGCGCGACCCGCCAGACCGCTATGTCTTCAATTACCGCGCCAGCTACGCCGAGGAGACGGAAACCGTCGTACGCTACCTCGTGAAGGTGAAACGGCTCAAGACCGACCAGATCGCCGTTTTCATGCAGCAGGATGGCTTTGGCGAGGCTGGCTACGCCGGTGTGACGAAGGCGATGCGCGCGCTTCGCGGCGGTGACGGGGGATCAATCCTCAAGATGACGTACCCCCGCAATTCGCTCGATGTGGAGCCCGCGATCAATCTCCTGAAGGCCGCCAAAACACCGATCAAGGCGGTCGTGATGGTGGCGACCTATCGCGCGGCGGCGAAATTCATCGAGAAAAGCCGCGAGGCCGTGCCGGGGCTGATCTACACCAATATTTCCGCCGTCGGGCCGATCGCCTTGCGCGATGAGCTGATGCTTCTGGGGCCGAAATTTGCTTCCGGCGTCATCGTCACCGAGGTTGTGCCCGCCGTGGAGGGCTATTCGTCCCTTATTCTCGAATACAAATCCGCGCTTTCGAAATACTTCAAAGGCGAATCGCCGGATTATGTCTCGCTCGAATATTATGTGGCAGCGCAAATCATGATCGAAGCCCTTCGTCGGGCGGGGCCCCAACTCGACTCCGAGAAGCTTGTCGAGGCGTTCGAAAACATGCGCGACTTCGATCTGGGGCTTGGGGCGCCGGTTTCGTTCAGCCGAAGCGATCATCAAGGATCGCACAAGGTCTGGGGCACGGTCCTTGGCGAAACAGGCAAATACGAACCTTTCGATATGGAATAACCTCGGACGCGGCCGCCGGCTGAATTCAGGCGGCCGCATCGCATCCGTGGCGGCGCTGGCTCGCGCATACCCCGTCGCGCCTTGTCCAAGGGGCCGTCAAAGACCAAATTCGGCTCGTGACCGTCGACAGATGCATTTGAGCCGAAAGGATCTCGCGTGACTTCATCGAACATTCTCCTTCAGGACTGGGACACTCCTTTCGGCCTGCCGCCCTTTCAGGCGATCCGCGACGAAGATTTCATCCCCGCCTTCGAGGATGCGATGCGAACCCATCGCGCGGAAATCGAGACCATCGCGAATGACGGGAACGAGCCGACCTTCGCGAATACCGTGGAGGCACTGGAACGTGCCGGGCGGGCGCTGACCAAGGTGGCGAATGTCTTCTTCAACCTTTCGTCGGCCGACACGAATGACACGCGGCAGGCGATCGAGCGAGACATCGGCCCGAAGCTCGCCAAGCACTCCATGGCGATTTACACCGACCCGAAGCTTTTCGGGCGCATCGACGCGCTGGCGGCGAAGGCCGACACGCTCGGCCTCGACGGCGAGCAACGCCGCCTTCTCGAACGCTATCACAAGCGCTTCATCCGGGCAGGCGCGAAGCTCGACGCGGCAGGCAAGGCGCGCCTGACAGAAATCAACAGCCGGCTTTCGGAACTCCACACGGCGTTTTCGCAGAACGTGCTCGCAGCGGAGAAGGCTTTCCAACTCGTGCTCGACGGCGAAGCAGACCTTGCGGGCCTGCCCGATTTCGTGCGTGAGGGCGCGGCGATGGCGGCGGAGGAACGCGGCCTTCACGGCAAGCATGTCATCACGCTCTCGCGGGCGAGCGTCGAGCCATTCCTCGAATTTTCCACGCGCCGCGACCTGCGCGAAAAGGCCTATCGCGCCTATTTCGCGCGTGGCGAAGGCGGCGAGGGCGCGTCGGACAACACGCCGCTGATCCGTGAAATCCTCGCGCTTCGCGCCGAACTTGCGACGCTGCTCGGCTTTTCGACCTATGCGGCCTATCAGATCGACGATGCCATGGCCAAGACGCCCGCCACCGCGCGCGACCTGCTCGAAAAGGTGTGGGCCGGTGCGAAACGACGCGCCGACGCGGAGGCGGCTGCGCTCGCGGCGCTCGCCCAGGCGGAGGGACATAACGAGCCGCTCGCCGGGTGGGACTGGCACTACTACGCCGAGAAGCAGCGCAAGGCCGAGTTCGACATCGACGGCGCGGCGCTGAAGCCTTATTTCGAGCTTGACGCGATGATCGCGGCTGCGTTCGAGACAGCGCACCGGTTATTCGGCCTCAGCTTCGAAGAGCGGCGGGATTTGCCGATCTATCACCCCGACGTGCGCGCGTGGACCGTGAAGAACCGCGACGGCAAGCCGCTCGCGCTGTTCGTCGGCGACTACTTCGCGCGGCCATCAAAGCGCAGCGGCGCGTGGATGAGCGACTTCCGCGAGCAGTCCCGCATCGACGGCGAGGTGCTGCCGATCATCGTCAATGTGCTGAACTTCACCAAGGGCGGTGACGGCAAGCCCTCGCTCCTGAGCCTCGACGACGTGCGCACGCTGTTCCATGAGTTCGGCCACGGCCTGCATGGCATGCTGTCGAACGTCACCTACCCCGGCCTCTCTGGCACGAGCGTCGACCGCGACTTCGTGGAACTGCCCTCCCAGCTTTACGAGAACTGGGCGCTTCAGCCGGAAATCCTCAACCGCTTCGCGCGTCACGTCGAGACTGGGGAGCCGCTTTCGCAAGCCATCGTGGACAAGCTTCACGCCGTGCGAAAGTTCAATCAGGGCTTCGCCACGGCGGAATACACGGCGTCGGCGCTGTACGATCTCGCGATCCATGAAGTCGACAACGTCGAAGGCATCGACCCAATCGCGTTCGAGAAGGAGCTTCGGGCGAGCCTCGGTGTGCCCGACGCCATCGCGCTGCGCCATCGGGCGCCCCACTTCCAGCACATCTTTGCGGGTGGAGGCTACGCGGCAGGCTATTACACCTATCTCTGGGCGGAGGTGATGGAAGCCGACGCTTTCAACGCTTTCGAGGAAGCGGGCAGCGTATTCGATCCGCAGGTAGCCGAGCGCCTGCACCGCTTCGTCTATTCGAGCGGCGGCACGTTGAAGCCGGACGAGGCGTATCGCGCCTTTCGCGGACGCGATCCCGAAGTCGGGCCGCTGCTGGAGAAGCGCGGCCTTGCCGAGAGCGAGAGCGCGACCGTTTAGAGCGACGCCTCTAATGCGAGACAAACGTCGCGACGGGCACTTGACGCAGCACGTCGCGACTCACGCCGCCGAACAGCATCTCGCGGAAGCGCGATTTCGAGTAGCCGCCCATGACGAGCAGGTCGCACTCCTGACCCATCAGGCGCACGATAGCATCCGCCGCGCCGTTGTCGCCCGCATAGGCGACTTCGCTTCTGGCGGTGATGCCATGCCGCGTGAGGTTCGCGATCAGGTCCGCCCCGAGCGCTTCCGCCGCCGCGCGCTCGCTTTCGCGCTGGATCACCGTCACGGCGCGAACGCTGGCGGCATCCTTGATGAGGTCGAGCGAGTCGTAAACCGCGCGCGCCGCCTCGCGCGTGTCGTTCCACGCGATGATGACGTTCCGGGCAACGGACTTCTGCGGCTTCAGCGTCGGCAGGATCAGCACCGGGCGCCCGCCGCCCATCAGCGCGATTTCTGAGAAGTCGTTCCACGCGTCGGGCAGATCCTCGGATTGCGCGCCGCAAACCACGAGGTCCGCTCCGTGGGCATTCCGCACGATTGCGTCGGAACCGGCGGCGTAGGATGCGTTGAAGCAGCGCCATTCGTAGGTGAGACCGCTGTTCTGAAGCGTGCCTTCAAACGCCTGTTTCGTTTCACGGGCGGCATCCTGTCCCGCCTTCTGAATGCGGGAGATGACCTCTTCGGAAACGTCAGCCGGAAACTCGCCATATTCGGGCACCTGCGGGATGAGGTGCAGGCCGATCACATGGGCCGACCGCGCAGCCGCGATCGTCACCACGGGTTCGAGAATGGCAGCGGCCGTGCGGCCATTGGGCAGATAAACCAGGATTGTCTTGATGGGCATCGCGCGCCTCCAACCTGTCGCTTCCCGGAAACTCCGCCAGCGTCGGCCGGTTGCCCGGCCGCGACTGCGCGTGTTTCAGATCGGGAACTCGTCGCCAATATACTCCCGTACGCTTCCATTAGGAACCTTGGTGAGATCTTTTGGCACTTCGCCAAGGACAACAGCGCGCAGTTTTTCGCTCAGGGCCGTCCGGATCACGCCCAGCGTTTCCGGCGCGGCCACAACGAGAAGCCGGTCGAACTCGTCGTTCTCCAGCCGCTTGTCGAGTTTCGCCGCGAGCGCGACCGCGAACTTTTCCTTCTCGACCTGATGCAGGTCGGGGCGCTCGATTGCGTGCCGCGACACGTTCGCAGACTCATGCACGCGGCCTGGCCGGTCTCTCTCAAGCTCGTGATCGGGCTTCAGCGTCTGCCGCTCGTCCGAACTTGGCACCTCGGTGAGGGCTTTCGTGCGCCCCTCGGACAGGAGAAGGCGCGCCCGCGCGCCGTCCGCGATCAGAATGTAGGTTCGAATGGGCTTCATCGGCGGTACTCCGTGGCAAAGGAGACATGGTCTCCTGCCTGTCTCAACAATCCCTTGACGCATCTGTGCCCGGACGCCTCGCGCGCCGTGGTGGCGTTCGGGCACGTGCTCAGGGGCAGAGATAGGCGCGCGTCGTCGGTACCGTTTCGATCCTTTTCGCAAGCTGGATCTGGAAGACGCACAGATCGTAATAGCGGAAGCTCACTTCGCAGCCTGCGAGATAATACTCCCACATCCGGCAGAACCGTTCCGACAGCATCGCCGTGGCCTTGCTCCGGTTCCGCTCGAAGTTCTGTCGCCAGATCGCGAGCGTGTCGGCGTAATGCAGTCGCAACACCTCAACATCGGTGATGAGCAGCCCCGATTTCTCGACGGATGGCACGATCTCGCTCAGCGAGGGGATATAGCCGCCGGGGAAGATGTACTTCGCGATGAAAGCATTCGTATGCCCCGGGCCGGACAGCCGCCCGATGGTGTGCAGCAGCGCCACGCCGTCGTCTTCGAGGCAGTCTTCTACCTTGCGGAAGAATGCCCTGTAGTTCGGCACGCCGACATGCTCGAACATGCCGACCGAAACGATGCGATCGAATTTCTCGTCGATGCTGCGATAGTCTGTGAGGCGGACATCGACTGCCCCCGCGCCTGCCTCGCCCGCCTCGATCCTTTTCCTCGCGTAGGCTTCCTGTTCCTCGCTCAGAGTGACGCCAACCACGCGCGCGCCCCGCTCGCGGGCCAGATGCAGCGCGAGGCCGCCCCAGCCGCAGCCGATGTCGAGCACGCGCTGGCGCGGCGCGAGGCAGAGCTTCTTCGCGATATGCCGCTTCTTCGCGATCTGTGCTTCGTCGAGGGGTTCGTCGCCTTTCTCGAAATAGGCGCACGAATATTGGCGGTCCTTGTCGAGAAACAGCTCATAAAGCGCGCCCGGCAGATCGTAATGCCGTTTGACGTTACGCCTCGCGCTGATGGTGTCATTCCACTGCCGCGCAAAGCGTGTCAGGCGACGATACTTGTCCCCGGCTCGCATCCAGAGGGGGAAGTCCTTGCGCGTCAGGTTCTTCGCGAACAGCGCCAGAAGTTCGTAGAGTGTTCCTGATTCGATCTCGATGTCGCCATCCATCCAGCCTTCCGCGAAGCCGAGCTGCGGGTCGGTGAGGAACGCCCTTTGCACCTTGCCGGTCACAAAGCGCACGGCGAGCGGCTTTCCTTCCCGGTCGCCGAAAACGCGGACTTCGCCGCGGCAATCCCGCGCACGAAGATGCCCCTCGCGCACAACGGATGCAAGAACCTGCCATAGCGGCCAGGACGACGCCGTCCGCCGATCTTCAACCTGATGAGTAATCTCGTGGACCATCGCTGAAACACTCGCAATTCAGCCACGCATCGAAGTGTATTGCCGCTCTGCAACGCGTGAGCCAGTTTAACTCACGCTTGAAAAAATCGGCGAAAGACAATGTTCCCGCCGATTGTTATATTACTTTGCGCCACATCAAGGCGATTGTAACAACTGCGTGTGACGATTAAGAATTCGGTCAGAAAACGGGTCTTGACATGCAAAACCTCAAGTTGGAAAAACGCGACTGGCAGCCTCTTCTGGATCACATCTCCCGTTCGGACGGCGCCTATAAAGTTACGATCGAGGTAGACCGCGCGGATATCGGCGCTCAAATTCAGGTGGAGAACGTCGATTTCCGCGGGGTGAGTTACGACCCGAAGGACGACGACATCGCCATCGACGCGGGCTCCATCGAGCATCGCATCCACAAGCCGACGGATCTTCTGGTCGCGGTTGAGGGTGCGGAGCTGGTTTCGCTCGAAATTCTCGGCGAGGACAAGGCCGTGAACTCGATCAGCTTCAAGCCGCGCATGAACTTGCCCGATCTTCTGCTGCCGGGCGATCAGTAGGGATCGCTGCAACCGTTCGCGCTGCGCTCGGAGTTACTCGGGCGTGAGAGCTTTCGTGCCCGATCAATCGTTCAGCCTGAACTCAAAGCAACGCCAGGACTGTTCGCAAACGCACTGCACCGAACATAAAAAAAGCCGCTCCGATGAGCGGCTTTTTTCAGTATTGCGCCGGCAAAAAACCGGCCGCTATCAAGCAAATTCCATGATGACCGCGTCGACCGCGAGGCTGTCGCCCGGCTTCGCGCGGAGCTTCGTCACGGTGACGTCGCGCTCGGCCTTCAGCACGTTCTGCATCTTCATGGCCTCGACGATGGCGAGTTGTTCGCCTTCCTTCACTTCCTGGCCCTCTTCAACTGAGATGGAGATCACAAGGCCGGGCATCGGGCAGAGAAGCTTCTTCGAAGTGTCGGCAACCTTCTTCTCGGGCATGAGCGCGGTCAGTTCGGCTTCGCGGTTCGTGTAGACGTAAGCCTTGGTACGCACGCCATTATAGGAGAGGTCGAAACCGTTCGGAATGACGCGCACCTGCACGGAGACTTCCTTGCCGTCAACCTTGCCATGCCAGACGGGCTTGCCGAACCACCAATGCGTTTCGAACGCGACCGTCTTCTGAGGATTGCCCTCGGCATCCGTGAAAGTGACCGTCGTGCCGTTCTTGTAGTCGCCCGCCAGCACGACCGGCTGCTCGACTTTGCCGAACTGAACGATACGCGCCGCGCCGAGCCGCAAGCCGACCGCATGCGGGAGCTGCCCGGAGATGTGGCGGCGCCGGATGTTGTTGATGTGATCGATCCAGGCGGCGACGGCGACAAGCACCTCGCGTTCCTCGCCCTCCGGCTCGCGATGCTTGAAGCCGTCGGGATATTCTTCGGCGATGAAGCCGGTGGAGAGATTGCCTTCGCGCCAGCGCGGATGCTGCATCAGCGCCGACAGGAACGGGATGTTGTGCTCGATGCCGTCGATGTAGAACGCGTCGAGCGCGGCGGCCTGCGCGTCGATCGCGGCTTCGCGCGTCGGCCCCCAGGTGACCAGCTTCGCGATCATCGGATCGTAGAACATCGAGATTTCGCCGCCCTCTTCCGTGCCGGTGTCGTTGCGCACGATGGTGCCGTTCAGGCGCGGCCCTTCGACCGGCGGGCGATATTTCACGAGACGGCCGATGGACGGCAGGAACTTGCGGAACGGGTCTTCGGCGTAGACGCGGCTTTCCACGGCCCAGCCATTGATCTTGAGATCTTCCTGCTTGAACGGCAGCTTCTCACCATAGGCCACGCGGATCATCAATTCCACGAGGTCGAGGCCGGTGATCATCTCGGTGACCGGGTGTTCCACCTGAAGGCGGGTGTTCATTTCGAGGAAGTAGAAGTTCTTCTTCGGGTCGACGATGAACTCGACGGTGCCCGCGCTCTCGTAGTTAACGGCCTTCGACAGGGCCACGGCCTGCTCGCCCATGGCCTTGCGGGTGGCTTCGTCGAGGAACGGGCTCGGCGCTTCTTCGATGACCTTCTGATTGCGGCGCTGGATCGAGCATTCGCGCTCGAACACGTAGACCACGTTGCCGTGCTTGTCGCCCAGCACCTGAATTTCGATGTGGCGCGGGTTCTCGACGAACTTCTCGATGAACACGCGGTCGTCGCCGAAGCTCGACTTCGCTTCCGCCGTGGAGGTGAGGAAGCCCTCGCGCACTTCATCGGCCGAACGCGCGACGCGCATGCCCTTGCCGCCGCCGCCCGCGCTCGCCTTGATCATCACCGGATAGCCGATGTCGTTCGCGATTGTGATCGCCTGTTCGGGGCTTTCGATGACGCCGAGATAGCCGGGCACGGTCGAGACGCGCGCTTCCGCTGCCGCCTTCTTCGACTCGATCTTGTCGCCCATCGCCTTGATGGCTTCGATGTTCGGGCCGATGAAGGCGATGCCTTCCTTTTTCAGCGCCTCGGCAAAGCCCGCGTTTTCCGAAAGGAAGCCGTAGCCGGGGTGGATGGCTTCCGCGCCCGTCTTTTTCGCGGCCTCAATGATTTTCTCGGCGATGAGGTACGACTGGGCGGCGGGAGCCGGACCGATGAGCACGGCCTCGTCCGCCATCTCGACGTGAACGGCGTTTCGGTCCGCCTCGGAATAGACGGCGACCGTCTTGATGCCCATACGGCGCGCGGTCTTGATCACCCGGCAGGCAATCTCGCCCCGGTTTGCGATGAGAATCTTCTTGAACATTGCGGGCATCCTATGCGGCAGGCAGCGGCAGTTTGGTTATTGTCTTGTTTGCGCCTGTTCTAGCCGTCATAGGGCCGCGCATCAATGGTGCTAATGGTCCAGTGCTGCCATATACCACGCATGCGATTAAGGCAGGGAGAGGCGTGCGGTCTCTGTCCGCCAAAAGAACCGTGCTGCAAAGGTCGCGTGAGCAGCAGCGTCCCGGCTCAGCCATCGTCCTTGTCGTGAGCCATCATCATCACGGCCGCGCCCGCCGCCGCGCTGCCGAAGGTGATCGCGAAGCCCGCCATCAGCATGCCGATGGGCACGAGCGGCGTTTCCGATGTCGCGATCAGGGTGCCGACGCCGTTTACATTGGTCGCGAGGATGAGCACGAGCAGAAGCCAGCCCGCAAGAATACCGATCCCCGCGTTCAGCCCGAGGAAGCGGATGAGTTGCGGAAGGTCGTTCCAGCCCGCCGAAGCGCGTTTCAAGAGAAGCTTCATTTTCGGCCTCGATGCCCATGTGCCGGACCCGATCGATCAAACGCCTGATCGGTTGATCCGCTGCGCCAACCACCATGCCACGGCCGGATACCGACCGCATGGGGAGGCAATGCACGAGCACGGAGATTTGTTCAAAGGCGGCCGCAGGTGCGGCTTCGAGGGGAGCGGGGCAAGTCCTCGATTGCGAAGGGAGGAGGTTGTCCCGCTTATTCCAAGGAGGTGTCCACCGTGTCGACTTAGCTGCGGACGGACACCAGCCTTCTTCAAAGCTTACGCGTCAGTGTTGATTGCCGGCCAGGCCTTGAACGGGAAAGGCTTCTCCTCCGTGTCATGGTAGATGAACCGCGATGCGTCACCCAGCCACTGACCTAAGCTTGGTCCGAACCGAGACAGGAACGGGTTCGGAGCCCGCTGGACGAGAAACCAGACCATCTGCACGAGAGCCAACGCAAAAAACAGGCTCTGACCGATACTGAACAGAACAAGAAAGAAAAGTGATAGACCCGCGCGAGGCCAGTTCCTTGGCTCCTGCGCGGCATCAGACTTGGTCTTGTCGGCCTCTATGGCCGAGAGATTTGCTGCTTCACTCATCATGATTATCCTCCATCCCTTCGCACTCCCCGCTTATCATGCGAAGTGAGCGGCATTGCGCCGTTGGGACGACATGTGGCATTTCGCCACAGGTTCTCCACAGCGGTGGAGTCGCTTCGAGGGTGTTTTTCGGTTGAGTGATGCGACGGCGCACGCTTGGCGCGAGTTTCGCCCAAGATCCGTCAAGCTTCGAGCGGCGCCTTGGCGAAGCGCTCAATCGCAATTTGATTCGCGGCCGCCATCGAAATGCAGCGCGAGCCACACTGTCGGCGCGTCGGGAGACGTCCAGTCCACGCGGTGGCGTCGCCGAGCCGGGATGAAAACGTAATCGCCGGGCCTGAGCGCGCGCGCCTTATCCTCGCCATCGAACCGCAGCCGCGCCGCACCCGACAACAGCAATACCCATTCGGCGCGCGGCTGGTCGTACCAGAAGCCCGGCGGGCTCGCCTGCCCGGTGGAAACGATGCGCTCGACGCGAAGCCCCGGCACGTCCAGAAGCGCGGCGATGTCTTCATCCGCACACCCGATGACGGGCAGGTTGGCGAATACGTTGCCGGTCTTCGACATCGCGCGCTCCGGTTTCCGATCCGATTGATCGGATCGACGCTAATCCCTCACGACGGTGCGCGCGAGGATCTGGAAGTCCATCGGGAACTTGCCATCGTTCGACGCGACATCCGAGAGAATGAGCGTCGAACCGACATAAAGCCGTTCACCGATGCGATCCTCCACGTCCTCCGGGATCTCGATACGGTCGAGCGCGGCGGCGGCGGTTTCGGGGAACGGCTTCGCGACCTGCTCCGGCTCAAGCGGCTCGACAGAGCGGCCGCGACGGCTCGAATGGCGGCGATACTTCACCTCGACGGCGGCAGGCGGCGTTATGCCGACCCAATTCAGCGACGCCTTGTTCTCGCCGGTGCGCGTCGCGATGAACAGATGCGTGCCGAGCGGGCGATCCGCGTCCTTGATCGTCACAGGCACGTCGAACAGCGGTGTTGTGCCCTGCCGCACGTAAAGGCGGCTCGTCTTGCGGCTGATGAGGATCGAGATCGGGGTGGCGCGCGAAGCTGCGTCTTTCGCCATCCGAACGGCCTCGTCGCCTTCGGCAGCAGCCGCGCGGATGGCCTCCTGCGCCGAGAGCAACTCGCGCTCGACCCCTGTGCGCACGTCGCGTGCGGCACCCGCCTTCGTTTCGGCATCCGCGAGCCTTGCCTCGACCGCGCTCACGCGCAGATCGACGGCCTTCGACGTTGCCTCGTCTGCGTCCACCTTCTCGGCGGCGCGGGTGGCGGCCTCAAGCTCACGGCTCACGCGCTTCACCTCCGCCTCGGCCAGCGCGACATCCCTGTCGGCCTGCCGAAGCTCCACCTGCTTTTTCCCTGCGAGAGCCACGGCGGCCTTTTTTGCCTGCGCGGCGGCTCGGCCCTTCTGAACGGCGGCGGCCTTGAGCGCCTCCGCATATTCACCCGGCGCAACGAGTTCCGGCTTCGGCTCGTCGGCCTTCGCGGCGGAAAGGGCGACAGGCTCGACGCCCGGCGTAGCGTCCGGCCGCGCCGTGGTCTTGTCATCGCCCTTGTCCGGGAGCGGCAGGAGCTTCGGAGCGGGAAGCTTCGCGTGCGCGATGTCCACCGGCGCGACATCCTGCGGCGCGATGACGATGCGCTGGCCCTCGCTCGTCACGCCGAAGAGCCGCTGTGCGAAGGCTCCCGGCAGCCGCACGCAGCCATGACTCGCCGGGTAGTTCGGCACGACGCCCAGATGCAGAGCGACGCCCGTCCAGGTCAGCCGCTGCATGAACGGCATCGGCGCGCCGCTATAGATGTTCGAGCGGTGATACCGGTTCTTTTCGAGGATCGAGAACACACCGGCGGGCGTTGCGTAGCCCTGCTGCCCCGTGGACACCCGGCTTCGCGCCCAGACGCCTTTCGCGTCGTAAAACGTCACCTGCTGATCGGCGAGCGAAACCACGCCGTAGAGCGGCCCGACCGGCGCGCGGCTCTGCGTGTCTTCGACTGCCGCCTTCGGTTCCTCGCGTTCGGACTGATAATAGCGGCGACGCGCGTCAGCCGGTTGCGCCACCAGTCCGAAGCCGATGAGCGCGATCATGAAAGCTGCCAAGGCGGATGCGGAGTTCGGAGCGGATGCAAAAATGCGGCGCGGGCTCGGAAAATCAAATGGACGCATGACGTTGAACATTCGTGAAGGTTGCCGGGGAGCGTAGTATGCAGGCTGTGCCGTAACTATAGCGTGAAATTGTGCCGCGCAAAACAGAAGCGGATATTAGGCGCGCAACAGGAGGCTGGCGAGATTGCGTCGCGGGTCTGCGAGACCGCCGCCGTCTTAACGAAAACGCCATTTCGCTCACGCTTCCTTGGCTGTGACCGGCGATATTCCCGACGCCGCGTGTCCGACCGGAGCGACTGAATGCAGACATGGACGCAAACGCTTTCGCTTCGCGCCCGCGATAACTGGCGCGACGCCTTCGCCTCGGCAGCGGCGGCATGCATTGCGTGGGTGCTGTCGGTCCGCCTTCTCGGTCATCCGATCCCGCTCTTCGCGGCGATCACGGCCATCGTCTGCCTCGCTCCGGCGCTGCCGAGCCGAGGACAACAGGCAGTTGGGCTTCTCATCGGCGTGGCGACCGGCATCGTGATTGGCGAACTGGCGCTGCTCCTGCCGCCGATGGAGCCGCTCCTGCGCATCGGCCTCGCGACCTTCGTGGCCTTGCTGATCGCGTCCCTATTCGGGCTTGCGCCCGTCGTCCCGATCCAGGCGGGGATTTCGACGGTGCTGCTCCTGTCATTCGGCGTGGAAAAGGCAGGCGTGGCGCGCATGATGGACGTCATGGTCGGCGCGTCGGTCGGCCTGATGTTCAGCCAGGTGCTGATGACGCCGAATCCCGTCCGCCTCATCGACGTCGCGGCTCGGTCGCTGCTGCAACGGCTGGCCAAGGGTTTCGCGCAGGCGGAGGCGGCGCTCTCCGAACGGGACTGGGCGAAGGCCGAAGCCGCGACCAGCCTGTTCACCGAGGCGCAATCGAGCCTCATCAACCTCAATTCCGGCATCAACCGGGCGCGAAGCCTCGTGCGGTGGACCTTGCGCGGGCGCTTCGTGGCACTGCAAGTGCGCGAGATGGCGGCCCTCTATGACCGCCGCGCCATCCGGCTTTACGCCTCTGCGCTGCTTTTCGCGGAATCGCTGGAAGAGGCCTTGCGGACGAGCAAGGAGCCGCCGCCGGAGGGCCTCAGGGATCGCGTTTCCCACGTGTCGCGCCTGGTCTCGGCCTCGGCGAAAGACCTCGATGCCGGGCGCAATGACACGTTCGACGCGCCCGTACCCGTGGCTGTCCCGCACGGCTGGCAGCCCTGCCTCGACAATCTCCACGCGGTGGAAGCCGCGCTCGCCGCCTTCCTCGCGATCCACGAGGAGTGAGCGGGCGGCATCACGGATCGACGCCGGAAACCCGTAAGCATGTCATGGGTTGGCATATAGACGAGGATGCGAAGCGCGAATCGCGTTCATGGATACGCCGGACAAGCGCGCCGCCGAGGTGTGACGGACGGGTAAGATACAACCGCTATCCTCGGCAAAACGCCCAGCCTGATTTCTCCGCTCGCCGTTCTGCGCGAGAGATCCGGCCCTTGTTTCACAGCGTTTTCGCGGGCGGACATCGATCTGCGCTTTCGAAAAACGCACCGGGAGTTGCGTATGGCCATCTCTTACAAAAGCGAATTTCATCTGCTGAACCACGACGAGCGCGAGCTTGTGCGCACGACGCATTATCCCGCCATCTGCGAGATTGCGCGTGACGATCTTCAGAATACGCTGAAGCGGCTTCGCGACATGCGCGACAAGGAAAAGACGCAGTACAGGACGAAGCGGCGCGAGACCAAGGGCACGGGCGAGGCGCGCGGCGGAAGCTTTCCCGGCACCTCGGATCAGCCGCGCCGCAGGAAGCAGGTGTTCGCGCAGGCGCTGAAGCGCGTGAACAAGGAGATGGAGCGTCACCGCAAGTTCGAGGCGAAGGCGGAGCTTGGCGCGAATGCGCGGCGTGCGCTTGCGATGAAGCGGTCGGCGGAATTCCACCGTCCGGCTCCGGGCGTCACCGCGCATGAAGGCATGTCGCCGCTTCCGAGCCGCCGCCGCCGCACGACCACCCACCCGTCGAAGATCGGGCAGGTGTCGCAGTGGACGAAGGTCAGGCAGGCGCAACGCGACGCCCGCCCGTAGCGCGTTCGGCGGCCGTGCCTAACGCTCAAGCTCGGCGGCGAGGAACGCGCGGATCTTGTCGCGCGCGACATCCTTCGCCACGAAGGCGTTGCCGATGCCGCTCAGGAGGACGAGATTCATCTTGCCGTCCTTCACCTTCTTGTCCTGCTCCATGAAACCGGTGAGTTCATCGAGCGTGGGCGCGCGGCCGAGCCGCTGGCGCAATTCGCTGAAGGTGGTGGCGAAGCCGACTTCCGCCAGATGGTCTTCCAGCCGCCTCGACACCGTATGCGCGCAGAAGCCCTCGGCCTCCGAGAAGCGCGCCGCCAGCACCATGCCGAGCGCGACTGCCTCGCCGTGGAGCACGTCGCCGGAATAGCCCGCCCAAGCCTCGACCGCATGGCCGAAGGTGTGGCCGAGGTTCAGGAGCGCGCGGTCGCCCGCCTCCTTCTCGTCGCGCGAGACGATTTCCGCCTTCATTCGCACGCTCGTCTCGACAGCGTCGGTGAGCGGATAAGTGTCCAGCTCGAAGATCGCAGCGGCGTTGTCTTCCAGCCAGCGGAAGAACACCGAGTCGCCGAGCGCGCCATATTTCGCGACCTCGGCGTAGCCCGCGCGGAATTCGCGCGGCGGCAGGGTCTTCAGCGTATCGAGGTCGATCAGCACGAGCGAGGGCTGGTGGAATGCGCCGACGAGGTTCTTGCCGTGCTGTGTGTCGATGCCCGTCTTGCCGCCAACCGAGGAGTCGACCTGCGCGAGAAGCGTCGTCGGCACCTGAACCACACGCACGCCGCGTTTCAGCGTCGCGGCCGCGAAGCCCGCGAGGTCGCCGATCACGCCGCCGCCGAGCGCGACAACCGCATGGTCGCGTTCCACGCCAAGGTCGAGCAGCGCAGCCGTCACGCGTTCGAGCGAGGCGAAGCTTTTCGACGCCTCGCCGGACGGGACATAAACCGTCGGGCCGAGCAGAAGGCCAGCGCCCGCAAGCCCCGCCTCAAGCTGCTCCGCGTAAGCCCGCACCGCTTCATCCGCGACGATGGCGAAGCGCGTGCCTGGCAGCGTCTCCGCCAGAAACTGCGGCGCGCCCGCGATCAGGCCGTTGCCGATAAGGATCGGATAGCTGCGCTCGCCAAGCTCCACATCTACGCGCGCGGAAGGCTTCACTTGTGCCGTCATGACGATTCGCTCCCTTGCAGGTCCGCCGGTTGGGCTGCGCCGCCCCCGGCCTCTTTCGCTGTCAAATAGGTAAAGATCAGGTCGAGGATTTCATCAACGATCACCTCGTGCGGCGCGTCGCGACTCTCGAACTTGAGACTGGACTCAGCATAAAAGGGCTCGCGCTGGGCGAGAAGCCGCTGAAGCACGGCCATCGGGTCGTCGTTCTTGAGGAGCGGGCGGTTGTCGCGCCGCGAGACGCGTTGGAGGAGAAGGTCGAGCGGCGCATGGAGCCAGATCGACACGCCGCCTCTGGCGATCTCGGCGCGCGTGGCGGGCGAGATGACCGAGCCGCCGCCAGTCGACAGCACCTGCGAGCCGCTTTGCAGCAGGCGGCGGATGACACGCTCCTCGCCGTCGCGGAAATAGCCCTCGCCGTGGGTGCGGAACATCTCCTCGATGGTCATGCCCGCGGCGGTCTCGATCTCGGCATCGGCATCGTGGAAGGGCAAGTCCAGCGCGGTTGCGAGCCGCCGCCCGATGGACGATTTGCCGGACCCCATCATGCCGACAAGGATGACGCTCTGCCGCCCGAGCGCGTGCCGCACCGCCTTCGCCATCGGCTTCAAACCGCCTGCTTCGTTTTCCGACGTCACGAACCGCTCATCTTATTGGCTTATGGAAGAACAGGGCCGCAACTTAAGCTTCTATCGCATCCTTGACAACGGGCGCGAAGAGCGTCAGCCCATTAGAGAGAACAACCGAGCCGGGGGGAGAGATGCCGACACTTCTTCGCTTTCTGACAATCGTCGGTTTGATCGCCGGGCTGTTCTACGGGTCGATGTTCGTTCTGGCGACTTTTTTTGAGCCGTCGCCGCACGAGATGACGAAATCGATCCGCGACGCGAAGATCAAATAGCGTGGGGCGGCCACCGAGCGCTCCCGCCTCGGCAGCGGACGAGCCGCTGATTGATGCGTATCTCGCGATGATGAGGGCCGAACGCGGCGCATCGGCGAACACGGTCGCGGCCTATGCGGCGGATCTGCGCGAGATGTCGCGCTTCCTGGCGGAGCGTGGCGAAACCTTTGCCGCCTGCGCGCGTGCGGATCTGGAAGCGTTCTTTTCGGATCGGGCCGAGGCCGGGCTTTTAGCCAATTCCGCCGCGCGCAAGCTGTCCTGCCTGAAGCGTTTCATGCTGTTCCTCGTCGCCGAGAAGATGCGCGATGACGATCCCGCGCGGCTCATTGATGGCGTGAAGGCGCGGCGCGTACTGCCGATGACTCTCACCATCGCCGAAGTGGACCTACTCCTCGACGCGGCGCATCAGGCGGCGGCTTTTGGCGATCCGCAAACGTCTTCGGGCCGCCGGGCGCTGCGGCTCGCGTGCCTGCTCGAACTCCTCTATGCCACCGGGCTGCGCGTCTCCGAACTCGTCGGGCTGCCGCGCGCCGCCTTCCTCGGCGACCGCAAGATGCTGACCGTGAAGGGCAAGGGCGGGCGCGAGCGCATCATTCCGCTCAACGCCAAAGCGCGCACCGTGCTCGACTGCTGGCTGGACGCGCTCGAAGCGGCCGCGCGGGCCGATGGCAAGGCGGGCGGCGCAGGGGCTTCTGCGTCGAAATGGCTGTTTCCGTCGTGGGGTGAGGACGGGCACCTGACGCGGCAGAAATTCGCGCAGGATCTGAAAGCGCTCGGCGCGCGCCTCGGCATCGATGCGGAACGGCTTTCGCCACACGTGCTGCGCCACGCGTTCGCGACGCATTTGCTCGACAGGGGCGTCGATCTGCGCGTGCTGCAAACGCTGCTCGGCCACGCCGATATTTCGACCACGCAGATTTACACGCACGTGATGGAAGACCGCCTGCGGCAGACTGTGTTCGACTTTCACCCGCTCAGCGAGGGCGCGGCGGAAAAGGAAACGTAGGCGGGCCGGCGCGCCCTACCGCTGCTCGAAGCGGTGCACGAGAAGCCCGAGATCCGGGCTTACTTCCTTCAGCGGGAAGAACCGGCGGAACCCGCAATTTTCGTAGAACTGGATCGCGCGGGAGTTTGCCCCCGTCACCACATGGACGCCGGGCGAACCGGCTTCGATGCACTGATCGAAGAAGCGCGCCACCAGCAGCGAGCCGATGCCGTTGCCCTGCTGGCCTGGTTTCACGTTGATGTGGAAGTGCGACGGGAAATCCTGAAGCGCGGCGCGGAAGTTCTTCGTATAGAATGCCATGCCGTCGAGGATCGGCCGGCATTCGTCGGAAAAACTGTCGAGGCACCCGGCCAGATAGCCGACCGCGTGCCGCTCATTATCGAGCGCAATGAAAAAGGACAGCGGCTGGAGGTCCAGATAATTGCCGAACCAGCGCTGATAAAACGCCTTCTTCACGATCGGCGAGTTGAACGCCGAAGTGTTCGCCGTCGCAAAAAAGATCTCCGTAGCTTCGGCCACAAGCCGGTCACGCTCCGACGGATCGATAGCGGTCAGCGGATAAGTGATAGCCACGGCATGCCTTTCCGGAAACGCGAAGCGCCTTACTCGGCGGCCCGCGGCTCCCGCTGCAGGGCAACGCCAGCCTCTGATGCGAGCCCTTCGCCCTTCTCGTTGATCATCTCGGGGCGAGGCATGGCTACGATGTTGTAACCTGAATCCACGTAATGGGTTTCGCCCGTGACGGCGGTGGAAAGGCCGGAAAGAAGGTAGAGCGCGGCACCGCCTACTTCATCGAGCGTTGGCGTGCGGCGCAGCGGCGAATGCAGCTTCTGGTAATTGAAGATGACGCGCGCATCAGACACGCCGGAGCCCGCGAGCGTGCGCATCGGACCGGCCGACAGGCCGTTGACGCGGATGCTCTGCGGACCGAAATCCACGGCGAGATAACGCACGGACGCTTCGAGCGCCGCTTTCGCCACGCCCATCACATTGTAGCGCGGGACAACGCGAGTCGACCCGCCATAGGTCAGCGTGATCATCGAGCCGCCGTCCGTCATCAGCGCGGCTGCGCGCTTCGCGATCTCCGTGAAGGAGAAGCACGAAATCACCATGCTGTTGATGAAATTGTCGCGCGTCGTATCGGCGTAACGGCCCTTCAGTTCGTTGCGGTCGGAGAAGGCGAGCGCGTGGACCAGAAAGTCGATCTTGCCCCACTTCTCCTTGAGCGTGTCGAAAACCGCATCGACGGAGGCGAGATCCACCACGTCACATGGCAGGATGATCTTGCCACCGAGGCTCTCGGCGAGCGGGATGACGCGGCGGCCGAAGGCGTCGCCCTGATAGGTGTAGGCGATTTCGGCGCCCTGTCCGGCGAGCACGCGCGCGATGCCGTAGGCGATGGACCGTTCGTTGGCCACGCCCATGATGAGCCCGCGTTTGCCTGCCATCAACGGCCCCGGCTTTGCTACATCAAACCCAGTCATGAGATCGTGGCCTTTCCTGATCCGGCATGTGTCCGACGTCTCTAGGCGTCGTACCGGTTGAATATCAACGTCGCGTTGGTGCCGCCGAAACCGAAGCTGTTCGACATCACGCAATTCAGCTCGACGTTGTCGAGTCTCTCGCGAACAATTGGCATATCCGAGAACGCGGGATCAAGCTCCACGATATTTGCGGATTCACACACAAATCCGTTGTTCATCATCAGGAGGGAATAGATTGCCTCCTGCACACCTGCCGCGCCGAGCGAATGCCCGGTGAGCGACTTGGTGGCGGAAAGCAGCGGCGCTTTCGAGCCGAAGACTTCCCGAACGGCTTCGATTTCCTTGAGGTCGCCGATAACCGTCGATGTCGCGTGCGGGTTGATGTAGTCGACCTTGCGGTCGAGCCCCTTCATCGCGACGCGCATGCAGCGGGCCGCGCCTTCGCCCGACGGCGCAACCATGTCGTAGCCGTCCGAGTTGGCGCAGAAGCCGACGAGTTCGCCGTAAATATTTGAACCGCGCGCCTTGGCCCGCTCCAATTCCTCCAGCACGAGCACGCCCGCGCCACCCGCAATGACGAAGCCGTCGCGGTTTGCGTCATAGGCGCGGCTCGCCTTGGTGGGTGTGTCGTTGAAGTTGGACGACATCGCGCCCATGGCGTCGAACAGCACCGACAGCGTCCAGTCGAGTTCCTCGCCGCCGCCCGCGAACATGACGTCCTGCTTGCCCCACGCGATCATCTCGGCCGCGTTGCCGATACAATGCGCGGAGGTGGAACAGGCCGACGAGATCGAATAATTGATGCCCTTGATGCGGAACGGGGTCGCAAGCGTGGCCGAGTTGGTGCTCGACATGGCCTTCGGCACCTCGAACGGGCCGACCTTGCGGGGCCCCTTCTCGCGTGTCGTGTCGGCGGCGGCAACGATGGCGCGTGTGGACGGACCGCCGGACCCCATGATGAGGCCCGTCCGCTCGTTCGACACGTCCTTGTCTTCGAGGCCGGCGTCCGCGATGGCCTGCTGCATCGCGATGTAGTTCCACCCCGCGCCCGCGCCCATGAAGCGGCGCACCTTGCGGTCGATCGCGGCTTCCCAGTCGATGGTCGGCTCACCGTGCACCTGACACCGGAAACCGCGCTCGGCGTAATCTTTCGCCTTGACGATGCCGGAGCGCCCTTCACGCAAGGAGGCAACCACCTCCTGGGTGTTGTTACCGATGGACGAGATGATGCCCATTCCCGTGACAGCAACACGTCTCATGTCTTGACCCCACGTTGTCGCATTTGTTGAAAAGGCCTCGGCGCGATCCGGCTCAGCCAGCCGCCGCTTCAATGCCCACGTTCGCGTCGGTAAACAAGCCTACGCGGAGATCCTTGGCAGAATAAATAACCGTGCCATCGGCCTTGAGAATGCCGTCGCCGACACCGAGCGTCAGCTTGCGGCGAATGACGCGCTTCAGATCGACGATGTATTCGAGCTTCTTCACCGTCGGCACGACCATGCCCGTGAACTTGACCTCGCCGCATCCGAATGCGCGGCCCCGGCCCGGCGAACCGCCCCAGCCAAGGAAGAAGCCCAGCAATTGCCACAGGCCGTCGAGGCCGAGGCAACCGGGCATCACCGGGTCGCCCTTGAAGTGGCAGTCGAAGAACCAGAGGTCCGGGCGGACATCCAATTCGGCGATGACGTGCCCCTTGCCGTGCTCTCCAGCCGTCTCGGAGATGCTCGTAATGCGGTCGAACATCAGCATGGGCGGAAGCGGCAATTGTGCGTTTCCGGGCCCGAATAGTTCGCCGCGACCGCAGGCGAGCAAGTCTTCATAGTCGTAGCTGTGGCGCCGCTCGGACATATTTCCTCTTTAGATAGTCATCATGCCTGCTCGTCGGCAGGCCGTCGCTAAACTGTCACATACCGTAACTATCACACCTTTCGGTGCTCGCAACCCACGCCATCGTTGCGTTCAGACTTCCGGGGCCTTGGGCGGCGCTTGCGAGTTAAGGCGTCGCTACCTATACTACAAGGTGGAACGCGACGGAATGCCAAGTGATGCCTGACAATATCCCGGAACTCCCTATAGAAAGACTGCGCCTCACGGGCTTACGACCGACGCGTCAACGCGTCGCGCTCGCGGAGCTGCTGTTCGGGCGCGAGGACTGGCATTTCACTGCCGAGGAGATCCACGCCCAGGCCGTGAAAAGGGGTGTGCCCGTCTCTCTTGCAACCGTTTATAACACGCTACACCAGTTCGTCGAAGCGGGCATTCTGCGCGAAGTCGCCATCGAAAGCTCGAAGACGTATTTCGATACCAAGATTAACGACCACTTTCATTTCTTCTTCGAAAAGAACGGCTCGCTTGTCGATATCGACACAGCCGACATCAAGGTCGAGAATCTACCGAAGCCGCCGCCCGGAACCGAAATCGCCCGCATCGACGTTCTCGTCAGGCTGGAGCCGACCAAGAAAAAAGGCGGCTAGGTTGCACGTCAAATTCGGCGACGCGTGCGATGCCTCGTCCCCATCGATATGGAGAAATCGTGCGCGACACGACCAATCACAGACCGGACCCTCCGAAAAATGTCTTCGGAGAGCCTCTGTCGCCCTGCTCGCTCTCGCCGCTGACCGGCTTTTTCCGCGACGGATGCTGCAATACGAGCCCTGAGGATGTCGGATCGCACACCGTGTGCGTGGTGATGACCGACGATTTTCTCGCCTTCTCGAAGGCGGCCGGAAACGACCTGTCCACGCCCGTTCCCGATTTCGGCTTCCCCGGCCTGAAGGCAGGCGACCGCTGGTGCCTGTGCGCGGCGCGCTGGGCGCAGGCTTTCGCGGCAGGGAAAGCCCCTAAAGTCGTGCTCGCGGCTACGCACCAGAACGCGCTGGACATCGTGTCGCTCGCCGACCTGAAGCGCCACGCGATCGACCTTTCGTAAGATTGCGCGGACATCGCTCAGCCCACCAGAAGCCCTAGATAGAAGTTCAGCTCCAGCTCAAGGCAATCGCGGATGGTTTCCGCCTGCCGGAAACCGTGGCCCTCGCCCGCGAACTCGTGATACGCGACGGGCACGCACTTCGCTCTCAGCGCGTCGGCGATGGCGAGCGATTGCGCCTTCGGCACGACCTTGTCTTCCGCGCCCTGAAAAAGGACGAGCGGCGTCGTGATCGCGTCGGCATGCGTGAGCGCCGACCGCGCGCGATAAAGGTTAGGGTCAGCCTCGACAGTCGCGCCGAGCAGCGTTTCGAGATAGCCCTGTTCAAATTTGTGCGTCGTCTCCTGCAAGCCGATGAGGTCAGCCACGCCGTAGTAACTCGCCGCGCCGCGAAATGCGTTCGATGTCGCAATCGCCATCAGCACCGTGAAGCCGCCCGCGCTGCCGCCCGTGACGAAAACCGCGCCGGGATCGGCGAGGCCGCTCGTCGCCGCATATTCCGCCGCCGCGACCGTGTCCGCGACATCGGCGACGCCCCACGCGCCCTTGAGCCGGTCGCGATAGGCCCGGCCATAACCGACGCTGCCCGAATAGTCGAGGTCGAGCCAGCCGAAGCCGCGGGACGTGAAGAACAGCGTCTTGGCTTTTAGTCCGCGCAGTGCGGCGCTGGTCGGGCCGCCGTGCAGGCTGATGATGAGCGGCGGGGCCTCGCCTTCCGGGCCGCGCGCTTCCGGGTTGGCGGGCGGATAATAGAGGCCGTAGACCGGGCCGGAAGGGCTCGGGATTTCGAGGCGCTGGGGTGGCGCGATGAAGCCTGGGTCGATGGCGAACGTCGAGCTTCGGCGGACGATGGCGGGCGCGGCGCCGTCCGCCTCGGCCGCGACGCAGAGCGCCTCGTCGTCAGCCATGGCGACGAACGCGGTCAGATCGCCGTCTCCCGATAACGCGCCAACCCAGGTGAATGGCGACACGAGCGGCGTCAGAGCGCCGGTTTCGAGGTCGAGCAGCGCGGCGCGCGTCTCGCCCTTGTCAACGTAAGACAGCCGCGCGTTGCCACCTTCGAGAAGCGCATAGCTCGCCTGATTGAACACCCATAGCGGCAACGAGAGGTCGCCGTCGAGCCGCGTGATCTGGATCGGCGCGGACGCCTCCATCCAACGCCACAAATTGCCAGCGCCGCCCGCGTCCCACACGAAGAGCAGCGCCTCGCCGGTCCATTCCGGCTGGAAGCACGCGGTTCCGCCACCGCCCGCAACTTTCACCACGCCGGAGACCGCGCCATCCGCGTCGAGATGCGCGACGAACAGCTCCGCTGCGTCCCACGGCATGTGCGGCAGGTTCCAGGCGAGGTAGGCCAGAAGCGAGCCGTCCGGGCTGACGCGCGGGCTGGCGTAGAAGTCGTGCCCTTCAACGAGGACGCGCGGCGCGCTCCCATCGAGCGGGATCGACCACAGCGCGTTGACCGGCTCGGTCGTCTCGCCCACGCCGTGCGTTTCGCCGACCGCGATGAGGCGATTGCGACCCGCGTCGAGCGCTATATCGGCGAAGCGAGTGTCTGGCAGTTCGGTGATGCGGCACGGTGCGGCAGCGCCCTCGGGCGTCAAACGAGCCTCGTAAATATCCTGATCGCCGTCGTTGACGAAATAAAGCGCACCGCCCGCCACCGTGAATTCGCCGCCGCCATATTCATGCACGCGCGAGCGCGCTGACCATGGCGCAGGCAGAAGCTCCGTGACGCCGTCCGCGGCCGTCCAGCGCAGCACGGGCGAACGGCCTTTCTCAGCCGGGCGGCTCTCGCCCCAGTAGACCGCACCGCCCTTCGCCTCAACGCGCCCGAAGCGCAGCGCGCCCGCCGCGACCGCTGCGGCGGAGATCGGGGAGGGCCAGTGGCCGCAAGGTAAAGTGTTGTTATTCATCCGATTCCCAGATGCAGATTGTATTTATCCGTGTACTGTATTAAAATTATAGTCGGGTGTTTATTGTGTAATATTTTGAGGTGGGTGTTATGGGTGAGCGTCTTATCCTCATGCGGCCGCTGTATATGGCGGAGAAGAAACTTCTGTCTTGTCTTTCCACCGGGAAAACATGCCAAATTTCTCTTGAAGTCCCCAAAACGGGTTCCTTCACTAACACAATCAGAGGAAGTTTTCTCCGATCTCTCCTTGCCAGCAAGAAATGTCATTCGAGCGGCCTGACCGTTGCTGGTGCATATATCAAAGGACGCGTCAATCTGGATGGCACAAACGCGATTGTGCCGCTTCGATTTTCGCGCTGCGTTTTCGACGCATTTTCCTTCGCCGACGCATCTGTAAAGACCATGAGCTTCGACAGGGTGATTTTCGGCAAATTTGTTGGATACAGCGCCAAGGTCGATGGTGATCTTTTTCTGAAGAAATGCGAGATAAAAAGTGCGCTGGAGCTTTTTGGCATCGAAGTGACGGGAACATTGTGCTGCAAGGGCACAAAAATAGGTGTTAATGACGATATTACCTCGGTAAACCTCATTACGGCGTCGATTGGCGGGCAGCTTGAGCTTCGCGACGGTTTTTATTCGGAGGGCGTGATTCATCTTGACGATTCAAAAATAAACGGCAGCCTCAATTGCTCGAACGCTACTTTCGCAGGTGCGACGAAAGCCAATTTCGCAGATCATTACGATCACTCTATTCGCTCCTTGAGCGCTCTCAGAATTGAAATTCGGGGCGATTTGCTTTTAAGAAACAGTCACAGCGTGAGCGAACTATGCTTCATGGGAGCGAGAATCCGGGGAGGTGTCGACTGCAGCGGCGGTCGTTTCGACGCGGTTTCCAAAGAAGATCCTCTCGCCCTTCGCTTCTCAAGGACAACAATCGGCGGAAATGTATATTTTCGCGACTCCGTTTTCGCTGCAAAAGTAGAATTTCGCGGAAGCAAAATATCCGGGGGCATCAATTGCGAAAAAGCAGAATTCATCGCACCGAATATTACAACAACGGACCTGAGCGCGCCAGATGAGGATCTTTCGTTCGACGCGCTCTCGCTGGTGAACGCAACGGTTGAGGGGGGCCTTTTTCTGCGGGGGGCAAAGTTCGACGGCTCGCTGGATCTGAAAAGCGCTCATGTTGGAGTTTTGGTCGATTGCAAGGATTCGTGGCCAATACAGCCGAAGAAGGGTTTTTTCTTTCGGCCAATTGACCGGAAGCCGCGAAATGCGATTCATCTCGACGGTTTCACCTTCGACCGTTTCGGCGGCAATGCTCCGCGCGGGGCGGCGAAACGATTGAAGTGGCTCAAGCATCAGCCGAAGACACATATGGGAAGCGACTTTCGACCGCAGCCCTTTGAGCAACTCATAAAGGTGCTTCGAGACATGGGGCATCCGGAAGATGTCCGACGACTCGCGATCGAGCGGGAAAAACGACTTCACCAAAGCCGGCGGCAGCAATTCCTGAAGCCAGGAGGGCAATGGGCCGCGGTCGGCTCTCTCATCTCGACCGTTACATGGGGCTGGATGATGGGTTACGGGTACCGTCCGCTCCGAGTTTTGGCCTTCATGCTCGTCGTTGGATTAGCGTGCGGTGCGTTTTATGACGCTGTTAAAGCTCAACAAGCATTTGCACCTCGCGATTCTCAAGTTCTGCTGGATAGCAAGACACGAGAGTGCGTTTATCCTCTGCAAGAAGCGGCAGCAAAGTTAAATGCGTGGCCGGTTTGCCTGACGATCAATGTCCCCGATTACCCGCGATTTGACCCCTATGTGTATTCATTCAATGTCATGTTTCCGGTTGTTGATCTCATTCAGGAAAAAGCCTGGGTACCTGTACAAAAAAGCGTCCATGTCTCGCTTCCGCTAATTGGTCGACAGCAATTACCTGAGATGACGGTAAAATGGCTCGTCTACGGAGAGGTCGCTTTCGGCGGACTCGTGAGCATTCTCACGGTGGCCTATTTTAGCGGCCTGATCCGCAAGGTGCGCCCGGATTGATGCCTCCCACGGTGCGAGCCCAAAGAGCAAATTGCCCTCAAGCCGCCTCGCCCGTCAGCGCGTTCCGGCCCGGCTCGTAGTTGAGGATGGGCGCGAGCCAGCGCTCAGCCTCGGCGACCGTCCAGCCCTTGCGGCGAGCGTAGTCTTCCACTTGGTCGCGCTCGATCTTGCCGACGCCGAAATAATAGCTTTCGGGATGCGAGAAATAGAGGCCGGACACCGAGGCGGGCGGCGTCATCGCATAGCTCTCGGTGAGCGCGATACCGGTGGCGCGCGTCGCGTCGAGCAGGTCGAACAGCGGCGTCTTCTCGGTGTGGTCGGGCTGAGCTGGATAGCCGGGCGCGGGCCGGATGCCACGATACGTCTCGGCCAGAAGTTCGTGCGGCGCGAGCGCCTCGTCGGCGGCATAGCCCCAGAACTCGCGGCGCACACGCGCGTGGAGATGCTCGGCGAAGGCTTCGGCCAGCCGGTCGGCCAGCGCCTTGACGAGAATGCGGGAATAGTCGTCGTTCGCGCGCGAGAAGCGCTCCGCGATAACGTCCTCGCCAATGCCCGCCGTCACCGCGAAGCCGCCAATATAATCCGCGATGTTGGTCGCTTCCGGCGCGATGAAATCGGAGAGCGCGATGTTGGCGCGGCCGCTGTCGCGCGCGATCTGCTGGCGCAGCGTGCGGAAGGTGGCGATGGTCTCGGTCCGGCTGTCATCGGCATAGATGGCGATGTCGTCGTCTTCAAGCGCGTTCGCCGGCCAGAAGCCGTAAACCGCATTCGCGCGGAACCAACGTTCCTCCACGATCTGCGCGAGCATAGCCTGCGCATCGCGATACAGCGACGATGCGGCGTCGCCATATTTGTTGTCGGTGAGGATGCCCGGATAGGTGCCCTTCATCTCCCATGCCGAGAAGAACGGCGTCCAATCGATGTATGGCACGAGCGTCGCGAGGTCGTAGTTTTCGAGCGCGCGCGCGCCGATGAAGGACGGCTTCGGCGGCACATAGCCGTGCCAGCCGGGGTCGAAGCGATTGGCGCGCGCCTGCGCCAGCGTAAGACGCATTTTCGCCGCGCGACCGCGTTCATGCGCCAGCGCTACCTTGGTGTAGGTTTCGCGGAGCTTGCCGACATAGGTGTCGCGTTCGCCGCCGAGCAGGCTCGACACCACACCCACGGCGCGGCTCGCATCCGTGACATAAACCGCCTGCCCGCGCGCGTAGTTCGGCGCGATCTTGACGGCGGTATGCACTTGACTCGTTGTCGCGCCACCGATCAGAAGCGGCACCTCGAAGCCCTGCCGCTCCATCTCGGACGCCACGAACACCATCTCGTCGAGGCTTGGCGTAATGAGGCCGGACAGGCCGATCACATCGGCCTTGTGCTCGCGCGCGGCGTCGAGGATCTGCTGCGGCGGCACCATAACGCCGAGGTCGATCACCTCGTAATTGTTGCACTGGAGGACGACGCCGACGATGTTCTTGCCGATGTCGTGCACGTCGCCCTTCACCGTGGCCATGATGATGCGGCCCGCCGCCTGCGCTTCCCCGCCGCCCGCAGCTTTCTCTTCCTCCATGAACGGCATGAGATAGGCCACGGCCTTCTTCATCACGCGCGCCGACTTGACTACCTGCGGCAGAAACATCTTGCCCGCGCCGAACAGGTCGCCGACGGCATTCATGCCGCCCATCAGCGGGCCTTCGATGACGTGCATCGGGCGACCGAGCGAGGCGCGCGCCTCTTCCGTGTCTGCGTCGATATAGTCTGTGATGCCATGGATGAGCGCATGCTTCAGCCGATCCGCGACCGACCGCTCGCGCCACGTAAGATCCGGCGCGGCCTTCTTCGAGCCACCGCCCTTGAAACGGTCGGCGGCTTCGAGCAGCCGGTCGGTGGCGTCGGCGCGGCGATTAAGCACCACGTCCTCGGCGAGCTCGCGAAGCTCGGGGTTGAGGTCGTCGTAAACGCCGAGCTGCCCCGCGTTCACGATGCCCATGTCCATGCCCGCCTTGATGGCGTGGTAGAGGAACACGGTGTGCATCGCCTGGCGCACCGGCTCGTTGCCGCGGAATGAGAAAGAGAGGTTCGACACGCCGCCCGACACGTGGCAGTGCGGCATTTCCTGCCGGATGCGCCGCGTCGCCTCGATGAAGTCAACGCCGTAATTGTTGTGGTCGTCGATGCCGGTACCGACCGCGAACACGTTCGGGTCGAAGATGATGTCTTCGGGAGAGAAGCCGATCTTCTCCGTGAGCAGCTTGAACGCGCGGCGGCAGATCGAAACCTTGCGCTCCTCTGTGTCGGCTTGGCCCACCTCGTCGAACGCCATCACCACGGCGGCCGCGCCATAGCGCATGACCTTCTTGGCGTGGTCGAGGAATGGCTCTTCGCCCTCCTTGAGGCTGATCGAGTTGACGATGGGCTTGCCCTGCACGCATTTGAGCCCGGCCTCGATCACCGTCCATTTCGACGAGTCGATCATCACCGGCACGCGGCTGATGTCGGGCTCCGACGCGATGAGATGCAGGAAGGTCGTCATCGCCTTCTCGCTGTCGAGCAGGCCCTCGTCCATATTGACGTCGAGGACGTTCGCGCCGCTCTCCACCTGCTCGCGCGCGACCGAAAGGGCCGCGTCGTAATCGCCAGCCTCGATGAGCTTGCGGAATTTGGCGGAGCCCGTGACGTTCGTCCGCTCGCCCACGATGATGAATTGCTGGCCTGTTCCGGTCATGTCTCGACTTATCCTTTACGCCTATGCGGCGAGCAAGGAACCTTGGTGAGGCCCGCGCGAAGTTTCAAGCGAAATCAGCGGCTGCGGTCATCGGCATCTGCGCGCTTTGCTCCGAACAGCGACGCAGTGCTGCCTTCGCCGTCTTCCCTCATTTCAGCGGACGAATCCTGCGCGGGGCTTTTCGATGCCGCTTTCCGGCATGACGCCGCGCGGCCGCGTACTGGTGAGCCCTCGCCGCCGCCCGTTTTTGTCTCATGACCCGCCGCTGCTTCTCAAGCCATGCCTGTTGCTGCCGGAAGCGGCGCTTCTTGTGCGCGAGATTGCGGCCCTGCTTGTGCTTCAGCCGCGCGGCGAAACTTCTTCCTTCCTCGGCGCTCTCGTCGCTATCGGACGTGAGCCTTTGATGGCGCACCGGGATGGCGTAACGATCGCGGGGGAACGAATCAGGTCCGCCTGCATCCGAGAAGCCATCTGCGGCGCTATCAGCGAAATCGGCCGCCAAGGTCGCCGCAATGCGTTGCGCGGCGAACGCTCCGAGGGGCGAGCAGCACACTCCTGCCGCGACCGCGATCACGACGGCGAGCCGGCTCGCCAAATGTGGAATAGACTGCACTAGCGTTCTCCTTGGCGGCAAGCAGGGCAATGTGATTCTGGCCGCAACAAGACAGCGTTTCCGCGCATCGTCGCGCGCCCTTACGGACAGCAGGTTTTCGGAGTTGACAGAAAGCCGCGGCGCATTCATCGTCTTTCAGGAAAGCTCCGGCTTCACACACTTTTTGCGCGAGTGTGCGACACCTCCTACGCAAATCATCTGACACCTCCCGGCTCCCCGGTCGGCGGAACGAACGAAGCAAGGCAGGAAGGCGTCGCTTCGATCCCGAAGCGATGGCCTCAAACACGGAAGCGAGGCGCGCGATGACGATGCCCCAGTTCGCCGGCAACCGCCGTATCGCCAATATTTCCGCAACTGTCGCGCAGGCGTGGCCGAACCGCTACGACGTGGTTGTGTTTCTTGCGCTTGGCGCGGTGCTCGTCGCGATGGCGCACGGCGCGAAGACCATGCAGCAACCGCTGACGGGGCTTGCCGCGAACCCCGTCTCGCTCGATCCGGCGAACCTGCCGCAATACGCGCTGCTGACGACGCTTCGCATGTTCGCGGCGCTCGGCTTCTCGCTTCTGTTCACCTTCATCGTCGCACCGCTCGCCGCCAAGAGCCGCAAGGCCGAGCGCGTCATCATTCCGGCGCTCGACATCCTGCAATCGGTGCCGGTGCTGGGCTTTCTCACCTTCACCGTGGTCTTCTTCCTGAACCTGTTCCCCGGCAGTCAGATCGGCGCGGAACTCGCGGCCATCTTCGCGATCTTCACGAGCCAGGCGTGGAACATGACGTTCTCGTTCTACCAATCGCTGAAGACCGTGCCGCGCGACCTCGAAGAGGTGACGGAGCAATTCCGCCTCACGCCGTGGCAGCGCTTCTGGAAGCTCGAAGTGCCCTTCGCGACGCCCGGCCTCGTCTGGAACATGATGATGTCCATGTCGGGCGGCTGGTTCTTCGTCGTGGCGTCGGAAGCGATCTCGGTCGGCGACACCACAATCACGCTGCCGGGTATCGGCTCCTATATCGCGCTCGCCATCGAGCAGAAGAACATCGGCGCGGTGGCGTGGGCCGTCGGCGCGATGGGGGTGGTCATCGTCCTGTATGACCAGCTTCTGTTCCGCCCCATCGTGGCATGGTCGGACAAATTCCGCGTGGAACTCGTCGCATCGCAGAACCCGCCCGAATCGTGGGTGCTGAACCTGCTGCGCCGGACGCGGCTGATCCAGGCCGTGAACGGCCTTCTGGGCAGGATCGCGGGCTTGTTCGGCGGCGGGGTCAGCACGCTGTCGCGCCATGCTCCCGAGCCTCGGATCGGGAAGACGGCGGGCCGGGCGCTCGACATCCTGTTCAATATCGTGCTGGCGGCGGTTGTCGTGTGGGCCGCGTGGTCGATCTACAGCTATGTCCGCGCGACGCTCGGCTGGTCCGACGTCGTGCAAGCGGTGACGGACGGCTGCATCACCTTCGTGCGCGTGATGGTGCTGATCGCCATCGCAAGCCTCATATGGGTGCCGGTCGGCGTCTACATCGGCTTGCGGCCGAAGCTTGCCGAGCGCATTCAGCCGCTGGCGCAATTTCTCGCGGCCTTCCCGGCGAACGTGCTGTTTCCGTTCGTGGTGATGGGTATCGTCGCGTGGAAGCTCGATCCGAACATCTGGCTCTCGCCGCTCATCATCCTCGGCACGCAGTGGTATATCCTGTTCAACGTCATCGCCGGGGCGAGCGTATTCCCTCGCGATCTCGGCGAGGCGTCGGAGCTGTATCGCCTGAAGGGTTGGCTCTGGTGGCGCAAGGTGATGCTGCCCTCGATCTTGCCCTATTACGTAACGGGCGCGCTCACGGCGTCGGGCGGCTCGTGGAACGCGAGCATCGTGGCCGAAGCGGTGAGTTGGGGCGATACGAAGGTGGAGGCGCAGGGTCTCGGCGCTTATATCGCGGATGCGACCGCCGCGGGCGATTTCCACCGCGTCGTGCTGGGTGTGGGCGTGATGTCGGTGTTCGTCGTCGCGCTCAACCGCGTCTTGTGGCGGCGGCTGTATGCTTATGCCGACCGCCGTCTTCGCATCTGAATCTGAAGCGACACCTTAGAAAAGAGGAGGGGGCCATGGGAGTTGTCACGCCGCGCAGCAACGGCCGCACGCCGCTCGTCGCCGTGCAAAACGTCCGCCACTTCTACAAGCGCGGCACGAGCAGCAACCTCGTCGTGCTGGAGGACGTGAACCTCTCGCTGTACAACGGCGAAATCGTCGCGCTGCTGGGGCGCTCCGGTTCCGGCAAATCCACGTTGCTCCGCATCATTTCCGGCCTCCTCACGCCGAGCGAAGGCGAAGTCTCGGTCGAAAGCAAGCGCGTGGACGGCCCAGCCGACGGCCTCGCCATGGTCTTCCAGAGCTTCGCGTTGTTCCCGTGGCTCACCGTGCAGGAGAACGTGGAAATTGGCCTCGAAGCGCAAGGCGTGAGGGCCGAAGAACGCAAGAAGCGCGCGCTGGCCGCCATCGACCTGATCGGCCTCGATGGCTTCGAGAGCGCCTATCCGAAGGAGCTGTCGGGCGGCATGCGTCAGCGCGTCGGCCTTGCGCGCGCGCTCGTCGTCGATCCGAAGGTGCTGCTGATGGACGAGCCCTTCTCCGCGCTCGACGTGCTGACCGCCGAGACGCTCCGCACCGATCTTCTCGACCTGTGGATGGAAGGGCGCATGCCGATAAAATCCATCCTTCTCGTCACACACAACATCGAGGAGGCCGTGCTGATGAGCGACCGCATCCTCGTGTTCTCGTCGAACCCGGGCCGCGTCATCGCCGAAATCAAGGTGAACCTGCCGCAGCCGCGAAACCGCGTGGACCCCGCCTTCCGCGCCATGGTGGACGACATCTACGCGCGCATGACCGCCAAGCCCACGGCCACCCCCGCGCGCGGCGAAGGCATATTCCCCGGCACCGGCATCAACATGAGCCTGCCCGATGTGTCCACGAACACGCTCGCGGGCTTGCTCGAAACGCTCGCCGAGCCGCCCTTCAACGGCCGCGCCGACCTGCCGCCGCTCGCCGAGCGCGCGCAAATGGAGGTGGACGAGCTTTTCCCCGCCGCCGAGACGCTGCAACTGCTGCGCTTTGCCGAACTCGCGGAGGGCGATCTGAAGATCACCGACGCAGGCCGCCGTTTCGTGGATGCGGGCGTCGACGAACGCAAGGCGCAGTTCGCGCAGCATCTTCTCGCCTATGTGCCGCTCGTGGCTCATATCCGGCGCATCCTTGAGGAGCGATCGAGCCGCCGCGCCTCGATCATCCGCTTCCAGGACGAGCTTGAAGACAACATGCCGGAGGACGATGCCGAGCGGACGCTTCACACCGTCATCAACTGGGCGCGCTATGCAGAAGTGCTTGCCTATGACGGCGAGACGGGGATGATCAGTCTCGACAATCCGGCATAAGGACGGCTCGCATGATCGCACTCGAAGCGCGAGGCATCACCAAGAGTTTCGGCGCCGTTCAGGTGCTGAAGGGCATCTCGCTCGCCGCCGAGAAGGGCGAGGTCATCTCGATCATCGGTTCATCCGGCTCAGGCAAGAGCACGTTCCTGCGCTGTCTCAATCTGCTGGAGACGCCGGACGCGGGCGAGATCGTCGCGGGCGGCGAGCATGTGCGCATAGAGCCGGGCAAGAAGCCCGACGCGCGGCAGGTGGAGCGTTTGCGCCGCCGCGTCGCCATGGTGTTCCAAGGCTTCAATCTGTGGCACCACATGACGGTGCTCGGCAACGTGATCGAAGCGCCGGTGCATGTGCATGGCCGCTCACGCGCCGAGGCCATCGAGGAAGCGCACGCCCTGTTGAAGAAGGTGGGCCTTGCGCACCGCGCCGACGCCTATCCGGCGGAGCTGTCCGGCGGACAGCAGCAACGCGCCGCCATTGCTCGCGCGCTCGCCGTTCATCCCGAGGTTATCCTGTTCGACGAGCCTACATCCGCGCTAGACCCCGAACTCGTCGGCGAGGTGCTGGCGGTGATCCGGCGGCTGGCGGATGAGGGGCGCACGCTCGTCATCGTGACGCACGAAATGGCATTTGCCCGCGACGTGTCGTCTCGCACGCTGTTTCTCGCCGATGGCCGTATCGAGGAAGAAGGCCCGTCAGCAGACCTGTTTGCCGCGCCGCGAAGCCCGCGTCTCGTTCAATTCCTCGAAGCTTTCCGGGCAGGCGGCTTTACGCGCGAAACTCCGCTGCCTACGTTAGAGAGCAACGGACTCTAACCGCCCGGCGAAACCATGGTCAAAGCCTCTCTCACGCGCCTTCTGGCGCTTGTCTGCCTCGCTTTCCTTCTGCCGCTCACCGCCTCGGCTCAAACGAAACTCCGCATCGCGACCGAGGGCACGAACCCACCGTTCAGCATCATCGACGCACGCGGCGAGGTGACGGGCTTCGACGTCGATATCGCGAAGGCGCTATGCGCGAAGATGCAGGCCGAGTGCGAGATTACCGAGCAGGATTGGGACGGCATCGTTCCGTCGCTGCTCGCGAAGAAATATGACGCCGTCGTCGCATCGCTCAATATCACCGAAGACCGCAAGAACGTGGTGGCTTTCACCAAGCCCTATTACCGCTCGCCGAGTGTGTTCGTGGTGCGCAAGGGCTTCGACGCGAAGGACGTTTCGCCGAAAGCGCTGACCGGCAAGCCCGTGGGCGTGCAGACGGCGACGAACCATTCCGCCTTCCTGGAAGACAAATATCACCGCTCCATCGTGCGGCTTTACAACACCGTGGCCGACGCGTATCGCGACCTTTCGGCCGGGCGCGTGGATTACGTGCTGTACGACAAACTTGCCGTTTATGATTGGCTGAAGACGCCCGAGGGCCAGTGCTGCGAGATCGCGCCAACGGAACTCGCCGACGAGGCGTATTTCGGCTCAGGCGTGGGCATCGCGCTGCGGAAGGGCGATGACGCGTTGGTGAAGCGCTTCAACGACGCTCTCGACGGCATCGTGAAGGACGGCACCTACGCGAAGATCAACGCGAAATACTTCCCGTTCCCGGTGTTTTGACGCGCTCCAGCTTCGGTGCCCGCGGAGGTGCTGCGCGGCTTGTGCCATTAAAACCGGCGCGCACTCTTGCCGGATCAAGCCTTAAGCGCCGTCTTTTTGAGTTCGTGGCGCGCGCGGGTCTGTGTTCTGCGCCGGCCTCGCGGCGTCCTGCGGCGTGCGTCGCGCAAGTTCCTGTGCCGCGCGCTTGGCAGCTGTTTCGAGTTGCGTCTGAGCCGGGGGGGCGTGCGCTTCCGCTGCCTGAGCCGAAGCCTGAGGGGCTACCGCCTGCGTCAGCGCGGCGCGTTGCCTCTCGCTCCGGGCCGGTGAAGGTGATGCCGGTGCTGTTGCAGGGCGTTGTTGCGCTTGCGCCGTGGCTGGAGCGGGCTGAGCCGGGGCCGCAGGTGCCTGGGCTGTGGGAGCGCCCGCAGGGGTTGCCTGAGCCGGTCGGTTACCCTGTTGAGCGGCCGATGTGGGTTGAGCCTGCGTCGGCGCTGTGGCCTGTACGGGTTGCGCCGGTGCCGCAGCCTGTGCCCGAGCGTTTTCGGATGGCGCGGCGATTTGCGGCTCGGGGGCGGCCTTTGCCTCAAGGTTCGGGCGGATGATCGCAAGGACCGGGCTTCCCGCTTCGGCATAGCGCTCCACGGCGCGCCGGATCTGCTCCACCACAACTTCCATGTGATGGCCGCTCGCATGGATCATCCAGTCCGGCGATTGCGCGATGGCGACATGGCCTTTCCAAAAGATCAGGTCACCGCGCTGGATGGCGTCGAGATTGTTCGGATCGAGCGCCTCGCCGAGGCTCGCCATCTGCATGTCGGTGTCGCGCAGGCAATGCACGCCCGCCGCCTGCAACGAAACCTGCACGAGGCCCGAACAGTCGATGCCGAGCGTCGTCTTGCCGCCCCAGAGATAGGGCACACCGACCATGCGTTCCGCCACGCGCACGAAGTCGCGCGCGCGCTCGCGGATGCCCACCAGATGGTCGGCGAAAATGAAGCCGCCGCGCGATAGCTCAAGGAAGCGGCCATCCGCGCGGCTGATCGGCAGCACCGTTGTCGAGAAGCTGAGCTTCGTAATCGGCGGGCGCTTCATGTCCGGGATGGGATAGAGATAGGTGAGCCGCGCACTCACGCGATGCGTGTTGTCCTCGACCAGCGACGACAGCGCGTCGAGCGGCATATAGCCCACATAGCCGTCCTCGTGAAGCTGAACCCAGCCGAACCCGTCGCGCACCTCATAGAGCGTCGCGAGTTCACCGGACAGCGCTTCCGTCGCCTGCTCGGCCTCGAATTTCGGCGCGACACGCACAGGCGCGGATGGCGCGGCAACCTGTCGCACTTCGCCCTGAACGTAGCGCTGCGCGCGCACACGATCTTGCAGCGTTGCGGCGGCGAGGTCTTCCCGGTAAGCGTGAAGGCGAGGATCGAGCTGTGTCATGCGCCTCTCCCATATTCGTTGCGGATCACCTCGAACAAGGCACGCACGCCTTGCGGCTCGCCACCCATCGGCTTGCCGGGCAACGCGCGCGGCGTCCAGCCGAAAATATCGAGGTGCACATAGCGCCGCGCGTTTTTAACGAAGCGCTTCAGAAACAGCGCCGCCGTGATCGATCCGGCTAGCGGGCTGTTCGAAATGTGGTTCACGTCGGCGACCTTGCTCTTGAGGTCGCGGTCGTAGGGCATCCAGAACGGCAGCCGCCACAACGGATCGCCCACATGCGCGCCCGCCTTGTAGACGGCAGCGGCGAGGTCTTCGTCCTCGGTGTAGAACGGCGGCAGATCCGGGCCGAGCGCAACGCGCGCTGCGCCGGTCAGCGTCGCCATGTCGATCATGAGATCGGGGCCGTCCTCGTCGGCATAGGCCAGCGCGTCGGCCAGAACGAGGCGGCCTTCCGCGTCGGTGTTGCCGATCTCGACCGTGACGCCTGCGCGGCTCTTGACGATGTCGCCCGGCCGGAATGCGTTGCCGGAGATGTTGTTGTCGGCGGTGGGCACGAGAACGCGGAGCCGCACCGGCAGCTTCGCGGCCATGATCATCGCGCCGAGAGCGATCACACTCGCTGCGCCGCCCATGTCCTTTTTCATCAGCGCCATTGCGGGCGACGGCTTGATGTCGAGGCCGCCGGTATCGAAGCAGATGCCCTTGCCGACGAGCGTCACCTTGGGGTGCTTCGTGTTGCCCCAATGGAGTTCGGCAAGGCACGGCTCGCGCGTGGAGGCGCGCCCGACTGTTTGCAGAAGCGGGAAGTTCTTTTCGAGGAACGCTGCGCCGCGAAGGATTTTTACCTCGGCCTTGAAGACGCGCGCCATGCTCGCGAACGCGTCCGCGAGGTCGGACGGGCCGAGATCGTTGGCGGGGATGTTGATAAGTTCGCGCGCGAACCACACGGCCTGCGCTCGGGCGATCACCGACGCGCGGTCGACGCCTTCGGGGAGCACGAGCGTGCGGATGGGCTTCGGGGCACGCGTGAAGTAGCGGCGAAACTCGTAAGCGCCGAGAAGCCACGCAAGGACGGCGTCTTCAGGCGCGCCGGGAAAGTCTGAAAGCTCGTAGGTGCCCTCGGGCAAGATTGCGGGCAGCGCGCCGAGCGCGAGCGCTGAAGCGGGCGAAGGCTCTGCGTCGCCAAGCGCGAAGATGACTTCGGCGATCCCGGTTTCACCGGGAAGAAGCGCATGCGTGCCGGGTTTCGCCTTCCAGCCGATGGCATCGAGCCATGCCGCCTGCGCGGGCGTGACGAAGCGAGCGAAATCGTCGCGAAGTTCGGCGGCGGGAAGAGCCCGGATCTTGATGGCGCCCTTGTTATGGCTCGCCAGAAGCTCGGAAATGTCGTCGTGAATCGTTTCGTAGGAAATCGTCATGCCTTGAACCTATAGGGGATCGGCGGAGAAAATGCACCCCTATAACGTGCATAAGACTTGGCCGCGATCCGGACGCGAAAACGGCGGAGAAGGACGATTTCGGTGCAAAAAAGCCGCTAAATTGAGGCGAGCCAGTCCGGCATCACGGCAAGGCCGCCCGCGGCGATGGCCGCGCCATAGGGGATCGCCGTTGCACGGTCGCGCGTGTCGGCGTCGGAGCGAAGGACATCGCCCGCGAAATCGGCGGCGATATAGGCCAACGCCAGAGCCCCACCGGCGAGAGCCGTTCCAGCGAGAAACGGAAGCAGCGCATTCGGGCCGATCCAGAGGGATGCCACGGCCAGAAGCTTCGCGTCGCCTCCGCCGAGAAGGGAAGCCGCGAAAAGACCGTAGGCGCAGACGAGAACGAGAAGTGCGCACCCGGCGTGGGACGCGATCCGGGCGGCATCAAGCCCGGCGAGCAGCGCGAAAACGGCGAAGCAGGCGGCCAGCACCAGCACAAGCCTGTTCGGTATCACGCGCGTCAGGAGATCGACGGCGGCGGCCCATACAAGCAGGACGGGAAGGGCCGCCGCGACGGTCGACGTCAGGGACGATTCCATCGGCGCTCACCTGAACGGAGGGCTATTGCAGCGTGTTGAACGAGCGCAGCATTTCCCGCACCCGCTCGAACATGATCTTCACCTCGTCGTTCATCTGGCCCGCGAGCGTGATGAGCGCCACGCAGAAACCGGCAGCGATCAAGCCAAGTTCGATGGCGGCCGCGCCCTGTTCGTCCATCCAGAATTCTTCAAGCTTTGCACGCATTACACACCTCCGACGATATGGACATCGCCTCCATGGAAGCGGCGTCTCCCTGCACGTTAGGGGCACAAGATTTAACACGCATTTAATTCGATTTTCTGTGCGGTGGGTAACGCTCTGAATGGTTATCGCGAGGTTTAACAAGTCGCCGTTGGACGCGCGGCGCGGCTGTTCTGGGCCACGCGGGGCGGCGCAAGACTTCGGGCGCGCCGATGCGACGCGCGAAACGGCTGCTTTTCAGATCGGCGGGAGACTTGCGGATCAGGGGCAGGGCTTGGACGGCAGGAATTCGATGGCCGACAATTCGCCGCTGAGCGCGAACGCGCCATAATCGAGCGTCAATTTACGGCTGACACCGTTCGCATAGATGCGAAACGAGACCTCATAGGTCGGCAGGCCGTCTTTCTTGCCGTTCTGCTCGTAGTAGCTGACCACCACGGGCCAGGACTGGATGCTGTCGAGAATTTCCGCGTTCTTGATCGTGGGGAGCTGCGCATTGGCCGCCAGTTGCAGCGGCGCGCCAATCACGGTCGTGGTCTCGTAAATCTTGGTGCCCTTGTCGGAGCCATCGAAAAAATCGGCCTGAAGCCGCGTATCACCAGCCTTCGCCGCCTTCAGGATCGCAATGGAATGCTGCGTCGGGAAATAGATGTTTCCGGGCAGCGTGAACGAGCCTTTCTTCGGCTTGTACAGCGTCACCGTCACGGTCTCACGGCCGCCCTGCGGCGCGCGGACCGCCAGCCCGGACGTGGCGTCGGCCGGCTTCGGGCTCTTGTTCATGTACTGCGACGTGTTGAAGCGAAAGCGGCGGCCTTCGCCGTCCTCGACGCTCTCGGAGCGCGTATCGGTGGTGCTCTGCTTGCCTTCACGGTCGTAGATTTCCGTCACCAGCCGCGTGTTGAGCGTGTAGCCTTGGCACGCCGAGCCGGTGAAGTCGTAGATCAGCTGCCCACGGATGTCGCTGATGTTCGAACCCGCGCCCGTCCTGTCGAGCACGAGTTCGTAGACGGCCCGATGAGGGACGAGTTCGATCGCCTCGGCCGGTTTCTCTTGCGCCGACGCCGGGGCGCAGGACAACGCGACACAGGCGGACAGACCGAGCCAGCCGGAAACCGCAGCCACTGCGGGCATTGTGAAAGACGTCATGAACGAACCACCGGCCGCTGTTTTGTAAGGTGCAGTCATAAGCGATATCGCGAACAATAACAGCCGTTATAGGGCAGCGTCGTTGCCCATCGGTTACGGTCTGACAAGCGGAAACGTTACCGCGATGGCCCAGGCGAAGGCGAGCGCGTTGGCGAGCCCTGCGACGAGGGGATCGTTCGTGCGTCGGTTAGCCCAGCCGCTGAACAGCCCGTAGATGACGAAGAACACAAAAATGATCGGAATGATGAGGATCAGGAAGAACAGCTTCCCGAAGTTGAGCGCGACGGCCAGCGCGAGCGACGCGAGAAACAGCGCCTTGGTCGCCGGGTAGCCGCCCCTCGCCGCGCCGTGCCCGCGCGTCAGCCATTCATCCGCGAGGAAGAACAGGATCGTGCCGCCGAGCACCGCGAACAGCAGCGGCAGGCGTTCCGCGATCGGGAAAAACGATAGCACATAGCGATCGAGCGGCAGGCCGAAGGCGAGGATGCTGTAGGCCGCGACGAGCGCCGCAGCGACGATGAACGCCACGTTGACCGGCGGCCGCGCCATGCCCTCGCCGCGCGTCGCGACCCACAACGCGGCGAGCGTAACGAGCCCGTAGCAGGCGAAATGCATCGCGATGTAGTCGCCGAGAACGACCGGCAGGAAGCCCGTCGGCATTTTCCACAGGATCAGCGGCGTCAGCAGCGCGGGCGCGAAGGCGACGGGCCAGAAGCGCCGCCATGGCAGCCCCGCGCCGAGCGGCATCGGCGACACGCGCGGCAGAAGCGACGCGAGCGGCCACGCCAGCAGCGTCACGCCGAAGAACAGTGCGGCGATTGCGGTGCCGCGATCTTCGACGGGCGCGCTGCCGCTCATTGCGAACGCGCGGTTCAGCCAGTCGAGCGCGGCCTCCATGCTCGCCGCGCTGTAGAGCACGCCGATGTGCTCCGCGCCGGGGGACAGCGTGAAGCGGCGCGCGGAGCCGTCCGTGAAACTGCCGTAGATGACGCCGGGCTCGGCCGCGCCACCCGACACCATGCCGACCACGCGCCGGGCCTCGTCATGCAGCATGCCGAATTCCGCCGCGCCGTCGATGGCAGCGAGGTTTTTCGGGCTCGTCGGCGTCACCACGGGTGAGAACATCGACACCGCGACCACCGCCGCCACCTCGGGATGCGCCTGCGCGAACCGCACGACGATATCGCTCGACATGGAATGGCCGAGGACGGCGATGCGGCCGTCGCTCTCGGGCAGGGTTTTCGCAAGCGCCGCCACCTCGCCCACTTGCGCCAGAAGCCTCGGCGTCGGCCCCTCCTCAACCTTCGTGATGTCGCCGCGCATCGGCTCCGGGTTGCGGCCGTGGCCGAGGCTGTCATAGGTGACGGCGATGTAGCCATTGCGCGCGAGCGTGATCGCGAAGGGCTGCATGAGTTGCTGCGATCCGGCGAAGCCGTGCGCGATCAGCACGACCGGGCCTTTCGCGGTCCCCTCGGCCCGGAACACCGTCACCGGCGTGTCGCCCGCCTGCATCCGCGTCACGGCGAGACCATGCGTCGCGCCTTCGAGCCGCCACAAGCCGAACGCGATGCAGGCGAGCGCGATTGCGGCGGCGATGATGCGATACGGTGTCATGAGGGGACCGGATGCTTGAGGCTGGGAGTGCTGGCCAACCTACTCCGATTGCGGGATTTCCGGCAAACGCGATCTCTTCCGGCTTCGCGTAGCGGCCGTGTCGGACGGCTGCGTGGCGTGGTCAGCTTGGGGGCCTATCGACGGTAACAGATGAGACCGGCGTTAGCCGATCCACATGGACAGCTCGACGTCTTCGGCAAAGGGCACCGTCATGTAACCATTTGCGGGGGAGCGTACCCGCGCCAAGTAGTCGGGGCTGTGATCGGCATTATCGGCGACGATGAGTGCACCCGGTCTGAGGCGGCCCTCTACCAGACTCAGGATATCGGGATAAAGCGCCTTGGCGCCGTCGAGCAGAAGCAAGTCGATCGTTTCAGGAAGATTGACACTCAGCGTCTGCAGCGCGTCACCCTCACGGAGTTCCACCAAGTCCAGCAAACCGCCGGACTTCAAATTCTCCCGGGCACGCGCCACTTTGGACAGCTCGAACTCGCTTGTGATAAGGCGGCCGCCGCCATTGTCCCGCAACGCCGCTGCGAGATGCAACGTTGAGATGCCGAACGAGGTCCCGAACTCGACGATCGTCCGCGCGCCACAGGCACGCGCCAGCATGTAAAGCAGCGCGCCGGTTTCTCGCGAGACGGCAAGAGGGAAATCTTTCAAGCGTCCGTAAAGCTCCCGGTAAGCGGTTTTGCTCTGCATCAGACGTGCCCGGTCCTCGGGGGAGAGAGCCGCCATCACAGGGCTTGATAGCGGAGACGACGCCGCTTCCTCTTCGAACAAACGATCCAACAGGGGTGAAAGCGGTGAGTTAGTGAGGGTGGTCATGAGAGTGCTCCGGTTTGAGGTTGCTTCGCCTTGTACGCCGGCCCATAATGCGACGAATTATTCAGGTTTACCATTCGCGTTGCGGCGTCCCGTCATGAACAATCGCCTAAGCCCCGAAATTATCTCAAGAAAAGAGCCCAAGCAGGCACGGTCTGCCGTGCTCGTCGCCTCAATTCTGGAGGCGGCTGTTCAGGTTCTGGCGAAGGAAGGCGCGCATCGCTTCACCACGGCACGGGTGGCCGAGAAAGCCGGTGTGAGTGTGGGATCGGTTTATCAGTATTTCCCGAACAAGGCGGCGATCCTCTTCCGACTCCAAAGCGATGAATGGCGTCAGACTGCCGGCCTGCTGTGTGACATCCTTGAAGAGGTCCAAAGGCCGCCGCTCGAACGGCTGCGCGCACTTGTCCACGCCTTCATCCGTTCGGAATGTGATGAAGCTGTGGTGCGCGTCGCGCTTGATGATGCGGCCCCTCTTTATCGCGATGCACCCGAGGCGCAGGAGGTGAGGGCGTCAGGAGGCCGTATTTTCCACGTCTTCATGCAGGAGGTGCTGCCCGAAGCTTCAAAGGCAACTCATGCATTGGCCGGCAACCTGATCATGACGACGCTCAGCGCGGCGGGCAAGCAGTTCTCCGAGGTTCCTCGAGCCGAAGCGGAGATTGAAGCCTATGCCGACGCTATGGCCGACATGTTCTGCGCCTACCTTGAGGGCCTACGTCGTTGAGCACGGGCCGGACACCGCGGCACCCGCGATGCAGAAACGCCTCACAATGGTGCGATGCAGCAATCACGCCCTTGACGCACGCGCGCGAATACCACAGTTACCGCTTATGACCCTGCCGACGAATCATCCCCTGCGCATTGTCCTCAACGACGAGGTGCACGCCCGCACGCCCGAGGCGCTGAGCGCCCCGTGCCGCATTTCCTATCTCGCCTTCAAGACCGACGAAACCTCGCGGGGAGACATCGGCCGCAAGGTGCAGGAGCTTGCCGAGCGCTTCGGAAGGCCGGTGCCCGACGACAAGGCGACCCATTACAGCGAAAACTTCGGCACGTTCCGCTTCACCTATGAGCGGCACTCTGAGTTCTCGCGGTTCATGGTTTTCACCGAGGGCCCGAACGGCGAGTTGTTCGGCCATCCGGCGATCAAGGCGCTCCCCGAAGACTGGGTGGCGGGGTTGCCCGGCTCGCTGATCGTCGCGGCGAATGTCGAACTCGTGCGCGGCGCGGACTCGCTGCCCGATCCCGATGAAATCTCCTCGCGCTATTTCGCCGGGAATGTCCTCGTCGGGGCGAGCGTCGCCAGCGGCGCGGGCCGCGTCTTCACCGATTTCCGCATTCACGACGACGGCTTCACGCGCTTTCTGATGCAGGACATCTCGCTGACGCCCAGGCAGGCGGGCCGTCTCGCGCAGCGCCTCCTCGAAGTCGACAGCTATCGTATGATGGCGCTGCTGGCTTTCCCCGTGGCGCGCGATCTTTCGCCGTTCCTCTCAACCTGCGAGGCGGAGCTTGCCCGCATCACGGCCGCGCTCGTCAAGCCGGGCGATATCAACGAGCCGGAGCTTCTGGAACGCCTGACAACGCTTCAGGCCGAGATCGAGAACCGCCGCTCCGTCAGCGCCTACCGTTTCGCGGCCGCCGCCGCCTATTACGACATCGTGAAGCATCGCATCGCGGAACTGCGTGAGGGCCGCATCGAGGGCCTTCAGATGTTTCAGGAGTTCACCGAGCGCCGTCTCGAACCGGCGATGAGCACCTGCGCAGCCGTAACAGCGCGTCAGGAGTCGCTCTCGACGCGCGTGGCGCAGGCGACGCAGCTTCTCTCCACCAAGGTGGACGTCACGCTCGAACAGCAAAATCAGGCCGTGCTCGCCTCGATGGACCGCCGCGCGCAGCTTCAACTTCGCTTGCAGGAAACGGTCGAAGGGCTGTCGGTTGCGGCCATCACCTATTACATTGTGGGTCTTGTGGGCTATGGCGCGAAGGGTCTGAAGACGGCGGAACTGATCCCGCTCAACCCCGAGATCGTCATGGGCGCGAGCATCCCCATCGTCGCCGCGCTCGTTTTCTGGGGCACGAGGCGCGTCAAGGCCCACATCGCGAAATAAGCTATCGTTGCCTTTTGCGAAAGGCGTCATACCCGCACCACTTCGTCGATGCAGGCTGACGGCATGAAAGACGCGCGCCCTCTTTTTCCATCCTACACCAAAGCCGAACAGACAGTCGACGCGGGCGTGCACGCGGCGGGCGTAACCTTCGCCGTCGTCGCGAGCGTCTGGCTGCTCGTCGAGGCGGCGGACGCTGTGCCGGGCGCGCATCTCGCCGCCATGATCGTCTATTGCCTCGGCCTCGTCGCCATGTTCAGCGCGTCGGCCGCTTATAACCTCGCGCCGGAGCGCCGCGCGAAGGAGCTGCTGCGCCGCGCCGATCACGCCGCGATCTTCGTCATGATCGCGGGGAGCTATACGCCCTTCGCGGTTGTCGTCGGCGGCGGAGCGGGCATCGGCATGTTGGTGGCGGTATGGGCTATCGCGGCGCTCGGCGTCTTCGTGAAGCTGCGCTTTCCGCGCCGGTTCGACAGGCTGTGCGTGGCGCTCTATCTCGCGCAAGGCTGGATCGTGCTCGCGGCGCTGCGCCCGCTGATGCGCACGCTGCCCGAGGACGCGCTGACGCTGCTGGTGGCGGGCGGCGTGGTCTACACTGCGGGCGTTCCATTCCATCTCATGGAGTGGATGCGCTTTCACAACGTGATCTGGCACGTTTTCGTGCTGGCGGGCGCGGCGACGCAGTTCTTCGCGATCCGCGCCGCTGTTTTTCCGAGTTAGTCAAAAATAAAGGCCGGAAACCCCGGCCTTTGCATGATTTCATGGTCGCCGCGATCAAGCCCAAGGGCGCGAAAGCTGTGATGTCGTTTCGTAAAGCTCGATGCTGTCGGCCTTCTGCATGGTGAGGCCGATGTCGTCGAGCCCCTCGATCAGGCACTTCTTGCGGAACGGATCGATGTCGAACCGCACAACGCCGCCGTCCGGGCCGCGAATTTCCTGCGCTTCGAGGTCAACCGTCAGCGTAGCGTTGGAGCCGCGCTCGGCGTCGTCCATCAGCTTCGCGAGGTCTTCCGGGCTGACCGTGATCGGCAAAATGCCGTTCTTGAAGCAGTTATTGTAGAAGATGTCGGCGAACGAGGTCGAGATCACGCAGCGAACGCCGAAGTCGAGCAACGCCCACGGCGCGTGCTCGCGGCTCGAACCGCAGCCGAAATTGTCGCCCGCGACGAGGATCTTCGACGCGCGATAGGCGGGCTTGTTCAGCACGAAATCCGGGTTCTCGTTGCCCTGCTCGTCAAAGCGCATTTCGTAGAACAGCGACTTGCCGAGGCCGGTGCGCTTGATCGTCTTCAGGAACTGCTTCGGGATGATCATGTCGGTGTCGATGTTGATCAGCGGAAGCGGAGCGGCGACGCTCGTCAGCGTGGTGAATTTTTCCATGGCGTTTATTCCTTTTCCTACCCTTTAAGCGGGAGGCGCGCTGCAAATCAAGCGGGTTGGCGAGAGGATGCACCGGACCAGACGCGCGGGCGGCGCTCGCCCCACGGCGCGGCCTGCTCCAGTTCACGCGCTAGCCGAAGAAGAAGACCGTCATCGCCTATGCGCGCGGCGAACTGCATGCCGATGGGAAGCCCGTCCGGCGTCTCGCACAGCGGCACCGAAATCGCGGGCTGGCCCGACATGTTGAACGGCGCGGAGAAGGCGGCGAAAGCGAAACTCTTGCGGGCCACCGCGCGGACGATGCTGCGCATGCGCTCCGGCGAGCCTACGGCGTCGGCGATCTTGGCCGCTGTCTTTTCGGGGAACGGCGCGCCCGCCTCGCTGATGCGGAGCGGCGGCGTCGCGAGCACGGGGCTCAGCAACACGTCGTAGCGCGTGAAGAAGTCGATGAGCTTCGCGCTTTCCGTAGCGAGCGTCGCCTGCGCCTCCGCGCGCTGCGACATGAGGTGCCCGCCGATGGTTGTCAGCGTCCACGTACCGAACTCGACATCGTCCTTCGTGGCGGCGCGGCCAATCAGAGCGGGCGGCAGCTTGTCGAGTATGAAACGCGCACCCGTCGCCCATTCGATCAGGAAGGCGGAGGCGAACGCGTCGTAATCGAGCGCCGGTTCCGCGTCCTCCACATGGTGGCCGAGCGACGCGAGGAGGCGCGCCGCCTCGTCGAGCGCAGTCTTCACCACCGGCGAGACAGCGCCCGCGAGCATCGCCGAACGCACCACGGCGATGCGCAGTCGGGGCGGCGGCGCATCGAGGCCCGCAAGAAAGCCCGCATCCGCACGCCCGCATGTCGCGTCGAGCGCGGCGGCGCTGTCGCGCACCGTGCGGCTCACGACATGATCGACCACGTAATCCGGCGTGAATGGTTCAACCGGGTTCAGCCCGCGCGAGGTCTTGAGGCCCACGAGACCGCAGCAACTCGCCGGGATGCGGATCGAGCCGCCGCCATCCGTCGCATGCGCCATCGGCACGACGCCCGCCGCCACCGCCGCCGCCGCTCCGCCCGACGAGCCGCCGGGCGTGCGCTCTGTGTCCCACGGGTTGCGGCATGGGCCGAACAGCACCGGTTCCGTCACCGGCACGAGGCCAAATTCCGGCACGTTGGTCTTGCCGAAGGCGATGAGGCCCGCCCGCTTGAAGCGCTTGACGATCTCGCCGTCATGGTCCGGCACGTAATTCGCGAACAGCTTCGACCCGCATGTGAGCGGCGCGCCCGCGAGCGGCGACCCGAGGTCTTTCACGAGGAACGGCACGCCGGCGAGTGGCGCGTCCGGCGCCACGGCGTCGGCCTCGCGCGCGGCTTCAGCGTCGCGGCGGTAGACGATGGCGTTCAGCGCCGGGTTCACGGCATCCGCGCGCGCCCGCGCCTCGGCGAGAAGCTCGCCCGCCGAAACCTCGCGACGCCGCACAAGCTCCGCGAGGCCCACTCCGTCGAAAGCGTCGTAGTCCGCGAAGCCGCTCATCCCGCCAGCCCTTTCATTCGTTCCTGCGCCAAGGGCTTAGCCGATTTCATGTCTTTTCGCCAATGTCCCGCCGCGTCGAACGTCGCGTGAGGCGCTCAGGCCGCGCGCATCTCCCGCGCGGCCGCGACGCTCGGCTTTGTTGCGGCGGCGATGATATACGTCTTGCACACCGCCGCGAAGTACCGCGCAATCGAGCGGCTCACCACGCCTGCTACGAGCGATTGACCGAGCGACATTTGGTGCTTGCGCCGTTCCTCCGCCGGCCAGTGAGACAGGTGGCGACGGAAGCCATCGAGACAGGCATGCGTTGCGTCCCGCACGTCGATGTCCACAAAACCGGCTTTCGCCATCCGCGCCCGATATTCGTCGAGGTCGCGCATGAAATTCGCGGGCGGAACCTGTCCGAAATTGCCGATGGGTTTCATGAAGCCGCGAAACAGCATGTCGGTCATGACGAGCGTTCCGCCGGGCTTCAACACGCGCGCGGCCTCGCGCAGGAACGATTGTCGCGTGTCGAAGTGGAAGGCGGCTTCGACGCACATGACGGCGTCGAAGCTCTCGGCGGGGAAGTCGAGATGCGCCGCGTCCATCTTGATGAACGTGCAACCGGGGGCGCGGTCGCGCGCCGAGGCGAGTTGCGCCTCGGAAATGTTGATGGCCGTGACATTGCGCGGCTCATAGGACCGGCAGAGCCTTTGCGTGGACGCGCCCGGCCCGCAGGCCACGTCCAGCACTCGCCCGCCCTCATGCCCGATCAATGAAACGAGTTCGTCGATCAGCGCTTCGCTTGCCTCGCGCTGCGAGGAAGGCTCCCCGTCCCACAGACCGAAATTGTAGAAGCCGCTGTTGTCGAAATACTGCCGGTAGCCCCGGCTCACCAGCGCCTTGTCATAGGTGCGGATCATGCGTTCGCGCGAAGTCATATTTCTCCCTCGCAGTTATACGCTGAGGGAACCCGCCGGGCGGAGTTTCGGGTCCGTGACGCATGCCAGACGGCCGTGCACCGCATCAGGCTAAAGTCGAAGCGCCGCGTCTTATTTCCACATGGGATTGCGGCGGCAAAGGTTGTTACGCTCGCGCCGGGTCAACGAAAAATTTCACATGAGGTCCCCGTGCCAAGAATTAAATTCCACAGCGGCGAAACCATTCCGCTGGAAATGCACAAGGTCCGCATCGTCCAGAAGCTCACCCTCCTTCCGATCGAGGACCGGCTCAAGGCAATGGACGATGCAGGCAACAACACGTTCCTGTTGCAGAACTGCGATGTCTTCATGGACATGCTGACCGACAGCGGCGTGAACGCGATGAGCGATCAGCAGCTCGCCGCCATGATGATCGCGGACGACAGCTACGCGGGCAGCGCCACCTACACGCGCCTCGAAGCGAAGCTCCGCGAGCTTTTCGGCATGCACTACATCCTGCCGACGCATCAGGGCCGCGCCTGCGAGAACATCCTCGCGCAGACCTTCGTGAAGCCGGGCACCATCGTGCCGATGAATTATCACTTCACGACGACCAAGGCGCACATCGTGCTGAACGGCGGCGTTATCGAGGAACTCGTCAAGAAGGAAGGGCTCGAAGTCACGAGCGATCTCCCGTTCAAGGGCGATATCGACATCGAGGCGCTTGAAGCGCTCGCCAGGAAAGAGGGCGCGGACAAGATCGCCTTCGTGCGCATGGAGGCGGGCACCAACCTCATCGGCGGCCAGCCGATTTCGCTCGCGAACCTCGCCGACGTCCGCCGCGTGTGCGACAAATACGGCCTGATCCTCGTGTTCGACGCGAGCCTGCTCGCCGACAACCTCTATTTCATGAAAGAGCGCGAGGACTCCTGCAAGGATCTCTCGATCCGCGAAATCACCCGCCGCGTCGCCGACCTGTGCGACATCATCTACTTCTCTGCCCGCAAGCTCGGCTGCGTGCGCGGCGGCGGCATCTGCATCCGCGACGAGGGGCTGTACAAGCGCATGCGCGGTCTCGTGCCGCTCTATGAGGGCTTCCTCACCTATGGCGGCATGTCCGTCCGCGAGATCGAGGCGCTGACCGTCGGTCTCGAAGAGACGATGGACGAAGACATGATCAACCAGGGGCCGCAGTTCATCGCCTATATGGTGAGCGAACTGCTGAAACGCGGCGTGCCGGTGATTACACCTGCGGGCGGCCTCGGCTGTCACATCGACGCGATGCGCTTCCTCGATCACATCCCGCAGGCGGAATATCGCGCGGGCGCGCTCGCCTCGGCCTGCTACATCGCGTCGGGCGTACGCGGCATGGAACGCGGCACCCTGTCGGAGCAGCGCAACCCGGACGGCACCGAAGTCTTCTCCAACATGGAATTGCTGCGCCTCGCGATGCCGCGCCGAGTATTCACGCGCTCGCAGGTGGATTACGCGATCGACCGCATCGACTGGCTGTACCAGAACCGCAAGATGATCGACGGACTGGTGTTCGTCGAGGAACCGGAGATCCTGCGCTTCTTCTACGGGCGCCTGAAGCCCGTCTCGGACTGGCAGGAGAAACTCGTCGCGAAGTTCCGCGCGGATTTCGGCGACAGCCTGTAGCCGCAGACCGAGCGACAGGGCGGGAACGGGAGCGCTCCCGCCCTTTCATGCACAGCATCCGCTCTGCCCGTGATAGACTGGCGAAAACTCGGGAGGATTGGATGCGTCTTCAGCACAAGGTTGCCATAGTGACCGGAGCGGCTTCCGGCTTCGGGGCGGAAATCGCGCGCGTGTTCGCCCGGGAAGGCGCGAAAGTCGCCGTGCTCGACATCAACGGCGACGGTGCGCGGGCCATAGCTCGCGAGATCGGCGATGCCGCCATCGCGATCAAGGCGGACGTCACCAAGCGCTGCGAGATCAATACGGCGGTCGCGAACACGCTCAACGCGTTCGGCGGCCTCGACATCGTGGTGAATAACGCGGGCTGGAGCCACAAGAACCGGCCCATGCTGGAAGTGTCCGAGGAGGATTTTGACCGCGTCTATGAGATCAACGTGAAGTCGATCTATCACATGGCGTTTGCCGTCGTGCCGGTGTTGGAGGAGCGCGGCGGCGGCGTGATCCTCAACATCGGGTCCACGGCGGGCATTCGGCCGCGCCCGGGCCTCACCTGGTACAACGGCTCGAAAGGCGCGGTGAACCTGCTGTCGCGGTCGATGGCGGTGGAGCTTGCGCCGATGAAGATCCGCGTGAATTGCATCGCGCCCGTGATGGGCGTCACGGGGCTGCTCGAACAGTTCATGGGGTTGCCCGATACACCGGAAAACCGCGCGAAGTTCAGCGCCACGGTGCCGCTCGGGCGGTTGTCCGAGCCTGCCGACATCGCAAACGCCGCGCTTTATCTTGCCTCGGACGAAGCCGCGTTCGTGACGGGCGTCGTGCTGGAGGTTGACGGCGGCCGCACGATATAGGGCGCGGGCGACCAAGGTGCACGGCGGCGTGGCAAGCACGGGTTGCGCCCCTTCGTCGGCCCTTCCGCAGCGCGATTGCGGTCAAAGCCTTTCACACGGCGCTTGCTCTCAAATTCTTTGTGCGCTACGGGTTCTGATCTGTCGGGGCGTAGCGCAGCCTGGTAGCGCATCTGGTTTGGGACCAGAGGGTCGGGAGTTCGAATCTCTCCGCCCCGACCACTAAACACCTTGAAGACGCTGGATTGTTGACCCTTTCCTTAGCTCCTCAAAAGGGGGGCAATTGGCTCCATCCCGCTCGACGACTGGGACAAGCCCGTATAGAGAGCCCGGCGGTGGTGCGGGACGTCAGCGGCCGCGTCGCCCCAGACGCCGACCGGCTTAAGGCGTTCGCCGAGCGGATCCGTCGGCCATATAGGTCGTTCCTGAGAAAAAAACTCGCTCGTTGGTGTCCGCATGCCGCGCAACTAGCGTCATTGGCGAGGGCGTGCCCGCGCCGGGAACAGCCCGTGGAGAATCCATGAGGCTTTCGGTTCCCTTCGTGGGATTTCGGTGCCCTTCCGTTCCCTTCAAGGTGCTCGTCGGCGTGAGGTCGCCGAAAGAGTGCCGCCATCCGAAGGAGCCCTTGACCGCGCATCGTTCAACGCAAGATCATCGCGGCGTTCGAGGCTGAGCCAGCTCCCGAAAAGGAAAGCGGCGCGTCCGCAGCGTCGAAGTCACGGGCGACGCCGGGGGTCGAGGGGTTGTCGCTCCTTCCGCGCGGTCGGCGGTCGTTCGGCGACCGGCAGGTTCTGAAGGAAATCGTTCGCTCCGCGCTCTACCCCTTGTTCCAGGGCGAATCCGTGCGCTTCGCGCTCGAACCGCCCTTGCCTTCGCCACGCGGCACTTCGGTAAACTCGACGTCGATCACCGTTTCGCTGCGCACCGGGCCTTGCGCGTCCCCCTGTGGCTCAGGCCGCGCACCCTGCTGGGGCCGCGCCTGCCACTTCCCGCCGCGCGTCCGCACGCCGTAAGATGCGCCGCGCCACAAAAAGCCGCGCACCACCGGGAGCAGCAGCAGGATCGCCACCGCGTCGGACACGAAGCCGGGGATCATGAACAGGATGCCCGCGAGCGACGTCGTCCCGCTGTCGAGGAGCGTCTTTTCGGGCGACCCGCCGGACCGCATCACTTCCATGACGCGAACGCCGACCAAGCGGCTTTGCGACTTCACGAGGAACGCGCCAACCGCCACACCCGCCGCCAACAGCAGGAACGTTGGGATGCCGCCAATCCAGCGGCTTACCTGGATGATGGAGGCCACCTCCAGCACCGGCCACGAAATCATGAGAAAGAGAATGACGAAGGGCATCGAGACGCTCGGTCCTAGGGGTTGGATTGAAAATTCGCACTCCCTAATATGGGAGCGAAGATCGATTTGCGGAGAAGGATACAAAGAATTCGGCAACGCTTGCGTCAAAGGGCGCGCGGCTATAGCCAGCGGGCCTCGAAGCCCTTATATCACGCGCAGGTAGTCACACAACATCGGGCCCGACGGGGGTCAGGAGCGGCGGTTTGACGAGCGAAATTTTCGACCTCACCAATATTTTGCTTTTAGCGGTTGCGGTGGCCATCTTTCTGCGGTTGCGGAGCGTGCTTGGCCGCAGAACCGGCGATGAAGAAACACGGCTTGACAATTATGCGCGCGATGCGGCGCCCACGCGGGACAACGTGGTTCCGCTTCCGAGAGCGGAGCCGAGACCAGGCGGCGCTCCATCGGCAGGCCCCAGCGTTGACGAGCGGCTCGGCAACGTCCCCGCGGATAGTGCGGTGCGCGCGCCCCTGCGCCAGATCGCCACGTCCGACCCGTCTTTCGACACGGCGTCGTTCGTCAATGGTGCGAAGATCGCCTACGAATCCATCATCACCGCCTATGCCAAGGGGGACCGCGAAACGCTGCGCCATCTCCTCGCGCCGGAGGTCTTCGACAGTTTCAACGTGGTGATCAACGACCGCGAGGCGAGCGGCGAGACGGTGGAGTTTCACTTCATCGGCATATCGTCGAGCGAAATCGTCGAGGCCCAGCTTTTGGGTCGCGTCGCGCAGGTTAAGGTGCGGTTTGTGAGCGATCTCGTGACCGCCACGCGCGACAAGCACGGCGAAGTGGTTGACGGCGACGACAAGGCCGTGCGCCAGGTCACCGATATCTGGACCTTCTCACGCGACGTGTCTTCGCCGAACCCGAACTGGCAGCTCGTCGCAACCGACGCGGCGTGACCGCCGAAGCTCGGGACGCAGCGCTCTGGCGCTGGCAGCATAGCGGCGCTTCGTCCGCCGTGCTCTCGCTGGAGCCGATGGACTTCGACGCAATCCCCGGCTGGCGCGACGATAATCATGCGGACGCGCTGGCCTGCTATCTCCGTTCCGCCGCGCTCGCGCCGCACCTTCAGCGCCCCGCAGGCGATCCGGCCGGTGTTCTCGCTGACAGCGAGGCGGCGCGCGTCTTCTTCGAGGCGCATTTCCGGCCGTGCCGCGTGAGCGCAGAACAGGGCCTTCTCACATCCTATTTCGAGCCGGTTCTTGAGGGCTCGCGCACGCGTTCCGCCGCGTTCCCGGTTCCGGTCTACCGGCGGCCGCCCGATCTTTCGCTGCTTCCGACTGAACATCCGCTCGCTGCACAGGGCTTGAGTGCGGCGCGTGCCACGGCCGCCGGTTTCGAGCCGTATTTCACGCGCGGTGAAATCGAGGCGGGGGCGCTCGAAGATCGTGGGCGCGCGCTTCTCTATCTCGCGGATGCGGTGGACGCCTTCATCATGCATGTGCAGGGTTCGGGCGTCGTCGTGCTGGAGGATGGCGCGCGTGTGCGTTTGACCTTCGACGGCAAGAACGGCCATCCGTACACGTCCATTTCGAAATGGCTGATCGCGCATGGCGAGTTGAGCGTCGAGGATGCCCATCTCGAAGGCATGAAGGCGTGGCTACGCGCGGAGCCGGGTCGCGAGGCTGTTCTCGCCGAAAACCGCTCCTATATATTTTTCCGCGAACTCGACACCTCCGCCGCCGCGCCGCGCGGTTCGTCGGGAGTGGAACTTTATCCCGGAAGGAGCCTTGCGACAGACCCGGCCTTTCATCCGGCGGGGACGCTGCTATGGGTTTCGGCTCCGGGCCTCACGTTTCAGGGAATCCGGTTCCAGCGGCTTACCGTCGCTCAGGACACCGGGTCGGCGATCAAAGGGCCACAGCGCGGCGACATCTTCGCGGGAACGGGCGACGCAGCGGGCGAAAGTGCTGGCGCAGTGCGCCATTCATGCGATTTTATCGTGTTTCAACCAAGGTGCTAGGTAGCGCGATTGAAGTGGGAAAAGGGATGGAAGGCCGCCGAAAGAAGCGCCTCCTCTCGAAAGAGGAGATCGAGTTGTGGGCCCGCGTGACCCGCAATGACGAGCCTCTTGCGCGCCCGCAACCGGACACGCCTGCGCCGCAGGAAGGCGATGGAGCGGCCCCCGCGCCACAGCTCACGACCAAGGCCAAGCCCCTCGACACCGCGCCGACGCGCGCGGCGGCGCCTGTTGCGAGCCCCGGCGCCGTGCCCGCCGCGATGCGCCCGACTCCGCCGCCGCACCAGCCTTTCGATCACCGCATCGTGCGTAAGATCGCGCGCGGGCGCCGTGAAATCGACGCCCGGATCGACCTGCACGGCCTCCGCCAGCACGATGCCTACGCGACCCTTCGCGCCTTCCTCGCTCGTTGTCAGGTGGAGGGGCACCGCCACGTCCTGATTATCACGGGTAAGGGGGGCCGCGCCGATTCCGACAGCCGTGACTTCTGGACCACCGAAAATCGCGGCGTTTTGAGGCGGCTTGTGCCGCACTGGCTGTCCGAACCGGAGTTTCGCGTCCACGTGGTGAGCTTCACCGAATCCGCGCACCATCACGGCGGTAGCGGCGCGCTGTATGTGACGATCCGCAGGCGCGGCAAGCCGGGCTGAGCCTGCACGATTACGCAGTCGAAGCGCCGGGTTTACTCCGCCGCGCGGGCGGCCGGGGCATCGGGCTCGTCTTCCTTGAAGTCGCCAGCCTTCACGAGCCGCTCGAAGATGCCGCCCGCTTCGGCCAACGCGGCGAACGTGCCCATTTCGACGATCCGCCCCTTTTCGAGCACGAGGATCTTGTCTGCGCTTGCAACGGTCGAAAGCCGGTGCGCGATGAGAAACGTGGTGCGCCCGCGCCGCACGCGGTCGAGCGCGCGCTTGATCTTCAATTCGGTCTCGTTGTCGAGCGCGCTCGTCGCTTCGTCCAGGATCAGAATCGGCGCGTTCTTCAGGATCGCGCGGGCGATGGCGATGCGTTGACGTTCGCCGCCGGACAACGCCGAACCGCGTTCGCCGATGACAAAGCCGTAGCCGCCGGGCTTCGCGAGGATGAAGTCATGCGCTTCCGCGAGCCGCGCCGCTTCTTCCACCTCCTCGTCGGTCGCTCCGGGGCGCCCCACGCGGATGTTTTCCGCGATCGAACGATTGAACAGCCCCGCATCCTGAAACACCACGGCGATGGACTGGCGCAGCGAGTTCAGCGTCACGTCGCGGATGTCGATGTCGTCGATGAGGATGCGCCCTTCCTGCGGGTCGCGCAGCCGCTGGAGCAGTGCGAGCGTCGTCGTCTTGCCCGAGCCGGTCGGGCCGACAAGCGCGAAGGTCTGCCCCGGCGCGGCGTCGAAATCGAGCTCGAACACGCCCTGATCGCTCGCCGGGAAACGGTAGGTGACATGATCGAAGCTGACGCGGCCCCTCACGTTTTCCAGCGGCACCGCGCCCGTCTTCTCGATGGTCATGCCGCTGGTATCGAGCAGGTCGAAAAAGTTTTGCAGCGTCGGCGCCTGCATGAAGATGCGCGCCACGAAGCTCGAAAGCTGGTCGAGCTTGGAGATGAGCAGCCCCGCGAAACCGACGAAAGCCACGATCTCGCCCACCGTCACTTCGCCGCGCTGAGCGAGGATAGAGCCGATGGCGAATACCGCGACCATAGTAATCGTCGCCGCGCCACGCGTCAGCACGGTGAGCATCGCCCACCAGGTCAGCACGGGATATTGCGCGCGCAGGAGGTCGGCCATGAGGTTGCGGAGCGCGCTCGTCTCGTCCACGAGGCGTGTATAGCTCTGCACGACGGTGACGTTGCCGATGACGTCGCCGACGCGGCCGAAGACATCCTGATGGTAGGCCTCGACGTTCTCCTGTCCGCCTTGCGTCCGCTTGATGATGACGGTGTTGGCGAGGAAATAGAGCACAGCTAGTGCGGCCAGCAGCGCCGCGAGCCGCGTGTCGATGGAGATGGCCACCGGCACGAGCAGGATGATGCTTATGATGGCGGTCAGGTGCTCCCGCAGGAACGAGAGCCACAGCGCGAAAAGCTGGTCCGTCCCCGCGAGGATGATGCGAACGAGCCGCCCGGTTCCTTGCTGGGCGTGATAGCTCACCGGCAGGTTGATCGCGCGCTCGAACGCCGCGCCCATGGCCGCGAGCCGTTGCCTGTGCGCGAGGCGGTCCGCCATGATCGACAGCGCGACGCTCGCGATGATGTTGAAAAGCCCGAGCGCGGCCCAGATCGCGATGATCGGGAACGCCTGATCGCCCTTAGAAAGGGCATCGACCACGCGGCCGAACAGAATCGGCTCGGCAAGTTGCACGATGGCGATGGCCGCGCCCGCAGCAACGAGCGCCATGGCAAGCCAGCGCTCGGAAGTGAGCATGCCGAGGGCGCGAATGTATATCCTGGCCATCTTCATGATGCGCCGGCCCGATCGGATGTGTGTGTTGAAAAATTTGGCACTTGCGTCGCTGACGAGAAACTATGCGGCCCGCGCTGTCCGCTTCGCATGCGGGGCGGCGATGCCGACGGTCTTTTGCATCCCGTCGGAGAATATGGCCACGACGCGGTCGTCGGCAAGAAGCGACAGGCGGGCCACATCGCGTTTTGCCCAGCCGTCCGGCGTAAGCTTCGTCACCTTGACGCGTCCCGCCTCGCAGGCGAAGCAGGTCAGCGCGCCGAAGGGATGCACAAGCCGCAACCTACGTCCATCCGGCGTCCGCACCGGGAGCGAGATCTCTTCGGGTGCGTTCAGCGCCGCGCCGCCCTTGGCCTCGAAAATGTAATCGTGATCGACGGCGTGCCATGCGTTTTGCGCGCCCTGACCGCCGAGGCGGACGAAACAACGCCACACCGCGCCGATTCCCGCGTCCGCCGAGACGCACACCCACCGCAGGCGCAGGGTGATCCGCTCGCCTTTCGCGCCGATGACGGCGGTGTTGCCAGCGGGGAACGAGGCGGCCAGAAACTCGGCTTCGCCGCCGCCGTCGATGCGGTCGGGAAACTGGGCGCCGAGCACGGGCGTCGGCACGGCTCCGCGCGTGAGCGGCAGATTGCAGCCGTAAGCGATGGAGCTTGTCGCGAGCGGTTCGAGATAATTCGGTGGAAGGATGAGAGGCTGTGGCGCGCCGTCGAGATTTCCGGCGGGCCATCCGACGATCGGTTCCGCAAGCGTCGTAACAATGCCGCCGTCCGCGCCGAGGGCAAGCGGTGCGGGATACGCATGGGGCCTTGCGCTGCGCTCAAACATGGAAACCAGCCGCCGGAATCGGAACGTCTACGCTGTCTTGACTGTCACATGAACCCGTCACCAAAGGGTGAATCGCGTGAACGGCTTGTCCACACTGGTTGTGCGGCCACGAAAAAGCCTGCTATGAGCGGTTAAGGAAATCGAAATGGGCTCCGCGGAAGCGAGCTTGCGAAGGTGGCGGTCATGACTGTTGCGGTGGTGATCCCAGCGCTGAACGAAGAAGGAAACATCGGCCGTCTCGTCGAGGAAACGCTGCGCGCCATCGCGCCTGAGATTCTCGGCGAGGTGATCGTGATCGACGACGGCAGCACCGATGGGACCGGCGCGGAAATCAAGGCGCTCGCCGCGCGCGATCCGCGCGTGCGCTACATCCGCCACCGCGCGCGGTCCGGCCAAAGCGCCGCGATCCGCACGGGCGTTCTCGCTGCGCAATGCCCCCTGATCGCTACGATGGACGGCGACGGCCAGAATGATCCCGCCGACCTCCCTAACCTTTTGAAGAGCCTCGGCACGCCCGGTAAGGGCGGCCCGGCGCTGGTAGGCGGCGTGCGCGTGAAGCGCAAGGCGGTCGGCTCACGGCGCATCGCGAGCCTTCTCGGTAACCGCGCGCGCGCTGCGATCCTCAAGGACCAATGCCCGGACTCGGGTTGCGGCATCAAGGTTTTCTGGCGCGAGGCGTATTTGCGGCTGCCGTTCTTCACGAGCATGCACCGCTTCATGCCCGCGCTGTTTCAGATGTACAGCCACAAGGTGGAGTACGTCCCGGTGAACGACCGTCCGCGCATCGCGGGGCAGTCGAAATACACAAACTTCAACCGCGCGCTGCTCGGCATCTACGACATGATCGGCATCGTGTGGCTGAGGCGGCGTACGCGGGTGCCGGAAATCATCGAAGATACGCTCGGCGTGGCGCGGCTGAGGGAAGCCGCTCCTATTCGTCGGGTGGCAACGGTCGCTTCGCGGCAAACACATTGAAGCGTTTCGAGCGGGGCGGGCGCAGGTTCGCGTGAATAAGATGTGTCCGCTTCTTTGCGGGCGGGATTTCGAGGCACGTTTCGGCCGGTCCGGCAAGCCGGGTTAGCGGCGTGGCCTTAAGCCGAGTACGGGGATCGCATGGACCTTGCAAAGTTCAGCCAGTGGTGGGCGCAGGTTTCGGAAGTTGAGATGGCTTGGGTCATCTTCGGCTTCGCGGCGCAGTCCATGTTTTTCATGCGCTTCGTATTACAATGGATCGCGAGCGAGCGCGTGAAGCGCAGCATCGTGCCGGAAACCTTCTGGTATTTCAGCTTTGCAGGCGGCCTGATGCTGTTCGTCTACGCCGTTCACCGCGCCGATCCGGTGATCATGCTCGGGCAGCTTGCGGGTCTTTTCATCTACGCGCGCAACATCTACCTTATATGGGCGCACAAGCGCTCCGAGCGGGCCGCCGCAAACGCTCCCGCCGGTCTTCGCGCGGCCGAGTAGCCTCCGCGACCGCTCCGGGCCGATGTCTGCATGCGGCCAGAGACAAGAGTTTTGCGCATAAAGCTTCGGTGCCATGCCGCTACCTCCATGGGGTGGGAGGATTTTGCGTGCCCCGCCGATTCCGTGGCACGGGCGTCGCTGTGCGGATCAGGAACCGCACCGCCACTTTTTTCGCCGAAATATGAAGGTATGTGTTGCGGTTTCCGGCCGAACGGCCTATGTCAACTTTGTGACGCGGGGTGGAGCAGCCCGGTAGCTCGTCAGGCTCATAACCTGAAGGCCGCAGGTTCAAATCCTGCCCCCGCAACCAAAAATTCAGCCGTCAATCCAATGGATTGGCGGCTTTTTGTTTTTGCCGCATAGCTGACGATGCAGTGACCGCGATCTCGACAAATCGGCGGCGATCATGCATTTTTTTCCGTCCCCCCGAACCGCCTGCCGCCAGCGGCGAAAAACAGTCGCGGCTATGAATCGGCGGTCACCGATGCGACAGCAAACGTGCCTTTCGCCATAGTAAGCCCTTGCCGTATCGCGGGAGGGCGCGGGGTGGTAGGCTTCGCGCGGTAGAACATCGCGATCCATTGAGCCATTCATGCGCTACAGACGTGCTTGATCGGCAGCGAGACGCACCGCACGGCCGAGGTCTGTGTCACGCAGCGAGAGCCTGCTCTTTTCCCATAATTTCTATCGACTTTTGAACGTGGAAATGTTTTTTGATTTATGCGCTTCTCGCGCGAATTTATGATCCTTCTCCGGCAAATGGCAGAAAGGAAATACGTTGCTGACCGCGAAAGGAAAATACGGGCTCAAGGCCATGACGCATCTTGCGCGGCTTGCTCCCGGTGAGATCGCTCAGGTTTCGGAAATCGCCGAAGCGAACTCGATTCCGAAAAAGTTCCTCGACCAGATTTTCAGCGAATTGCGCAAGGCGGGGTTCGTCTTTTCCAAGAAGGGGAAGGCTGGCGGTTACGCCCTGGCGAAAGAGGCATCGAGTATTAACGTAGGCGACATCGTGCGCGTGCTGGACGGTCCGCTCGCCCCGATTCCTTGCGCGAGCGTCACCGCTTATCGCGCCTGTGACGATTGCGATTGCGGCGAATGCGAAGTCCGCGCCATCATGGTGGAGGTACGCAACGCGATTTCCGTCGTGCTGGACAATCGCACACTCGCCCAATTCGCGGGGTTGAAATCGACCAGACGTCGCGTCGACACGACGCGAGCATCGGTCGCGGCCTGACAGGCGCGACGCGGGCTCACACCTCCCTGAGGATTTTCGCTCCGATAGAAGCGACCGCCGGATCGTAGCTGCGCCTCGGGCGCGGGAGGTCGATTTCGAGGTCGAGCGCGATGTGCCCGTCGCGCAGAACCAGAACGCGGTCGGCCAACGTGGCCGCCTCGGCGACGTCGTGCGTGATAAGCAAGGTGGTGAAGCCGTGCTCCTGCCAGATGCGCTCTGTCAGTTGATGCATCTCCGCACGTGTCAGCGCGTCGAGTGCACCGACGATGGCGACGAATTGCCCGGCGGGGATTTCGAGAAAGGACATCGCCGGGCATTGGAATGATTGAGCGGCCGAGGCATCCCCGGCCGCTTTTCTTTATCCCTCGATCTTCGAGAAATCCGCGATGTCGAGCGTCAGCGCGCGGATCTGCGCCAGCAGCGTCAGCCGGTTCTCTCGGATGTCGGCGGCGTCGGCGTTCACCGTCACCTTGTCGAAGAAGGCGTCCACCGGCGCACGGAGCTTCGCCAGCGCCGTCATCGCCGCCTCGAAATCCTCGGTCGCGAGCGCGGCGCGGACGTCCTTGCCCACGGCCTTCACCGCCGAGGCGAGCGCCTTTTCTTCCTTTTCCTTCAGCAGCTTCGCCGCCGGTTCGCCGTCGAACGCGCGCGCATCCTTCTTCTCCTCGATGCGCAGGATGTTCAGCGCACGGCGAACGAGCGCTAACAGGCTCTTGCCATCGTCGGTTTCGAGGAAGCGGCCCAGCGCCTCGACGCGGCGGACGACCATGAGCAGATCGTCCTGCCCCGGCAGCGCGAACACCGCGTCGATGAGGTCGTGACGCGCGCCCTGATCGCGGAGGTAGACCTTCAGACGGTCGGCGAAGAAGGACAGCATCTCAGCTTCGCGGGTACCAATCTGCCTTCCATTCCACTCGACACTTGTCTTTGCAAAGGCGACCGTTCCTCCGCTCTTTTCGACCCGTCGCATCGCGCGCTCGTACTGATCTTCATCAATCAGTTCAGATGCCTTCTCGATGATTTTCATCAACTCGACCCGCAGCCCATTCTCCAGCACAATCCGAATAACCCCCAGCGCGGCGCGGCGCAGCGCGAACGGGTCTTTCGAGCCGGTCGGCTTTTCATCGATGGCCCAGAAGCCCACAAGCATGTCGAGCTTGTCGGCGAGCGCTACGGCGACGGCGACGGGGTTCGTCGGCACGGCGTCGGACGGCCCCTGCGGCTTGTAATGCTCCGCGATGGCGTCGGCGACTGCGGGCTTTTCGCCCTGCGCGAGCGCGATGTAACTGCCGATGATGCCCTGAAGCTCGGGGAACTCGCCGACCGTCTCCGACATGAGATCGGCCTTGGCGAGATGCGCCGCGCGCACGGCATCGTCCGGGTCTGCGCCGACGATGGGCGCAAGTTCGCGCGCGAGCGCCTTGATGCGCTCTACGCGCCGAAATTGCGTGCCGAGCTTCTCGTGGAACGTCACCTGACCGAGCAGCGCCGTCAGCCCTTCGAGCGGGCGCTTGCGGTCGTTCTCCCAGAAGAATTTCGCGTCGGAGAGGCGCGCGCGGATCACGCGCTCGTTGCCCGCGACGATGGCCTTGCCGCCGTCTTCAGCTTCGAGGTTTGAGACGAGAATGAAGCGGTTCGCCAGCTTGCCCGTTTTCGCCGAGCGCAGCGAAAAGCACTTCTGATGCGCCTTCATGGACGTCATCAGGATTTCCTCCGGCACATCGAGGAAGCTTTCCTCGAATTGGCCGGAAAGGACCACGGGCCACTCGACGAGCCCCGCATTCTCAGCAAGCAGCCCGTGGTCTTCAACAAGAGCGAGCCCGGCATCCGAGGCGGCGGTGTGCGCGCCCTCAAGGATGGCCTTCGCCCGGTGTTCTCCTGCGACCACAACCTTAGCGTGCATCAATGCATCTGCATAGTCTGAAATACGGTCGACTTTCACAACCTTTGGTTGAGTGATATTTTCGCCACTCAGGAAGCGATGTCCGTATGTGATGTCGCCGCTCTTGATGCCGTCCACCTCGAATGCGACCGGCTTGTCATCGAAAAGACACAGGATCGAATGCAGCGGCCTGATCCAGCGCAGCCGCCCGTTGCCCCATCGCATCGACTTCGGCCAGGGAAACTTGCGGATGATGTCCGGCACGGCCTCCGCGATGATGTCGGCGGCGGCGCGGCCGGGTTTTTCACTCCGCGCGAGGTAGTAATCGCCCTTCGGGTCTTTCACCACCTGCGCTTCATCGATGCTGTTAAGCCCCGCCGCCTTGACGAAGCCTTCCAGCGCCTTGGCGGGCGCGCTCGTGCGCGGCCCCTTGCGCTCCTCGACCGTCGCCGCAGAATGCGCGGGCACGTCATCCGCGATAAAAACGATGCGGCGCGGCCCCGACAAGGTGCGCGTTGCGCCGACGGTCAGGCCGCCCTTCGTGAGCGCCTCGGTCATGAGCTTTGCGAGATCGTCCGCGCCGCGCCCCTGAAGGCGGGCCGGGATTTCCTCGGAGAACAGTTCCAGCAGAAGGTTCGGCATGGCGTTGGCTTTCGTACAGAGCGCTTTCAGGAAAAGTGTATGCGGTTTTCCGCCCGGAAAGCGCGGCAAAACAAGACTCTAGACGAGCGCGGTGGGCGGTTCGCGCCCCGCGAGAACGGCGTCGATGTTGTCGAGGGCGTCGCGGCCCATCTCGTCGCGCGCCTCGATGACGGAGGTGCCCATGTGCGGCAGGAGGAACGCGTTTTCCAGGTCGTAATAGCCGGGGTGGATGTTCGGCTCGTTCGTGTAGACGTCGAGGCCGATATGCGCGATGTGGCCGGACTTCACCGCCGCGATGAGGTCGCCGTCCACTACGAGGTCCCCGCGCGCGATGTTGGTGACGATGGCGCCCGGCTTGAGCTTCGCGAGCGCGGCGGCATCGATCGAGCCGCGCGTTTCGGGCGTGGACGGCGCGGCGATGCAGAGGATGTCGGTCACTGCGAGCAGGCTGTCGAGCGTCGCATGGTAGGTCGCGCCGCGCGCGGCCGCCGCGACGAGCGGCCGCCGGTTGAAATAATGGATGTCCATGTCGAAGCCGCGCGCGCGTTTGGCGATGGCCTGGCCAATTTTGCCCATGCCGTAAATGCCGAGCTTCTTGCCGTCGAGCCGCCGCCCGATGAGCTGCATGGGCTGCCAGCCATGCCACGCCTTGGCGCGGAGCAGCCGCTCGCCCTCACTCGCGCGCCGCGCCGCGCCAAGGATGAGCAGGAAGCCGATTTCCGCCGTCGCCACCGTCACTGCGTCGGGCGTATAGGCGACGCGGATGCCGCGCGCCTTCGCGGCCTGAAGGTCGATGTGTTCATGGCCGACGGAATAGGTGGCGATGACCTTCACCGAGCGGTCGAGCTTGGCGATCACGTCCGCGCTGAAGCGGTCCGCCAGCGTGACGAGCAGCGCGTCCTTGCCTGCCGCGCGCGCGATGAGTTCTTCCGGCGTGAACGGCACGTCGGCCTCGTTCAGGTCGAGATCGTAGTCGCGCCGCGCCCGGTCGATGGTGGCGGGGCTCAGCACGCGCGTCATGAGGAGTTTGGGTTTGGTCAACGTCTTGCAAGCCTCAGGTGACGTCATCAGGTGACTTTAAAAGTCATTTTCGCTTTGAATCGCGCGCCGCGCCTCGATTGGCAAGGCGAAATATTGCGCTGAGAGCCATGCGACAGCCTTACAAGCCTGCCGTGTTGATCCGTGCGCCTGTGGATCTCTATATACCCCTTGGCCGGGGCTCGTTCCTGCTCGGCGGCTCTCGGGCCAATCCCATAAATATTCTGCTTTGCGGATGCCGCTCGCGATCGCAAGCCGTGGAAGTTGCGTAAACTTCGCAAAGCTGCCATTTTACGCTACCCTCACAAACATGCTTCGCGGTCCAAAAAGCTGCCTCAGCCGTTTATAAGGCTGTCGAAAGCTTTAGCTGCCTGCCCCCAATTGCCGCTAAGGATTGACGACGTATCCTCCGCCGCCCTGAATTGAGAACCGAAAGCGCTTCACATGATGACTATTGATGGAGTGCCTCCCTTGTTCGCGGAGGCGCTTGCCAAACAAGGGTATACGACGCTGACCGACGTGCAGCGCGCCGTACTCGAAGAAGATGTCGGCGAATCCGACCTTCTCGTTTCCGCGCAGACCGGCTCCGGCAAGACCGTCGCTTTCGGTCTCGCCATGGCGTCCACATTGCTGCGCGGGGAAGATCGCTTCCCGGCCAACTCCGAGCCACTCGCCGTCCTCGTTGCCCCCACGCGCGAGCTGGCGTTGCAAGTGCGCCTCGAACTCGAATGGCTGTACGCCCCCGCAGGCGCGAGAATTGCGTCTTGCGTCGGCGGCATGGACATGCGGCAGGAACGCCGGTCGCTCGCGGGCGGCGCACATATCGTCGTCGGCACGCCGGGACGCCTTCGCGACCACATCACGCGCGGCTCGCTCGACATGGCATCCGTGCGCGCCATGGTTCTCGATGAGGCCGACGAAATGCTGGATCTGGGCTTCCGGGAAGACCTGGAGTTCATTCTCAAGGCGGCCCCGCCGGAGCGCCGCACGCTTATGTTTTCGGCGACGGTGGCGAAACCGATCGAAACTCTCGCCCGGCGCTTTCAGAAAAACGCCATCAGGATTTCCGCCAATACCGGCGCGACGCAGCACGCCAACATCGATTATCGGGCCGTTGCCGTTGCATCGGGCGAGCGGGAAAATGCCGTCATCAACGTCTTGCGCTTCTTCGAGGCGAGCAGCGCGTTTGTCTTCTGCACCACGCGCGAAGGCGTGAAGCATCTCGCGAGCCGCCTCGGCAATCGCGGGTTCGGCGTCGTGGCGCTCTCGGGCGAATTGAGCCAGACCGAGCGCACGCGCGGGCTTCAGGCAATGCGTGACGGCCGGGCGCAGGTGTGCGTCGCGACGGACGTGGCCTCGCGCGGCATCGATCTGCCGACTCTCGACCTCGTCATTCACGCCGATTTGCCGAAGGACGGCGAGGCGCTTCTGCATCGCAGTGGGCGAACCGGGCGCGCGGGCCGAAGCGGCGTCAGCGTTCTCATCACGCCGCACAGCAAGCGCCGGACCGTCGACAAGCTGCTACAGGCCGCGAAGGTGAAGGTCTCATGGATGCCGGTTCCGAGCGCCGAGACGATCATCCAGCGCGACCGCGAACGACTCATGAACGACCCTTCGCTGGAAGGCCCCCTCACCGACGAAGAAGCCGATTTCGCGCGCGATTTGCTCGCCACGAAAAGCCCCGAACAAATCGCGGCGGCGTTCTTCCGCCAAAATCAGACGCGTCGCCCGACACCGGAAGAGTTTGTGGACAGCGGACGCGACGCCAGCGAAGTCGAGGCCCCGCGCGGCGATTTCGAAGGCGGCGTCTGGTTTCGGGTTTCGGTTGGACGGAAGCAGCGCGCCGAGCCGCGCTGGATACTGCCCCTCATCTGCAAGGCCGGCGATGTCACGAGCCGGGAGATCGGCGCTATCCAGATCCTTGAGGGCGAGAGCATGTTCGAGGTGAGCGCGCGCGCCGCACCAGACTTCACCCGCGCCCTTGCCCAAACGGGACGGCGCGACGACACGATCACGATTGTGCCGATGAACGGTCGACCCGAGCCGCGCGCGAGCTACGCGGATTCACCTCGGTCGGGCGCAATGAAAAGAAGCCGCAAGATGCCCGGCGCACGTGGCAGGAAACCGCCGCAGGCTGCGGCGGGCGCGCGCAAGGCCTGAATCGGCTAGGCAAAAGACGGGGAACCGCTCAGGCGATCCCCGTCGCGCCGCCGAAGCCGTCGCGCTTCAAACGGACAACTGCAAGATCGAGCGCCGACAGGAAATTGGCTCGGTCGCGCGGCTGAAACGGTTTCGGCCCGCCGGTGACTTGCCCCGCAGATCGAAGATCGGCCATCAGGTCGCGTGTGGCGAGCGCCATCCCGATCGAGGCATCCGTCAGCGCGCGGCCGGTCGGCGAGATGACATCCGCGCCAGCCCTGACGCAGCGATGCGCGAGCGGCACATCTGCGGTGATGACGATGGCGCCGCGGGATACCCGCTCTGCGATCCAATCGTCCGCCGCGTCGGCGTTGCTGCCAACGAGCACGCGCTCGATCAGAGGCGACTTCGGAATCTGTATCGCGCTGTTGCTCACCACATAAACCTTGAGCGCGCACCGCTCGGCCACGCGGTAAACCTCCGCTTTCACCGGGCATGCGTCGGCGTCGACATAAATTGTGATCGGCCTGGCGGGCTCGGTCAAACGTTGCTCCTTGTTTGTTTCGCGCCAACGTGCGGCGGGCGCGACGAATACCGCCGCAGCCTTGCCTATGACTCAGTAACAATCGTTCTGCACGTCGCCAACAGCGGATTCGAGGTTGTCCTGAGCAGACCTGAGCCGCTTGAACTCAGTCGAACAATTGTCGGCTCCCTCGCTTTCCGCGAGACATTGCCTGTAGGCGGCCATCTTCTCGGCGACGTCTTCGACCGCCTGATTGTAGAGATCCGATGCGATATCGCATTCGGGCCGGGCGGCGGAGGCGGTTGAAGTCAGGGCAAGCGAAGCAAGCAACGCAATCGTTTTGGCGCGGAAATTCATCGGCTCTCTCCAGACAATAATAAAAACGCAAAGGTGGGCACCGTCAAAGAAATCGCTTCGTTCTTGATATTGTCAAGCTCGGTGCTTTTATGCCTCGGAGCGAAAAAAGGAGAACCGGCCATGGCGGAAAACGGTCGAAGCGCGGAATGGAATGGGCGCAAGGGCGAAATCTGGGTGGTCAACCACGAGCGCATCGACCGCATGCTTGCGCCGCTTGGCCGCGCCGCGCTCGATAAGGCCGCGCCGAAGCCGGGCGAATCCGTGCTCGACGTGGGCTGCGGCGCGGGGACGACGACATTCCTCCTCGCGGACAAGGTCGGCGCAAGCGGCAGCGTGCTCGGTGTGGACATCTCCGAACCGATGCTAAGCTTCGCGCGCAAGCGTGCCGCGACGGCCGCGCCCGGCCTGCCGGTCCGCTTCGAACTCGCCGACGCCGCGACATATGCCCTGCCACACGCGCAGTTCGATCTTCTTTTCTCGCGCTTCGGCGTGATGTTCTTTGCCGACCCGGTCGCCGCATTCGCCAACTTGCATCGCGCGATGAAGCCGGGCGGGCGGCTTTGCTTCGTGTGCTGGCGTCCGGCGGCCGAAAATGAGCTGGTGAGCCTGCCCGCCCGCGCGGTGAAGGGGCTCATACCGCCCGCGCCGCCCGCCGAGCCGAATGCGCCGGGTCCATTCTCCTTCGGCGATCCAGCGCGCGTGACGTCCATTCTGTCGGCCGCCGGATTTTCGCACATCGCGCTCGAACCGTTCGGCTGCCGGATGCTCTACGGCGTCGGCGAAACGCGCGACGCGGCCATCGAGGACGCCGTGGAGCAGGCCTTCGAAACCGGACCATTCTCGCGCGTGCTGGCCGAATTGCAGGGCGACGTGCGCGAGCAGGCGCGGAAGGCGGTGCGCGCGGCATTCGCGGAGCGCGCCGAGGACGGCGGCGTGTTCATTCAAGGCAACGCATGGATCGTCACCGCGCTAGTGGAGCGAATTTGAGATTTGAGTCCTGGTTGCTGAAAGCTCTCATCAAATGTCAAATTCAGAAGCTCCACGAAAATCATAGAGTTGCTGGTAGTGCTTGTGATTCCGGCATTTGCTCGCGAGCGTGCTGCAAAGGTAATGCCGGAAATCGGACCACTGACGTAATCCCCGACCATAGGCTCGTAGAGCGCACCACCTTCCGCGTATAGACTGCCCCTCGCCACGGCTGCGCGCCAAGACGCGCCGGGCAAGGGGAGGAATCGATGGCCGTAGTGCTGGAAAAGGGGCACACGCGCGACCGCGTCGCCGCGAGCAGAGGCGAAGCACAGGGTGAGGTGCCGGCGAACTCGGCGCGGCATGCTGGCGATGTGATTGCGGCATCGCTGAAGGCGCAGGGCGTGACCGCGATCTTCACGCTGTGCGGCGGGCATATCTCGCCGATCCTCATCGGCGCGAAGGATGCAGGCATTCGCATCGTCGACACGCGCCACGAAGCCACGGCCGCTTTCGCTGCCGACGCCATGGCTCGGCTGTCGGGCGTGCCAGGCGTCGCAGCTGTGACCGCTGGCCCCGGCCTTACGAACATCGTCACACCGCTCAAGAACGCGCAGCTTGCACAGTCGCCGCTGATCCTGTTCGGCGGCGCGGCACCGACCATGCTGCAAGGGCGCGGCGCGCTCCAGGACATCGACCAGCGCCCCGTCGTCGCGCCTCATGTCAAGATCGTGAAGCAAGTCCGCCGCGTGCGCGACATCGGCCCGGCGCTGGAGGACGCGTTCGCCGTGGCACGCGAGGGTGTGCAAGGACCGGCGTTCATCGAATGCCCCATCGACCTGCTGTATCCCGAAGCGCTCGTGCGCCAGTGGTACGCGGAGGCGGGCGGCAGGGGGCAGTCTCTCGGCGCGCGGGCACTGCGATTTTATCTCCACCGGCATCTGGAAAAAATGTTCGGGGGCACGAAGGCGCCTGCAACGCCACGCCCGCGAAAGATCCGCATTCCCACCCCGGCGTCGTCGAGCGTGAACGCGGCCGCGGCAGCGCTTTCGAAAGCGGAACGGCCGCTTGCCATCATCGGCAGTCAGGCGCTCGCGACGGGCACGGACGCGGCGGCGCTGGCCGAAGCGATCACACGGCTCGGCATCCCGGTCTACCTGTCTGGCATGGCGCGCGGGCTCTTGGGCCGCGATCATCCGCTCCAGTTGCGGCATCAGCGGCGCAACGCGCTGAAGGAGTCCGACTGCGTGATCCTCGCGGGCGTGCCGTGCGATTTCCGGCTCGACTACGGCAAGCAGATCCGCAACACGGCCACGCTGATCGCGGCCAACCGCAGCCGCAAGGATGCGCGCCTCAATCGCCGCGCCACTATCGAAGCCATCGGGGACGCGGCGCTTTTCCTGCGCGCGCTCGCCGAGAGAGGCCGCATTCACCGCGACGACTGGCTCGCGTCGCTTCGTGCTCGCGATGCCGCGCGCGAAACCGATATCGACGCGCAAGCGGCAACCGAGGGCGCGCATGTGAATCCCGTCGCCTTTTTCCGCGCGCTCGACCGGGAGGCGGGCGAAAACGCGATTTTCGTGGCGGATGGTGGCGATTTTGTCGCGACGGCGTCGTACATCGTGCGCCCGCGCAGGCCTTTGAGCTGGCTCGATCCCGGCGCATTCGGCACGCTCGGCGTCGGTGCGGGCTTCGCACTCGGCGCGGCGCTGGCGCGGCCGGACGCGGAAATTTGGGTGCTGTTCGGCGACGGTGCTTGTGGCTACAGCCTCGCGGAATTCGATACCTTCGTGCGGCATGGCATTCCGGTGATCGCGGTCGTCGGCAACGATGCAGGCTGGACGCAGATCGCGCGCGAGCAGGAGAAGGTTCTGGGCGACGACGTCGGCACCGTGCTTGCGCGCACGGCCTATCACGAGGTTGCGGCGGGCTTCGGCGCGGAAGGTATTCTGGTGAAGACGAATGCGGAGGTGCCCGAAGCGCTTCGGCGTGCGCGTGCCGCTGCGAAAGCCGGAAGACCCGTGCTGGTCAATGTATGGCTCGACCGGACCAGCTTCCGCGAAGGGTCGATCTCGATGTGAGGAGGCGGCGCAAGGGCGCATGCCAGCCGAGAGATTTCCGGAAGCGGATCAAATGCAAAAAGGCGGCCGAGGTGGCCGCCTTTTGGTTCTTTTTCGCGGATGAGGCGGCGCTTCCGCCTCCCGCATCTTCGTTAGAGGCTGTATCAAAGATACTTGCCCGTGATCTCGGCGACTTCGAAGCAGCGCGCCTGAGGCTTGTTCTCGACGTAAACGCCGAACTTGCCGTTGAGGACCGTGGAGTGGCTGAGCGTACGGAAGTCCGACTTGCCCGCAGTCGCGCAGGGCTTCTCGGCGACGTTGATCTTCACGGATTCGATGGCGACGCCGTTGCAGGCGACCGGCTCGGCGAGAACGGCGAAAGCGCCGCCGCTCTTGAGGGCGATATTGCACTTCTCGGCAGGAATGACCTGAATGCCGGAAGCAACCCTGTAGGCCACTGCCTGGACGGACTTGGGCGCTTCGGCGGCCGCCGTCTTGACGACGGAAGCTTGCGGAATGACGGCGGCGGAAACGCGGCCGTGCTGGGACTTAACAAGCACTACTAACGCCACAAAACACGCCAACAGGACGACGATCGTCCGGGTGTTAATCTGAGTCATAGCAATTCCCCGTGTGTTGCGTTTGGCTGATGCGGCGCGGCGACGAGACCGGTGAGCTTCAGAATAGGACCCCTCCTAACAACAACTGAACTGGTTACTATTTCGTTAATTCCGTAACTTAGCCAAATCGAAATGCACGAAAGCTCAGAACGTGTGAGAAAGGTGCAATAGTATGTCGGTCTATACACACGCGTGCATGTTTATACACACACAAGGGGCTATTAACGGGGTGATTCGTCAAAAACAGATGTTGGCGCAATCATTTCCGAACAACCTTGCGTGGAGCTGACATAAAAAACGAGATCAACGCCTGCTTCGCGTCGCCAACGCTGCGACAACGCACCCGCCAGGCGCGCAAGAAAAGGCAGTTTGTGACAAAGGGGTAACGACGCGGACGGGGCGATGCGACGAAACGCGCCTCTCCGCGCATCGCGGTTCTCACCGCTCGCGGTGCGTCGGATCGGGATGGCGGCGAGCGATTTTGGAAGTCTTTGCCAAGTAGATCGGGGAGACGAAAGGGCGGAACGCGGCGCTCCGCTCGCGCTGTGCGTCAGCCGCGATCCCTCATGAGACGGCCCTTCTGGCGTTCCCAGTCGCGGTTCTTTTCCGTCTCGCGCTTGTCGTGGAGCTTCTTGCCTCGCGCGAGAGCGAGTTCGAGCTTCGCGCGGCCGCGATCGTTGAAGTAGATCCGCAGCGGCACGAGCGTCATGCCCTCGCGGTGGATCGCGCCCATGAGCTTGTTCACCTCTCGCTTGTGGAGCAAGAGCTTGCGCGGGCGGCGCGTCTCGTGGTTCAGGCGGTTCGCCTGGAGATATTCGGGAATGTAGGCGTTGATCAGGAAGATTTCGCTGCCCTGCGCCGTCGCGTAGGACTCGGCAATATTGGCCTTGCCCTGCCGCAGAGACTTCACCTCCGAGCCGCCGAGTGCGATACCCACCTCGAACGTGTCGTCGATGAAGTACGAGAAGCGCGCCTTCCTGTTCTCGGCTACGACTTTGCGAACGGATGTCGCGGCGGGCGCTGCCATTGCTTACGCGGCCTCGCTATGCAGCAGGCCGACCTTTTCGAGCGCAGCGTCTACGCGCGCCTTTGAGGCTTCGGACAGCGGGGTCAACGGGAGGCGCGTCTCCGGCTTGCAAAGGCCGAGCCGCGACGCCGCATACTTCACCGGCACGGGGTTCGTTTCGACGAACAGCGCATCATGCAGTGGCATCAGAAGGTCGTGCAGTTCCAGCGCCTTCGCGTAATCGCCCGCGAGGCAGGCGTTCTGAAAGTCGGAGCAAAGCTTCGGCGCAACGTTGGACGTCACCGAGATGCAGCCATGGCCGCCATGCGCATTGAACGCAAGCGCGGTGCCGTCCTCGCCCGAGAGTTGGATGAAGTCCGGCCCAAGCACAGCGCGTTGCTGGCTCGCGCGAACGGGCGACGCGGTCGCGTCCTTCACGCCGACGATGTTCTTCAGCTCGAACAGCCGCGCCATCGTCGCGACCGACATGTCGATCACGCTGCGCCCCGGGATGTTGTAGATGATGATCGGAATCTCGATCGCGTCGTTGACCGCCTTGAAGTGCTGGTAAAGCCCTTCTTGCGTTGGCTTGTTGTAGTACGGCGTGACGACCAGCACAGCGTCGGCGCCCGCCTTCTGCGCATGCCGCGACAGCATGACGGCTTCCGCCGTGCTGTTGGAGCCTGCGCCCGCGATTACCGGCACGCGACCCTTCGCGGCGGCGATACACGTCTCAACGACGCGCTCATGCTCTTCGTGGCTCAGTGTGGGGGATTCGCCCGTCGTGCCGACCGGAACAATTCCGTGTGTGCCTGACTGGATTTGAAATTCGACAAGGCGCGCGAAGGCATCATAATCGACGCCATCGCCTTCAAACGGCGTAATAAGCGCGGTAAAAGAGCCCTTGAACATCTCGTCCATCCTCACCTGAATGCTGTCATTTTTACGGAAAAGCTTAACGGCCCGTTAACCGGGGTATCGTTTCCCCGAATTAGTTCCTTGAGCCGTCGCCGAGCTTGTCATTGTATTGCCGGATTAAACGACCATCAATCATGACAGCGTATGCAGGTAGCCTTGTGAAATCCTTGACGAGGCAAAACCATAGGTTTGATGGGACCCGCTGCCAACGAAAATCCGTCACTCAATAGGGAAATGTCAACGCTGGACCCCAAACCCAACGCCCTCGCCGATCGCTTTCGCTTCCTGAAGGCGATCATCATCGGCTCGGCGCTTGGCTTTTTTGCGGTGAGCTTCGTACCTTACCTTCTGCCCTCGCAAAAAGAGCCGTCCGTTTCTGCGTCAACCGCGTCAAAACCTCAATCGGCGGGGGAGGCCAAGCCCTCGAAATTCGGCGGGACCACGCCCGCGCCGACGCCTGCGGTAGACCGTGGCCTGAGCCTCAAGCCGACGCCCGTCGCGGTGCAAACGTCGCCATCAGTGCGTTCCGACGGTACGCCGGCATCGCCGCCAGCCATGGAGCCACGGAAAGGCGAGACGTCCCTCGTACCCGCCGTCGATCTGAGATTTCCGAAGCCGTTCCCGAAAGAAGACATGACCGCGTCGCTCGACCCGGTGCTGTCATATCGGCTCAGCGATAGCGACACAGCCGCGATCAAGGACGTGCTTGCCGCCGCAGCGAAGGGCAACGACTCCGCCGCGCGCGACGCGATCAAGAAGGTTTCCGACCCGTCCGCGCGGAGCTTCGCCGAATGGCGGCGGGTGCGCGCGGCCTCCGACTTCGACGACACAATGGCGTTCCGCGCCGCGAACCCGCTGTTCCCGGAACCGCCCGTCGATCCGTCCATCGAAAAGAGCCTGTTCCTCGCGAACGCTCCCGCCTCCACGGTGCTGAAATTCTACACGAACCGCAAGCCGGTCTCCGGCGCGGGCACCGCTGCCCTTGGTGGCGCGCTGATCGACACCGGCGAGCGCGAGCGCGGCGTGACCCTCGTGCGCTATGCTTGGAGCCGCTACGCATTCGATCCCGCCGCGCAGGACCGCTTCGAGCAGCGCTTCGGATCGCTTCTCACCGATGACGACAGGCGCGTGCGCGCAGCGATGCTCGATGCCCGCGCCCAAGCCAAGGACGACCCCGGCAGCAAGGTGACGGCGAGCGATGCCAAGGGCATCAAGGGCGCTGCGCGCGCCCGCGGCAAGCGCTCCGGCGGCAAGGCGATCCACGGTCGCGGCGGCCGGAAGGGCAAGTCGACCGGGCGCACGAAGGGAAAACGTCAGAGCGAAGCCGCGCCCGTAGCGGCGACGCAGCATGCCGCGCTTCTCGGCCAGGCCGGCCGGCTCGCCGCGTCATCGCATCTGCATCTCGCGGCGATGAAAACGGAAGAAGCGAAGGCCGCTGACAAGAAGGCTGATGGAGCCGAGCCAAAAGCGGACGACAAGGCAGAGACCAAGCCCGAGGCAAAAACAGACGCGACCGCCAAGCCGGAAGCGGCCCCAGCCGACACAAAGACGGGCGATAAAGCCGCCGCCGCGAAGGATGACAAGCCTGCCAAGCCTACGCTTCAGGACAAGGCGAAAGAGGACGCCGTCGATATTCGCAAGGAGCTTTCGCGCGGTCCACTCTCGCTGCTAGCGCGGCTGAAATCGCTGCGGAAGGCGAAGGAGGACGACCGTCTGTGGTCCATCCTGCGCTCGGTCGATCCCGAAAAAGCCGACTTCGCCGACCCGGACAAATGGTGGGATTTCCGCCGCACGGAAGTTCGCCGCGCGCTGAATGACGACCGCGTTGGCACGGCCTACGCCATCGCGTCGAAGCATGGGCAGCTCGGCGCCGAAGACCTGTCGGAAGCGCAATTCCTGTCCGGCTGGATCGCGCTGCGCTTCCTCAAGGACACGAAGCTCGCGGAGAGGCATTTCGAGGCAGCCTACGCGGTCAAGGGCTTCTCTCGGGACGAGGCACGCGCCGCCTTCTGGCTCGCGCGGACGCGGCTCGAACTCGACAAGCGCAAGGACGCCGAGCGCCTGTTCAAAGAGGCCGCCGACCGCGCGCATACTTATTACGGTTCGCTTGCGCGTCAGGCGCTGGAACGGCAGCCTGCCTGCGAATTCCGCGCACCGCTCCAGCCGTCGAAGGAAGCCATCGCCGCTTTCGTGAAGGAAGACGCGTTCAAGGCACTCGTTATCGCGAAGCAGCTCGACATGACGTCGGTGCTCGTCCTTTCATCGCTCGACCTCGCCCGCCAGCTTACCGACCCGGAACAGATCGTTCTGATGCTGGAGCTTCTCGAACGCATCGCGCCGCCGCATGTCGCGATCCGCGCCGCGAAGATCGCGCTTCTGCGCGGTTATCCTGTCGAGGCCTATGCCTTCCCGACCCTGCTTCCGAAGTTCGACACGCTTGGCGACAACAACAAGCTTGAGGTTTCGCTGCTCAACGCCCTGACGCGTCAGGAAAGCGAGTTCAACACCGGCTCCGTCAGCAGTGTCGGCGCGCGCGGCCTGATGCAGCTCATGCCGCAAACGGCGAAGCTCGTGGCCTCGTCGAACAGCATGAAATACGACCTCGGGCGGCTTGTCTCCGACCCGTCCTATAACGTGACGCTCGGCTCAGCCTTCCTCGCCAAGCTCTATGACGGCTATGACGGCTCCTATGTGCTGACGCTCGCCGCCTACAACGCCGGTCCGGGCCGCGTGAGGCAATGGATCAAGGATTACGGCGATCCCCGTGCGCGCAACGCCGACCCGGTCGACTGGGTTGAGCGCATCCCGTTCACCGAAACGCGGAATTATGTGCAGCGCATTCTGGAAAGCGTGCAGCTTTATCGTTGCCGTCTTGAAAGTGGAAAGGCAAAATTCCAGCTTGTGGAAGATCTGCATCGCGGACGGCCAGGGCGTATTCCGCATATCGCGGACCTGAGCGGCAGTACCAGCGAAGACGATGAACCGGCGGCAAGGGACGACGCACAATGACGACATACGGATCGACTGGCGCAGCGGTTCCCCAAACGGAAGACATCTTCTACCGCAGCCATGACGATCTCGTTCTGTATGTCCGTAAATATGGCAGCGACGATGCGCCAGCGCGGCCCCTCCTGTGCCTCGCCGGGCTGACACGCAACGGCCGCGACTTCCACGACCTTGCCGTAGCGCTGTCCACGCATCCGACGCACCCGCGCGCCGTCTATTGCCTCGATTATCGCGGGCGCGGGCGGTCCGAGTGGGACAAGGACTGGCGGAATTACTCCGCGCTCATCGAGCTTCAGGACATTGAGGCGTTTCTCACGCTGCGCGGCTTGTCCGATGTCGCTGTGCTCGGCACGTCGCGGGGCGGTATCATCACCATGTTGCTCGCCATCACGCGCCCCGCCGCGATCGGATGCGCCATTCTGAACGACATTGGCCCAGTGATCGAAACGGCAGGCCTCGCGCGTATCATGGGCTACACCGGGAAGATCCCCGTGCCCGCCGATTGGGACGAGGCCCTGCGCGTCGTCCGAGACATCAACAAGCGCCAGTTCACCGCGCTCGACAATGCGGGATGGCGGTCATGGACGCGCCAGCTTTTCAACGAGGACGCCGAAGGACGACCCGCGCCGGCCTACGATCCGAATATCGGCAAGGCGCTGTCGGAGATCGACATTTCGAAGCCCGTCCCGACGATGTGGGAGCATTTCGAGTCCTTGCGATCCGTGCCGGTGATGGTCATTCGCGGCGAGCATTCCGACCTGCTTTCGGCGGCGACTGTGCAGGAGATGCAAGCTCGACACCCGCGCCTGACACCTGTGCTCATCCCGAACGAAGGTCACGCACCGCTCTTGAAAGACCGTTTCAGCGAGCGGCTTATCGCGGATTTCCTGATCGACGCCGACTCGACATGGCACGCGGTGCCGCGCCCGCCACTTCCCGAGCCGCAGGAGATATTTTCGGTCTAAGGGAGATGGCCTTTAAGATCCCGCTCCAACTTCTGCATGCGCACTACAGCGTCGCGCCGTAGATCAGACGCGGCACGACGCAAAAGGCGATTGCACAACGAGCCGAAACCTCACGGATTGTAGGAGGCGCGCGCCTGATGGGCCGCGAAGCTCATATCCTCGGCACGCGCAGCGGGTGCACGCGCGACGGGTTCCAGAATGCTGGTTTCGAGTGTGAAGCCTTCGGGCAGCCTTTTGCTATAGACTTTCAGCAGGTCGACCATGGCGGGCGAAGAATAAATCCCGTCGATCTTCACCACCTTATCGCTGATGGCCACGCTGCCAGAATAAAGCAACGACAGCATTTCAAGTGAAACCTTCGTGGCCTCGATCCAGCCTTTCGGCTCGCCTTTAGCCACTTCCATGCTGCTGTTGATCGTCAGGTTTTGAAACAGAACTTGTGCGTGGCCGAAGATGACCTTGTCCTGCTCGGACGGTACATGGCCGCTGAGATGGACAGCGCCCTGCTGCAATTGCGCCAGCCAGACGAACGGGCGAACGTCGTGCGGCTTGAGCGCCACCTGCAAATTCAATCCCTTGGGCGCTTCCTCTCGGACCTTCTTCTGGATGACGGCGAAATCATCATCCGCGTTCGTCACGCCTTCGATAGTAATCGCGGCATTCCTCAAGGATGCGGAGCCGGTGTTCAGTTTCCCCATCTGACGAAGGGCGAATGTCATGGCCGCCAGCCAGACGTCGCGGTTCGGGACGCCTGGATTGATGCGCGTCCTATCCACGACGGATGCGCCCGGCGCGATGGCGGCGGCGACGCCTTGCAGCACCTTGAGATCGCCATCTGACGGCACGTTGCCGCGGAGCGTGATCGTGCCCGCTTCTTTCGTAACGCGGCTGTAATAAGCTGGATCGACGTTATTCTGTTGCTCGGCCGAGCCGCTCGCCATCTGAACCGCTGGCGCTTCGTTGTTGACGAGGACGCGCATAACGTGATCGAAGGCCGCCAGATACCATGGCTGCGACGGCACCGCGTGTGCGGGGCTGATCAGCGCGCCGAGACAAAGCACGGCAGACGCTAATACGGGCAGGCTTACGTTCCCTAACCTCATCGGAGGGGCGCTCCACCGAGTTAACTGTTTTATGTCCTGCATAGTCAGAGGCCGAAGTCTCCACCAGGATTGATCAAACGCTATCGTAAGGTCCCCGCCCCCGACAGGTGCCGCCAAACACCCGATGCAAACCAGCATCATCTCGTCGGTAAATGCGACTTTAACGGAAGGATTCAGATATTCCAAGGGATTGAGGGCGCTTTTTCGCCGCTTTTTTTGCTTGCACCGTGTCAGAATCAAAAAGCCCGGCCATAAGCCGGGCTTTTTTCGTCCTTTAGGCTGTCATCTATTCGACAACCTGCACCTCAAGCGGCACACCCGGGGCGACTGATTCGCCCCCCGGAACGGTGGGCAACGCCTTCGCGCCTGCCTTGTTCCGCTCCTGAAGAATGAGGTCGTCGCGGTGGCTCGCCACGCGGCGAAGCTGGCTGATCATGCCGCCCGTGCCCGCCGGAATGAGGCGGCCCACGATGACGTTCTCCTTCAGCCCGTCGAGCGTATCGACCTTGCCGTTGAGCGCCGCTTCCGTGAGGACGCGCGTTGTCTCCTGGAACGAGGCCGCCGAGATGAACGACCGCGTTTGCAAGCTGGCCTTCGTGATGCCGAGAAGCACAGGAACCGCCGTCGCCGGACGTCCGCCCGCCTGCTCGACCATCACGTTCATCTCGTCGAACTCGATCTTGTCGACCTGCTCGTTCTTGAGGAACTCGGTGTCGCCCGCGTCGGTCACTTCGACCTTCTGGAGCATCTGACGCACGATGACTTCGATATGCTTGTCGTTGATCGTCACGCCTTGCAGACGATAGACTTCCTGGATTTCGTTGACGAGGAACGACGCAAGTTCTTCCACGCCCTTGATCGCCAGGATGTCGTGCGGTGCCGGGTTGCCGTCGAGGATGAACTCGCCCTTTTCGATGCGGTCGCCCTCCTGCACAGCGAGGTGCTTGCCCTTTGGCAGCAAGTATTCGACCGGATCGAGCCCTTCCTCATCCGGCTGGATAAGGACGCGGCGCTTGTTCTTGTAGTCGCGACCGAAATGCACCGTGCCGGAGATCTCCGCAATGATCGCGTGATCCTTCGGACGGCGTGCCTCGAACAACTCCGCCACGCGCGGCAGACCGCCCGTGATGTCGCGTGTCTTGGCGCTTTCGAGCGAGATACGTGACAGCACGTCGCCCGCCTTCACCTTCTGCCCCGGCTCCACGGAAAGGATCGCTTCCACCGAAAGCAGGTAGCGAGCCTCACCGCCGCGCGCCAGCTTCAGAACCTTGCCGCCGACCTTGTCCTTGATCACGATGGCCGGGCGCAGTGCCGAGCCGCGCGGGTTGGCGCGCCAGTCGACGATGACGCGGTTCGTAATACCCGTCGTTTCGTCGGACTGTTCGTTGACCGAGATGCCGTCCAGCAGGTCTTCGAACTCGACCACGCCGTCGGTTTCCGTCAGGATCGAACGCGAATATGGATCCCACTCCGCCAGACGCTGGCCGCGCTTCACAACGTCGCCGTCGTCCACCTTCAGGTGAGAGCCCTGCGCGATCTTGTGAACCGCGCGCTCGCGACCGTCAGCATCCTTGATGATGACCGCCATGTTACGGCCCAAGGCCACCAGACGTCCCTGGCTGTCCCGCGCCGCGTTGCGGCTGCGGATTTCCACGTTGCCCGCGAAGTTGCTCTCGATGAACGAATTATCCGCAACCTGCGCCGTGCCACCGATGTGGAACGTGCGCATCGTGAGCTGCGTGCCCGGCTCGCCGATGGACTGCGCCGCAATGACGCCGACCGCTTCGCCGATGTTGACTGACGTACCGCGAGCAAGGTCGCGGCCGTAGCATTTGCCGCAGATGCCGTTCTTGAGTTCGCAGGTGAGAGCTGAGCGGATGCGCACCTCCTGCACCTGCGCCTCATCGAGAAGCCGCGCCTCCAGCTCGGTAATGATCTCGCCGGCCGGAGCGATGATGGCACCCGTTGACGGATGCACAACGTCGTCGGCAGGCACGCGGCCGAGGATGCGGTCGCCGAGCGACACGAGCACTTCGCCCGCGTCGATCACCGCCCCCAGCTTGATGCCCTTGTCGGTGCCGCAATCGTGTTCCGTCACGATGCAGTCCTGCGCCACGTCGACGAGACGGCGGGTGAGGTAACCCGAGTTTGCCGTCTTGAGCGCCGTGTCCGCGAGACCCTTTCGCGCGCCGTGAGTCGAGTTGAAGTATTCGAGAACCGACAGCCCCTCCTTGAAGTTGGAGATGATCGGCGTCTCGATGATTTCGCCCGACGGCTTGGCCATGAGGCCGCGCATACCGGCAAGCTGACGCATCTGCTTTTCGGAACCACGCGCGCCCGAGTGGGCCATCATGTAAACCGAGTTGATCTGCTTCTCGCGGCCGGTTTCCTTGTCGTACTGAACGGCCGAGATGCGGTCCATCATCTCCTTCGCGATGCGGTCCGTACACTTCGCCCAGGCATCGACGACCTTGTTGTACTTCTCCATCCGCGTGATGAGGCCATCGTTGTACTGCTGCTCGTAGTCGAGCACGAGGGCTTCGGTGTCGCCGATGATCTTCTTCTTCGTTTCCGGAACGAGCATGTCGTCCTTGCCGAAGGAGATGCCGGCCTTGTAGGCATGATGGAAGCCGAGCGCCATGATCCGGTCGCAGAAGATGACCGTCTCTTTCTGACCGCAGGAGCGGTAGACGGCGTCGATCACCTTGCCGATGTTCTTCTTCGTCAGCAGTCTGTTGACGAGGTCAAAGCTGATGCCCGGCTTTTGCGGCAGCATCTCCGCAAGCATGAGGCGGCCCGGCGTCGTGTCGTAGACCCTCGACTGCGGCTTGCCGTTTTCGTCCACGCCGATGTGACGGCCCTTGATCTTGGCGTGCAGGGTCACAGCGCCAGCGGCGAGCGCGTGCTGAACTTCGGCAACGCTGCCGAAGAGACTGCCTTCGCCCGGCTCCTTCTCCTTCAGGATCGAGAGATAATAGAGGCCGAGAACGATGTCCTGCGACGGCACGATGATCGGCTGGCCGTTCGCGGGGTGCAGGATGTTGTTGGTCGACATCATGAGCACGCGCGCTTCCAGCTGCGCTTCGAGCGACAGCGGGACGTGCACGGCCATCTGGTCGCCGTCGAAGTCGGCATTGAACGCCGCGCAGACGAGCGGGTGAAGCTGGATCGCCTTGCCCTCGACCAGCACAGGCTCGAACGCCTGAATGCCGAGTCGGTGGAGCGTCGGCGCGCGGTTGAGCAGCACCGGATGCTCGCGAATGACCTCGTCAAGGATGTCCCAGACCTCGGGGCGCTCCTTCTCGACGAGCTTCTTCGCCTGCTTCACGGTTGCCGAGTAGCCTTGCGCGTCGAGCCGCGAATAGATGAACGGCTTGAACAATTCGAGCGCCATCTTCTTTGGCAGGCCGCACTGGTGCAGCTTGAGTTCCGGTCCCACCACGATCACGGAGCGGCCGGAATAGTCGACGCGCTTGCCGAGGAGGTTCTGACGGAAGCGGCCCTGCTTGCCCTTCAGCATGTCGGCGAGCGACTTCAGCGGACGCTTGTTGGCGCCCGTGATGACGCGGCCGCGACGGCCGTTATCGAACAGCGCGTCCACCGCTTCCTGAAGCATGCGCTTCTCGTTGCGGATGATGATGTCCGGCGCGCGCAGTTCGATCAGCCGCTTCAGACGGTTGTTACGGTTGATGACGCGCCGATAAAGGTCGTTCAAGTCGGATGTTGCGAAGCGGCCGCCATCGAGCGGCACGAGCGGGCGCAGTTCCGGCGGGATCACCGGGATGACCTTCATGATCATCCATTCCGGCCGGTTGCCGGACATGATGAACGCTTCGATTACCTTGAGCCGCTTGGCGAGCTTCTTCGGCTTGAGTTCGGTCGTGGCTTCCGCGATTTCCTGGCGGATCTGCTCGCGCATCTGCTCAAGGTTCAGCGCCATGAGCATGTCGCGAACGGCTTCCGCGCCGATGCCCGCCTGGAACGCGTCCTCGCCGTACTCTTCCTGAGCCTTGTTGAAGTCTTCCTCGGTCAGAAGCTGGCCCGCCTTGAGCGGCGTCAGCCCCGGCTCGATGACGACGTAGTTCTCGAAGTAGAGAACGCGTTCGAGATCCTTCAGGCCCATGTCGAGCAGAAGGCCGATGCGCGAAGGCAGCGACTTCAGGAACCAGATATGCGCGACAGGCGAGGCCAGTTCGATATGGCCCATGCGGTCGCGGCGCACCTTGGTGAGCGTCACTTCCACGCCGCATTTTTCGCAGATAACGCCCTTGTACTTCATGCGCTTGTACTTGCCGCAAAGACATTCGTAGTCTTTGATCGGGCCGAAGATACGCGCGCAGAACAGGCCGTCGCGTTCGGGCTTGAACGTGCGGTAGTTGATGGTTTCAGGCTTCTTGATTTCGCCGTAAGACCACGAGAGTATTTTTTCCGGACTTGCGATCGAGATGCGAATCTGGTCGAATACCTGAGTTGGCACCTGCGGGCTGAAGAGATTCGTGATCTCTTGATTCATTCGTCGCTCCTATGAGCCGCTTCCGCGGCTTCTCCGACCGATGTCCGCCCCGTTTGGCGGACTGCGAAGCTGCGCCTCGCCAATTTCCTTGGAAACGCCGATGCGGGCACCAGCCGAAGCCGGTACCCGCTCTTGTTTCTATTCTGCGGCCTGCTGCGTCTTTGGCCGCTTCGGCAACTGGAACTGCGGAGGCCGTGACGACGGCTCCGGTGCCGGTTCGTTCGCACCCCGGGTCTGCTTCAGTTCCACGTTCATGCCGAGCGCGCGCATTTCCTTCACGAGCACGTTGAAGCTCTCTGGAACGCCCGCTTCGAACGTGTCGTCGCCGCGCACGATGGCTTCGTAGACCTTCGTGCGGCCCGCGACGTCGTCCGACTTCACGGTCAGCATTTCCTGAAGCGTGTATGCCGCGCCGTAAGCTTCGAGCGCCCACACTTCCATTTCACCGAAGCGCTGGCCGCCGAACTGAGCCTTACCACCGAGAGGCTGCTGCGTGACAAGGCTGTAAGGCCCGATCGAGCGTGCATGGATCTTGTCGTCGACAAGGTGATGCAGCTTCAAAAGGTACTTGTAGCCGACCGTTACCTTTCGGTCGAACGGCTCACCCGAGCGCCCGTCATACAGCGTGACCTGCCCCGACGTGTCGAGACCTGCTGCCGTGAGCATCGCATTGATGTCGGCTTCGCGCGCACCGTCGAACACCGGAGTTGCCACCGGAACGCCCTTGCCGAGATTCTCGGCGAGTTCGACCAGTTGGTCGTCGGTGAAATTCGGAACCGATGGATCGCCCTTGTAGGAGATCTCCACGGCCTGACGCAGCTCATCGATACGGTGCTGCTCGCGATAGACCGCAAGCCCCTTGTTGATCATGTTGCCGAGACCGCGCGACGCCCAACCAAGGTGGGTTTCGAGGATCTGGCCCACGTTCATGCGGCTTGGCACGCCGAGCGGGTTCAGCACGATGTCGACATGTGTGCCGTCTTCGAGGAACGGCATGTCCTCGATCGGCACGATGCGGCTGACCACACCCTTGTTGCCGTGGCGGCCGGCCATCTTGTCGCCGGGCTGGATCTTGCGCTTCACCGCGACGAAGACCTTGACCATCTTCATCACGCCGGGCGGAAGCTCGTCGCCACGCTTCAGCTTGTCGATCTTGTCCACAAAGCGCTGTTCCAGCCGCTTCTTGGCCTCGTCGTATTGACGGCGGATGGCTTCGATGCCGGACATCGCCTGCTCGTCCTTGAGCGCGATATCCCACCATTGGCTGCGCGGAACTTCGGACAGAAGCTCCTCGTTCGCCTCGGTGCCCTTGCGCAGACCCTTCGGACCGCGCGCGACTTCCTTGCCGATCAGGATATCGCGAAGTCGGCCGTAGACGTTGCGGTCGAGGATGTGGAGTTCGTCGTCGCGGTCCTTCGCGAGACGCTCGATCTCCTCGCGCTCGATGGCCATCGCGCGCTCGTCTTTTTCGACGCCGTGGCGATTGAACACGCGCACTTCCACCACCGTACCGGCAACGCCGGGCGGCAGGCGGAGCGAGGTGTCGCGCACGTCGGACGCCTTCTCGCCGAAGATGGCACGCAGAAGCTTTTCTTCCGGCGTCATCGGGCTTTCGCCCTTCGGCGTAATCTTGCCGACGAGAATATCGCCGGGCTGAACTTCCGCACCGATGTAAACGATGCCCGCTTCGTCGAGGTTCTTCAGCGCTTCTTCCGAGACGTTTGGAATGTCGCGCGTGATTTCCTCCGGTCCAAGCTTCGTATCGCGCGCGGAGACTTCAAACTCCTCAATATGGATCGAGGTGAAGACGTCCGTCGAAACGATGCGCTCGGAAAGCAGGATCGAGTCTTCGAAGTTGTAGCCCTGCCACGGCATGAAGGCGAGGAGCACGTTCTTGCCGAGCGCCAGATCGCCGAGTTCGGTCGAGGGACCGTCCGCGATGATGTCGCCCTGCTCGACACGGTCACCGACACGCACCAGCGGACGCTGGTTGATGCAGGTGTTCTGGTTCGAACGCTGGAACTTGCGCAGGTTGTAGATGTCCACGCCCGACTTCGACGGGTCCATCTCGTCGGTTGCGCGGATCACGATACGGGTAGCGTCCACCTGATCGATCACGCCCGAGCGCTTCGCCCCGATCGCAGCGCCCGAGTCGCGCGCCACGACGCTTTCCATGCCGGTGCCGACGAGCGGCGCCTCGGCGCGGATGAGCGGAACGGCCTGACGTTGCATGTTCGAGCCCATGAGCGCGCGGTTCGCGTCGTCGTTCTCAAGAAACGGGATGAGCGCGGCGGCCACGGACACGACCTGCTTCGGCGACACGTCGATGAAGTCCGCCTTCTCCTTCGCCACGAGCGACACGTCGCCCTGGTGACGGCAGATGATGAGGTCTTCGGCGAAGCTGTTGTCGTCGTTGAGCTTCACATTCGCCTGGGCGATGTGACAGCGCGCCTCTTCCATCGCGGAGAGATAGATGACTTCGTCCGTCACCTTGCCGTCCACGACCTTGCGATACGGGCTTTCGATGAAGCCGTATTTGTTGACGCGCGCGAACGTCGCCAGCGAGTTGATAAGGCCGATATTCGGGCCTTCCGGCGTTTCGATCGGACAGATACGGCCGTAATGCGTCGGATGCACGTCGCGGACTTCGAAGCCTGCGCGTTCACGCGTGAGACCGCCAGGTCCAAGCGCCGAGAGACGCCGCTTGTGCGTGATCTCGGAGAGCGGGTTCGTCTGGTCCATGAACTGCGAAAGCTGCGACGAGCCGAAGAACTCGCGCACCGCAGCGCTCGCAGGCTTCGCGTTGATGAGATCCTGCGGCATCACGGTGTCGATATCGACCGATGACATACGCTCGCGGATGGCGCGCTCCATGCGGAGCAGGCCGAGGCGGTACTGATTTTCCATCAGCTCGCCAACGGAGCGGACGCGGCGATTGCCGAGGTTGTCGATGTCGTCAACCTCGCCGCGGCCGTCACGAAGATCGACCAGCGTGCGAATCACCGAGATGATGTCGTCCTTCGTAAGGATGCGCATCTCGTCCGACTGCTTGATGTCGAGACGGATGTTCATCTTCACGCGGCCGACCGATGACAGGTCGTAGCGCTCCTCGTCGAAGAACAGGCTCTTGAACAGCGCGCGCGCCGCGTCTTCCGTGGGCGGCTCGCCCGGACGCATGACGCGATAGATGTCGAACAGCGCTTCCTGCTGGTTCTGGTTCTTGTCGAGATGGAGCGTATTGCGGATGAACGAGCCGGTGTTCACATGGTCGATGTCGAGCACAGGCAGCTCTTCGACGCCAACATCGCGGAGCTTGTCGAGCATCTTGGTGTCGAGTTCGTCGCCCGCCTCGGCGTAGATCACGCCCGTCGTCATGTTGACGATGTCCTCGGCGAGATAGCGGCCGAACAGAGCCTCGTCAGGCACCGCGATGAACTTCACGCGCTCGGCGAGTTGGCGCACGAGGCGCGCATTCAGCTTCTTGCCCGCCTCGATGACAACTTCGCCCGTGTCGGCGTCGTAAATATCCTGCGTCGCCTTGAGGCCGCGCATGCGCTCAGGGACGAAAGCGGTGCGCCAGCCCTGCTTCGTCGCCTCGAAGGAAATGCGATTGTAGAAGGTTTCGAGGATTTCCTCGTTGTTCATGCCCAGCGCGTAAAGCAGCGTCGTCGCCGGAAGCTTGCGCTTGCGGTCGATACGCGCATAGACGATGTCCTTCGCGTCGAACTCGAAATCGAGCCACGAGCCACGATAGGGGATGATGCGCGCCGCGAACAAAAGCTTGCCCGAGGAGTGGCTCTTGCCGCCATCGTGGTGGAAGAACACGCCCGGCGAACGGTGCATCTGCGAGACGATCACGCGCTCCGTGCCGTTGATCACGAAGGTGCCGTTCGACGTCATGAACGGGATGTCGCCCATATAAACGTCCTGCTCCTTGATGTCGCGGACGGACCGGGAGCCGGTCTCCTCGTTGACGTCGAAGGTGATCAGGCGTAACTTTACCTTCAGCGGCGCGGCGAAGGTCATGCTTCGCTGCTGGCATTCATCTACGTCATATTTCGGCGGCTCGAAGTCATAGCGGACAAATTCGAGTTGCGCTTTGTCCGAAAAATCCTTTATGGGGAAGATCGAGGCAAAGACCGCCTGCAAACCGGTGTTCGCGCGCCCGCCTACCGGGTCTTGCACCATGAGAAATTGATCGTAGGACTGCTTCTGTACCTCGATCAAATTCGGCATTTCGGCGGCGTCGGCGATATTCCCGAAGCGCTTGCGAATACGTTTACGGCCGATAAACGTCTGCGCCATTTGATCTCCTCATTTTCACCGGGCGGCGGCTTGTCCTGCACGCCTTAGCGATTCGGGCGTCGCGATAGAGCCTATTTCTTGGGAAGCCTCCTGATATGGCATCCCATTAACGATTTTCAAGCCCTGTCGGGCACCTCTATCCCGCCTTTTTTTAGGCCGAACCAAGGCACCCGAGGGCCGATGCAGTCCAGAAACGAGGGCCGGGCGAACCCGGCCACCCGCATTCTTACTTGATGTCGACCTTGGCGCCAGCCGCTTCGATCTTCTTCTTGATCTCTTCGGCTTCGGTCTTGGACACGGCTTCCTTGATCGCCTTCGGCGCGCCCTCAACGAGGTCCTTCGCTTCTTTCAGGCCGAGACCCGTGATCGCGCGGACTTCCTTGATGACGTTGATCTTCTGAGCACCGGCTTCGGTGAGAATGACGTCGAATTCTGTCTTCTCTTCTTCTTCTGCCGCCGCTGCCGCTCCGGGGATCGGGCCGGCGAACACCGGCGCGGCCGCAGCCGCAGACACGCCCCACTTGTCTTCGAGGAGCTTCACCAGCTCAGAGATTTCGAGAACCGTCAGACCCGACAGTTCCTGATACAGCTTTTCAAATTTCTCAGACATTTTGACCTCAGTGCATTCGATGATTGATTGGTGTTGGGAGACCCTGCCTCAAACCATCACGCCGCTTCTTGCTTTTCCTGCTTTTCCTTGTACGCCGCAAGGACACCCACGAGGTTCTGCGCGGGAGCATTGAGCTGCCGCACGAGATTGGTGCCAGGCGCAAGGAACACGCTGAGCAGCTTGGAGCGCAGTTCTTCCATGGACGGAATGGCCGCCAGAGCCTTGACGCTGTCCGCGTCAAGCGCCTGCTTGCCGAGAAGACCGCCAACAATCACGAACTTGTCGGTAGTCTTGGCAAAATCGGCTGCCACTTTCGCTGCCGTCACCGGGTCTTTCGCGAAAGCGATGCCCGTCGGCTCAAGGAAGAGATCCGCGCCAGCACCGTCAGCGGTGTTGGCAAGTGCAATTTTGGCGAGACGATTCTTGATGACTTTAAACTGAGCCCCGGCGCCGCCCATGCGACGGCGAAGTTCAGTCATTTGCGCTACGGTCAGACCTTTGTAGCGCGCCACCACGACAGAGCCGCTTGTCGTGAAGATGTCGTTGAGAGTCTCAACCATCTCCTTTTTTTCAGCTCTATCCACCGCTTCTCTCCGTTAAAGACGAACCGCATCGCCGCGGGCCGCCGCTACGATCACGCCGCGCGCCTCGAAGGAAGGCGAGCGACTGCTCAGTCCTGTCCCGAGGCGTGATAAGACGCGATCCACCAACCGGAAATCCGGCCAAAGAGATCACTCAAAATCCATTCCCCCGTCTCATGCAGGCGATTATTAAGCCTCGGGCCGAAACCCTTGGCGCCAGCAATCTTGGACAGGCTGCCCCCGCTGGAGCGGAGACAGCGCCGAAGCGTTGCCGCTTCGGCATTTCCCGGACGGCGAACCGCCCGAAACCTTTGTTACTGCGCGGCTGCCGCACCCGCGCCGATCAGCGTCGCGGGTTCGACCTTAACGCCCGGCCCCATCGTGGAGCTGAGCGCGATGCGCTTCACGAACGTACCCTTGGCGCCCGACGGCCTGGCCTTGACCACCGCGTCGGCAAACGCCTTGATGTTCTCAACGAGCGCCGTTTCGGTGAAACTCGCCTTGCCGATACCGGCGTGCAGAATGCCCGCCTTCTCGACGCGAAACTCAACCGCGCCGCCCTTTGCACCGCGAATGGCTTCCGTGACGTCCATCGTCACGGTGCCGACCTTCGGGTTCGGCATCATGCCGCGCGGCCCGAGGATCTTGCCGAGACGGCCGACGAGCGGCATCATGTCCGGCGTCGCGATGCACTTGTCGAAGGTGATATTGCCGCCCTGGACCTCAGCGACGAGTTCCTCGGCGCCGATAACGTCAGCTCCCGCAGCCTTCGCCTCATCGGCCTTGGCCCCACGCGCGAACACCGCGACGCGCACCGTACGGCCCGTGCCATTCGGCAGAGCGCAAACACCGCGCACCATCTGGTCCGCATAACGCGGGTCGACACCGAGATTGATCGAAATCTCGATCGTCTCGTCGAACTTCGCTTTCGCGCTACCCTTCACGAGCTTGACGGCATCATCAATCGCATAGAGCTTCTCGCGAACGACGCTCTTCTTGGCTTCCTTCAAACGCTTTCCATCGGCCATGGCGCTTATTCCTTCACCGTGAGGCCCATGGAACGGGCGGAGCCAGCAATAATCTTCGCAGCTTGATCGATGCTTGTGGCGTTGAGATCCTTCATCTTCTTTTCGGCGATCTCGCGCACCTGAGCCATCGTCACCGTGCCGGCATCCGTCTGACCGGGCGTCTTCGACCCGCTCTTGATGCCCGCCGCCTTCTTCAGGAAGTAAGACGCCGGCGGCGTCTTCATCGCAAAGGAGAAGGACTTGTCGCCGTAATACGTGATGACCACGGGCACGGGCGAACCGGGCTCCATTTCCTTGGTCACGGCGTTGAATTCTTTGCAGAACATCATGATGTTCAGGCCGCGCTGACCGAGCGCGGGACCAATCGGAGGCGACGGGTTGGCCGCGCCCGCAGGCACTTGCAGCTTGATATAGCCTATAATTTTCTTAGCCATGTAAGCCTCTCAGGAGCAACGCGCTCCGGGGTTGAGGATTGTGGTTCGGCCATTGACGTCGCGCCTGGCAAGCGAAACGCCGACCTCCCACACGAAAGCCCGACTCGAAGAACCGCGCGATGCGCTAGATCTTCTCCACCTGGGCGTATTCCAGCTCGACCGGGGTCGCCCGGCCGAAGATGGAAACTGCGACCTTGAGCCGCGCGCGCTCTTCGTCCACTTCTTCCACATGCCCGCTGAAGGATGCGAAAGGACCGTCCGCGACGCGCACCTGCTCGCCGATCTCGAAGGAAATGGAGGGCTTCGGCCGCTCCACGCCTTCTTTCACCTGATTGAGAATACGCTGAGCTTCGATCTCGGAAATCGGCTGCGGCTTGTTGTCCGCGCCAAGAAATCCGGTGACTTTCGGCGTATTCTTGATCAACAAAAACGCCCGGTCGTTCATGTCCATCTTCACAAGGACATAACCCGGGAAAAACTTGCGCTCGGTGGCGACCTTACGTCCGCGCCGCACTTCGACGACTTCTTCCATCGGCACGACGATGTCTTCGAAGCACTCATCGAGACCCGCAGCCGCGGCGCGTTCGCGGATGGAATCCGCGACCTTCTTTTCGAAGTTCGAATAGGCGTGAACGATATACCAGCGCTTTGTCATTATTTTTGCTGCTTTTAGTTACGAATATTTTAAGCGCTTAGTGGCCGAGCCGCAAAAGATGGGCGATACCCCAACTGAATATCTGGTCGGCGAGCAGGAAAAAGACGGACGCCAGCACCGCCATGATCACGACCATGATCGTGGTCACAATGGTTTCGCGCCGCGAGGGCCATACGACCTTCGCGGTTTCGGCGCGCACCTGCTGCAAATATTCGAATGGACCGGTTCTAGCCATATTTTCTCAACACCGATGCGGAAGCGCTTTCGCTTTCGCTATTCAAACGTCTTCGTAATGTTTCGAGTGCCCGATTTTCGAGTTTCTCTGCCACCGTGAAGTGGCAGGAGTGGAGGGACTCGAACCCCCAACCCCCGGTTTTGGAGACCGGTGCTCTAGCCGATTGAGCTACACTCCTCCATCCATCCGGTTAAGGGCAAGCCGCCGGAAAGAATGGTTCGAACCAATACCTAACCGCCTGCTACGGTCCTTACCAGTAGTAGGGATTTGATAGCTATCACGCAAGCGGACGCAATGCCAAGCATTTTTCGAGGGCGCGCGGAACAATTTGCGCTTGTCAAGCGGCTTCGAAAAACGCGGGATCGCGCCTCTGCCACGCTTTTTTCGTTGAGCGCCACGCCAATCTTGGTAATGTGACGTTCGCGCGGGTGTAGCTCAATGGTAGAGCAGCAGCCTTCCAAGCTGAATACCCGGGTTCGATTCCCGGTACCCGCTCCAACCCTCCGACCTCAACCGATTTGCGGCTAATCCGCCGAGACGATTCCGCGCTCACGGAAACGTGAGGAAAGTGGTTTCCTGCACGCTCGCTTGCTTGTACAAAAAGAGAAGCACAAGCGGAGGGTTAGTGAGCGCGTCCATCAACATGCAGGCCTATAGTGACGCGCTCGTCGTGCTGGGTACGGCGGGGATCATTATCCCCATGGTGCATGCGTGGGGCCTGAGCCCGGTCCTCGGCTGGCTCGGCGCCGGCGTCCTGCTAGGGCCGCTGGGGCTTGGCTCGTTCATCCCGCAAGCGCCCTTCCTTTACTGGTTCACGGTTGTCGATCCGAGCCACATTTCCGGCTTCGCGGATCTCGGCGTTGTATTCCTTCTCTTTCTGATCGGCCTCGAACTGTCTTACGAGCGGCTCATCGCCATGCGGCGGCTGGTCTTCGGACTCGGCGGCCTTCAGGTAGCGATCACGGCGGCGATCATCGCCATCATCGTGAAAGGGCTCGGATATTCCGGCGTGGTGGCGGCCATTCTCGGCGGCTGTCTCGCGCTGTCTTCAACGGCCATCGTGCTGGAAGTCCTGTCGCGGCAGAACCGCCTGCGAACGAGCACCGGCATTGCGTCATTCTCCGTGCTGCTCGCGCAGGATCTCGCCGTCATTCCGATCCTGATCTTCGTGTCGATCCTCGGCGCGCATGGCGGCTCCGTGATCGAGACCGCCGAGCACGCCGTCGTGCATGCGCTCGCCGCCATAGCGATCATCATTTTTGTGGGGCGCGCGTTTCTTCGCCCGCTGTTTCGTCAGGTCGCGCGAACGAAATCTCGGGAACTGTTCATCGCCGCAACGCTGTTCGTGATCGTGGGAACGGGCGTGGTCGCCGCGCTCGCCAACCTCTCGATGGCGCTCGGCGCATTCGTTGCGGGCGTGCTGCTCGCCGAAACGGAATACCGCCACGCCATCGAAACGGTCGTCGAGCCGGTCAAGGGCCTGCTGCTAGGAATGTTCTTTTTCACCGTCGGCATGGGCATAGATTTCCGCGAGCTGCTGCATTGGCCGATCTGGCTGCCCGCGTGTGTCGTGGGACTCATCGCGCTGAAGGCCGCCATACTGATTCCGCTCGCACGCGCATTCGGCGTGCCTTGGGCGGCGGCGATCGAAAGCGGGCTGCTGATGGGACCGGGCGGTGAGTTCGCGTTCGTCGGTATCACCCTCGCGGCGTCTCTCGGCGTGATAAACCGCGACGCATCGAGTTTTTCGCTCGCGGTCACGTCGCTGACGATGGCGCTGATCCCGCTGCTTTCGATCCTGGCGAACCGCATCACGCCGCTCATCCTGAAGCCGCGGCCGATAAACCCGGCGGTCGCCGCCGAGCCGCTACCGCAGACCCGACACGCCATCGTCGTGGGATATGGACGCGTCGGCCGGGTTGTCTGCGAGATGCTGGAGAAAAACGGCGTGCCTTATACGGCGGTCGATAGCGACACCGCTGCTGTGACGCAAGGCCGTGCTATCGGGCATTCGGTCTATTACGGCAACGCCATCAACCCGCCGTTTCTCAAGGCATGCGGGGTGATGGACGCCTCCGCAGTCGTCGTCACCATTCATGTCCAACCCATGATCGACGATATCGTGGAGGAGGTGCGGCGGCTTCGGCCAGACGTGCCGATCATTTCCCGCGCCAGGGACGAAGGCCACGCACGGCATCTCTATACGATCGGCGTCACAGACGCCGTGCCCGTCGTGACCGAGGCGAGTTTCCAGCTCGCGGAATCGACGCTCCTTTCGCTGGGGCTTCCCGTCGATGCCGTCGAGAAAACGATCCAGGCGCGGCGCGCGCAGGTGCGGGCGGAATTGCAGCCGCATCCCATAGTGGCCCGCCCTCGCGAGGCCGCCGCCGGCGCCGCGGAGAGTACCGAGGTCGTCTGATCCGGTCGCCGCTTTGACCGCAAAACCTCGCCGTCGAAAAACACCGCGGTTCGTCCCGCGAGTTGACCCTCGGCACAACGCCCTTTATCGCGGCGGCGGAAAACGCTACATTTCCCTAAGCGCCGCATGGCGCTCTTTTTGTTTCAGCGAGATTTTCACGAAATGCCGAAGCCGGTAGCAGAGCGGGCCGCATCCAACGCGCCCAAGGTGGGATTTGTCAGCCTCGGCTGCGCGAAGGCGCTGGTCGACTCCGAGCGCATCCTCACCCGGCTTCGCGCCGAGGGCTACGTGATCTCGCCCGACTATGACGGCGCGGACGTTGTCGTCGTGAACACCTGCGGCTTCCTCGACAGCGCGAAAGCCGAAAGCCTCGACGCCATCGGCGAGGCCATGGCCGAAAACGGCCGCGTGATCGTCACGGGGTGTTTCGGTGTCGAAGATCGTCGTATTCGTGATTCGTTCCCGGGTGTTCTGGCCGTAACCGGCCCGCACCAATACGACGCCGTGGTGAACGCGATCCACGCCGCCGCGCCCGCGCCGCATGCGCCGTTCCTCGATCTCGTGCCGCGCGCCGGGCTCCGCCTCACGCCGCCGCATTACGCGTATCTCAAGATCTCCGAGGGCTGCCATAACCGCTGCTCGTTCTGCATCATCCCGCAGCTTCGCGGCGACCTAGCCAGCCGCCCCGCCGCCGATGTGCTCGCGGAAGCCGAAGCGCTTGTCGAAGGCGGTGCGAAGGAATTGCTCGTCATCAGTCAGGACACGAGCGCTTACGGACTCGACCTGAAATACACCGCAAGCGACTGGCGCGGCTCACCCGTGAAGGCGCGACTCACCGAGCTTTGCGACGCGCTCGGGTCGCTTGGCGCATGGGTGCGGCTGCACTACGTCTATCCTTATCCGCATGTGGACGAGCTTCTGCCGCTGATGGCGGAGGGCAAGATCCTGCCGTATCTCGACATTCCGTTTCAGCACGCCTCGCTCTCCGTGCTGAAGGCGATGCGCCGCCCCGCCAATCAGGAAAAGACGCTCGAAACCATCCGCCGCTGGCGCGAGGCCGTGCCGGACCTCGGCCTTCGCTCGACCTTCATCGTCGGCTTCCCCGGCGAGACGGAGGAGGATTTTGCAGTCCTGCTCGACTGGCTGCGCGAGGCAAAGCTGACGCGTGTCGGCTGTTTCAAATATGAAAACGTGGAAGGTGCGCCGAGCCGCGCGCTCGACGGTCAGGTGCCGGAAGATGTGAAGGCCGAACGCTTCGCGCGGCTCATGGAGGTGCAACGCGAGGTGAGCGCCGCCGTGCTCGCGGGTCAGGTCGGCAAGACCATCGACGTCATCATCGACGAAGTGGACGAAGACGGCGCCACGGGGCGCGGTCCGTGGGACGCGCCGGAAATCGATGGCTCGGTGCTGTTCGAGGATGCGGGCGACATGGAGCCGGGCGACATGGTCCGCGCGACCATCATTGAGGCGGACGACTACGACCTGTGGGCGGAGCCGGTCGCGGAATAGAAGATGCGACCGCTACTCTGCTTTCCATGTAACGCAAGCAAGCGCCTCGCGCGGGAAAACGCGCTGGCGCTGTTTGCCTTCGGAAGGGAGCGGAGCGAAAGTCAAGCGAAGCGGCCACCCGTTCGCATGACGAGAAGCGCCGATAAGTTCAGCCCTTCTGCGTGAGCAACGCGCGATAGATCACCTGAAACTGCTCAAGCGTCTTGTAGCGAATGATGACCTCGCCCGCTTCGCCAGAACCGGGGTTCATCACCACGGAAAGCCCTAGCGCATCGGACATGTCACGTTCGGCCGCGCGCGAGTCTGCGTCCTTCTGCGGCGCGGCGGCCTTGGCGGTTGGCGCCTTGCCCTCGCTCGCCTTCTTGCCCATCACGAGCGCTTCCACATCGCGCACGTTGAGGCCCTTCTTCACGATATCGAGCGCGACCGTTTCCGCGTCCTCACGTCCGATGAGCGCGCGTGCATGGCCCGCCGAAAGCGACCCGTCGCGCACCAACACCTGCACCGGCTCGGGCAGCTTGAGAAGACGCATCGTGTTCGCGAGATGGCTGCGGCTCTTGCCGATGATGCCCGCGAGTTCTTCCTGCGTATAGCCGAAGCGCTCCACAAGTTCCTTGTAGCCGCCCGCCTCTTCGATGGCGTTCAGATCGGCGCGCTGCACGTTCTCGATGATCGCGAGTTCGAGCGCTTCCTGATCGCTGAGCGAGCGGACGATAACGGGAACCGTGTGAAGCGAAGCCCGCTGAGCCGCGCGCCAGCGGCGTTCGCCAGCGACGATCTCGTAAGACGTCTGCGCCGCATCGGCCGGCCGGACGACGATCGGCTGAACGAGGCCCTTCTCACGGATCGAACCCGCAAGCTCATCCAGCTCCGCCTCGTTGAAATTCTTGCGCGGGTTGAAAGCGCTCGGCCGCACGCGGTCGATCGGAACCTGCCGGATCTCGCCATTCGCAGCAATGATGCGTGGCGTTCCAATGGGCGTTGCATCGCCGATGAGGGATGCAAGGCCGCGTCCAAGGCGGCTTGCCCGAACGGGCGACGGCCCTGTCGCTAATGCGCCCGATCTTGTCTCCATGTCGCTCTCCAGTCGCAAATGGTCATCATGTCTCGCCGCAGTGGCGGCAGCCCTCGACATACTCACCAACGCAAATCACTCGAACGCGGGCCGCGTCGCAACGGCCCGGCCCGTTACGCCGCCTTCGCAGCTGCGGCCGCTGCCGTCGCCGCCTCGCGCGTGATCATTTCCGCCGCGAGGTCCATGTAAGCCTTGCTGCCCGCGCTCGTGTGATCGTAGAGGAGCAGCGGCTTGCCGTGAGACGGCGCTTCCGCGATGCGCACATTGCGCGGAATGATGGTGTCGTAGACCTTCTGGCCGAAGAAGCTCCGAACTTCGGTCGCGACTTCGTTGGAAAGCCGCGTACGGCCGTCATGCATGGTGAGCACGACGCCGTGGATTTCGAGGCCGGGGTTCAGGCTCGCCTGGACGAAGTCGATGGTTTCCTTCAACTGCTGGATCCCTTCGAGGGCGAAGAACTCGCACTGCACGGGCACAAGCGCTGCATCGGCCGCCGCGAGCGCGTTCAGCGTCAGAATGCTGAGCGATGGCGGGCAATCGATGAGCACATAAGAAAGACGGTCGGCGGGCGCGCGGTCCAGCTCGGACGCACGAAGCGACGCGATGGCATCGCGCAGGAAGTAAGCGCGGTTCGGCGCGGCCGCGATTTCCGGCTCAAGACCGGCAAGATCTCGCGTGGACGGAGCGACGAACAGGCCGGGGATCGCCGCGGGCGTCATCGCCTGTTCAAGAGCCGCCGCGCCCGCGAGCACGTCATAAGTGGATACGTGGCGCGCTTCTTCCGGCACACCGAGGCCGGTCGACGCGTTGCCTTGCGGATCGAGGTCGATCACCAGCACGCGCTCGCCAGCCGCCGCCAGCGCCGTGCCAAGATTGATGGCCGTTGTCGTCTTCCCCACGCCGCCCTTCTGATTGGCGACCGCGAACACCCGAAGACCTGCTGCTTGGTTTCTCTTTGTCACTGCTCGCCACCTTGTCTGAGCATCGGCTTGCCGATTTCCAAAATGCGACCCTCTGAATCGCTGAGGCTGGCGTGGCTCTTGACTTCGAAAGCCCATCGCTTCTGCGCGTCAGCGATCTCTACTTCGGCCTCTCGGCCTTTAAGAAACAATCCGGTTGACGCATTACCGAAGAACGGGAGGGCCAGCTCCAACAGCGCATCGAGCGATGCCAGTGCACGCGCCGTGACAACATCGGCAACGGGTACCGCGCCCATCGCGGCGGCATCGGCTATGCGCATGTTGTGCACGCGAGCGGGAGCCCCCGTCCGCCGCGCGACCTCGGAAAGAAACGCACACTTTCTTGCGTTGCTCTCCACAAGATGCACACAGGCGCACTCTTTCTGATTCGCGATCATAATAGCAATCGCGAGTCCGGGGAATCCCCCGCCCGAACCGAGGTCAACCCACGTTCTGGCGCCGGGCGCGAGCGCGACGAGCTGAGCCGAATCCGCGAAATGCCTTTGCCATATTTGAGGAATTGTCTTCGGGGCGACGAGGTTCACCGCCTTCTGCCACTGCATCAGAAGCTTTTCGTACAATTCGAGTTTTTCCACTGTTTCATGTGAAACACGAAAGGTCCGGGCAAATTCTGCGGCGCTTTTGATATCAAGCTTGCCGTATGTGGGAGCGATTGCCATGGCGGATATCATCACAGATGTGCATTCGATCAGTTCCGGCACAGACTGGTTTTTTTTAAATGAAACAGCAACCGAATTAGCGCAATTTGAAGGGGTGGCGTGTTTCGCACTCGTCACAACTCGTGATGAAATTGATATTTCAAGGGTGTCGAAGCGCGTGATAGCGCTTGCGCGCAGTCAGCTAGAATTCGATCTCATTGGAGAAAAAATCGAACTAATGACCAACATTCTGTCTCGTTCTGAAGCGCTTCAGGAGATAGAAGCCAACCGCCTCAACTCAGATTATTATCAGACAAAGAAGTTTATCGATAACTCTAAGGCTGCTATCGCCGACGCGGATCGGATCGTAGCTCGCGCCATGAGAACCATAAAGAGTGAGACATAGATCTTCGCGCTAAATTTCTGCGGCGCTGTTCACGTTTGAAGCACTCATCAATGGTATCCGTTGAGTGGGGGCGCTTTGGAGATTGCAGCATGCTGCCGCGCGTTCCCATGGCCCTTCCCACGCTTCTTGTTGCGCTGCTTTGCGGCGTCACGCAAACCGAGGCGTCGAAGTTGTTCACAGACGAGGCCGAATTTCTCATCGCGCCCGTTCCCTCGGCCGAATGGTCCGTTCAGGAAACCGAAACCCGCCCGAAATTCGCCGAGGTCGATTACCTGCCGAATGGGCAAACGTCCGACGACTGGGACCGGCTCGTCACGGTGCAGACCTGGCGCGATCCGGGCTTCCGCTACGACGCCCTCGCGGAAACGATGAAGGAGCAGGTGGAGGCGACGCAGCCCTGCAAATCCACCGCCATGCAAAAGCTCGCCGACCGCAAGGTGAGCGGCTACGACGCCGCGCTTTACGCGCTGTCCTGTCCCGAGAACAAGACCACCGGCAAGGGCGAGTATACGCTCATTCTCCAGATCCAGGGGCGTGACGCGGTTTATGGCGTGCAGCGGTCATGGCGCGGCGCGGCATTCGAGCCCGGCGCGATCCCCGTTCCTCATGACGAGGGCGAGGAATGGCTCGCGTGGTTCGATCGCATCCAGCTCTGCGATAATCGCCTCGCGGGCAAAAGCTGCGGCGACGCCCTCGGCAAGGCGACAGCCACCGCCCGCAAGCGCTGACGCGACACGCCGCCGCTCCGTCCATCCGCGCGCCTCGGTCACATTCCGTGGAAGCGCCACCGTGACGCTCTCCAGCGACGCCCGCCTTCATGATAAGAGTTACGCGGGCCAGCGGAGGCGCGACCGCCAGCACGGCGGCGGCTTGGCTTGCCCGCATGGGCTCGATTTTGGCGTACCCGCCGGGAGGAATTTTCATGACTGTATTTCGCATCCTGTCCGCATCCATCGCGGCGGCCGTCACAGCAACCTCGCTTCTCGCCGCTCCGGCCGCGTTGGCGCAGGACTATTGGAGCCAATCGTGCGGCGATCTCTGGTACCGCCGCAACGCGATCTATGCCGCCAACGGTTATTGCTTCAAGACGGAGCGCGCGCTCCGCGTCTTCGGCAATAATGGCTGCCGCTTCTATGTCGAAGCCGACGTGCCGATGTCCCGCGCCGAACGCGCTGAGATCGACATCATCCGCAGTGTCGAAGCGCGCAAGGGCTGCTGAAGCTGGGCAATCGAGGCATGGCACGCGGGGGCGGGAAGCCGCCGTTTCCGCGCGCCGTCCGGAACGTCCCCGAACGAATGGAAAACCGCGCCATGCGCCTGTTCGCCTTCTTAATGCTTTGCTTAAGCTTGGTCGCTTTTTGCCCCGCCGACGCCCAGACGCTCGACCAGAAGGCGCAGGCGCTGATCGCAGCCTATCCCGATCACCTCGCGTCTTTCGATGGCGCGAACCTCCTCTGGAAGGACGGCACGAAAATGCCGTTCGGCGAGGAGCGCGCCGACAAGCCGCTTCAGGAGTTGATCGAGCGGCCGGACATCGCGGACATGTTTCACTGGCCTTATGTCTTCGGCGGCGCGGCACTCCCCGTGAAGGCGGAGGCCGATCCGGGCCGCGTCCGCAACGAAGCCTTCTTCGCGAAGATGTATGGCGCGTGTGAGAAGCGGCCCGCAGGCTCATGTGCGAGCGTCTCCTGCAAACCCGCCGCGCCGGTCCGCCGCGTGACCTGGGTGCCGAAGTTCGGCGGCGGCGCGATGCAGGCCGCGACAGTGAACGGCGTAGCCGACAAGCTCAAGGCCGTGGCGGTCGAGCTTGAAGCCCTCGGCCCAGCCTACGCGAAATACCTCGTGCCCGATGGCGGCAGCCACGTGCCGCGCTGCATCGCGCGCACCACACGGCTCAGCGTCCACTCGTTCGGCATCGCCTTCGACATCAACCCGGAGCATGGCGGCTATTGGCAATACGGTCTGCCGCGCGCGATGGACGAAGCCGCCGTGCGTGAGAAGGGCATCGCGCTTGTCTACCGCAACAAGGTGCCGCCAGAGATCGTGCGCGTGTTCGAGAAGCACGGCTTCATCTGGGGCGGCAGTTGGTATCACTTCGACGGCATGCACTTCGAGTATCGCCCGGAGTTCCTGGCGCTGAAGGCGATCATGGAGAAGTGAGCGCGGGCGTCTCTGGCGTCGCGCGGCTTCACGTGAAACGAAACGCGACACGGCGACGGGCCCGGTCGTCACTCGGCGGCGCTTACGCGGCGCGGGCCGTCTTCCTGATATGGGCGAGCAGCACCATCAGCGCGGCGGGCGTCATGCCGTCGATGCGGGCCGCCTGCGCGAGCGTCGCCGGGCGGTGGCGGTCGAGCTTCTGACGTACCTCGTTCGATAGCCCCTGGATCGCCGCGAAGTCGAGCGCGGGCGGAATGGCCACGGCCTCGTCCTTGCGGAAAGCGACAATGCTCGCCTCCTGTCGGTCGAGATACACGGCATAGCGCGCGTCCACTTCCAGCCGCTCCACGGTGCCGCGCGGCATGTCGCCAAGCTCCGGCCAGACGCGAGCGAGCGCGGCAATGGATTGCCCCGGCAACGCCAGCAGATCGAAGGCCGAACGGCGGCGGCCATCGCGGTTCAGCACGATGCCATGACGCGCGGCCTCGTCGGGTGTCAGCGTCAGCGTTTCAAGAAGCCGCCGAGCCGAGCCGAGCGCATCCGCCTTCGCGGCATAGGCGGCCTCACGCGCCGACCCCACACAGCCCGCTCGCGCGCCGAGCGGCGTCAACCGCTCATCCGCATTGTCGGCGCGAAGCCGCAAGCGATACTCGGCGCGGCTGGTGAACATGCGATAGGGCTCGGACACGCCGCGCGTCACGAGGTCGTCGATCATGACGCCGATATAGCCGTCCGTGCGCGAAACGACGAAATCCGCCACGCCGCCGCTCGCCACCAACGCCGCGTTGATGCCGGCAACGAGACCCTGCCCCGCCGCCTCCTCATAGCCGGTCGTGCCGTTGATCTGCCCCGCGAGAAACAGGCGCGGCAGCCGCTTCACTTCGAGCGTGGCGGTGAGTTCGCGCGGGTCCACATAGTCATATTCGATGGCGTAGCCGGGCCGGACGATGGTAGCGCGCTCAAGGCCGGGGATCGTCGCGATGAACGCGCGCTGCACATCCTCAGGCAGCGAGGTCGAGATGCCGTTCGGGTAGACGGTCGGATCGTCGAGGCCCTCCGGCTCCAGAAAGATCTGATGACTCTCGCGGTCGGCGAAGCGCACTACCTTGTCCTCGATGGACGGACAGTAGCGCGGGCCGACGCCCTCGATCTGGCCCGAGTACATCGGCGCGCGGTGGATGTTCGCGCGGATGATGGCGTGCGTCTCCGCCGTCGTCGCGGTGATGGCGCAGGCGATCTGCGGCGTCTCGATGCGATCCGTCATGAAGGAGAACGGCACGGGCGGCGCGTCCCCTGGCTGGCTGTCGAGGCGCGTGAAGTCGATGGTGCGGCCGTCGAGGCGCGCGGGTGTGCCGGTCTTGAGGCGACCCATGCGAAGGCCGAGCGCATAGAGCCGGTCGCTGAGGCCGATGGACGGAGCCTCGCCCACGCGGCCCGCAGGCGTCCGCGTTTCGCCCAGATGGATAACGCCCTTGAGGAAGGTGCCCGTGGTGATGGCGACCGCTCCGCTGCGCAGCTCGCGCCCGCTCGCCGTGACGACGCCCGCGACAGCGCCACTCTCAACCAGAAGATCCTCGACCGCGTCTTCCACCACGGTCAGCCCGTCCTGTGCGGCGAGCGCCGCCTGCATCTCGCGGCGATAGAGCTTGCGGTCGGCCTGCGCGCGCGGTCCCTGCACCGCCGGACCCTTGGAGCGGTTCAGCATGCGGAACTGAATGCCCGCCTTGTCGATGACGCGTCCCATAAGCCCGTCGAGCGCATCCACCTCACGGACGAGGTGCCCCTTGCCGAGTCCGCCGATCGCCGGATTGCACGACATCTCGCCGAGCGTCGCCGCCTTGTGCGTGACGAGCGCCGTGGCCGCACCCATGCGCGCGGCGGCGGCTGCCGCCTCGCACCCGGCGTGCCCGCCACCCACCACGATCACATCGAAAGCCCGCTCGGCCATCGTTCACATCCCGTCGTCTTTTGGAAAATCAGCCGCGTCAGGCGAAGTCCGCCTCCGGGCGCGCCCCGAAGATAGCAACGCCACGACGCAATTGAAATGGCGGTCTGGCTTCACGTGAACGCGGCGCTTGTCGCACTTGCGAAAAGACGCGACACTTTTTTGGGATCGGCCAGCGACGCTGCCGCTAGCAAAACGTCGCCTCTGCGATTAGGTGCATCATTCGTTGGTGAACACTCACTCTAGGAGAGAGCAATGCAGGCGCGAGATGTCATGACGAAACCGGTCATCACGGCGACGCCCGACACCGACATCCGCACGATCGCGGCCATCATGATGGAGAAGCAGATCGGGGGCTTGCCCGTGCTCGACTCCAGCGGCGTCGTGATCGGGATAGTGACGGAAGGCGACCTCCTCCGCCTCAAGGCGCCGGACGAGCAGAAGATCCACGACTGGCGGCTCACGCTTCTCCTGGACCCGAAGACGCACGCCAAGCCTCTCCTCGAAAAGCTGGAGGCCAACCTGACGGCGCGCGACGTGATGTCGGCTCCGGTCATGACCGTGCCCGACGGCGCCGAGGTGCTGGAGATCTGCAAGATGTTCGTCGATACCGGCATCAAGCGTGTGCCCGTGACGCGCGAAGGGCGTCTCATCGGGATCGTGAGCCGTTCCGACATCATCGCCCGCATCGCGCAGATGAAGCCGGAGCCGCCACAGGGGGAAGGCATCTTCGGTTGGACGCTTCACCTCGATCCGTTCGACCGCGACAAGGACAGGACGCCGCCCCCACCGCCCGCGCCGGAGCCGCGCCCGGACGCTGTTGTGACTGCCGCCGACTTCCGCCTCATCGCGCAGGACGCTGCGGCGAAGAAAATGCGACAGCGCGCGATCCAGGACCACGTCAAGAGCGACGACCGCATGGCGCGCGTGAAGCAGCTCATCGACACGCACTTGTCCGAGGACGAGTGGCTGACGGTGTTGCAAAGGTCGCGCGATGCGGCGGAGCGGGGCGAACGCGAATATCTCGTGCTCCAGTTTCCGGCCGAGCTGTGCAGCGACGGCGGCCGTGCGATCAATGTCGGCGAGCCAGGCTGGCCCGCGACCCTTCGCGGCGAGGCGGCGGAAACCTTCCTGCGCTACGAGCGCACCCTCAAGGATCGCGGCTTCCACATGATCGCGCGCGTGCTCAGCTTCCCGAACGGCTATCTCGGCGATATCGGGCTGTTCCTGCACTGGGGCGGCATCATGGATTAGCGCGGAGCGGATAGCGCCGCGCCGCCGCCGGTTTCGCGACAAGCAAGCCAGAGCGAAGCCCGCTTGCGCTCTGGAACGTGGCGGGCCACTCGCGCCCAAGACCAACCGCCCGCGAACGGCATTACCCCCATACCCCGATTTCTATCGCTTAGCTGTCTCGCCGCTGGCGATGCGGCGGCCCGTCCAGCCGCCGCCAATGTTTCATGTGAAACACTTTGTTTACTTCTCCGGCGGCGGTCCCTCGCCCCTGAGCAGTCACTTCCCGACGCAGAACTCGCCGAAGATCTGACCGAGCACATCCTCGACATCAAGGCGGCCGGTGAGGCGGCCAAGCGCGTCGGCAGCTTCGCGCAGATGTTCGGCGGCAAGCTCCGGCGCTTCGCCCGCTTCAGCACCGTCGAGGAAAGCGACCAGAGCCGCGCGGGCGCGACCGATCTCCTGCCGGTGTCGGACGCGCGTAATCGTCGGCGCTTCGCCGCTGCCGTAGCTCTCGCTCGCAAACCGCACGAGCGCCGCCTTCAGAGCGTCGAGCCCGAGACAGGTCTTCGCGGAAATGTAAATCGCCTCCGGGCCGAAGCTTCCGGGCGCGGGCGGCGGGGCAAGGTCCACCTTGTTTACGACGATCAACTTCACGCCGGAAGATGATGTAACGGCTGCGGCGATGCCTTCCCCTGATGGCGTGCCGCCCGCCTCTCCTTCCGCCGGTAAAGCGCCTGCGTCCCCGCACGAGCCGTCCACCATCGCGAGAACGACGTCGGCCGCTTCGGCTGCGGCCAGCGCGCGGCGCACGCCTTCCTGTTCGACCGGGCTCGCCGCCTCGCGAATGCCTGCCGTGTCGCGCAGGACGAACGGATAGCCGTCGAGGTCGAGCGACACTTCGATCACGTCGCGCGTCGTCCCCGGCTCGTCGTAGACGATGGCGGCCTCGCGCCCGGCAAGTGCGTTGAGCAGGCTCGACTTGCCGACATTCGGCTCCCCGACGATGGCGACCGATATGCCCTCGCGCAGGATCTCTCCGCGGCGACCATCGGCCAGCGCGCGCTCCAGCTCGGCGGCAAGCAAGCGGGCTTCCGGCACCGCTTCCTTGAACGCACCATCGGCGATGTCCGCCTCATCGGAGAAGTCGAGGCTCGCCTCAACGTAAGCCATCGCCTTGAGCAGCGTGCGCCGCCATTTCTCGTAGCGCGCCCGCATCGCGCCCGAATGCTGCGCGAGCGCCTGCCGCCGCTGAATCTCGGTATCCGCGTTGATGAGGTCTGCCAGCCCCTCGGCCTCGGTCAGGTCGAGCTTGCCGTTGCCGAAGGCGCGGCGCGTGAACTCGCCTGGCTCGGCCAGACGCAAGCCGACATCCGCTAGCGCATTCATGACCGCCGTCACAACCGCACGCCCGCCATGGACATAAAGCTCGGCCATGTCCTCGCCGGTGAAATTCGCCGGGCCGGGAAGCCAGAGCACCATCGCCTCGTCCAGCATCTCGCGCGAGGTCGGATGGCGCAGCCGCCGGAAGCTCGACACACGCGGCGCGGGCAGCCTGCCGTTGCAAAGCGCGTAGAGCGTCTTTCTCGAAGCCCGCCCCGAAATGCGGATCACCGCGATCCCGGCCCGGCCCGGCGCGGAAGACAGCGCGTAGATGGTCATGAGCGTTTCCTGCTTCTTAAGGCTTCAAAGACAAGTTGCGCGATACATTTGCGAAATTTGGGTATAATCGTCCCGAGGGCTTGCCGTGCTTCTGGCGGACTTTCATTGGGCAAAGCGGTCAACAAGGTTGCCTCATGGCGTTAAATCGTTTGAGCGAAGAGACTAGTCCCTACCTTCAGCAGCACAAACACAATCCGGTCGAATGGTGGCCCTGGTGCCAGGAAGCCTTCGAGGAAGCGCAACGGCTCGACAAGCCCGTGCTGCTCTCGGTCGGCTACGCCGCGTGCCACTGGTGCCACGTCATGGCGCATGAGAGCTTCGAGAAAGAGGATACCGCTGAGTTGATGAACCGCCTGTTCATCAACATCAAGGTGGACCGCGAAGAGCGCCCGGACGTCGACACCCTCTATATGACCGCGCTTCAGGAGCTGGGGGAACAGGGCGGATGGCCGCTCACGATGTTTCTCACGCCCGACGGCATGCCCTTCTTCGGCGGCACATACTTCCCCGACAAGTCGCGCTTCGGCAAGCCCTCCTTCAAGGACGTGCTCGTGAACGTCGCCCGCGTCTACGCGCAGGAGAAGGAGACCATCGCGCAGAACACCGCCTACCTGAAGCAGCGGCTCACGCCCCGGCTGAACTACGGCGCCGCGCCCGAATTCTCGGAGGAGCAGCTTGCCGCCATCGCGGCCAAGTTCATCGGCGCGATCGACCCGACGAATGGCGGCCTTCGCGGTGCGCCCAAATTCCCGAACACGACGATCTTTCAGTTCCTGTGGCGCGCGGGCCTTCGCTACAATCTGAAGACCTGCATCGAGGAAGTGAAGAACACGCTCCTGCACATCTGTCAGGGCGGCATCTACGACCACCTCGGCGGCGGCTTCTCGCGCTACACCGTGGATGAACGCTGGCTCGTGCCGCACTTCGAGAAGATGCTCTACGACAACGCGCTGCTGATCGAGTTCATGACCGAGGTCTGGAAGGAAACGCAATCGGACCGCCTCAAGACGCGCGTGGCCGAAACCATCGGCTGGCTCAAGCGCGACATGATCGTTCCCGGCGGCGCTTTCGCCGCGTCCTATGACGCGGACTCCGAGGGCGAGGAAGGCAAGTTCTACGTCTGGACCGCGCGGGAGATCACCGACATCCTCGGCCATGGCGAAGAGGCCGCAATCTTCGCGCAGACCTACGACGTCACCGAAGGCGGCAACTGGGAAGGCAAGACCATCCTGAACCGTCTGAAGGCGCTGGCGCTGCTCAACGGCGGCGAAGAGCGCGCGATGGACGAATGCCGCGCGAAGCTGTTCGCCGAGCGCGAGCGTCGCGTGAAGCCCGGCTGGGATGACAAGGTGCTCGCGGACTGGAACGGCCTGGCGATCCGCGCGCTGGCCCGCGCGGGCGACGCCTTCGCCCAACCCGACTGGATCGTGCTCGCTGCGGATGCCTACGGCTTCGTGAAAAGCCGCATGATCGAGAACGGCCGCCTGTTCCACTCCTGGCGCGACGGTAAGCTGAAAGGCCCTGCCACAGCCGCCGACTATGCCAACATCATTTCCGCCGCTCTCGTCCTTCATCAGGTGACGGGCGAGCCGCGCTATCTCGACGACGCGGTGGAATGGACCGCCATCATGAACCGCCACTACGATGCGGAACAGGGCGGCTATTATTTCGCGGCGGACGACACGAGCGACCTCATCCTGCGCCCGCTTTCCGCGAGCGACGACGCCGTTCCGAACGCGAACGCGACCATGCTTCAGAACCTCGCGGACCTCTACACGCTGACCGGCGATGCCGCCTACCTGAAGCGCGCGGACGGACTGTTGACCGCGTTCCAGGGCGCGGCGCAGACGATGGCCATCGGATACACCGGCCTGCTTTCCGGAGCGCTCACGCTGATCTCGCCGCAGTCCATTGCCATCGCGGGCGACCGCGCCGGCCCCGACGCAGCCGCATGGCGCAGGGCTCTCGCCGAAGTATCGCTGCCGGGCGCAACCGTGCAGTGGGTGAACCCGGACGAAAACCTCCCCGCTTCCTCGCCCGCCTTCGGCAAGAAAGCCATCGACGGCAAGACGACCGCCTACATCTGTTTCGGTCCGCGCTGCTCGGAGCCGATCACAGACCCGGCGATCCTGAAGGACAGGTTGAAGGAAGATCGGGCCGTTTCGGTGCAGGTGGCCGCATCGCCCGTTTAGCGACGCGCGCTAACCCGGCGCGTCTCTAGCGGAGGAGACGCGTCTCACAATGCAGGCACCGGGATGGGTCGTAGGATCGGCGCACCCAAACCGACATCTGCGTCCCCAGTTCATGCACGATCTCTGGCTCGACCTTAGCCTTGGCGGTGGCCTATCGCCGCATCGAAGTGGCGGGCCTGCGTCCCTCCGAGTTTCACACACAGATTGTCAAAGCCCGACACGCTTCACCCGCTGGGGCGTCGAGCCGATGTTTCCGCCATGCGGAGCTGGCGACGATGGCCCCGGGCAAGCTCTTCGCTGCACAATGCGGAGGCGCATACGAATTGCCTTCAGGTGCGTACGCTGGCATACTAGCTACTTGCTTTATGTCGTTCAGGATATTGAAGCCTCGACACGATTGCGCCCTGTCGCGGCTCATTTTTCCATCATTTATTTTAGGCGCGCTCATTCAACTTTTCTGCGCACTCGTAACTCTTGTGCACAAACCTCTTTGGGAATTCGTCATGTCGCGTGGCATAGCCACAATTCTATCGGACCTGTTCAATCAGATTGCCGTTTCGGTTTTCATCATTTCCGGTAGCGGAGCCCTCCTTTTCGCCAATCGGTCGGGCAACGCCATGATCGAGGAAGGTTGGCCCATTCGTCTCGTCAACGGCGCGCTCACGGGGGTCGACACCTCGGGCTCAGAAGCGCTGAAGAAAGCCCTCGACAAGAGGCTTGCCGACGGCGCGGGGGATCAAGCCATCTGCCTTGCTATCGCGGGACAAGGGAGGCCGAGCGCGGTTGGCTATCTGAGGGCCATCCCAAGCGGCGATACAGCGGCTTCGATGTTGCTTGTAACCCAGACCGGTAGAACGACCGCCTACGGGCTCGAAGGTCTGGCGAGCGCATATAAACTCAGCAAGGCCGAAACGCGCATCCTCAAACATCTCGTGGAAGGTAAGCATCCGGTGAGGGCCGCAGCGTGAGCGCTTGCGGTTGATGACTACGCCGCCAGTTGCAAGCCGGGCTGCTTCCATTCCCAGGGCAGCAGCTCATGGAGTCGGCTTTGCGGCTGGCCTGCGATGCGGGCGAGCACATCGGCCAGCCAAGCCATCGGATCGATGCCGTTGAGTTTGGCCGTCATGATCATCGTCATCATAAAGGCGGCCCGGTCGGCGCCGCGATCTGAACCGGCGAAGAGCCACGACTTTCTTCCGAGCGCAAAACCTCTCAGCGCTCGTTCGGCCGAGTTGTTGCTCAGGCAGATGCGGCCGTCGCCAAGGAAAGCGGCGAACCGATCCCAGCGCTTGAGCAGATAATCGATGGGCCTGGCGACGGAAGCCGAGCGCGACAATCGCGAGCGCTCCTCGCCAAGCGAGGTTTTCAGATCGGCCAGAAGCGGCGCGCTTTGCTTCTGGCGCACGCGCAGGCGCTCGCTGGCGGGAAGGCCGTTGATGGAGCGCTCGATGTCGAACAGCGCGTCGATGCGCTTGACCGCTTCCAGCGCAATCGGGGAGATGGCCGGCGCCTGTTTGCCGCGCTTCGCGTTGGCGGCGATGTCAGCCAGTTCGAAGAACTGGCGCCTGGCGTGCGCCCAGCACAGCGCCGAGACGATGGCGCCTTTTTCGCGCGCCGGATCGTAAAGCCCGTTATAGCCGCTATAGGCGTCGGCCTGCAAAATGCCGGCGAAGTCTCGAAGATGGCTCTCGGGATGCTCCTGCCTTCGGTCTCGCGAAGCGTAGTAAAGCGCGGCCGGCGGCGCGGTCCCGCCAAAAGGGCGATCGTCTCTGACATAGGTCCAGATGCGGCCGGTGACTGTCTTGCCTTTCGCCAGGATCGGCACCGTCGTGTCGTCGCCAAACAACCGTTCGGCCGAAAGAACATGGGCCTCGATCAGCGCCTGGAGCGGTTGCAGCGCCGCCATGCAGGACCCAACCTGATCGGCCAGCGTCGAGACGGAAAGTTCGACGCCTTCGCGCGCATACCGCTCGCTTTGCCGGTTGAGAGGCTGGTGCTGGCCGAACTTCTCGAACAAGATCATGGCCAAAAGGCCCGGCCCGGCAAAACCGCGCGGCGTTGCATGAAAGGGCGCCGGCGGTTGCGCGATCGCCTCGCAGCACCGGCAGGAGAACTTCTCGCGCACCGTTTGGATGACTTTCCAGCGGCGCGGAACAACCTCGAGCGTCTCGGTGACGTCCTCGCCGAGCTTCGACAGCTTCGTCGAGCCGCAAGACGGACAACATGTCGGCGCCGGGAGCACCACGCGCTCGCGCGGCAGATGCGCCGGGAAAGGCTTGCGCGATGGATGCTTGCGCGTAGAGGATGGCGTGCCTTGCGTCCGGGCTGTGGCTGTCTCGGCGAGAAGCTCGTCCTCGGCCGCGGCTGTCTCCAGCTCTTCGAGCTGAAGCTCCATCTGCTCCAGGAGCCGCGCCTTGTGCTCCGAGCGGCTACCGTAAAGCACCCGCCGCAGCTTCTCGATCTCGAGCCTCAGATGAGCGATCAGCGCGTCCGTGCTGGATGTCGCCGCGCGAGCGCGAGCCGCAACGGCCTCGGCGGAAAGGCGGGCGGCGCGCTCGGCGAGGATCATCGCATGCGCGGCGGCAAGGTCGGAAGGAAGAGCGTCAAGCGGCGTGGTCACCCGACAAGAGAATCATGGTTCGCCAACGTTTTCAAAGGCAAACCGTCAGCCAACCGAAGTCGGTCTCCAGGTTTTTTGCGGATTGCGCCAATCGATCCCGGAGAGCAGATAGCCAAGCTGCGCGGGCGAAATCGAGATCGCGCCGTCAGCCGGGCTCGGCCACAAGAACCGGCCTTTCTCCAGACGCTTCGTAAAAAGGCAGGCGCCCTGGCCGTCATGCCAGATCACCTTCAGAAGATCGCCCCGGCGGCCGCGAAAGCAAAACAGATGGCCGCTCAAAGGATCGCGCTGCAAAACCTCCTGGACCTGCAAGGACAGCGACGGGAAGCCCCTGCGCATATCGGTGTGACCCGTCGCCAGCCACACCCGCACGCCGGTCGGAACCGGGATCATGGTCTCCTCCCGTCGGCAATATCGAGAATGCGCTTCAACGCGCCCATGTCGGCGCCGGGGCCAACCCGCACGCGCCGCCCGTTCAAAAGCTCGATCTCGATGCGATTATCGGCGGCGGGCGCGTCACTGGCGCTGTGATCGTAGATCGTGTCGCGGCTCTTCCCTGGCGCCGTCAGAGAGACCGGCAGGAATGCCGGTGCGGGCTCTGGCTTCTCGTCGTTCTTGGCCAGCTTCCGCCAACGAAACAGAAGGCTTGGCTTGATCCCATGCCTGCGGGCGACCGCTGACACATTCACGCCGGGCTGCAAAGCCTCGGCGATGATCGCCTGCTTCTCGTCCTCGCTCCAGCGGCGCCGGGTATCAGCAACTACGGAATACCGGCGGGCAAAAGTATCTCCAGACATAGGCACGGGCATAGCTCCTGTCGCGACAAGCGTCACAGACAAGACCTGTCTCTTACACGCCCCGCAAGGCGGCCCTCAGCGGAGGCTTACCGTGGAAGCGCAGTCGCTGCCGGAAGTCGCGCAGCGCCTCAATCTGTCGCTTCCGACGGTGAAAAGCCACATGCGCCGCATCCTGACCAAAACCCAGTGCTCGCGTCAGGCGGATCTACTCCGCATCGTGGAAGGCGCGCGCGCGTATTTCCATCGTCCCCGCCGCGATGGCTGAAGCATAGGCGTGGCGGCCCCCGCCGGTGAGACGGCTTCGCTGCCCTCGTTCAGGCGCGGGGAAGCACGCCATCGACGAATGCGCGGATCAACGTATGCGCCATCGAAATACGGGGCGGGACGAACAGGCCATCCGGGTGCGTGAATGCCAGCATCGAAGCGAGTTCCGCCCGGTCGAACCAGCGCGCGTCGGTTAACTCCGTGCGGTCGATCGTAATCGCCTCGGTGAGCGCGTCGCCCCAGCAACCGATCATCAGCGAGTGCGGAAACGGCCAGGGCTGGCTCGCCACGTATTCGACGGCGCCGACGTCGATGCCGGACTCCTCTTTCACCTCGCGGCGAACGGCGTGCTCGATATCGTCGCCCGGTTCAACATAGCCCGCCAGCGTCGAATAAAATTTGTCTGGAAAGCGCAGCTCATGGCCGAGGAGCGCACGGTCGCCGCGCGTGATGAGCATGATGACGGCGGGGTCGGTGCGCGGCCATGTGCTCTGCCCGCAGCCCGCGCAGGTGCGGCACCAACCGCCCTCGATGATGTGCAACGGCCCGCCGCAGCGCGAGCAGCAACGATTATGGGCATGCCAGCCGAGCAGCGCGCGCGCCTCCGCGGCGATCAGCAATTCCGTTTCATGTGAAACAGTCTGAAGCGCGAGCGAGCGCAGATCGACCAGCGGATGCAGCGCCGCTTCCGCCCCCGCGAAGTCTCTGTGGTACGGCGGCACGTTGCAGGCGAACACCGCAGTGCCTGTCTCGTCCTCGCCCAGAAACGCGAAGTCGAGCGGTGCGGCGAGGGCTTGCACCTCCGGCACACTCAGCCAGCGAAGGACCGGCGGCGCGCGGTCGGGCGTGGGGTAAATGGGAACGCGGAGGTCGGGGAGGGCCAGCACCCTGGTGCCGGCGGCGTTGAACGCAGCGTCGATGAAAGCCGCATCGCGCCGCTTCTCCGCGCGGCGGTTGAGGCTCTTTTCAGAGGTAATCTTGGGCAATTGGAGAAGCGGCATCGCGTAACTTTAACGACTGAAACGACGGTCTTCAACGAAGAGACGCCGCTTCAGCCCGCAAAGCGCTCGCCTGCTCACAGCTTCCGCAGCGCCACCGTCTCGACGCGATGCGAGTCGCCCTTCGAGAGAATGAGGTTGGCGCGCTTCCTCGTGGGCAGAATATTTTTCTTCAGGTTCACGAGATTGATCGTGCGCCACAGCTTCAGCGCCTGCGCGATGGCCTGTTCCTGCGTGAGCTTCGAATAGCGGTAGAAATAGGCGTCCTTGTCGCGGAACGCCGTGCGGTAGAGGCGCAGGAAGCGCGTCACGTACCACTTCTCGATCACGGCCGGTTCGGCGTCGATGTAGATCGAGAAGTCCAGAAGGTCGGAGACGAACGGCACCGCGTCGCCGTGCTTCGGCAGCTTCGCGGGCTGAAGCACGTTCAGCCCTTCGATGATGAGAATGTCGGGGCGGTCGACGACGATCTTCTCACCCGGCAGGATGTCGTAGGAGAAGTGCGAATAGACCGGCGCTTCCACGCGCGCCTTGCCCGCCTTCACATCGGCGACGAATTGCAGAAGCCGCGCCTGATCGAAGCTTTCGGGGAAGCCCTTCTTGTGCATGATGCCGCGCCGCTCAAGCTCGGCGTTCGGCCAGAGGAACCCGTCCGTCGGCACGAGATCGACACGCGGATGGTTCGGCCAGCGCACAAGCAGCTCGCGCAACACGCGGGCCGAAGTGCTCTTGCCCACCGCGACGCTTCCCGCGACGCCGATGATGAACGGCATCTTCGCGTCGCCGTGATTGAAGAAGCGCGTCGTCGCGCCGTGCAGAAGCTGCGCCGCGCGCACGTAATAATTCACGAGCTTGGCGACGGGCAGATAGATGTCCGTCACCTCCTCCTGCGATATTTTCTCGATGAGGCCGGACAGGCGCACGAGGTCTGCCTCGGACAGCGTCAGGTGAACGCCGTCGCGCAGCTTCGCCCATTCGTCGCGCGAAAATGTGCGATAGGGAGAGAGCTGAAGGGCCTGGGGCAACTCGAACTCCAGCACGGGGCTCGACATGCTCATGACGGCGAGCCATCCTTCGGCCGCGACGCTTTTTCGGCGTGCCCGGATTGCGCCGTGCGGCTGTCGAGTTCTGCGAACACCGCCTCGATCGGGACGTTGCGCGCCTCCAGCAGAACCATCAGGTGATAAAGAAGGTCCGCGGCTTCGGCGCGCAGCTTGTCGTCGCTCTCGGCGACGCCGGCGATTACCGTTTCAACCGCTTCCTCGCCAAGCTTCTTGGCGCAAGCGGCCGCGCCCTTTTCGAGCAGCGATTTCGTGTATGACGCGGATGCGGTGGAGGCGCGCCGCGCTTTGATCGTCGCGGCCAATCGTGCGAGCGTATGTTCACTCATGCTTAAGCCCCTCGGGCCGCCGTCACCATCGCCGCAATCATCAATGAGCGGCTTTTCCGGATCAAGGCGAAATTAAATGCCGAACTTCACGAACTGCGGAAATGCGAAGTAGCGCTCGGCGGCCTTCGAAGAAAGATCCTAACCGGCCCGCCTTGGGAAAGATCCCGTGCTCTTTCTCTGACCGCTTTGTCAAGATCCACGACACTTATACACGCTGCTTAATAGTGGACGGGTAAACGCTATCGCCGCCGCATCATCGCAATGAGGGCGCTGGCGCTCCGATAGCCGACGCGATGCGCGGTGGATTCCGCTTTCGCGCCCTCGCTCAGGAGCGCGGCGGCGCTCATCGCGCGTAACCGCCGCCGCCACTCCGCGAAGGAAAGACCGGTTTCCGCCCGGAAGCGCCGCGTCAATGTGCGGCGGGAAAGACCGAAGCGGGTGGCCCAGTCGTCGATGTCGAGCGGGAGTGCGCAATTGTCGATCAGCGCTTCGCAGAGCGCGGCAAGCCGCCGATCCGTGGGGAGCGGTAATTCGAACTCTGCCTTCGCCGCGCGCGCTACCTCATGGATGACGAGCGTCGCCAGCGCGCCGCCCCGTCCGGCCTCGTCATAGAGAACCGGCTCTTCGAGAAGCGCCAGGATCGCCTCGCGCAGCAGGACCGGCACAGCGATGACCTTGCAGTGAGCCGGGATCGCCGCAGCTTCCTCCAAACGGATGTACGCGGTGCGCAGCGAGACGGGCACACGGAAATCGACGCAATGGACGGTATGCGGCGGAATCCAGAGCGCGTGACGCGGCGGCACGATCCACGCGCCCTGCGCCGTCTTCGCCAGCATGACACCATCGACTGCATGAAGCAGCTGTCCGCGCGGATGGAAATGCGCCTGCGTGCTGGCACCGGCCGGGTAGTCCTTCGCCATGACGGCGACCGCGCGCGGCACATATTGGTAGTCGGCGCGATCGGTGCTGCGATTTTGGCCCGCTTGAGACAGCTTTCGGCCCCCATGCGTTTTCAGGCCAGACTACGTTAGCGAAAAGCACGCAGCAAGAGATGGAATTCACTCGCACCATGACCGCACCAGACGACGCGCCGCACAGAACGCTTCTCTTTGTGAATATCGCGCACTCGCTCGATCACTTCGTCCTGCTCATCTTTCCCACCGCTGTCATCGCCATCGCTGCGGAACTCGGCCGCGACTACGGCGACCTGATCTGGCTCACGACGGGCGCTTTCGTCGCGTTCGGCCTGTTTGCGCTGCCGGTGGGCTGGCTCGCGGATCGCTTCGGGCGGCGCGCGCTGCTGACCACGTATTTCTTCGGGTATGGCGCAGCATGTCTCGCGGTGGCGGGCTCGACGAGTTTTCCGATGATCGCCGGCTCGCTCCTCATGCTCGGCATGTTCAGCGCGATCTATCATCCCATCGGCTCGGCGATGATCGTGGCGAACGCGACGAAGCTCGGCCGCGCGCTCGGCATCAACGGCGTGTGGGGTAACATGGGCGCGGCGCTCGCCTCCGGCGTCACGGCGGCGCTCGCGGCGACGTTCGGGTGGCGCGCGGCGTTCATTGTGCCCGGCGTGATCCTGATCGCGCTCGGCATCGCGTTTGTGGCGCTCGTTCGCGACGACACCATGACCGGCAAGAAGGGCAGCGCGAGCCACAGCCTCGTCATGAGCCGCCAGCGCCTGGTGTGGCTGCTGCTCGCCTTCATGACGGCGATCCTGGCGGGCGGCCTGACATTCAACATCGTGACCATCGCCATGCCGAAGGTGATCGACGAGCGGCTCGGCTTCCCGATCCCGCTGGCGCTGACGGGCTGGATCACGACGAGCATTTTCGTCTGCGGGGCGCTTACGCAGATCACCGTGGGGCGGCTCATCGACAAGCTGGAACTGCCTTTGCTTTTCGTGGCGATGTCGGCGTTGCAGGCGGGCGGACTGCTGCTCGCCGCGCTGACGACGGGCGTGCCGATGGCGGCGGGCCTCGTTCTGGCGACGGCGGCGATTTACGGGCAAGTGGTGTTGAATGACGCCATGGTGGGCCGCTACGTCGCCGACGAATTCCGCAACCGCTTCTACTCGGTGCGCTTCTTCGTCGGCTTCACGGTGGGCGGGCTCGCGGTGCCGCTCATAAGCATCCTGCGCGGGCATGGCGGATTTCAGGAGGTGCTGCTCGTCTCGGCTGCCGTGGCGACGGTCATCCTCATCTGCGCGCTGGCGACATGGGCGCTGGTGCATGGAAGAACGGAACCCGCGACGGCTCCAGCGGAATAAAGCCGGAACTGGCGGCATCGGCGACCGTTTCCCGTAAAGGACAAGTGGAGGAAACGATCATGCCAAGAGATAAGGCGGCGAACGCCGCAGGAGACAGGCTGCTTCCGGCCATCGCGCTGGGAGCGGCCTTGGCTGCGGCCATAAGTCTTCCGCTTCAGGCGCAGGTTAACCCGCCCAAGCCGAAAGCCGCGCCGGAGGACACGCTGTCGAGCGATCCCAACCGGGTGCCGGTGCCCCGGATGCGGCCGGGCGAAACGCTCACCGAGCATCTCGACCGCAACGACGGCGTCATCCGCCCGCAGGAACGCAACACGCCCAACATGTCGACGGTGATGCCGCCGGAGCCTCACCCGAACACGACGCCGGTCATTCCGCCGCCTGGCACACCGGGCGGAGACCCAACCGTTCGACCGAAATAGAAGGGGCGCGTGCTTCCCGTGAAAAGGGGCTCTATTTCTTGGGATTGACGGTGACTTGCGCCTGCGAAGCCGTTGCAGTCGTGTGTGCGGCATGGTAGCTCACCGCTGAAGGCGCGCCGCCCGTGGCCAGCCGCAAAGCGTAGACCTCAGACATTCCGGAGAATGAGCCAATGGCCGAGACCAATGGAACAAACGGCGGCACCGAACAGCCCGACCTGAGCGCGGGCCAGCCCCAAGTCAACGTCATCGGACAGTACATCAAGGATCTGTCCTTCGAGTGCCCGGACCCCACGCGCTTCTTTCGTGGCCCCGGCAACAACCCGAACCTGCAATTGAACTTCAACGTGCAGGTGAACAATGTTCAGGACGGCGTTTTTGAAGTTGGACTTTCGCTCGAAGGCGAAGCCAAAAGCGACGAGGGCGTGCTTTACAACATCGAGCTGCTCTACGCTGGCGCGTTCCATCTGAAGAACCTGCCGCAGGAAGCCATTCAGCCCGTTCTGTTCATCGAATGCCCGGCGCTTCTCTTCCCGTTCGTCCGCCGTCTGGTGGCCGACCTCACGCGCGAAGGCGGCTTCCCGCCGCTGCTGCTCGATCCGATCGATTTTGCCGGTCTCTATCGCCGTCGCGCCGCTGAAGGCCAGCAGCCGACGATCAGCTAGTTTCCGAATGGACGCTGCCGGAGGTTCGCTTCCCGTGCAACGCTAGACGCCAAGCATCGCACTCCTACAAGGTGCGGTGCTTTTTTATTGAGCGCGCGCGCATCGCAGCCGAGGCGACTCCGGCTCGACAGCCTGAAGCCACCGCCACGCACCGCTTTCGCCTGCGGCGAAGCGGTTTGCCATGTGGCATGCGATCCACCGGCGGATCGCCGACTTTTCGGGTGCACTCACCGCGAGCGCTAGCGGCATCAAGGATTTGCGGGCCCGTCAACCTGGATGCGCATCATCTCCGACGACATCCAGGACAGCATGACGGCCAAGGCATCGGTCGGTAGCATGCCCTCGCAAAGCGCAGCCTCGAATGCATTCGTCAGTTGAGATTGAAGCATGTCCGAGACGTGCTCTGCGATCAGCGGTTGAGGATTTCCCGGGAAGAGGGCATCCACGTCCCTCGGTGTCGCTCTCAGCTCGTTACGTAAGGACATCATGCCTATTCCTGTTTTCTCTTCTGTCGTAATACTCGTCATGATCCGACGTCACGCCTGCCAACGATGGTGGCCCTTGCGAAAATCCTGATCACATTTCGTCTCCGCCTCGACCAATGCCTTCGCGAGTTCGCTGAGACCTGCACCTTCGGCTTCGCGGGTGAGATACCGCAGAGCCGCCAGTATACCGTCAATATCTTGCTTCTGCTTTTCCGAGAAAAAGCCATCTTCGACTGCGTTGCTAGGCAGCGTGCCGCATTTTTGTTTGTTCGCCATGATGGAGGACGTTCTCATAGATACCCGTTTTCTCCCGGACTTTCTTCAGGACCGCCCTCGATACTGTCAGCGAACCTGCTATTATTTTATAGCCTTCTTCACTTCTCGAAACGTCTCCCAACCATTCGACGTCCCAGCCGTTGCGCATGAAGATATTGCGGCAGTAGGCGGGGTACATGACGCCGACGATGCGCGTTATGCCCTGCGCGAGTCCGAACTCCAGATATCCGATGATGAGTTCCTGAACGATCCGCTTGCGTTTCTCGATCGGCAACTTCTCATCGACGCAGAAACGGCTCCCCTCCCAGACTTCCGTCGTTTTCGGGATGGCGATGTTGGTGACGAGGTGAGGGAAAATTTCCTGCAACATGTACGGGCGATCGGTCGGGTAAAGGCGCGACGATCCACGCGCTCTTCCAGCCTCGTCCCGCCAGACCAGATACCAAGCAGCCGGATTGTCGTACTGGTCATATTCCATGTTACGGACGGTGGGCACCTTCCAGCGCTGCCTCTGCACAATGCATTCGTGCCGAAGCCTGTGCTGCTCGTAGATCGGATTGCCGGTAAACAGGTGGCTGGTACTGATCGAAACGCAGTCAATCATCAACGCCCTCGCTACGCGTGAACAACGAGGGGCATTAAGCGTGAAAGCGTCGACGCTCCGCAGCTAGCAACCTTGACAGGTTCCGGCGGGAATCAGCCGATGAAGGAGGGGAGGATCAGGCCGTGACGGATGGCCTTGACGGTCGCAAGTGTGCGCTCGTTAGCGTTTAACTTCTTGAAAACATTATTCATATGAAAACGAACGGTCGAGTGGGACACGCCAAGAATTTCGGCGATGACGGAGTCGCTCTTTCCCTCCGCCGCCCAGGACATGATCTCCTTTTCGCGCTCGGTGAGATAAACCTCGGCCAGATTTTCCGTCAACGGAGTCTCGATCTTTTCCAGCTCCGTAAAGGCGAGGTGAAATTGAATGGCAAGCGCTTGCACCTTGTGGAGAAGCGTTCGGTCGGGGCTGACGCCGCCGTGGCTGCTTGCAATCCCGAAGCCCGCCAGTTCGCCGTTGACGCCGCAAACCGGCACGGCAATCCCATCGCAGAGACGCGCTTCTTCCGCCTCGTGCATGACCTTCATCTGATCGGGATGCCACTTGCGCTGAGCAACCACCGACGCCCAGGTGAACGGCCTGCTCGCGGAGATGCCGTATTGCGGGACGGGATCTTTCTTCTCGTACTGATTGAGCCGGTAATGCTCCATCCAATCGTCCGGGTAATTGCAGACGAGTCCGTGACCTGCGTTCAGTCCCAAGGATGGATGGTCGGTGATCAGGCTATAGCAATAGCGATCGTATCCGAAGACGGCGAGGGCTTTCCCAAAAAGCGCGGAAACTTCCTTGCTCGACTTCGCCGCGTTGGCGTCTTCGATGAATCGCTCGATCGCAAACCTATCCATAACCACATGCGCGCCGAATCGAGGGAGGTCAGTGCATGCATCTACGCTAACACGCGCCGACTCACTCTGTGTAGCCAAAACATCACGGCTGCCGCAGACCCCGACAGAACACGTCAAGAGTGTGTTAAGGCTGCGACTTGAGGCCGTTCTTCAATATTAAGTAGTTGATATTGTTAAATGGATCACCGTAGACATCGAATTTTGGGCCATCGGCGAGGGCTTTCAGCTCAGGACGGCATCGGAATTGCAGTCCCTTTCTTGCGAAAAGCGTCAAATAACCGCGCAGATCCGCGGTAGCGGCCACATTGCCAACGATCAATTTTCCACCGCCAGCCAATTGATTTTTAAGGATACCGAGAAGGCGGCGCGCCCGCTCGTCGGACATCAGCGTAAACATCAAGGGCGCGTAGATCAGATCGAAACTGCCTCTGTCGCGAAACGAACTTTCAACCTCGCCTAACGAAGCGTTAATAATCGTGAGTTGTTTCTGATATTTATGGCCGAGGAACGCGCAGACGGCTTCGTCCTGTTCCAACACCGTGAACTCGACGCGAGACAAATCAAACGGTCCGTCTTCCAGTTCGCGGAGATGTCCGGCACCCAGCGCCAGAATACGGGGCCTCGCGCGGCGCGTGCGAACATCCTCGATATAGGCGCGCGTCAACGTTTTCAGCAGCCGCACCGAAAGCGCGAAAGTGCTCGCCGTAAGGTGGTCGAAAATCATCGCAGCGGGCTTCGGCGTGCCGAGCGGCATCAAGCCGCCATTGAGGAAGTCAAGTGAGACGGCATAGCCGCCGGGCTTCGCGGAGGCGTAGCTCGTGAAGGGCTCGTCCTGGCAATGCCGATAAATCCGGTGCGAACGCGCCGCGAGACGAAGGCGGCTCAGACATCGCAATCTCCTTGCGTGGTCGTAAACTTCGGAAAGCTCACGCTCCAGCAGTTCGAATGCGTGCCGCCCGTCGCCCTCATCGAGAAGGTCAGCCGAATGATCGAGTATGCCCTGCGCGAGAAACAGCAAGCTGTCCGGGGTGAACGTCCCCAGACGATGCTTGAGCCCTTGCACCGATGTATCCACCGTAAGTGACGGGCTTTTCCCGATTCTTTGCATACAATCTTCCGTCTCGCCATGGGCGAGAAGTCGCCCGCTCCACAAGGGAAACTGGCAATCTAGAGAGGAAGACCCTTAATTGCAGGATACAAATGCATCCCAAAACAATTGAAAGTCGCTTTCACTTGGGACAAAAGAGAACGGCCTTCTTTGGTCCGCTAAAATGGAAATGTATACGATCCCGCTATGGTCGAATCCTACGACACGCTCATCGACCTGATATATGAGGCCGCCGAAGATCCCCTGAAGTGGGAGCAGGTTCTGGCTCACCTGACCGCCGCAGTGGGCGGATCGGGCGCGGCGTTCCACGCGAACGAAATTAATAACTCGGGATTTGACTTCGGAGTGAGCTGGCAGGTCGATCCCGAAGCACTGCGCCAATACGCTGACTACTATCACACGGTGAACCCTTTAGCCGTGCCCTTGGGCACGGTGCCGGCTGGCGTTGCCATCCCCGATCACGCTCTCGTTCCGCGCGAGAGGTACAAAAATAGCGCTTTCATCCACGATTACTCGCGCCCGTTCGACATCGGCGGTTCGATTACGCTGCTCGCCGCCCGCAACGACCACCGCATCGCCTGCCTTGGCATAATCCGCCCGTATCATTCCGAAACCTTCTCGGCCTCCGAAGTCGCGCTCGTGCAGCGGGCCGCCCCGCATCTGACGCGCGCGCTAGCGCTCAACAGGCGCCTCGCGCAGCTCGATGGCGAAAAACGGACCTTGGAGCAGGCGCTGGACAGGCTCGGCCAGGCGGTAGTGGTTCTCTCCGAAGACCGGAAGGTTTGCTACGAGAATGACGCAGCGCGGCGGCTTTTCCGCCATGGCGACGCCCTTCGCGTTGTGCAGCGACGGTTGGCCGCGGTAAGTCCTATTATCGACGCTCGTCTGGGCGAGGCGACGCGAGCCGCGCTGGCATTCAGGGGCAGACGGGGCGATACAATCACGGTGCCACGGGAAAACGGGGCCCACCCCCTGATTGTCAGAATTATACCCTTCGGCCAGTGTTCCGATTTCCCCCTCGGGATCGGGACGCGCGCGATTGTGCTGATCACCGATCCAGGGGCGCCAGTGGAAGACGCAGCAAACGACGCGATGGACGCGTTCGGTCTGACGCCAGCCGAAAAGCGGCTGGTTCACGAGCTTCTTGCGGGGCGCAATTTGCAGGAATCCGCCGAAATCCTGAACATCACCCGCGCGACGAGCCGTAACAGGCTGGCGCATATCATGTCGAAGACCGGCACACACCGGCAGAGCGAATTGATCCAGCTCATTTTGCGCGCCACGATCGGCTAAGCCACCGCAGCCAGGAGAACGGTCAAACGCCGCACTCAAGCCGCTGTCTGCACCGGCTCGGCGGGAAGCGCGTCGCCGTAGCGCTTCCAGATCGCCTTGTCGCCGAGCGTCGCAACAAAAGCGGCATGCGCGGCGGCTTCCTCCGCCGTAAGCCGCGAGGGCAACGGCTTCAGGCGCACCTGCACCGCCGCCGCCTGGCCCGCGACCGTAACCTCCGCCGAGCGCGCGCCGAGATCGAGCCCCGCCTGCTCCGCTCCGATAAGCCGCAGATACACATCCGCCAGCAACTCGCTATCGAGCAAAGCGCCGTGCTTCGTGCGTGTGGAATTGTCGATGCCATAGCGGCGGCACAGCGCGTCGAGGTTGTTCGGGCTGCCGGGATGCTTGCGGCGGGCGAGAGCGAGCGTGTCCGTCACGCGCTCCATGGAGATCGGCTGCTGATAGCCGAGTTTCTGAAACTCGAAGTTCAAAAAGCCCACGTCGAACGACGCGTTGTGGATGATGAGCCGCGCGCCTTCCAGCACCTTGACAATGTCGGGCGCGATCGCACCGAATAGCGGCTTGTCGGCAAGGAAACCATCGGTCAGGCCGTGAATTGCGGTGGCTTCCCTCGGCACCGAACGCTCGGGATTGAAATACCAATGCCAGAAGACGCCGGTCGGGATGTAATTGTGCAGCTCGACGCAGGCGAGTTCGATGATGCGATGTCCGCTTTTCGGGTCGAGCCCGGTCGTCTCGGTATCGAGGACAAGTTCGCGCATGATCGCAGATTGGCCCTTCGATGCGTCAGATGTCTTGAAGAGCGGCCCAGCGCTGATAAGCCAGCGGCGGTCGCGTGACGATATCCTTCAAGATTGCATCGATTTGGCGGCGGCTGTCCTCAAGCCCTGTGCCCGTATCCACAACGAAATCCGCCCGCGCGCGCTTCTCTGCGTCGGGCATCTGCCTCGCGTTGATTGCTTCGAGCTTCTCGATGGTCATGCCGGGGCGGTCGAGCAGTCGCTCGCGTTGCGCCTCGGCCGACGCGCTCACCACAATGACCGCATCGAACAGATCGCCCGCGCCCGTCTCGAACAGAAGCGGGATTTCGAGGATCGAGAGCGGCGTGCCCTTGTCCTGCTCGGCGAGCAGAAAGCGCCATTCCGCCGCGCGTACGAGCGGGTGCACGATGGCCTCAAGCCGTTTCATCGCTTCGGGCGAGCCGAGAACGCGCGCACCCAGCGCCACGCGATCGACCACGCCGCCCGCCGTTGTGCCGGGAAAAGCGGCCTCGATCAACGGCACGGCCGCGCCCGCGTAAAGCTCGTGCACCACGCGGTCGGCGTCGAGCACGGGGATGCCGAGCCCGCGCAGGTAGGCCGCAGCCGTACTTTTTCCCATGCCGATGGAACCCGTCATCCCGATGACGATCATGCGCTTGCCTCCCGTGCCGCGATGGCGTCGAGCACCGCCGCGCGAAGCTCTGGCGTGACGCGCGGCCGCACGCCAAACCAAAGCTCGAAGCCCGGCGCGGCCTGATGCAGCAGCATGCCGAGGCCGTCCACCGCGTGAAGGCCGCGTGCGCGCGCCTGCGCCAGAAGCGGCGTTTCGAGCGGCGTATAGACGATGTCGTTCACGGTCGCGTTGGCGGCCACCGGCGACAGGTCGATGTCGAGCGGCGGCTGGCCCTTCATGCCGAGTGTCGAGGTGTTGACGATGAAATGCGCGCCGTCGAGCGCCGCCGGAAGGTCGTTAAGCGCGAAACTTGTCGCGGGCGGAAACTCGGCGGCCAGAGCGTCGGCCGTCGCCTTCGTGCGGTTGACGATGCGGATTTCGGCGAAGCCGCGCTCGATCAGCGCCCAAACGATGGCTCGCGCCGCGCCGCCCGCGCCGATCACCACCGCGGCGCCCGACTTGTCCCAGTCGGGTGCCTGCTCGTCGAGATTGGCAAGAAAACCAAAGGCGTCTGTGTTCGCGCCGTGAAGTTTTCCACCATCGAGCCACAGCGTATTCACAGCACCGATGGCTTCCGCCGCCGCGTCGCGCATGTCGGCAAGTCGGAACGCTTCGAGCTTGTGCGGCACGGTGACGTTGCCGCCTGCAAGCCCTGCCGCCGCGAAGCCGCGAACGAAATCCGCGAAATCCTTCGGCTCGACCGCCGCCTTGCCATACTCGCCCGCGATGCCGTGTTCGCGCAGCCAGAAGCCGTGGATCACGGGTGAAAGCGAATGCGATATCGGCCAGCCAATAACACAGGCGCGTTTCATGGCCGCCCCCTCCCTACTTCTTCAGCACCGAAATGCGGCGAAGCTCCTCAAGCAGCGGAACGATGGGCATGCCGAGGATGGTGAAATAGTCGCCCTTCACTTCGGAGAAGAGATGAATGCCGAGGCCCTCGATATGATACGCGCCGACGGACGTTTGCACGCCCTCGCCCGCCGTCTCCATATACCAGTCGAGGAAGTCATCGGTGAAATCGCGCATCGTGAGCGTCGCCGTGTCGACGAATTGCGCGACATGCCCCCCATGCAGAAGCACCGCCGCCGAGTGAAGCTGATGCTGGCGGCCGCGCAGCTTCAGGAGCTGGCCGCGCGCCTCCTCCTGGCTCCGCGGTTTCTGCAAGATTTCGTTGCCGACCGCGAGCACCTGATCGGCGCCGATGACGATCGCGCCCGGCTCCGCTTCGAGCACGTTGTCCGCCTTCAGCCGCGCAAGCGCGAGCGCCACATCGGGCGGCGCGATGTTGCGGGCAAAGTGCTTGTGCTCCTCCGCCTCATCGACCATCGAAGGTTGCGTATGAAAGCGCAGCCCCGCGCTCGCAAGGATTGCCGCGCGCGTCGGGCTCGCGGACGCGAGGATAATTTCAGGATAATCCGATTGCATGCGCCGATTAGGTACCTTTTCCGAAATCCCGCCTGAGCGAAGTGCTCATTTTCTAGCTACGGTTACCCTCATAGATCGCGATGATCTGAGCGGCAGTTTCCTCAATTGATTTTCTCGTCACATCGACAAACTGCCAGCGATTTTGCGAGCAAAGTCTCTTCGTGAACGCTATTTCGTTCTTTATAACGTCGGTATCGACGTAATCTTCGAAATTATTGCTGTTCAGAGCAAGCAACCTGTTGCGCCTGATCTCCGAAAGCCGTTCCGCGCTTGCGACGAGGCCGATGACGAACGCGGTCTTGAGGTTCGTGAGGTTCGGCGGCGGCGGGATGTTCGGCACGAGCGAGACGTTCGCGGTCTTGTAGCCGCGGTTCGCCAGATAGATGCTTGTCGGCGTTTTCGAGGTGCGGCTTGCGCCCACGAGCACGATGTCGGCCTTGTCGAGATCGTCCGTGCGCTGGCTGTCGTCATGCGCGAGCGTGTAGTTCATAGCCTCGATGCGGCGGAAATAATCGGCGTCGAGCGTGTGCTGCGCCGCGACGACCGGGCGGGACGGCATCTTCAGATAATCCTCGAACGCCTTCAGAACGGGCCGGAGCACCGGCACGCACGGCACGCCAAGCTCATCGCAGCGCTTTTCCAGAAGCTCCGCCAGATGGGGATTTGCGAGCGTGAACAGAACGATACCCGGCGACGCCTCGATATGCTGCAACACGACGGCAAGTTGACGCGGGTTGCGCACGAGCGGGTGCATGTGCCGGTTCGGTTTAGCACCCGGAATACGCACCACGGCTGCCTTCGCCATGGTCGTCAGCGTCTCTCCGGAGGCGTCTGAGACGAGATGAAGATGGAAGTGCTTTGCGGCGGGTATAGCTGTTAATTCTGGGGATGAAGCGGCCTTTTCGCCGCCTTGCTCGGGCTTGGCATTTTCCGGGGCCATTGAGTCCTCCACGCCAATTAAAAAAGAACGCACAGCTCGTGACGCTCTGGAAAAAAAGCCCTTGGTTCTTACCCGGCTCGCGACCTGCGCTGAGTCTTCACAGGTTGTTCCCTACGTTATTCATTGCTGAGAGGGGCAAAGCAAGGCTAAAGAGCAAGGATGAAAGCCCCCGCGACCGCGATTTTTCAACAGATCTCGCCGCGACGGATCGGTAGGAGAACGGACTCTCCAAACCAGGGGAAGAACGCGGCACAACGCGATGTTTCCGCAAGTTGCCCCCCCTAAGAGAAACAACAGAACCTAAGATGGAATCTTATTGATGAACATCGCCGCTGAAACGCCGAAGACCGAACCGAAGTTCCTTGCCGCGCTGAAGGGCACCGCCCACAAGGCGCCCCCCATGTGGCTCATGCGGCAGGCGGGACGCTATCTCGCCGAGTATCGCGAAGTGCGTTCGCAGGCGGGTTCGTTCCTGAACCTCTGTTACAATCCCGAACTGGCCGCGGAAGTGACTCTCCAGCCGATCCGCCGCTTCGACTTCGATGCCGCGATCATCTTCTCGGACATCCTCGTCGTGCCGCACGCTCTCGGCCAGCATCTCGAATTCCGCGAAGGCGAGGGCCCGCATCTCGATCCCATCACGAGCCTCGCCGATCTCTCGAAGCTCTCCGTCGAGAAGGCGAAGTCCACGTTTTCCATCGTGTACGAGGCGATCGATCGCACCATCTCCGGGCTTGGCGATCGGACCCCGCTGATCGGCTTCTGCGGCGCGCCGTGGACCGTGGCGAGCTACATGGTCGAAGGCCACGGGTCGAGCGACTATCGCGCTGCGAAGCTCCTCGCCTATCGCGAACCGGAGACCTTCAAGGCCATCCTCGATATGCTCGTGGAAGCCTCGGCCATGTATCTCATCGGTCAGGCGAATGCGGGTGCTCGCGCTCTGCAAATCTTCGATAGCTGGGCCAGCGCGCTCGCCGACAACGACTTCGACGCCTTCGTGATCGAGCCGACCGCCGAGATCGTGAAGCGCGTGAAGGCCGTCCACCCGAACGTGCCGATCATCGGCTTCCCGCGCGGCGCCTCGCCGAAATACGCCGATTACGTGGCCCGCACCGGCGTCGATGCCCTCGGCTGCGACACGGCAGCGCCGCTTCCCACGATTGCGGCCCAGCAGGACAAGGTCACCGTGCAGGGTAATCTCGATCCGCTGTTGCTGCTTGCGGGCGGCGATGCTATGGACCGGCGTGTGAACGCGATCCTTGAGGCTCTGGCTCCGAAGCCGTACGTCTTCAATCTCGGTCACGGAATCCTTCCGGATACGCCCATCGAACACGTCGAGCGTCTCATCCGTACGGTGCGCGGCTGAGGCCGTTGCGCTCAATCGGACCTCCGAAAGATAACGAATCGATCTATAGCGAGATCGGGAGCGCCAAAATCGTGGCGCTCCGAAACCCGCCCGCGAACGGCCTGCCATGATCAGCCTCATGAACGACGCCTACCTGTACCTCAAGTCCTTCCACCTGATCGCGGCCTTCGCGTGGATGGCGGGCCTGTTCTATCTGCCGAGGCTTTACATTTATCACGCTGAGGTTGGGGTCGGCACGCCGCAGTCCGAGATGTTCAAGGTGATGGAACGCCGTCTCCTCAAGGCGATCATGAACCCGGCGATGATCGTCACCGTGGGCCTCGGCCTGTGGCTCGCCTTCGTCACCGACTATATCGACTGGCGCAATGCGCCGTGGCTCCACGCGAAAATCGTCCTGGTTATCGGTTTGCTGATCATTCACGGTTTCCTCGCCAAATGGCGCAAGGATTTCGAAGCCGACCGCATCCCGCACAGCACGCGCTTCTTCAGGATCATAAACGAAGTTCCGACGTTGCTTCTGATCGGCATCGTCCTGCTCGTTATCGTGAAGCCCTACTAACGGTCTTTCTCCCGGGAAAACATGAGACCGCCGTTTTTCACGTCTTTGCGAATGGCGCAAACGCTGCTATATTAGCGTTTGTCGTCAGTTTCCGACATTTGCCGTTCCAAGATCGGTCACCCCGATCCCGCATTTGAGTGAAGCAGCCGCGATCTGCCCTCCAGACAAGACAAGCGGCTCAGCGCACGTCCTCACCTCCCCCGGTTCGCGGGCCCACCGTCCGCGCCAACCCACACTCCCCCGAAAAAAGTCGTCGACCATCATGCAAGAAATGAAGCTTCAAGACCTCAAAGTTAAGTCCCCGACGGAACTTCTTGCGGTCGCCGAGGAATTTGCCGTCGAGAACGCGAGCGCGCTCCGCAAGCAGGAGCTTATGTTTGCGATCCTGAAGCAACTCGCGGCGCGTGACATCGAGATCACCGGCATTGGCGTCGTGGAAACCTTGCAGGACGGGTTCGGCTTCCTCCGGTCGCCGGACTCGAATTACCTTCCGGGGCCGGACGATATCTATGTCAGCCCGAGCCAGATAAGGCGCTTCGGCCTGCGGACGGGCGACACCGTCGAAGGGCAGATCCGAGGGCCGAAAGACGGCGAGCGCTATTTTGCGCTGCTCAAGGTCAACAAGATCAATTTCGACGACCCGGAGAAGATCCGCCACAAGGTCCACTTCGACAATCTGACGCCGCTTTATCCGAACGACTGGCTGAAGATGGAGACGGACCCGCCGCACTCGAAAGATTTGAGCGCGCGCGTCATCGACATCGTGGCGCCGCTCGGCAAGGGCCAGCGCGGCCTGATCGTTGCGCCGCCGCGTACCGGTAAAACCGTACTGCTCCAAAATATCGCGCACTCGATCACGGCAAATCACCCCGAGTGCTACCTGATCGTTCTTCTCATCGACGAGCGCCCGGAAGAAGTGACCGACATGCAGCGCTCGGTGCGCGGCGAGGTCATCAGCTCCACTTTCGACGAACCCGCGTCGCGCCACGTTCAGGTGGCCGAAATGGTCATCGAGAAGGCAAAGCGCCTCGTTGAGCACAAGCTCGACGTTGTCATCCTGCTCGACAGCATCACCCGCCTCGGGCGCGCCTACAACACCGTGGTGCCGTCCTCCGGCAAGGTGCTCACCGGCGGCGTGGACGCGAACGCGCTGCAGCGCCCGAAGCGCTTTTTCGGCGCGGCCCGCAATATCGAGGAAGGCGGCTCGCTCACCATCATCGCGACGGCGCTGGTCGAAACCGGCAGCCGCATGGATGAGGTGATCTTTGAGGAGTTCAAGGGCACCGGCAACTCGGAACTCGTGCTCGACCGCAAAGTCGCCGACAAGCGCGTATTCCCGGCGATGGACATCGCGAAGTCTGGCACCCGTAAGGAAGAACTGCTCGTTCCGCAGGCGCAGCTTCGCAAGATGTATGTGCTGCGGCGCATCCTGAACCCGATGGGTCCGATGGACGGCATCGAGTTCCTGCTCGATAAGCTTCGCCAGACGAAGTCCAACGGCGACTTCTTCGACTCGATGAATACGTAAGCGCGGGCGGGCCGCATCGGTCGCCTTGCGACAATTCCACAAACGCAGAAGGTCGGGTTATCCGGCCTTTTTGCTGTCTGCGGGCAAGAGCGTGGGGCATAGAGGGAGAAAGCGGGCGGCCCGGGCTTATGCCGGGAGCATTAAGTTGCCGGATATCGGAGAACTGCTCGGGCCTCATTGCCGACGAGCGAAAACCTAACTCCTGAATAAGCGTCGCTTGAGATCAGCGCGCTCTAGCTACTCTCGAACTCCGCAATGGCCCGCAGAAGCGCTTCCGGCACAGGTTCCGCCAGGATATCGCTCCCGATCTGTGCCAGCTGCTTTTCGATTTGCCGCATTTCCTCAACTTCAGAAGCGAGCGCGGGATTGTCTTTGAGATGGGCCTCGAACGCGGCGAGTTCTTCTCCGAGAAGCTCACCGTCGAGATAGGCCGACACGATTATGGGAAGCCGGTCGTTCTGAAATGTGGCCGACGACGAATTGTCGGGCTCCAGGACAGGCTTCGGTTGCTCTCTCATTTGCATATTACATACGGGGTTTAGATTTCAGTAGCCAGGCGAACCTAACAACGCCCTCCGAAATCTGTTCCCTCACCCGCCCAATAATAGTGATATCTCGTCGACCTTGAGGCAACAAAGGCGGAAAGGCAAGCCCTCTGGACTCCGTTTTGGGTAAGGTTAAGGCTTCCCTAAGCGGCGGACCCACCTGGGTTGGGTCGGTTGTCCCGCAATCGCTTGTCGCGCCGTGGATTCTTGACGCGTCCCTGCCCCGTCGGCCCCTCGCGATTTTCAGACAGGCGCCGATCGTTTTTCGGATCCTTGACGCGGCCTTGCCCAGTCGGCCCTTCGCGATTGCTTGAAAGCCGCTTGTCCCGATCGGGATCCTTGACACGGCCCTGACCTGTCGGCCCCGGCCTGTTCGAGGCAAGTCGGCGATCCTGAGCGGTGTCCTTGACGCGGCCCTGCCCCGTCGGACCCGCGCGATTTTGCGCCAATCGTCGGTCATTGCTCGGATCTTTGACGCGGCCTTGGCCACCTTGCTTGACGCGCGCGGTCGTATTCATTGCTGCTTTCTCGGTCGTACGTCGGGGAATGATCCCGTCGTCTTGTTCTTTCCCGGCAGACATGCGGGTATCCAAGTCTCCGTTTGAGCCGGGGCTGTAATATTTCCCCTAAAGCGTGTTGACCTAATAGACAACCCGCCTCTCGGCAAATCACCCTCAATCGATTATTAAATATCGTATAGATCGGGTATTGGGCTGCAGGCTATATCTAAAATTGGCATACACTATGCAGCTGTAACCGCGCAATTTGCACCGTTGTTCACGCCTAATGTGCCATCATAAATACTCACTGACAACAAAACGATACAGGCGAAATCAGGTCAAGGATACGATGACCCTTGATGCTTGGGTCGCCAATTTCTGCACATTACCGTGATGAAAAATAACGCGGTCGGCAGCTTCGTTGCGCATGTGTTAGTTTTTTTTGATCGGCGGCGGTCCCGACGCGGGACGTTATGTCGCGTCGACTGTATACCAGCCCAAAAGCCAATGCCAGCGCTTTGTGTGCGTTATCGCGCTGCGAACGCTTTGAGTGCGCACACTATTATCGGGTTATTGGTCTGACCAAAGGATCTCGGTGAGAGCGGCTATGCGGCTACCCGGGGTGCGATGCACCCGCTGCGGCGGCTTCTGATGAAATCGGTCGCACCCCGCCCTCGAAATGCATCCGCACAAAAAAGCGCCGAGGTTCGAAAACCACGGCGCTCGAATGATCTGTATATTTGAATACGACGCCTTGGCGTCGCGGCTGTATTACTTGTAGTAGCCGACGCCGCAGATCTGGCCGCCTGCCTTCGTGACATACGTCACCTTCTCAACCGGCTCGGTCTGGCCGGGGCGCGGGAACCAGTAATCGACTTCCGCAAATTTGCCTTCCGCCGCATTCTTGATCAGCTCTTCGCCGAGCTTCTTGCCCTTCTTGTCCACGAGATCGGCAAGCTTGGTGCCGCGAAGCTTCTCGTTCGCATGCGCCGTGAACACGTTGTCAGCGCCGCCCGCGCAGAAAACGTAAAGGTCGCGGTCGCGGAAACCGCCGGTCGGATTGTTGAAGTCTTCGATCGCCTTCTTCTCGTCGGCCTTGACCGCCGTTACGGCCTTTTCAAGCAAAGCCTTGGCTTCAGGAGCAGTCCCCGAAGCTTGGGCGAGCGCGCCACCCGTAAAAGTGATCGTCGCCGCGAAAACGCCTGCCAAGAAAGAACGAAGCATCTTTTCCTCCAATTTTGATTATCTGGTTTGATGCCATTCTTTTAGACAGGAGCGGAGGCGCTGCTTCAACCTAGACCATAGACTTACCACTTTCGCGGGAACCGACGCCGCCAACGCGCGCGTTGTTTTCCAACGCAAGAACGACGGTTTCACCGGGTGGTGCGAACGGCGCGGCCACTTCATCGCCATAGCTGCGCCGAACGCCCGCGAGGTGCCGTATCAGGAGGTCGAGATATAGGCCCGGCCCACCGGAGTAAATCCGCCAGCCAGCCTCCACCGCGATGTCGCCCGCGCGCACGCGTTCCCACTCCGCGCTCGCCTCATAGCGGTCGGAGAATGCCGCATCGCTGCTGCTCGCATAACAGTTCCGCTGACGAAGCGCCGCGTTACCGAGATTTTCCGCCACCGTAACGGGATTGACGACGCGCAAGCCCCACCAGAAAGCCTCATCCTCGCCCATGAGCGCCATCGCCTCGCACCAGCGGAGATGCGCGTGAATGTACATCTGGCCCACCTCGCGCCCGAAGAACGGCGACGACTCCGCGCGCCGGAAGATGCGCTCCTCGCCGCCATAATAAGGGAGCGGCTTGTCCATGAGGCGCACGCCATCGGGGAAGTTGAGATGCTCGCGGATCACGTCCAGATGGTGGCGCGCCTGCTCGCATGTGAAGAGGCCGCCCGCGATCGCGCAATTCATCGGGATAAGCGAATAGGAGACGCCGGTTTTCTTGTCGCTCGGGTGAAGCAGAAGCTCGGGCTCCGTGTCCGCTCCGTTGAAGATCGCATAGCCCGCCACGACGCCATCGCGGATGAGCCAGCGGTTGAAGTCCGCGCGGATCGCGCCTGCGAGTGCACCAAGCCGCGCCGCCTGTTCGCCTTCGCCCGCGCGCGCCGAAAGATCGGCATACCGGGAAACCTGCTGATACAGAAGCGCCGCCGTCCAACTGCTCGCCATGCGCTCGGCGAGCGAGGCGTCGGCGGGCTGAAGCGTGTCGTTCCAGTCGCCCTCGCCATAACGCGGCAGATGCGTGCCGGGCAGGAAGCGCGCCTCGATCTCGGCAAGCTCAGCCGCGAGATGATCGGCCACGCTCGACGGCGCGGCATCGGCCTCGCGCCACGCGACCGGCTCCGAGAGGAACGCGAAGTCCTGCGTCGCCTCGACGTAATCGCAAACGGCCTTGAGCGGCCACACGATCACGTCGCCATGGCTCGGCACGCCCGCAATCCATGCATAGCGGTCGAACATGAACCATTGCGGCCAATCGCTATCGGCCTTGCTCTGGCGCGCGATGACGCGGCGTAGCACCTCTTTCGCCGTATCGTCGTGACGGAAGGCGAGCAGAAATTCCATCGGCCCCTGGCAAACGTCGCGCGTGCCCCATGCCGCACCCGAATATTGTTCGAGGCCGTGCGGCGCGGTGAGGTGAATGATCGCGTTATGCACAAGCCACGGCAGCAGCGTGTCGAACGCGGCGATATCGCTGTCGCCCGACTGGAGCCGCGCGCCGCGCGTGGTGCGCGACCAGAAGGCATCCGCCGAGGCCAGCATCGCGCGGGTTTCGACGCCGCCCGCGTATTTCGCGGCGAGACGTTCCGCTTCCGCCGCATCGGTCATGGAGCCGGTGACAGCGAAGCGCAGCGCGTTGGTCGGCCTGGTGCGCAGGGCGATGAAGGGGCCGCCCCACGCCGCGCCATCTCTATAAAGAAGCTCGTCGCCGCCGATGGCCTCGATGGCTTCGGGCGTGCTCGTGGTGAGGTGATAGACCGCGTCCGGGTATTGCTGGCCCCAGAGTGACTCCGGGTCGGGCTGGAAAGCCGCGCGCTTTGCGTCGCCGTCGATCTCGACGCGGCCCGCATGCGCGTAATCGAACTCGCCGAGCGTCAGATTGCCGAACACAAGCAGCCGCACCGGCGCGCCCTCGACAAGCACCTCGATTTGCAGCGCCGCGTCCTCGCCGGTGGAGGCCGCGCGAACCGTGATTGCGCCGCCGCCGTGCTCGTAAATCCAGCGCGCGTCCGCCAGCCCCATCTCGAAGCGCGACGGCAGCGTAAGCAGCCGCCATGCGCCGCCGATCTCGGCCAGCACGCGAACGCCGCTCCACCGCGTGATATTGTACGGGTCGCGCGATACGGAAAACAGCTTGTGGAACGAGGTGTTGCCGATGGTGAGTTGCGCCGCGAAAGCGCCATGCATCCACGCGGTTGCCGCGAGCGTCGTCTCTTCCGGCAAGAGGCTGTCGCCGCTGCGGAGGATCGTGCCGTGGCGGCGTTTAACGAGCCGATCTTTCTCCGCGAGCACGACGTGGCGGCTTCCCGCCCCCTCGCCCTCGAACCAGGAGAGCAGCCGCCCGCTCCACCATTCCTCATGCTTTCGCGCTTCTTCCTCTCGCGCCACGACTTCGCGGCAGACGAGCGGCGGCGCATCGCGCAGGATGTCGCGCGGGGGCACGGCAAGCGCTACGTCGCGCGGGAAAAACTCGCCCGCCGCGCCTTCAGCGGAATCGATGCGCGAGAGGTCGGCGTAGCTCGTCGGGGTGCTATGGTCGGCATCATATACAGCGAAGAAGATCCAACTCGCCGCCTCGCCCGGCTTCAGCGCCGCCTCGCTCGACTGCACGATGGCGCACGCCGTTTCATATTGGAGGCGCGCGCCGGGCAGGCTCTCGCCAAAGGGCAGATCGAGCGCCGCCGCGTCGCGATACGCCGGGCCGAACAATTGAAGCGCATCGGTCGCGAAGCTCGCCGCGCCATCGAAGCAGCCATGCGCCACCCACGGATGACGGCCGCCGTCCTGCGTCATGTTCTGGCGGCTCATGATGACCGGGCCGAAGCGCGGATGCGGCTCAACCGTATGATCGATATATTGCGAGGCGTAGGCTTCGTTGCCCATGACGAAGCCGCGCGCGCCGAGACCGAGATCCTGCACGAGGATCGTATCGCACGGCGCTTCGCCGCCGCTTGCGTTCGTCACTTCCACGCGCCAAAGCCAGAGCGGCTGCTCGGGATGAAGCCAAAGCGTGACGCGATGCGTGAGCCCGTCCGTCTCGCCCGCCCACACGAAGCGGTCTTCGTCCGCGCCGAAAGCGACATGCGCGCCCGGCCCCACGATTTCCAACGTGCGCGGTGCGGCACCGCCGACGCGCAGCAGGAGCCGCATGATCCCGCCGCCGACCGGCGAGCCGAGCACCTGATTGACGAGGATGCGGCGCGATCCGTCCTCATGTTCGATGGCGAACAGGCACCCATTCGGCAGCACGGCAATGCGAAGGCCCGCCGCGTTCGCGATGCGCGCGAGGCCGAGGCCATCTTCACGCGGCGTGCGGAAGCTTTTCGTTGCGGTCATAATTCAGGCTCCAGCTTGTGAAAGCGCAGCTTCACGCGCCGCCCACGCGCTGATGAAACCCGCATAGCTCCATGTAAGGTCTTCGGCGGATGTCGGCTCGCCGGTGGTCTGGTCGAATTGTTCGGAGAGGTCGCCCGAAGCAGGGACGAACTGGCGCACGCGAGCGAGGATCGCGTCACCGCCAGCGATGTATTCCTCGCGCTCGTTGGGTACGGCGACCGCCAGCCGGTAATGATACTCCGCCGCCGCGAAGGTGCTGATATACCACGCGCCGCCGCTGATATAGGTGTCGCCCTTATAGCGGCCGAACATGATGCCGGATGAGCGCCCCGCGTTGATCGCGTAAGTGTCGCGGAACATCGCCTGCTGCCAGAGAAAGGTTGTCCGCACGCGCGGATCGGCCACGCTGTGCGCGCCACTTTCGAGACCGGCATGGACCACGCCGAGGATCAGCGAGAAGTCGAGCGCCTTTTCGTCCGCATTTTCCCCGCCCGGAAGGCGACTGCGGAGAAGGCCCCGGCTTTCGTCCCAGTAGCGCTCAAGCAGATCAGCAAGCTCGTCGCGCCGCGCACCAAGCTCGGCCGCGAAGGCCGCTTCGCCGCGCGCTTCCGCCCACCGCGCGCCATGACGTAGCGCCGCGTATTGCGCGATCACGGTATTATAATGCTGCGCCCAGTCTTCTTCCCAGATGTCGTAGCAGGGCGCGCCCGCGTTGCGTGCGGTGTAGGCGAGGTCGCCGCGAATGAGCGCGTCCGCCGCAGCGCTGCCGATGCCGTCGTCGGCGAAGCGCAGGCAGGTGAGCGCGCGGAGAGCCGGGCCATCGTTCTGCGGGCGGTGCCAGTCGAAATAGTCGATGGTGCCGTCCGCGTTGAAGCGCACGTCGCCCGGCACGCGGTCGCCTTGCACGGCGGAAAGCTCCTCGTTCGGACGGATGTATTTCAGATGGTCGGCCCGCGCGCGTTCGCGGAAGCCGCCCGCCGCAACGAGTGCGCGGCCATCGATGGCGTTAAGGCCGAGGCTGAAATGCACGAAGTCGTGGTAGCGGCGCACCCATGAGTCAGCGTCGATGCCGCGCCGGATAAGCAAGCGCGTCGCGTCGATGATGAGCGCACTGTCCCGCAGCCAATGAAAGAAATAGTCGAGTTCGGTAGAAGCCGCGCTCGCCAGCACCGATCCCGGCGCGGGCCGCACCGTCTGGCCGAAGCCCGGTCGCTCCTTCACCAGCGACGTGGCCGAGATCGCATGCGGGATCTTCGCCGCGCAGTGCCGCACAAGCGCATCGCCCCAGCGTTCGAGCGAGGTTCCCGAAGCCGTCATCGTCCCATCTCCTTCTCGCGTGAGCCGTCGCGCTTGCCGATTTGCTGTCGTCAGGCGACGAGCGGCTCCGCCGTGAAGCCCAAAACCTCAAGCCCCGGCTTCACTTCCGGGCAACTCATGAACAGCCGCCACAAGAGCCCGCTCCGATAATTCTCGATCATCGCGATGATCGGCCCCTGATTGATCGCGAGGTTATCCTCGGCGACCCAGCCGACCGTTTCGTTAAAGGAGTCCGCGAAGCCGAATTGTCCCCAGATGCGCGGGCCGAGATCGAAATAGAAGTGGCGCAGCGCGGCGAGTGAATGCGCTGGCGTATAGGGCAGGCTCGACAGCGCGGCGGTGGGCGCGATCACGCCCTCGTCCTGATCCGGCGCGAAGGCGCGGTAGCCCTTGTCGCCCTCGCTCGCGGTCAGGCCCCAGCATTTCGGGCCGTAGCCGGCGAAGCCGTTGGGGTTCGAGACGCAATAGCTGTAGTTCACCATCGTTTGTGCGTGGTTCTGCTGCCAATAGTCGGCGTAGCGGTCGCGGAGGCCGTTCGGATCGAGGCCGAGGAAGGAGTAATGCGCGAAGAACAGCGGGCCGCCGAGATCCGGACCGAGCGGCAGGTCTATGCCGTAATAAGTGCGGCCGTTGCGGAACACCTTCCCGCGCGCCCAGCCCTCGTGATACGGCCGCGCGTCCACGGGATATGTCGGCGACATGGCGGCGAGCACATAAGTAATGAGGCATTCGTTCCAGCCCTCGATGCGCTGGAAGGCCTGATGCTCCTTCGTCGGCAGCCAGTGCCAGAGCATGATGTTGTCGTTCTCGACATGCGCCTGCCAGTTGACCGCGCGCCACAGCGCGTCGATCTTCGCCGCGAGAGCGCGTTCCGACGGATCGCCGTCCTTGAAATACTGGCGCGCGCAAAGCAGGCCCTGCACAAGATAGGCCGTCTCCACCACGTCGGCGCCCGCATTGTCAGACCAGAGCGAGATTTCGCGGCCCGTATTGCCGTCGATATAATGCGGGAAGACGCCGTTATATTGCTCGGCGGTATCGAGGAAGCCAAGCATCGCGGCCAGCCGCTCAATGGCCTCGCGGCGCTCGATCCAGCCGCGCTCTGCTGCAACAATGATCGCCATCACGCCGAAGCCCGTTCCGCCGATCGAAATCAGGTCGTTTCCCGTGGTGCGATCCGGGTTTCCGCGATCGCGCGCAAGCCCGCAATTCGGGTGCGCATAATCCCAGAAATAGCGAAACGTCTGCCGCTGCACGAGGTCCAGCAACGCGTCGTCGTCGATCCGTTCAGGCTTCCAAGGCTCGCTATGCACAATCACCTCGCTTTGCGGGCATATTCTCGAGCGGAAGTATCAGCACTTTCGCTCGTGTTCCAAGCCGGCTCTGGTAACAAATCCTGCCAGGTCGGCGCTATGACGAACATCGCGCGTTTTCAGGCGTGTTCGGGCGTCTCCCGCAACTCGCCATTCTCCAGCCTGAGCGGCATATGCAGCGACGGTGGTGTCGTGCACAAGTCGACTTTCCGCGTGTAGAAGCCGTTCCCCGGATCGAAGCGCCCGACGCTGATGAGCGCCGTGTCGGCGAGTTCATGCGTGAAAATGGAAGCGGCGAGATTGCGGCTCTCATCGTCGAGTTCGATGATGGATTCGTCCTGGATGATCCACTGCGGCTTGTAGAGAAGCATGTTGGCGAGCATCAGACGGCGCTGCTCATCAAGCGCAAGCTCCTTATCCCAGCGTCGCTCGACATTCAGATCGGACGCCAGCTTCCCGAGCCGCACGCGTTCGAGTACCTTGATGGCTTCGACGTCGTCGATTTCCTCGGCCGGACGAGGATAGGCGAGCGCTGTCTTCAGACTTGCGGTCGGCAGATAAATCTTATCCGGCACGAAGGCGATGCGCTGGCCGGCGGGATAGCTGATCGTCCCCTTGCCCCAGCCCCAGATGCCCGCGAGCGCCTTCACGAACGTCGTCTTGCCCGATTTCGGCGCGGCCGCAATCAGGATGCGCTCGCCGGGGGCCACCCTCACGAGCGGCTCGCTCAACGTAACGCGGCCACTCGGAGCGTAAACACACAGCTTTTCGAGCGTGACCGAGTTATCCGCGCTTTGCTCGTAGCGGATGTGCGAGGTCTTGCTGCTCTTCTCTTCGAGCGTTTGCAGCGCCGTCCGGTAGCCGATGACACGCGCGAGCATGGCGCGCCATTCCGCGATGGTGGGAAAGCGGTCGACATACCACCGAAGCGCCGCCTGAACCTGACCGAAAGCGCCGACCACCATCATCAGTCCGCCGAGCGAAAGCGAGCCGGAAAAATAACCAGGCGCGGCCAGAAGCAGCGGCGCGAGGAGCGCGAGCCAACCGTAGCTGCCCGTCACCCAGCCGAGCGCCGCGAGCCGGTTCGCGATCTTCTGCATGATTGTGAGCACGGTATCGACGGGGCGGTGCAGAAGCTCGCGCTCGGCCGCCTCGCCGTGCACGAGCGCGATCTCCTCAGCCGACTCGTTCACCCGGACGAGGTTGATGCGGAAATCAGCCTCGGCGACGCGAAGATCGGTGTGCGCGGCGATGAGAGGCCGCCCCACGAGCCATGTGAAAAGCGACCCGATGGCCGCGTATCCGATGGCGGCCCACACCATGTAGCCCGGTATGGTGAACGCGTTGCCTTCGTAGACAAATACAACCTGCGCGGACAGTCCCCACAGCACACCAACGAAGGCGCCAAGCAAGAGGGTAGACTGGATCAACCCCACGACGAGATCGACTGTGAGTTCGCAAAGCCGCCGCGTGTCTTCCTGAATGCGCTGGTCCGGGTTGACGCTAATCGCGCCGGTGAGCGGTAGCTGAAACGCGCGACGCGGAGAAAGCCACTCCTTGAGCAGGTCGAAGGTTACTGCCTTGCGCAGGCGCACCTTGAGGGTTTCGTGCAACCAGGTCTGCGCCACGCCTAGACACAACAGCGTGCTCACGATCACCAGGAATATGACGACCTCATTCATGAAGATCGACAAATTGCGCGTGCCGATAGCGTCGTAGATGTTGCCTTGCCACGTGTTGAGACGAATCTGCACAAGTGCATTTGTTGCAATTACGCCAGTTATTGCGCCACCAAACAACAAAAGACCATTACGCGCCCTTGGACCATCTATAATTTTCCAAAGAGAGCGTACTTGGCTGTATACACTTTCCTGAGGGGCCGTCTCATTTTGCTTCACGGAAGACATACTTTCTAACGCGCTAGGGAAGAAGGGGGTTGACCGGCATTGGCGGTCCTTATAATCCGTAAGTCGAAGATTGACCACCCAAGGGCCAAGGCTGCGTTCGATGATGGAAGACGCTGCACGGATCGAGGGCCTGCTTCAGGCGATGACCCTTGAAGACAAGGTCGGCCAGCTTGCGATGATAAGGGCCGATTTCGACGCAGCCGGTTCGACGCTTCTTGCGCCGAAGGTTGCCGATATTACGGCAGGTCGCGCGGGCAGCGTTCTCGATCTGCGCGGCGCGAGCGCGATCCTTGCGGCGCAAAAGGCTGCGGTCGAAGAGTCGCGCCTCAAAATTCCGCTGCTCTTCACGCTCGACGTGCTGCACGGCTATCGCACGATCTTTCCCGTTCCGTTGGGCGAAGCGGCAGCGTTCGATCCTGACCTTTGGGAACGCACCGCGCGCGCGGCGGCCATCGAGGCGGCGGCGGACGGTATCGCGCTGACCTATGCGCCCATGCTTGATGTTGCGCGCGATCCGCGTTGGGGCCGCATCGTGGAAAGCGCAGGCGAGGACCCGGTTGTGACGGCGCGCTTCGCAGAGGCGAAGGTCAAGGGTTTTCAGACGGACGATCTGGCGCGCGGCGATGCCCTCGCGGCAACGGCGAAGCATTTCGCGGGCTATGCCGCTGTCAACGCGGGGCGCGAATATGCCTCCGCCGACTTCTCGCAACGCACCGTCGAAGAGGTGTACCTTCCGCCCTTCGCCGCGTCGGTTAATGCAGGCGTCGCAGCCATCATGCCCGCCTTCATCGAACTGGCGGGCGTGCCGCTGACCGCGCATCGGGCGCTGTTGACCGGCGTGCTGCGCGAGCGCCTCGGCTTCGACGGCTTGCTCATCAGCGATTTCTTCGCCGTGGCGGAACTCATCAAGCACGGCGTGGCGGCGGATACAGCGGAGGCGGCGGCGCTCGCGCTGAACGCGGGCGTCGATATCGACATGGCGAGCGGCACTTACACCGACGGCTTGCCGGAAGCGCTGGCGCGGGGGCTCGTCCGCATCGAGACCATCGACGCCGCCGTGCGTCGCGTGCTCGCGCTGAAACTTGCGCTCGGGCTTTTCGATAAGCCGTATGCGCGCGGCGAAAATGCGCTTGCGCCCGCAACGGTTGAGGCGCACCGGGCGCTTGCCCGTGAGGCAGCCCGGAAATCCATCGTGCTTCTGCAAAACAACGGCGTGCTGCCGCTCTCGGCGCAAACAGGCCGCCTCGCCGTCATCGGGCCGCTGGCCGACGCACCCGGCGAGATGCTCGGGCCTTGGCGTGCGGCGGGCGAAGCTTCGGAGGCGGTGAGTTTCCTCGACGGCGTCAAGGCGGCGTTTCCGCATACCGTGATCGTGTACGCGAACGGCGCGCACATACCCGCCGCGCTCGAAGCCGCGCGCTCCGCCGATGCCGTGCTCTTGTGCCTCGGCGAGACCGCCAACATGTCCGGCGAGGCTAACAGCCGCGCGCGCCCTGTCGTCCCCGAAGCGCAGCGCGCCCTCGCCGAAGCGGTTTTCGAACTCGGCAAGCCGGTTATCGTGACGCTGACCTCGGGCCGACCGCTGGTCGCGCCGTGGCTGTTCGAGAAGGCCGACGCCGTTCTCGCTGCGTGGTTCCTCGGCTCGGAAGCCGGCAACGCGCTCGGCGACATCCTCAGCGGGGCAGTATCGCCCAGCGGCAAGCTCCCGCTGAGTTGGCCCTTTGATGTGGGCCAAATCCCCATTTATTACGGCGAACGCCCGACGGGACGCCCCGCCGATCCCGAAAATCACGACACGAGTAAATATATCGACGCGCCGAACGAACCGAAATTTCCCTTTGGCCACGGGATCGCGTATACTACGTTCGACTATGGTGAGCCGCGTGCGAGCGTCGAGACGCTGCGCGCCGGTGAAAGCGTCGCGGTGGAAGTCGACATCGCGAATGTCGGCGGTATGGCGGCCGAAGAAATTGTATATTTGTTTATCCGCGATCCGCTTGCTTCCGTGACGCGACCCCTCCTCGAACTGAAAGCCTTCACCAAGATAAAAACACTTTCGGGCGAACGCGTTACGGCGCGCTTCGATCTGACGACCGACGATTTTTCATTCCCCGATGCCGACGCCATACGTCGCATTGAACCCGGTGAAATCGAAATCCTTACAGGCCCGAGCGCTGACGCTGCGTTGTTAACGCGCTGTCGTGTTCGCGTTGTAACAGTCGATTAACCGGCTCGATCACTTCCCCCCTCAATTGGATGGTACGATACATGTCTGAATCTGAATACGAAATCGCGAACCACACGTCTCTTGACGTGTCGGAGCTGGCGGCGGCCTTGCGTGGCCAGAACCCGCTGTTCCGCAAATGGGCCGAAGGTTATGGCGTCATCAAGCACCAGGACGTCACCCAGGTGCGCATTTATGGCCTGGCCGAAACGCTGATCAAGGCGGGCAAGGCGAAAAACCTCGACGAAATCCTGAATAAGCTCATCGCGGCCGACCGCTTGACCAGCGCCGCGATGTGGATCGTCGTCCACATGACCTATGCGACCCGCGTCGACCTTGAAGGTCGCCCGCTCGCCGCCAACGACTTCAAGCACGCGCCGGAAGGCCACACCGGTGGCTCGCTCAACGTCGCGCCCGCTTATGTCGGCTACTTCCTCGCGAACGCCCTGACCGGCGAAACGCGCTCATGGGTCATGGGGCAGGGACACACCGTCGCCGCTATCGAATCCGTGAACCTTCTGCTCGACAATCAGACGCCGCAGCAGAAAGACCGCTATTCGCGCAACGCCGCAGGCCTGCAAAACCTCGTCCGCGACTTCTACTCCTACGCCATCGCGCCGGACGGCTCGCCCGGCGTGCCGCTTGGCAGCCACGCCAACCCGAACACGGCTGGCGCGACGATGGAAGGCGGCTATCTCGGCTTCGCGGAAGTGGAATATGTCCACATGCCGCTGAAGGGCGAGAAGCTCGTCGCGATCCTCTCCGACGGCGCTTTCGAAGAGCAGCGCGGCAGTGAATGGTCCTCGCGCTGGTGGCGTCCTGGCGACAGCGGCCTCGTCGCGCCGATCATGATCCTGAACGGCCGCCGCATCGAGGAACGCAGCGAGATCGAGCAGCAGGGCGGCACCGAGTGGCTGAACGACCACCTGCGCATCAACAACTTCGACCCGATCGATATCGACGGAACCGATCCGGCGGCTTTCGCCTGGTCGATCCTCATTTCGGAGTCGAAGCTCGAAGGTCGCGGTGCGCTGACGCTCGCGGGCAAGCGCGATTATCCGATCCGTCTGCCTTATACGGTCGCGCGCACCATCAAGGGCTACGGCTTCCCCGGTGCTGGCACGAACCGCGCGCACGGAACGCCGCTCCTCGGCAATCCTCGCCACGACGAAGCCGCGCGCAAGGAGTTCATCGAGGGTGCGGCAGCTCTGTTCGTGCCGCCCGCCGAACTTGAAACGTCCATCGCTGCGTTCAATGTCCACGCCGAGCAGCACCGCCCGAAGGAAGGCGACCATCCGATCGCGGCGCGCAATGTGGCAACGCCGGCGTTCCCCGAAACTGTGTGGTCCGAGGTTGGTGTCGACGTCTCGCCGATGTCAGCGGTTGACCGCTTCTTCGTGGATCTCGTGAAGGCGAACCCGAACCTTCGCCCGCGCGTCGGCAACCCCGACGAACTCGGTTCGAACCAGATGGGCCTGACGCTCGCGCATCTGAAGCACCGCGTGAACGTGCCGGAAGAAGGTGTGCCGGAATCGACGGAAGGCGCGATCATCACCGCGCTGAACGAAGAAGCCGTGATTGGCGCGGCGCTTGGCAACAAGGGCGGCCTCAACCTCTCGGTCAGCTACGAAGCCTTCGCCGTCAAGATGCTTGGCGCGCTCCGCCAGGACATCATCTTCGCGCGGCACCAAAAGCATCTCGGCAAGAAGCCGGGCTGGATCGGCGTGCCGGTCATCGCCACGTCGCATGCGTGGGAAAACGGCAAGAACGAACAGTCGCACCAGGATCCGACGCTGGCCGAGGCGCTGCTCGGCGAAATGTCGGACACGTCGCGCGTGCTGTTCCCGGTGGACGCGAACACCGCCGTTGAGGCGATGCGCACGATCTATCGCGACCATGGCACCATCGGTACGCTCGTCGTCTCGAAGCGCCCGGTGCCGTCGCTCGTCTCGCCGGAACTCGCGGTGAAGCTCTACGAGACCGGCGCGGCGACCTTCTCCGGCGATCTTGCGAAAGCGGACGTTCAGTTGATCGCGCTCGGCTCTTATCAGCTGGTGGAGGCGATCAAGGCCGGAAAGCGGCTCGAAGCGAAGGGCATCAAGGTGGCGGTTACGATCGTCGTCGAACCGGGCCGTCTGCGCGAGCCGCGCGACCACGTCGAAGGCAAGTTCGTGCTGTCCGATGCGCAACTGGAAGCGCTGTTCCCGGCGCGACTGCCGCGCGTCGTCGTCACGCATACGCGTCCTGAGCCCATCATCGGCGTGCTTCGTCGCATCGATGGCGGCCCGAAACATATGCGCGTGCTTGGCTACGTCAATCGCGGCGGCACGCTCGATGCGGCCGGTCTCCTGTTCGCCAACTACTCCACGTGGGCGCACATCACGCGCGAGGCGGCGAAGCTCATCGGCAAGGACGCGTACAAGGTTCTCACCGAGGAAGAAGTCCGCACCATCGACGGGCATGGCGATCCGCATCTCGTGATGAACGCCGCGTTCTGATTTATCGCGGCGGTCCATCGGAAATCTGGTGGATAGCAGAACAAGCAAAGGGCCGAGCATTGACTCGGCCCTTTCTTTTTTTCCAAACGAAGCAAAGCGTTGCAACCGCGCAACGGTGTAGGGCGGCATCTGGCAATATCTGGACGCTTTTCATGTCGCGCGAACAATGAAGTTGCCGCGAAAAGGACGCCATCTCGCCTTACACATGACTTGGTGTATTAATTGTTAATAAAAAATAGACGATTTGTTCCTATAACGCTTTTCATCGATGCAGAAGCTGCATCTTCTGAAGCAAAACGGAGCACACCATGAACATCCTCTTCGAAGGCCTCTCCACTATCTTCGCTTTCATCAAGGAAGAATTCGATCTCGACCCCGCGAACCTCTGGCTTCGCTAAACAATCGCAAGATCGAATATTTACCTGATACTCAGGGTTCGCACGGCGAACGATGCAGAGCTACAGAATTTGTATTCGTTGCGTTTAACCAGCGGCGGCGAGCCTTCAGACCTCGCCAAGGGACAGTCGCTTTTCTGAATTGAGACCGTCGAAAGCAGCAAGACCGGCGATTTCCGGCCGCCCGATCCGGCTCCTGCTTTCGAGAATGCCGCGCTTTCCGCGGACCACGGCGCACCCGCCAGCCGAAATCCGGCGCGAGGTCGCTCATCGAGCTCATGAGCGACCGCCACACAATTCACCCGCCGCACTCTTCACGCGGCGGCGCTGTCGCCCGCATCGAGAAGCACGGCGATATTGATCTTCCCGGTCCGTTCCAGCACCCCGATCGAGACATTGCCGCTTGGCTCCGGCCGGACGGTGAAGCTGATCGACGCATCCCCGAGCCTCATGTTGCGGATCGTGATTTCGCCAATCGACATCGGCACCACAGGATTTCGCAGCGTGATCGTGCGCTGCGGCAGGCTGTAATGCAGCCCGAGCACCGCCTGTAACAAGTGAAACACCGCGCCGCTCGCCCATGCCTGCGGCGAACAGGCCACGGGATACAGCGTTGGGCCACGGCTGCGCCGACGAGGAAAGCCGCAGAACAGCTCCGGCAACCGCCGCTGGTCCATATAAGCCGCCGCTTGCATCAGCCCGTCGAAGATTGGTGCGATGCCTTGCGTCAGCCCGTAACGCGCGAGGCCGACGGCGATGATGGCGTTGTCGTGCGGCCAGATCGAACCATTGTGATAGGACATCGGATTGTAGCGCGCCTCGCCCGAGGCAACCGTGCGAATTCCCCAGCCCGAATTGAAACGCGGCCGTAACAGATCGTCTGCGACATACCGCGCGCGTTCGGGCATCATGATGCCGGTCGCCATCGCGTGCGCCGCGTTGCTCGTGCGGACGCGGCAGGGCTGCTTCTTCCCGTCAAGCGCCAGAGCGTAGGTGCCGAGGTCGTCGCACCAGAAGGCCGCCTCGAACCTCAGACGAAGAAGCTCCGCTTTCGCGATCAGCGTATCCGCGCGCTCGATCTCGCCGAGAAGCTTCGCACAATCCGCCGCCACCTTCAGCGCCGCGTAGACATAGCCCTGCACTTCGACCAGCGCGATAGGCCCGTCCGCGAGCGAGCCGTCGGCGTGGAACACCGCGTCGTGCGAGTCCTTCCAGCCTTGATTGACGAGGCCGTTCTGATTGGCGCGCGCGTATTCGACGAAGCCGTCGCCGTCCGGGTCGCCCGGCCCGTCGATCCAATCGAGCGCGGCGATCACGTTCGGCCAGATCTCGCGCAGGAATGCGATGTCGCCCGTGCGTTCGACATATAGCCCCGCGAGCAGCACGAAAAGCGGGGTTGAATCGACGCTGCCGTAGTAGAGGCCGAAGGGCACCTCACCGAGCGCGGCCATTTCGCCGCCGCGCATCTCGTGCAGGATCTTGCCGGGCTGCGCATCGGACGCGTCGTCGAAGGTGGTGGCCTGAAACCGCGCGAGCCGCTTCAGGACGCCGCGCGCGACAGACGGGTCGAACCACAGAAGCTGCATCGCGGTGATGAGCCCGTCGCGACCGAAGGTCGTGGAATACCACGGAATGCCCGCATAGGGATATTTGCCGTCCGTCGTCTTCGTCATCAGCATGCGCAGATCGGCGAGCGACCGACAGATGATCTCGTTCACCACCGCATTGGATGTGTTGACGCTCGCGATCTCGTGCGGCTTGCCGACGAGGTCGCGGCGGGCGTGAAACAGCCCCCAGAGGAATGAGTCGGCGGCGGGCTGCCCTTCCCCGTCGCACTTGATCGCCACATAAAGGCGCTCGGTCTCGCGCGACGCGAGCGTAATCTTGAAGCGCGCCGTCGCCTCCGTCAGTTCGACCGGAGCGGGCTCGAAGGTGAGCGTCGTCTGTCGCGCTTTTCCGTCGATGCCGGTGTAACTCAGCTTGACCTTGTCCTTGCCGACGACCTCCTTCTTCAGGGAGCCGCGCACGGGGCGCCGCATGCCGCGCACCTCGAACAGGTCGGCGAAATCGGCGTCGAAATGAAAGAGGAGGTCGAGCGAGACGGGCTCAGCGCCATGATTGACGAACGCGTTACGTTGCGCCAGCCCGCCATTGTGGAGGTAGATCGTGCGCTTGATGTGCACGGTGTCCTTGAGCAGCCCGATCCCGTCGCCATCGACATGGATGTCGGGGTTGGTCAGGTCCGCGCGCATGTTCAGATTGTCGTCGCGCATCGTCGAGCCGAGGAGGAGCGGCATCTCGCCGTTCACGCACACCGAGAGCTTCGACAGATGACGCGTGTCGTGAGAGTAGAGCCCGCTGGCTTCATCGCTTGCGCAGCCGATGTCGCCGTAATTGTCCATCACCGCAAAGCAATCGTTCTGCTTCAGAATGCAGCGCGGCCGTGATGGAGCGCCTGCCGAGGCGATATAGAACGGGGATTGTTCGCTCTCCGGTATCGTGTCGCAGGCGCTCGGGTCTTTCGGCGCATCCAGCATTCAGAACCTCTTCGTTCGCTGATGGTTTGGCCCCCGCCTCCTGATGAACAACTGCCCGGCGCTAAAGCGCCGCCGGTGGGCAATTGTTGATGCTTTCTCGGATATTTTACTGCATCATCGCATAAAACCGCGATCAGTTTCATGGGAGAATGGCATGGCATTCGAAGCACTGAAAGCTGAACTCGATCTTCTCATGCAAACGGTTGCGGACGCGCCCGAAGATCGCTTCGGCTTCTACATCCAGTTGAAGGAAAAGCTGAACCAGGCTCGCGCCTTCGGTTACACGCCTCCTCAGGATCTGGTCGATCTCGAAGCCGAACTCGACAAGGAATTCACGGACGAGAACGCCGAAAAGTTTCCCCGTCCGTCCTGATCGAAGCGGCCAACGCGGCTTGCCCCTAATGCACCGACGCCGGCGCTTCCGGCTGCGGCTCGCTTTCCAGTGCAGCCGCGATTACATCGTCCACGCGTTCGAGCCATATGAAGTCGAGGCTCTTGCGCGTCTCTTCCGGGATGTCATCATAATCGCGACGATTGCGCGCAGGCAACATAACACGCGTTAACCCCGCGCGCGCCGCCGCCGTTACTTTTTCCTTAATGCCACCAACCGGCAACACGAGACCGCGCAGGCTGATCTCGCCCGTCATTGCCGTGTCGCTGCGCACCGTGCGCCCCGACAGCAGCGAATAAAGCGCGGTAAACATTGCCACGCCGGCGCTGGGGCCGTCCTTCGGGGTCGCGCCCGCTGGAACGTGGATGTGGATGTCGCTCTTCTCGAAGAGAGCCGGATCGAGCCCGAGCGATGCCGAGCGATTCTTGATAAGGCTGAGCGCGGCTTGCGCGCTTTCGCGCATCACGTCGCCGAGTTGGCCGGTGAGGATGAGCACCCCCTTGCCCGGTGCGCGCGTCGCCTCGATGAAGAGGATGTCGCCGCCGACGGGCGTCCAGGCGAGGCCCGTCGCCACGCCGGGAACGCTGGTACGCATCGCCACTTCGTTCTCGAAACGCGGCTGGCCGAGGATGCCCACGAGGTCGTCCGTGTGGATCTGCACCTTTTCGCCCGGCGCTTCGGCGATGCGCACCGCGACGTTGCGCAGCACCTTGCCGATCTCGCGTTCGAGCGAGCGCACACCCGCCTCGCGTGTATAGTCCTCGATGATGGCGGTCAGCGCGTCGTCGTCGATGCCCGCCTGCTCGGCGGTGAGGCCGTTCGCTTCAAGCTGGCGCGCCACGAGATAGCGCTTGGCGATTTCGAGCTTTTCCTTCGCCGTGTAGCCCGCAAGCTGGATGATCTCCATGCGGTCGAGGAGCGGGCCGGGGATCGTGTCCAGCATGTTCGCCGTCGCGATGAAGGTCACGCGAGACAGGTCGAACGGCACGCCGAGATAGGCGTCGCGGAACGTATTGTTCTGCTCGGGGTCGAGCACTTCGAGCATCGCCGCGAACGGGTCGCCCTGAATGCCGCGCCCCATCTTGTCGATCTCGTCCAGCATCATCACCGCGTTGCGCTGACCCGCCTTCTTGATGCCCTGAATGATATTGCCCGGCAGCGAGCCGATATAGGTGCGCCGATGGCCACGGATTTCCGCCTCGTCATGGACGCCGCCGAGGCTGACGCGCACGAAGGGCCGCTCCATGGCGCGCGCGATCGACTGGCCGAGCGAGGTCTTGCCGACGCCGGGCGGGCCGACGAAGCAAAGGATCGGGGCCTTGCCCTGCGGCGCGAGCTTGCGAACGGCGAGATATTCGATGATGCGCTGCTTGATCTTGTCGAGGCCGAAATGGTCGTCTTCGAGGATCTTGCGCGCTTGCGCGATGTCGATCGGTTTTTCATCTGGCAGCGCCCAGGGAAGCTCGGTGAGCGTGTCGAGATAGGTGCGGATCATGCCCGCTTCGGCCGCCTGCTCGGGCAGACGCTCATAGCGGCGAAGCTCCTTTTTCGCCTGCGTCTCCACCTCGGTCGGCATCTGCGCCTTTGCAATGGCTGCGGCAAGTTCGGCTACCTCATCGGATTTGCCATCACCCTCGCCGAGCTGGCGCTGGATCGCCGCCATCTGTTCGCGCAGCACGGCCTCGCGCTGGCGCTCGTCGAACACGGCTTTCGTCTGCCGTCCGATTTCCTGCGTGAGGCGCAGCACCTCGATGCGCTCGGACAGAAGCCGCGAGACCTTTTCCATGCGGATGGGCAGATCGATGGTTTCGAGGATTTCCTGCTTCTGCTCGCTCGGGATGTCCATATAGGCCGTCACGAGGTCGGCCAGCATTGCGCCCGAAGTCGCGTTCTGCATTGCGTTGACGAGTTCGGTCGGCACCTGCGGCAGAAGCTCCAGCGCCTCGACCGCCTTTTGGCGCAGCACCATCATGCGCGCTTCGATCTCCGCGCCATCCTCCGACGGTTCGACGATCCGCTGCACATTCGCGATCAGCACGGGCCGTTCCTGCTGGAAGTCAAGCACGCGGAACCGCTCGACGCCCTGCACGATGACGTGGTGTGTGCCGTCCGGCGCGGTGACGTAGCGCGCGATATTCGCGACGGTGCCGACGCGATGCATGTCGTTGCCGAGCGGCTCGGCGTTGCTGCTGTCGCGCTGCATGAGGATGCCGATCTGCTTTTCCTCGCGCATGGCCTGCTGAACGGCCGCGATGGAAATCGGCCGGCCGATGGAGATCGGGAAGAGCGTGCCGGGGAAGATCGTCGTTTCGCGGATCGGGAGGATGAGAAGCGCGTTTGAACCGTCGGTGCCATCCGCCACGGTTTCACCGGGCTGCATCTCGGCCTCCGGCGCCGGACCGGTTTTGGATTGATCCATTATGACGCTTCCTTGTCAGAGAGATTTCTTTTCGAGGGTGATGAGCAGGCAGCCGTTGCTGGCCTGCCGCTGGACCGAAACATAATGCGCAGGCGGTAGCGGGATGCGCCGCGCGAACCGCCCCTGCGGCAGCTCAAGCTGATGAATGAGCGCCGTGCGCAATTCCTCCGGCAGCGAGCGCTTGCCCGAGACGGTGAGCATGCCGCCCTCGATAACCGCATCCACGGTTTCGGGATCGACGCCCGGCAACGCGCACAGGATGAGCACCTCGGTCTTCGTTTCGAGAACATCAACAGGCGGCTCCCAGGCCGGTTGCCCCGCCTGATGATGAACCTGAAAAAACTGCTGGTGTAGACGCTGGGCGCGGGAAAGGCGGTCAAGCGCCTCGAACCACATCCAGGTCGTGAATTCCTTTTTTGTCATGAAGTGCGTTCCTGACATCGGATGCTCGGATGCGCGTGAGAGCCACAGCCCGAGCCGGATCGAGGGAATGGGGGTGCCTGCTATTCCCGGATGAATATGGACGGTGGGTGGGACAGCTTTCAAGGCTTCGCAATACGGATTATCCAGCGGGCGAGCGGCGCTTCCCTCGCAAGGAAGGCGAGGCTACCGGTGCGGGGCTCTCCCGTAGAGTTTGCGAAGCTCGTCCTTCGCGCGTTCGAGCACCTGTTTGCGCTCGGCGGAAAGACTGTGGCCTGCGCGGTTGATGTAGAAGGTGAGCATCGACATGGCCGAGCGGAACGGCGGAGCCTTGCGGCGATCGCTCTTTTCCGCCGAGGCCTTCAGCGAGGCCGCGATTTTCCTCGGATCGTCGAGCGTGAAGACATCGGGTTCAAGGCTTAACGCGTCGCTCGTTTCGGTCACATGCTGCGACCATCGATTTTGACTCGCCATCTGCTGTCTCCCAAGGCGCCGGAAGGGCGCATGCCGGGGAGAACGCTCGGGCGCGACCGGTGTTCGGTCGGCGACTTGTGTGCAAAAGTCGGAGGCCTGCTGCATCGGTGTGCGTCATGAGGACGCGAGCTTATGCAAATGCCGTAAAATTGAGCACAAATGCGGCTTGCCCGTTTCACACGCAGATTTACTGTGAGCAGATGAAACATATAATGCGATCCGCGCTCTCTTTTTGCTTATCCTGACAACGCGCTCTCAACCCGTTCAATCAACCAAATAAAGGAGTTTGCATTCATGGCCCTTTCCCGCTGGGTACTCGGACTAGCCTTGTTTGCAATGCCGGGACTGGCTCAGGCGCAGGATCTGACCGGTACACTGAAGAAGATCAAGGACACCGGCACCATCACCATCGGCTATCGCGAAACGTCGATCCCGTTCTCGTATCTGGGCGCGGAAAACAAGCCCGTGGGCTTCGCGATGGACATCTGCGAAAAGATCGTCGACGCAGTGAAGAAGGAACTGAAGGACGACAGCATCAAGACGAATTACGTCGCCGTTACGTCCTCCACGCGCATCCCGCTGATCGCCAACGGCACGGTGGATCTCGTTTGCGGCTCGGCGACCAACAACGCCGAGCGTCAGAAGCAGGTGTCCTACACCAACTCGCACTACCTCTCCGAAAGCAAGTACGTCACCAAGAAGGCCAGCAACATCAACTCGATTGCCGACCTGAAGGGCAAGACGGTCGTTTCCACGGCGGGCACGACCAACATCAAGCAGCTCAACGAGCGCAACCAGGCGGATAATCTCGGGCTGACGATCCTTACTGCGAAGGATCACGCCGAAGGCTTCCTGATGGTCGAGACCGATCGCGCCGCAGCCTTCGTGATGGACGACATCCTCCTTGCGGGCCTGGCAGCGAACTCGAAAGACCCAAGCCTCTACGTGATTTCGACCGACGCATTCTCGAAGGCCGAGCCTTACGGCATCATGCTGCAGAAGGGCGACGAGCCGTTCAAGAAGGCGGTCGATGACGCCACGGCGGAGATCTACAAGACGGAAGGCCCGGCGCTTTACAAGAAGTGGTTCCAGAGCCCGATCCCGCCGAAGGGCATCAACCTCAATCTGCCGCTCTCGCCCGCGCTCGCCAAACAGTTCGAAGCGCCGCTCGATGCGGCCGACCCGGACGCGTACATCCGTTAATTGCATTGCGAGGCGCCCCGGCGCCTCGCCTTTTATTCGCAGCGCGGAGACGGGGCCGTGGACAAGATCGTCGATTGGTTCAGCATCTTCTGGCAGGAGTCGGCCGAGGGAACGGGCACCTATGCCTACACCCTTCTGCTCGGCCTTCAGTTGACCCTCGAAATTTCAGTAATCGCGGCGGTGGTGGCCTTCGTGGTGGGGTCCATCGTCGGCGTTTGCCGCACGCTGCCCTCGCCTCTCGTCCGGCGCCTGAGCGGCGCCTATGTCGAGTTTTTCCGTAACATCCCGCTCCTCGTCCAGTTGTTCCTCTGGTACTTCGTGCTGCCGGAGCTTCTCCCCCGCGATATCGGCATGTGGCTGAAGCAGGTGCCGCACTCGAACTTCTACACGGCGGCATTCGGGCTTGGCCTGTTTACGTCGTCGCGCGTGGCGGTGCAGCTTGCGGCGGCGATCACGTCCATGCCGCGCGGCCAGAAAATGGCGGCTACAGCGCTCGGCCTGACGACACGGCAGAGCTACACCAACGTGCTGCTGCCGATGGCCTATCGCATCGTGTTTCCGCCGCTGACGTCGGAGCTTCTCAATCTCATCAAGAACTCGTCGGTCGCGCTGACCATCGGCGTAGCGGAACTCACGCAGAGCGCGCGCAACATGGACAGCTACACGTTTCAGACGTTCCAGGCGTTCACGGCGGCGACGCTGATCTACCTCGTACTCAACATCACGATAACAGCGGTCATGCGGCGGATAGAGCACGGCGTCTCCGTCCCCGGCATGCTCGTGGCGAAGTGAGGCGGCGATGTTCTCGAACTTCGATTTTCAGGTCATCATCGACGCGCTGCCCTACCTCTTCCTCCAGGGCATGGTCTTTACCCTGAAGTTGACGATTCTCGCGGCGATTTTCGGCACTCTCTTCGGCACTGTGCTCGCACTGATGCGCCTTTCGGGCGTATGGCCGCTGCCGCAGATCGCGGGCGCCTATGTGAACTTCGTGCGGTCGCTGCCGTTGCTGCTCGTGATCTTCTGGTTCTTCTTCCTCGTGCCGTTCATCGCGCAGAAGATGGTCGGCTCGCCGCGCCCGATCCCCATCGATCCGTTCCTCACCGCGCTGATTACCTTCAGCCTGTTCGAGGCGGTGTTCTTCTCGGAGATCATGCGCGCGGGCATCCAGTCCCTGCCGAAGGGCCAGGTCGCGGCGGGCTATGCGCTCGGCCTCAGCTACACGCAGGTGATGCGGCGTATCGTTCTGCCGCAAGCCTTCCGCAACATGCTGCCGGTGCTGCTAACGCAGACCATCGTGCTGTTCCAGGACACCTCGCTCGTCTATGTGCTGTCGCTGAACGACTTCCTCGGCATCGCCGGTAAGATAGGCCAGCGCGACGGACGCCTCACGGAGATGTATATCTTCGCGGCGCTCGTCTATTTCCTCATTTCCTTCGCGGCCTCGCAGGCGGTCCGACGCTTGCAGGCGCACACGGCAATCATTCGGTAGGGCTTCCACTCATGACCACGGCAACGACAACGCCGAATTCGGCCGCGAAACAGTCCTCTGGCGCGCCCGTCATCCAGATGATCGGCGTCAGCAAATGGTACACGCCCGAATTTCAGGTGCTCGACGCCTGCTCGACATCGGTCCAGAAGGGTGAGGTTGTGGTCGTGTGCGGGCCGTCCGGCTCGGGCAAATCCACGCTCATCAAATGCGTGAACGCGCTCGAACCGTTCCAGCAAGGCGACATCTTCGTCGAGGGCGTTAAGGTCAACGACCGCACGACGAACCTGCCGAAACTGCGCTCGCGCATCGGCATGGTGTTCCAGAACTTCGAGCTTTTCCCGCATCTCACCATCATGGAAAACCTTACGCTCGCGCAGCGCAAGGTGCTGAAGCGCGGCAAGGACGAAGCCGACGCGAAGGCGCGGAAGCTGCTTCAACGCGTGGGCCTCTCCGATCAGGCGCCGAAATATCCGGGCCAGCTTTCGGGCGGCCAGCAGCAGCGCGTCGCCATCGCCCGTGCGCTCGCCATGGACCCGGTTGCGATGCTGTTCGACGAGCCGACATCCGCGCTCGACCCGGAAATGGTGAGCGAAGTGCTCGACGTGATGGTGGAGCTTGCGCGCGAGGGCATGACGATGATGGTCGTCACGCACGAAATGGGATTTGCGCGAAAGGTGGCGAATCGGGTTATATTCATGGACAAGGGTGCCATCGTCGAAGACGTGCCCACGGAAGAGTTTTTCGGCAGTCCGCGCTCGGAGCGCGCGCAACTCTTCCTCTCGAAAATCCTCTCGCATTGATGAAGCGGCAAAAGTTAACAGGCGTTAACCTTTATTAACAAGCGGTTAACGCCAGTCTGCCCACCACGAACCTACTTTTTCTTCTCTGGCCGCTGCGAAAGTGCGGACCCCGCCGCCGTTTTGGCCTTCTTGCTCGCCTCGCTCTTGCCTAGCACCTTGCCAGCGGCGGAGGCGGCCTTTTCACCAGTTTCGCCCGACGATTTTTCCTTGCTCGACTTTGCCATGAGATCCTCGGCTTCCGAAAGGGCGCGCCCGATTGCGCGACACCTTGGAAGACAACGCCCGGTGGGAACAGTCGTTCACGGATTTCCTGCGAAGATCGCGACGTTGCAGTTCGTTATGGATGGAATCTCGGCGCCACCGCCTCCCAGGGCGCACAGTCCCATTTCCGCAGTTGACACCGCGCCTCGCGGGGTGGACACCGAAGCCGATCTTGAAAAAGCGCGCGAAATCCTCGCAAGTGAAGACAGCGCGCCGCTTCGGCGAAACAGGTTAGAGTGATGACATCCATTTCAACGGCCGCGACGGCCACGCCCGCGAAGATCGCCTATCAGGGCGAGCCGGGCGCGAATTCGCATATTGCCTGCATCAATTTTGATCCGTCGCTCGAACCCTTTCCCTGCGCCACATTCGAGGAAGCGCTGCTAGCGGTGAAACACCGCGCGGTGCGCTATGCGCTGATCCCGGTGGAGAATTCGGTCGCGGGCCGGGTTGCGGACGTTCATTACCTCTTGCCGAATTCCGGCGTGCATGTCGTCGGCGAGCATTTCGAGCGCATCTATCACCAGCTCATGGCGCTGCCCGGCGTGGACCTGTCCACGCTGAAGACGGTCCACAGCCATACTCAGGCACTCGGCCAGTGCCGCAGCGCGATCCAGAAGCTTGGCCTGCGGCCTGTGCCCGAGGCCGACACTGCCGGGTCCGCGCGCATGGTGGCTGAGGAGGGCGATCCGACCAAGGCGGCCATCGCCTCGAAGCTCGCCGCCGATATCTATGGGCTGCGCATCCTGAAAAGCGACATCGAGGACGCGGCGCACAATACCACGCGCTTTCTCGCACTCGCGGATGAAGCGGTGATGCCCGCGTCGGGCAATGGCCCCACGCTGACCACTTTTGTCTTCCGCGTCCGCAACGTGCCTGCCGCGCTTTACAAGGCGCTCGGGGGCTTCGCGACGAACGGCGTGAACATGACGAAGCTCGAATCCTATCAGCCGGAAGGCAGCTTCAGCGCCACGATGTTCTATGCAGACGTTGAGGGCCATCCCGAGGATCGCCCGCTCAAGCTTTCACTTGAGGAACTGGCGTTCTATTCGACAGAGGTCGTTGTGCTCGGCACCTATCCCGCGAGCCCGTTCCGCGACACGCTGAAGAAATTGCCGTTGGACGAACCGCGCGCGCTGTTCTCCGCGCGATAGACACGCGTTAATCGGCTGAAGCCGCGCGAATCGGCGGCTATTCTGCCGTCGCGTTATTCCTGATGCTGATTTGCGGCCGGGACGTCGATGGCTGCACGCAGAGCGTTGCGCGCCCGCGAGAGCCGTGATTTCACCGTTCCGACGGAAATATTCAACACCGACGCCGCTTCCTCGTAGCGAAGGCCTTCCACCGCGATCAGCATCAGCACCTCTCGATGATCCTCCGTGAGGTCGAGAAATGCGTTCTGCACCTCGGACAGGACGAGGTGATTGAGCTGCTGCGGCGCGCTGTAAAGCGGCGCATCCCTCTCAAGCCCGTTGCGATAGGCGATGTCGTGTTGAGCGCGCCGCTTGTCGTTTCGGAAAACGTTTTTCAGAATAACGAAAAGCCACGCGCGTAAATTGGTGCCGGGTTGCCACGACCCGATGTTTGCGATGGCGCGCGCGAGACACTCCTGCACGAGGTCGTCGGAATAATCGGCATCGCGCGTCATGTAGCGCGCGAAACGGCGCAGGCGCGGGATCTCTGCCTTCATCGCTGCGATAGTGTCGGTCGTTACGTCGCGATTATCGGGCATCTGGAATAAGCATTTCTTCTACCTACAATAGATATAAGTGCCGAGTGTTAAGAAAGTAAGGCTTCGGCTTTGCGTGGCCGACACTACTGGAACGATCATCTCTCGCGTCGTGTTGCAACTCACAAACCGCTGAACACTGAGTTAAGGGCGCACACCGCACCGCTCCGGCGTTATGGGAGAGAAATCATGGCGAATGTCACACTGGAAAACCGCGACACCGACGGTCAATCCACGCAGCCACACGGAATTGAAACATCAAATCTCCCCGATCCGGAAGCTCTGCCGGAGCTTCGCATTTATAGCCGATCGACCATTTTCTATTGGTGGCCGATCTGGCTTAGCGGTTACATCGCAGCGCTGATAACCTATCTCGGCGGAGAAAAGGTTGCGCTTTCCAACGGCACCGAGATCTTCGTTCATCCCAACACCGGGCTCGGCCTGACTTTCGTGGTGATTCTGGCGCTGGTCATGATGCTGACGAACGTCAAACTTCGGGGCATATACTCCGTCGTGTTCATTTTGGCGGCCGCATTCATGACGGTTCTGCTTGGTTGGCTTGGATGGTGGGACCGGATCTTCGCGTTCATCCCGCAACTAACCGTCTTCATGAATTTCGGCTTCTACTTTATATTGTCAACCCTGCTCCTCGGCATATGGCTGGCGCGTTTACTGGTGTTCGACAAGCTCGTGTTCTGGCGTGTCCGCCCCGGTCAGCTCACGGCCGAACACGTGATCGGCGGCGGCGAGCAAAGCTTCGACACCCGTGGCATGTTGTTCGAGCAGCGGAGCGACGACTTCTTCCGCCACAAGATCCTCGGCCTGGGATCGGCGGACTTGCTTCTGATGACGACTGGCGCGCGAAAGGAGGAAATCGACATCCCGAACGTCCTCTTCGCCGACCGCAAGATCAAGGCGATGCAACGGCTCATCGCGATCAAGCCTGACGAAGCGTTGGCGCATACGATCAAGCATTGATCGGCTCGCGTTCCAGGGCATCGGGCAGGCCGCAGCGATGGGGCGAACGCCAAGAGCCAACGGTGCCGTCAATCTACAAGACAAAAGCGGCCAAAAGGCCGCTTTCCATTGGTCGCAGCTTGATCGGCGCGAGCCGTCAATGCTTGAAGCTGAAACGCTGTTTTGGCGCTTGTTCCGGTTCCAGCTCACGGTCGAACCCGAAATCCGGGGGGAGAGGAATGTCGTTGCGCGGATCCGGCGGAGGTAGCGCAGTATCCGCCATGTAGCTGCGCGGGTTGGGCGTGGATCGTTGCGCACCGACCGGCGTCAAAGGCGCTGGCTGCGTGCTCACGTTCGAATTTATCGCCGTCTGGCCGACCGCCGACCACTGGCTTGCACCGAACCAGACCTGCACGAGTTGATGTTCATCCTCGGTGAGCTTCACCCCGGCATGATGGCACTTCGCCAGTACGAAATCGCGATAGGCGCGCGCCACGGCCGCCGGTGAGCGGGTGTGTTCGAGCCAGGGGTCGATTTCGTCCACCGCGTCGAGCACGAAGGACACGTCTTTCATCGCCACGCGGAGCCCCTCCCGCGTGGCCCGCTCGACGACAGCTTGCGCCGTCTTCACGGGGGCAAATCCGCGCTCCTGCACCTCGGTGGCGATCAGCGTGAACAGCATCTGATATTCGCTCGGCGGAAGCGGCGGCGCTTTGCATGCATCATAAATGCGCGTGATCGATGTTTGCAGTTCCGCGAGCTTCGAAGACCCCGTTTCCTGCGGCTGAGGCTGCGGAGCGGGCTGCCGGTCCACAAGCTTCTGCGGGGCGGGTTGCAGCGACGCAACTTCGACGCGCTCCTCAAGCCGGTGTCTCGTAGGATCGTAGACGAAATGCGGCGGCTTGTCCGTGAGCCGGTAGTTGTCCGGCAGCGTCGCATTGAGGAAGTTCAGGAACCCGCCAGAGCCCGCCCAATTGGTGCCAAGCGTCTTGGCGTGGCCAAGGATTTTTTGCGCGCGATCCGCCAGATAGGCGATCGGCACGGGCTTTTCCGAGGATTGAACCACATCGAGAACGAGATTCAGGATCTCGGCGCCGATGGACTGGAAGTCCTCGATCAGGGATTGCACCGCCGAATTGGCATGGGACGACGGCCTGCGCTTTGCCGGCTCCATATTGTAGCCGCTGTAGTTCGGCGCGGCGGGGATTGCCTGCGCGGGTGCCCCATACGCAGGTGAAGGCGCGGGTATCGCCTGGGCGGGCGCGCCATAGCCTTGAAATGACGGATGCCCGTTGAACCCGGTTTGCGGCGCGGCCGGCAGTGATGCCGCCGGTGCGGTTGGAAGAGTGGCCGGTGGCGGATACGAGCGGTTCTGCTCATAGCCCTGTTGCCTTGCGCCGTCATAGCCGAGACGCGGCGTGCGATCCTGCCCGATCATTGGCGCGTCGCCCGCGCTCTCGCCGAGAAGGAAGGCGATCATATCGCGCTCTTCGATCCAGCCGTCGCTGAACGCCTTGTAGATGTCGGCTGTGCTTTCATTCGCGTAGACCACCGTGCGGCGGTCGTGCGAGCGAAGGTGATGCAGAACCGGCGTGAAATCGGCGTCGCCCGAAAGGACGATAAACTCCCCGAACCGCGTCGGATGCTCCAGAAAGTCGCGGATGTCGCACGCGATCTTGATATCGGTGCCGTTCTTGAACTGGTTGGACAGCGGCTGGCAATCCACCACTTCAAGCCCCGCCATCATGAAATTCACGCGGACATCGGCGAAGTTGTGAGGATCGTGAGGCCCGCCACGGCTGATGAGCTTGCGGCCCGGATTGCCGTAGCAGCGCGCCACGGCGAATCGCCGCCGCACGTAATCCGAATGCGACTTGAAGCGGACAAGGCCGCCTGTTGCGATTCGAGCCATCCATTCAGCCGGATTTCGGGCGAATCGCCCCGCGGCCTCCTCGCTCTGGCGTCGCAAGGATAGATACACGTTGTCGAAATCGACGAACAACGCGGAAAGGCAGACCTCCGCGGACCCCGGAATCATAGCTCTATACCCCGCTCGGACCATCGTCTGCCAACATGACCCCTCAAACCGGCACACGATAGTTTATTTAAATTTATGGCCACTTAGCAAGGCTCCTGCTCAGCCTTGCCTTAACTCTGGCCATTCACATTTCGGAATCGCGACGCGAATTTTAAAGCGGGCTCCTTGCCCTGATCGAGCCTCGTCCGCATTCGAGGCCCGAAATCCCTCTGTCGCTCACGCCACTCCGACAAGATAAGGCATTAAATGGTAAACGGCCCCCCCGCGCAAGCCCAACCTCCGCGCGCGGAGCTTATCCACATGGTGTGGAACAGGGGGGCTGAAAACTTCCGGCTGCGGCACATCTTCTATTGACCCGCTTTTGAAAGCTCCGGCTGTACGCCAACATGTTCTTGCGCAGGGCATTCGGTTTTGCGCTCCGCCGACGGCACTTCGACCCTGAATACAAGCGCATAGAGAGCTGGCAGAAACGTCATCGTGAGAGCTGTCGCGGCGAGGATTCCGCCCATCATCGCCGCCGCCATCGGCCCCCAGAACGACGACTCCGCCAGCGGAATGAGCGCCAGCACGGCCGCCGTCGCCGTCAGCATGATCGGGCGGAAGCGTCGCACCGCCGAGCCGACGATGGCATTATAGGTGTCGATCCCCGAGGCGAGATCCTGCTGGATCTGATCCACAAGGATCACCGTGTTGCGCATGATGATGCCAGCGAGCGCGATCACGCCCAGGATCGCGACGAAGCCGAAGGGCATCTGCGTCACGACAAGCGCGAAGGATGCACCTATGATGCCGAGCGGCGCCGTTACCAGCACCAGCATCGTGTGCGAGAAGCTCTGTAATTGCACCATGAGCAGGACGAGGATCGCGATCGCGAGGATCGGCACCTTTGCTGCGATCGAGGCTTGACCCTTGCCCGATTCCTCGATGCCGCCCTGCATTTCTATGCGGTAGCCGAGCGGCAGGCTTGCGCGGAGCGGTGCCAGATCCTTGTAGATGGCGGTGACGACATCGACGGACTGAACGCCATCGGGGATCTGCCCGCGGACGGTGATGGTCGGCAAACGGTCGCGCCGCCATTCGACCCCCGGTTCAAACACAAGCCGCGCCGTTGCGACCTGCGAGACGGGCACGGCCGCGCCCGATGCGGTCTTGACGTAAGCGTTTTCCACCGCTGTGAGCAGGCCGCGCGTGCGATCCGGCTCGCGCAGCACCACGCCGATGGTCTGGTCCTTCTCGCGGAACTCCGTGAGCGTGCTGCCGGACAGCACCGTTTGCAGCGTCTGGCGCACCGCGTTCGAGGTCACGCCGATTGCGCGCGCACGGTCCTGATCGATGTCGAGTTGCAGTGTCGGCGCAGGTTCAAGCCAGTTGTCGTGCAAATTGAAGACGAGCGGATGCGCGGCGGCGGCCTTCGTCACTTCATTCGCGATACGGCGCACCTCCGCACGGTCGGGCCCCTGCACACGGAGCTGGATCGCCCAGCCCACCGGCGGCCCCAGCGTCAGCGGCTCTACCTTGAAGCGAACATTCGGAAATTCCGCCGACAGCAACGCGCGGGTCCGGTTGACCACCGCATCGCGCATTGCCGTGCCTTCGGTGTTCTTTGGCAAAACGAGAAACTGCGTGAAATTCTTGGTTTGAAGCTGCTGGTCGAGGGGGAGGAAAAAGCGCGGCGCGCCCTCGCCCACGAAGGCCGTGAAGGTCGCCACGTCGGGATCGGCGAGCAGCTTCTGTTCGAGCTTCTTCGCAGCCGCATCGGTTTCGGCGTATGATGAGCCCTCGGGAAGCCAGAGATCGACGAGAATTTCGGGGCGGTCCGAGCCGGGGAAGAACGATTTCGGGACGAACGCAAAACAGATGAGCGCCAGGATGAAGGTTGCAGCGGTGATCGAAACGACCTTCCTGCGATGCAGGATGCAAAACGCGATTGCCGCGCGAAGCCGTCGATATAGGGGTGTATCGTAAACGTCGTGATGCTCCGGGCTCTCCACCGGGCGATGGCGCAGCATCGTGTAACCGATATAGGGCGTGAAATAGACAGCCGCCAGCCACGAGATGGTGAGCGAAAGGCCAACAACCCAGAAAAGTGAATTCACATATTCGCCCGCCGTACTCGCCGCAAAGCCCACCGGAATGAAGCCCGCTGTCGTAATCAACGTCCCCGTCAGCATGGGAAAGGCCGTCGACGTATAGGCGAAAGATGCGGCGCGCTCCTTGTCGAAGCCTTCGTCGAGCTTCCGCTCCATCATCTCGACCGCGATCATCGCATCGTCGACGAGAAGGCCAAGCGCGATGATCAGCGCGCCGAGCGAGATGCGCTGTAGGTCGATGCCGATGATGAACATGGCGAGAAACGTCGCGGCGAGCACGAGCGGGATCGTCATCGCGACGACCACGCCAGCGCGCCAACCAAGCGCCAACAACGAAACCGCGAGCACGATCAGCAGCGCTTCGCCGAGCGCCTTGAGGAATTCCCCGATGGCTTTCGTCACAACGGCGGGCTGATCGGAAATCTTCGTGAACGTCACGCCAACGGGCAATTCGTTGTGAATCTGTGCAAGCGCGACTTCGAGCGTCTTGCCGACTTCGACCACATTGTAGCCGTTCGCCATGACGACGCCGAGCATCACGGCTCCATTGCCGTCGTGGCGGATGCGGGCAACCGGCGGATCTTCGAGGCCGCGCTTTATCTCGGCGATATCGCCGAGGCGGACGGTTTGCGTTCCCGCGCGAAGGCGAAGCTCGCGGATTTCATCGACGCTTATGATCGAACCCTGCACGTCGAGGCGAACCGAGCGCTCGCTCGTCTGCACCGACCCGGCGGGTGCCTGACTGTTTTGCCCATCGAGCGCCGCCTTGATGTCTTGAACGGAAATGTTGCGCTCCGCCAGAACCCGCGACGGAATTTCGATATAGACCTTTTCCGGCTGCACGCCGAGCAGGTCTACCTTGCCGACGCCCTGGACGCGTAGCAGGATATCACGTGCGCTTTTCGCAAAGTCGCGCAGTTCCGGGTACGAGAAGCCCTTCCCTTCGATGGCGTACAGCGCGAGGTAAGTGTCGCCGAACTCGTCGTTGAAGAACGGTCCAACCACGCCCGCGGGCATGGTCTGCTTGATGTCGCCGATCTTCTTGCGCACCTGATAGAACGCGTCGGGCACGTCTCGGCTTCGGGCATCGCCGCGCAACTCCACGAACACCACCGCGCTACCCGGATGGGTGTAGGACTGCACGTATTCTATGTGCGGCGTTTCCTGGAGCTTGGTTTCGATCTTGTCGACCACCTGCTCCTGCATCTCACGCACGGACGCGCCCGGCCATTCGACCTGAACGACCATCATTCGGAATTGGAAGTCCGGGTCTTCTTTCTGGCCGAGGTTCAAAAGGGCGTAAATGCCTGTCGCCAGGATGAGCACCAGAAGGAAGCGCGTCAGGCTTCCGTGGCGGATCGCCCATGCGGAAAGGTTGAAGCCGCCGTCGTCTTTGTGCTCCGAAGAAGCACGCGGGTTGGAAGGTTCCATGTCGCCGGTCTCGATGTCTGTTCAATAGGTTCGCGAGCCGCGGGCGGCGACCGTTGGGGAGAAGTCGGGCGAAAGACGCACTTTCATGCCGTCCGTCAGAAACTGGATGCCGCCGCTGACCACGATTTCGCCGGGAACGAGGCCGGATTTGATGCGCACGCCATCCTCTGCCACGCCACCGAGTGTAACTTCGCGGCGCTTCACCATTTCGCGCTCCTTGTCCGCGACGTACACAATTGGCTTGCCGCCATCCTCGGTGAGGGCGGTCAGCGGCACGACGACGGGCGGCGTTGCTTCCTGAACGCGGAATGCGACGGACGTCGTCATACCGAGGCGCATTTCCGGTGTTGGATGCGCGATCGTCACGCGAACGGCATAAGTGCGCGAGCCCGTGTCCGCGGCGCTGGCGATCTCGCGAATTTTGCCGTCGCTGCTCACGTCCGGCGCGGCCCAGAGCGCGATGCGGGCATTTTCTCCGACGCTCAGCCGTGCGATCTCGTTCTCCGGCACAGCGGCTGTAACCTCGATGGAGTCCGCGAGCGCGAGAGAAATCACCGCCTGGCCCGCGCTCACCACCTGTCCCGGCTCGGCGCGCACCGTTGTCACGACGCCGTCCTTGTCGGCGACGAGAAGCGCATAGCTTGTTGCGTTCGCGGCCTGATCGAACTGATCCTTCGCGGAGGTGTAGGCCGCCGTTGCGGCGTCGTATTCCAGCTTCCTCTGATCGTAGACCGCCTTCGCGATGAAGCCTTTCGGCAGGAGATAAGCGGCGCGGTCGAAAGCATCCTTCGCGACGTCTACCCGCGCTTTCGCGCTTTGAACGCTGGCGCGCGCGCTGTTCTCCGCGAGCTTCAGGTCTATTTCGTCGAGGCGCGCGATCTTCTGGCCCGCTTTCATCTTGTCGCCGATATTCACGAAGCGTTCGACGATCTTGCCAGCGACGCGGAAGCCGAGCTGGCTTTCGATGCGCGGCGCGATCACGCCGGAATAGGTGAGCGTGCGCTCGGCGGATGGCGCCTGGACCACGAAAGTCTTGACCGGGCGGACGGGTTGCGCCGCCTCCTTTTTGTCGCCGCATGCCGCAAGCGCGAGCGGCACGAGGAGAACCGCCATGACACCGCAAACGCGGCGGCGGGTGAGAGATGACAAATTTTCATAATCGTCATTCGAGAACAGCATAGGTCCAGCCTTTCCTGCTTTTTAGCCTAAGCCCTCAGGGCTGCCAGGACGAACGCGGCCATATCGGTGGCCGAGGGTGTCGTTGGGTTTGATCCGAATTGCGCGACGACGACCGGGTGCGAACAGACGATGATGGCGCCGACAACACTCCGCGCCGCCAACTCGGGGTCTTGTGCCCGAAATTCGCCCGACGCAATGCCGCTCGCGATGATTTCGGCGACCATCTCGTCGATGAAGCGCAGGTGTGGCTCGATCACATCCCACTGCTGATCCATGGCGACCACCACCATGTCGTGGACTTTCCTGTCATTTATGAGCGTGTCGCGCGTGTGAGCGGAGAGATGCTCGATAAACCGCGTAAGGCGTTCGCTTGCCGTACCGCTACTGGCGACCACGCGCAGGCCGGCCTGCAACTTCGCGATGATGCGCGCGCAGATCGCCTCGTTGATCTCGGCCTTGGATCCGAAGTACCTGTAAATGTTGGCGGGCGACATGCCGCATGCATCGGCGATGTCGGCGACCGTCGTCTTCAAATAGCCGAAATGCCGAAAGAGACGCTCGGCCTCGCTCAGGATGCGATCGCGCGTCGTTTCAGCCGTTGAGGCTTGCGCTGCCATGACCTTTTTACTCTGCGCCTGATTAGTGACGAAAAATGATATTCATCACTAATCAAAAATTCCGCAGATGGCAATGTTGTTCCGGGCGTGCGCCGATTCGGGATAAGTCTCGACCCGTTTTGTTCTAACCTATCGAGAAATCGCTTCGTTAGCGATTTTTCGCGGGTTGAAACGTTTGAGCTGCCAACACGCTATTGGATGTTTTCGGCGCCTGAGTGGCCGACACTGCGGCCGACGGCTTCGGGCGAACCATGGCAATGGAGACGCCGTCGAGCAACCATCGCCGAGAGGTTGCATCGGCGCGCAATCACCCTCGCGTAATTTACGCAACTTTAAGCGTTGTTGTGTTGTATTAATCACAACCTGCGCGTGCGTTTGTGTTGTATCCACAGGTTACCTTCGCAACTATGGACACCGGTCTGAAAACGCAAAAAGCCCCGCCGAAGCGGGGCTTTCAAGAACGCCGACCTTGGTCGGCATGGGTCGGCGGCTGCCGATCCTTGGGCTTTGCGATTAACGCAGCTGCAGGCGAGCCGCGCCCGCGCCGATGGCGAGACCGGTCTGCGCCTTCACGCTGACCGGCTGAAGCGAAACGGTGCGGCTGCTGCCGCCGACGAGCACGTTCGCGCCCGCGCCGATGCCCACCGAGACATCAGCCGATGCGCCAACATAGTCGCCGCGCAGCGCGTGGCGGCGCAGGCTCGTCGGAGCATAGACGGCCCACACGAGAACCGCCTTATCGCGGATGCCGACATCGGGTCCGAGCCGGTCGATCTTCGCGACGTAGTTTTCACGATGGCCGTATGCGCTGGTGAAGACGCAACGCGCTTCCTGCGAGGAGCCGACGAAGATGCCCTGCGAAGGCGCCGTGAAGCAGCGGAGCACACCGGCGCGCACACCGGCGTCGGCAGCCGTGGTCATTCCGAGCGCGATTGCTGCGCCCGAAAATAAAGTTACAAGTTTATTCATGGATATTCTCCCTCCATATTCGTACCCCACCTTCAAACTCCAGCTATGCGGCGAAGTTCCGGCAAAGCGATGACGGGGCCGAATCGGACTAAATGACAGGAACGACATAAAAGCTGCTATTTGAGTCGCAGCACTGTGGTCCACAACAAAGTTGTAGCAGAATATTTCTGGTTGCTATATTTTAGCTATACTATCTAAGGTTGCTGTCGCCGACGCGCGCAAGGAACGCCCGCCGCAGAACCTGCGCCACCCGGTCCATCTCGCGGAGCGGTTCGTAAGACCAGTTTTCGATACGGCCATCGAACATCCGAACGCGCCCGCTCCCTTCGAGCCGTTGCACGAACTCCCCGAACTTGTTGCGGCCGTCCTCGCGCCCGCGCCTGAACGGCAGGCGGGCGATATGGACCGGCTTCCCCGTGCTCGCCGCCTCGGTGATCATGTTGATGGAGTCGCACGTCACCACGAAAGCGTCCGCGTGTGCCAGCATCCCGAGATAGGGGTTCGCGCCGTGCTGGCCGTCATAGATGTACGCGCCGGTGCCCACCAGGACTTCGGCGAGCGCCGCCATATTGGCCTCGCCCGTGCGGCGCGAGCCGCTGACGAGAAGGCCGAAGCCTTGGGCGGCAACCGCTGCGAGCTGATCGCCCAGCGCGCGCATGTCCTCCGGGCGCAGGTCGTAGCGGGAATTCACGCCGCCGATCAGCACCGCCACGCGAGGGCTCGGGATCGCTGCGAACGCGTCCACCCACCGCGGCGCCTCGGCCGCGAGCCGCTGCTCGGTCATGATGTGCAGCGAGCCGTCCATCGTGACGATATTGTCGCCGGTCACGCCGTCATGCCACGGCACCACGATGCGGTCGAACGCGCCGCGCCGGACGACAGGGTCCTGGATCTGCACCGTGAAGGTGTGCCCCTTGCTCGCCTCGCGCAGATATATGAGAGGCAGCGCGCCGGGACGTCCGGTCGCGATTGCGATCTCGGGCCACGGTGCTTCGAGCGATGCGCCGCTGCTGCTGAAGGCAAAGCGCTTGAACGCGGTGACATATGGGCTGGCGATGCGCCACGGCTTGCGCAAGACGACACGTTTCAGCGCCGGCTGAAGCCCCATCGCTTCCGCGAGCCCGAGCGATTGATTTTCGAGGCCGGGGCGCCCGTCGCCGATAACCCAGCAGCTTGGCAGTGGATGCGGCCAGGAAAGGCTGGCTTCGGCGGTTGGGACAGTCGTTTCGTTCATGGCGTTTGCTCGCTACGTTCTCCGTGCGGCTCGACCCGCACAAGGGATCGGCGACACCCGGAACGCCGGATGCATGAATAGATCAGCGCGCCGACGCTCTAGCACGCACGGTCCACGGCGTAAACGGGTGGGCAATCGCAGGCTCTTCAACCCGACGCAAGGTCGGCTTCGTATAGCCGTCACTGGCGAGCCGAGCCTCCGCCAGAGGCGCGGGCTGTGCAATTGGAGTTGATGCACCGCGCCGTCTCGGCTATCGAGCGCGAGAGCAAGAGTGGAGTTGTGCCGATGGTTTCGGTCGAGGAAGCGGCGTTTCGCGAGAAGGCAAACCCTTCGTCGCGGCCCCTTGGCGGGAACGTGGCGGGCGGGAACCTCGCGCTCACGCTCGGCCTGATCGCCGTCGCTGGCTTGCTCATAGCGCGCTTCGTCCTCGCCGCCACGACCGAACTCGCGGAAGACGAAGCCTATTACTGTATGTGGTCGAAGCATCTGGCCGCCGGATATTACGACCACCCCGCCATGATCGCATGGTGGATACGCGCGGGCACAGAGATCTTCGGCGATACGGCTTTCGGCGTGCGCTTCGTCGGTCTCCTGAGCACGGTCGCCGGATCATACCTTCTATGGCGCGCGAGCCTTGCCTTGTTCGCCGACCGCGCGGCCGCGCTTTTCGCCGTCGTGTGGATGAACGCGACCATCCTTTCCGCCGCCGCCGGTATCGTCGCGACGCCCGACACACCACTCGCCTTCTTTGCGACCTGCGTGCTGTTCGCGATCGCGAAGCTCGTCGAAACGGGGCGGGGCGCATGGTGGCTTGCCATCGGCGCGGCGCTCGGCCTTGCCTTCATGAGCAAATACACCGCCACGTTGCTGCTGCCCGGCCTGTTCCTCTGGATGGTCGGCACGCGCGAAGGCCGCCGCTGGTTCCTGCGCCCCGAGCCCTATCTCGGAGCGGTGATTGCGCTCGTCGCCATCGCCCCGGTCGTCTGGTGGAATTACGTGCATGACTGGGCGTCCTTCGCGAAGCAGGCCGCGCACGGCGTCAAGGACAAGCCCGCCAACGCCATCGCGAGCATCGGTGAGCTGCTCGGCGGACAGGCCGGTTTGGCGACACCGCTCATCTTTCTCTTCTGCCTTTGGGGAAGTTTCTACGCGCTCGCACGCGGATTGCGGCGCGGCGATGCGCGGTGGCTGCTGCTCGGCGGGATCGCCGCCCCGATGTGGGCATTCTTCATCGTCCACGCCGCGAGCCAGAAGATCCAGCCGAACTGGCCAGGGCTTGTGTATCCCTTCGCGATCCTCGCGGCCGTGCATGGCGGGCTTGCGGTGCTGGGTCATCGCCGTGCGCCGGTGCTTCGCGTCGCCTTCATCGCCGCTCCGTTCGTCGGCGTGGCATTCACACTTGTTGCCTTGCTCCAGCTCGGCACGGGCGCGATTCCCATCGAAGGGAAGAAAGACCCAACGGCGCGCATGAAAGGCTGGGCGACGCTTGGCGTGGACATCGACCGTCTTCGGCGTGAGCACGGCGCGGGCCTCGTGCTGACGGATCGTTATGCCATCACGGGCGAACTCGCCTTCTACGGCATGGGTGCAGAGGGCGTGGCGCAGATCAACGACCGCATCCGTTATGCAAATTTTCCGCCGCCCGATGAGGCCCGGCTGAAAGACGCGCCGGCGCTGCTGGTGCTCAAGGCGGGATCGCAGGCCAAGACTTCGCTGCCGTTCGATAGCGCTGTTCAAATAGGTACGGTCACGCGACCGGGCGGATTGCGGCCCCGCGACGCTTATGCTGTATTCCTTCTCAGCGGATATCGCGGCGGCCTCTTCGCCTGCAATCCGACGACCAAACGGGGCGAGACATGCAGCCAGATGTGACTGAAGCGCGGCGCATCGAGGCCGCGCCGGCGATTGCCAAGGGACCGGATCTCACCGTCATCGCGCCAACCTTCAACGAGCGCGAGAATGTCGAGCCGCTCATTGCGAAGCTCGCCGCCGCGCTGGACGGTGTCCACTGGGAAGTCATCTTCGTCGATGACGACTCGCACGACGGCACAGCCGCACGTGTGCGCGAAGTCGCCCGCCGCGATTCCCGCGTGCGCTGCGTTCAGCGCCTCGGGCGGCGCGGGCTGACATCCGCCTGCGCGGAAGCCGTCCTCGCATCCTCCGCATCCTACGTTGCGATCATCGACGCCGACTTGCAGCACGACGAGACGCTGCTTCCGCGCATGCTCGAACTCTTGCGGCGGGAGCCGGAAACGGATGTTGTGATCGGCAGCCGCTACACCGAAAAGAGCCTGTCCGAAGGGTTCACGCGCGTGCGGCAGGCGATGAGCTACATCGCCACGCGCCTCGCGCAGACCATCCTTCGCGCGAAGCTTTCAGACCCCGTGTCCGGCTTCTTCATGGCGAAGCGCGAAGTCTTCGAAGGCTCGATCCGAAGCCTCTCCGGCATCGGCAACAAGATCCTCGTGGATGTGTTCGCGTCGTCGCCGCGACCGCTGAAGTTCAAGGAACTCGCATACCAGTTCAAGGCGCGCCTCCACGGCGAGAGCAAGCTCGATACGCTGACCGTGTGGGAATACCTCGTGTTGCTCGCCGACAAGAGCCTCGGGCGCATTGTGCCGGTGCGCTTCCTTCTGTTCAGCCTCGTCGGCTTCAGCGGCGTGCTCGTGCATCTCGGAGTGTTGCGCGCGGCCCTCGTCGCAACGCCGCTTTCATTCGCAACCTCGCAGGCTCTCGCAACCCTTGTCGCCGCCGTCTCGAATTTCTTCCTCAACAACTGGCTCACCTACCGCGATAAGCGCCTGACCGGCTGGCAGGTCATCCCCGGGCTGATAACCTTCCTGCTGGCATGCAGTGTCGGCGCGGTCGTGAATGTAGCGTTCGCGGAAACGGTCTTCGAACTGACGGAGCTGTGGTGGCTGGCGGGCATCGCGGGCGCGGCGGTCAGCGCCGTGTTGAACTATGCGACGACGTCAATCTTCACCTGGCGGAAGCGGTAGCGGCGCGCGCAAAATGGCCGGGACGAGCGCCCGGCCTTCTGTCTCTTTAAACGGCGGTGTGAACCCCGCGCATCAAGCCGCTAGGCTGAACGGGCGGTCGTTGATGATCAGCCCGTCCGAACCCGCCGTGATGCGCACGGTGTCGCCATCCTTCACCGCACCCGCAAGGATCAGCTCCGAAAGCGGATCCTGCACCGCGCGCTGGATGACGCGCTTCAGCGGCCGCGCGCCATAAGCCGGCTCATAGCCGCGATTCGCGAGCCACGTCCGCGCCTTTTCGTCCATTTCAAGCACGATCTTGCGCTCGTCGAGGAGCTTCTGCAGACGCTTGAGCTGGATGTCCACGATCGCGCCCATCTCGTCGCGGCGCAGCCTGTGGAACAGCAGGATGTCGTCGATACGGTTCAGGAACTCCGGCCGGAAGTGCGATCGCACCACGGCCATCACCTGCGCGCGCACCTCGGCTTCGCTCTCGCCCTCCGGCTGGTTCACGAGATATTCCGAGCCGAGGTTCGACGTCATGATGATGATCGTGTTGCGGAAATCGACCGTGCGGCCCTGCCCGTCCGTAAGGCGGCCATCGTCGAGCACTTGGAGCAGCACGTTGAACACGTCCGGGTGCGCCTTCTCGATCTCGTCGAACAGCACGACCTGATACGGCCTGCGGCGGACGGCTTCGGTCAGCGCGCCGCCTTCCTCGTAGCCGACATAGCCGGGAGGCGCGCCGATGAGCCGGGCGACGGAGTGCTTCTCCATGTATTCCGACATGTCGATGCGCACCATGGCGCTCTCGTCGTCGAACAGGAAGGCAGCAAGCGCGCGTGAAAGCTCGGTCTTGCCGACGCCGGTCGGCCCGAGGAACATGAACGAGCCGATGGGCCGGTTCGGGTCTTGCAATCCCGCCCGCGCGCGCCGCACAGCGGTCGCGACAGAGCGCACCGCCTCTTCCTGGCCGATCACGCGCTTGGCGACTTCGTCCTCCATGCGGAGCAGCTTGTCCTTCTCGCCCTGGAGCATCTTTTCAACCGGGATGCCCGTCCAGCGCGACACGACGCCCGCGATGTGGTCCGGCGTGACCGCCTCTTCGACCATGCCGGGCTTGCCTTCGCCCGCGGTTTCCATCGCCTTGAGCTTCTTCTCAAGATCGGGGATGACGCCGTAGGACAGTTCGCCAGCGCGCGCGAGGTTGCCCTTGCGCTGTGCCTGCTCAAGCTCGTTGCGGGCGGTGTCGAGTTCTTCCTTCACCTTCTGCGAGGAGGCGAGCTTGTCCTTCTCCTCCTTCCAGCGCCGCGTGAGGGAATCCGACTTCTCTTCGAGATCCGCGAGATCCTTCTGAAGGCGCGCGAGACGATCCTTCGACGCGGCGTCGCTTTCCTTCTTCAGCGCCTCGCGCTCGATCTTGAGCTGAATGATGCGCCGGTCGAGTTCGTCGAGTTCCTCGGGCTTCGAATCTACCTGCATGCGAAGACGGCTCGCCGCCTCGTCCATCAGGTCGATGGCCTTGTCGGGCAGGAAGCGGTCCGTGATGTAGCGGTTCGACAGCGTTGCCGCCGCGACCAGCGCCGAGTCGGTGATGCGCACGCCGTGATGAAGCTCGTACTTCTCCTTGAGGCCGCGCAGGATGGAGATGGTGTCCTCCACCGTCGGCTCGCTCACGAATACGGGCTGGAAGCGACGGGCGAGCGCCGCGTCCTTCTCGATGTATTTGCGGTATTCGTCGAGCGTGGTCGCGCCGACACAGTGCAGCTCGCCGCGCGCGAGCGCAGGCTTTAGCAAATTCGAGGCGTCCATCGCGCCCTCGGCCTTGCCCGCGCCGACCAGCGTGTGAAGCTCGTCGATGAACAGGACAACGCCGCCTGCCGCCGCCGTAATCTCCGAAAGAACGGCCTTGAGGCGCTCCTCGAACTCGCCGCGATATTTCGCGCCCGCGATCAGCGCGCCCATGTCGAGCGCGAGCAGCTTCTTGTCGCGTAAGGATTCCGGCACGTCGCCGTTGACAATGCGCAGCGCAAGCCCTTCCGCGATGGCGGTCTTGCCGACGCCCGGCTCGCCGATCAGCACCGGATTGTTCTTCGTGCGGCGCGAAAGCACCTGAATGGTGCGGCGGATTTCCTCGTCGCGGCCGATCACGGGGTCGAGCTGGCCCTTCGCCGCCGCATCGGTGAGGTCGCGGGCGTAGCGCTTGAGCGCGTCGTAAGCCTGCTCGGCGGAAGCGCTATCGGCGGTGCGGCCCTTGCGCAGATCGTTGATCGCGGCGTTAAGGCCAGTCGGCGTGGCGCCCGACTCGGCGAGAATTTTTGAGGTCTGCGCGTCCTTCTCCATCGCGAGCGCAAGCAGAAGGCGCTCCACCGTGATGAAGCTGTCGCCCGACTTTTCAGCGATTTTCTCGGCCTGATCGAGGACGCGCGCCAGTTCCGGCGCGATGTAGATCTGGCCCGCGCCCTGCCCCGATACCTTCGGTATCTTGGCGAGCGCCTGCTCAACGCGCGCCAGCGCATCTTCGGGGCGGCCGCCCGACTTGGCGATCAACCCCGCGGCGAGGCCCTCGCTGTCGTCCAGCAAGACTTTCAGAAGGTGTTCGGGCGTAAGTCTTTGATGTCCTTCGCGCAGGGCGAGCGACTGCGCGGACTGGAAGAAACCTTTCGAACGGTCGGTCAGTTTCTCGAAATTCATGGTAGCCTCGGTGGCTGCAATGCACAGCCGCGTATCTGGACAGGAAGCATGTTGATGCCGTCATATATGGCAGCATCAATCGTCAAAAAAAGGCTTCAGGCGCTCGCATGTCCGCTACGCCCAAGATAGTTTCACTGGTCCATTATCCCATGAAAGGGATGAACGGGATCGACGCGCCGAAGGCAGACTTAACACCGGGTGAAGGCATTCCTTTCGACCGGATCTATGCCATCGAGAACGGCAGCCACGCTTTCGACACGCTGCACCCGAAATGGTTCCCCAAGCTGCACTTCCTGCAACTGATGCGAAGCGAGCGGTTGGCAAGCCTGCGCCTCGCCTTCGACGAGGACAGTCATACGCTCACGCTGTTCCGCGATGGGCGACAAGTCGCGCGAGGCACGCTGAAGACCAAGCTCGGCCGTCAGATGATCGAGCAGTTTCTCGCGGCCTACATGAAGGACGATCTGAAGGGGCCGCCCCGCATCGTGCATGCGGACGGCCATCAGTTTACGGACATCTCCGCGAAGGCGCTCCATCTCGTCAATCTGGAGACGGTGCGCGACGTTTCCCGCGTCATCGGCGTGGATCTCGACCCGGCGCGTTTCCGTGCGAACCTATATTTCGAGGGCGTGCCCGCGTGGGAAGAGCGGCATTGGGTTGGCAAGACGCTCACCTGCGGCGGCGCCGAACTTGAGGTGTTTGCGGAAACCGCGCGATGCGAGGCGACGAGCGTCGACCCGACGACGGCGCAGCGCGGCATTTCGATCCCGGCGGCGCTGCAAAGCACATGGGGCCACAAGAACCTCGGGCTTTACGCGAAGGTTACGCGCGGCGGCACGGTCGGCGTTGGCGACACCCTCGCGCTCGTTTGAAGTACACCGCGCCCGCCACGCGCGACGCCCTTGCACCCGGCAAAGAAAGCGCGACATACGTTTTTCGCTAGATAAGACAGTGGCGGCGGGTTTATGAACTCGCCGTAGTTATTCTAAAACAAGAAGGCGCACGACAATGCCGGACTATCGCTCCCGTACCTCGACCCATGGCCGCAACATGGCGGGCGCTCGCGGTCTCTGGCGGGCAACCGGCATGAAGGACGGCGATTTCGGCAAGCCGATCATCGCTATCGCCAACTCGTTCACGCAGTTCGTGCCGGGCCATGTGCATCTGAAAGACCTGGGCCAGCTCGTCGCGCGCGAGATCGAGAAGGCGGGCGGCGTCGCCAAGGAATTCGACACCATCGCCATCGACGACGGCATCGCGATGGGCCATAGCGGCATGCTCTATTCGCTGCCCTCGCGCGAGATCATCGCCGACTCGGTGGAGTATATGGTCAACGCGCACACCGCCGATGCGCTCGTCTGCATCTCGAATTGCGACAAAATCACGCCCGGCATGCTGATGGCGAGCCTGCGCCTCAACATCCCGACGATCTTCGTTTCCGGCGGCCCGATGGAAGCGGGCAAGGTCACGGTCGGCGGCAAGACGCACGCAGTGGACCTCATCGACGCCATGATCAAGGGCGCGGACCCGAGCGTGTCCGACGAGGTCGCCGAAGCCTACGAGCGCGACTCGTGCCCGACCTGCGGCTCGTGCTCGGGCATGTTCACCGCCAATTCCATGAACTGCCTGACCGAAGCGCTCGGCCTTTCGCTGCCCGGCAACGGCACGATGCTCGCTACCCACGCCGACCGCAAGGAGCTGTTCCTCGAAGCGGGGCGGCGCATCGTGGCCATCACCAAGCGCTATTATGAAGGCAACGACGCGAGCGTGCTGCCGCGCTCCATCGCTAATTTCGAGGCGTTCGAGAACGCGATGACGCTCGACATCGCCATGGGCGGCTCGACGAACACCGTGCTGCATCTGCTCGCCGCCGCGCAGGAAGCGGAGGTGCCCTTCACGATGACCGACATTGACCGGCTGTCGCGCCGCGTGCCGTGCCTCTCCAAGGTCGCGCCGAATATTGCCGATGTGCATGTGGAAGACGTGCACCGCGCGGGTGGCATCATGGGCATCCTCGGCGAACTCGACCGCGGCGGGCTTATCAATCGCGGCTGTGGCACCGTGCACGCGCCGACTATCGCCGAAGCGCTCGACAAGTGGGACATCGCGCGCACCAATTCGCCCGAGGTGCAGACGTTTTACAAGGCCGCGCCCGGTGGCGTACGCACGGTCGAAGCCTTCAGCCAGGCTGCGCGTTGGGACGAACTCGACGCCGACCGCGCGAAAGGCGTCGTCCATTCGGTGGAGAACGCGTTCTCGAAGGACGGCGGCCTCGCCGTGCTGTTTGGCAATATCGCGCTCGACGGCTGCATCGTGAAAACGGCGGGCGTCGACGCATCGAACCTCACCTTTACCGGCCCGGCCGTGATCTGCGAGAGCCAGGAAGAGGCGGTCGAGAAGATCCTCGGCGGCGCGGTGACGGAAGGCGACGTGGTGCTGATCCGCTATGAAGGGCCGAAGGGCGGCCCGGGCATGCAGGAAATGCTCTATCCGACGAGCTATCTCAAGAGCATGGGCCTCGGCAAGAAATGCGCGCTCATCACCGACGGGCGTTTTTCGGGCGGCACATCAGGGCTTTCTATCGGCCATGCTTCGCCGGAAGCGGCGGAAGGCGGCGCGATTGGCCTTGTCGAGCAGGGCGACATCATCGTGATCGACATTCCGAACCGCGTGATTCGCGTCGATCTGTCCGACGAGGTTCTGGCGAAGCGCCGCGCGGCGATGGAAGCGAAGGGCGCGGCGGCATGGAAGCCCGTCAGCCGCGTTCGCCATGTGAGCCAGGCGCTTCGGGCGTATGCGGCGCTGACGACGAGCGCGGCGCGCGGCGCGGTGCGCGATGTATCGCAGGTTGAGCGCAGGCGCTGACGGCGGCCGCGTTCAGCGCCCTTCCGTCCGGGGAACCAGTGTGAAGCCGTAGTAAAGGTGCACGGGGCCGACGTTTATCCGAAGGTCTTGCTTGCACCATCGGCTTTGGCCGGTGTGACGGTCATTCCACGCTGCCCCGTTTCCCGCTTAACCGGCGTAAGGCATAGTTGGACGGTTCCGAAACACGCGGCGCGCCGAATATAAAAAAGCCCCTGCGGGTTGCGCCGGGGCTTTTTTTATTTTCGGGTTCTTCCTGACGGCAGCGAGCGCAAGTTGCGCATCTCGTGGGTCAGCCTATTCGTCTGTTTTCGGATCGATCGTTGCCGCCACGGCAGGCGCAGCGTTCGACAGCGCAGCGGTTCCGCTCCGGCCCGTGTAAGTCTTCACCGGGGCCGGTTCGCCGATCGGACGGCGGCGGCGACGGCGCGGCAAGGGATCGCCCTCGGGCGCGCCGTTGTAAGCCTCGCCATTCGCAACGCCGTTGGCCGGCTGTGGCGCGCTTTCGTCTCCGCCGCTCGACTGCGGAGGAAGCACGACCGGTTGCTGCAGGAACTGCGGAAAAGCGTTCTGCGGTATATAAGGCTGCGGCTGCTGATGCTGATTGTAAGCGGGGACGCGCTCTGGACGTTCTGCCCGTTCGACGCGTTCAGGACGCTCAATTCGCTCGGGACGTGGCGCGCGCTCCGGTCGCTCAACGCGTTCGGGACGCTCGTTACGCTCCGGGCGCTCGGCGCGTTCGTTACGCTCTAGCGGCTGAAAGCGCTGCTGCTGAGGAGCAAAATCTTCCCCGTCGTCATCGTCATCGGAGTCGAAATCACGGGAGTAAGCATCCTGCGCGCCGAATCGTCCAGAGCCGCCATTGACAGGCTGCTCGCCGCCAGGGTTCTGAGCCTGCGCAGCAAGGATGATGCGGTTGTAATGCTCTGCATGTTGAAGATAGTTCTCGGCCGCGACGGAATCGCCTGAGGCCATCGCATCACGAGCAAGAGACGTGTATTTCTCGGCGATATGCATCGCCGTGCCACGGATCTTGACGTCGGGACCACTCGATTCGTAGTTCCGGCTTATGGAATTCTGTGGCTTGCGGCCGCCGCGATTACGGCCTCTGCGGCTTTGCTGTCCTTGCCTCATGGGTCCTGTCTTGTCGAAGGTCACAAAAGCTCACCTCATGCAGAAACGGCACGTTGGGTGCCGGTCAATGCCTGCAACAGTAAAAATTCTCAGTCCAGCCTGCCTGTCAGTTCAAAGCAACGCTAACTTGAGAAGCAGATGTTTATAGGCTCCGCACAGTAAGGAACGTGACCCACTGATCCCGCCGATGCTCAAAGTCAGCACCCGGTCTTAGCATCAGTTTTTTGGTAGCCTACGTTCCTATGCCTCGTCGTCTTGCAACCGCTGCGGGGTTTGACGAAGCCGCCTCTGCATTGACCCTATCCCGATCCAACCGGATTTCCAACCTTTTTTTTGCCGGGTCCCGCGTCACCGCCCGACTGTCTCACTCCTGCAACGGCCCGCTCGATCCCCGCCAGATCCAGGAATATTTCCGTTTGGAATCCGGCATCAAGCTCCGTCACCATGTCTCGAACCGATCGGGCCTGACGATGTCCCGTCTCGAAAATCAGAAGCCCTGGCACACGCAAAAGGCGCGAAGCTTGCGGCACTATATCCCGGTACGCCTTAAGCCCGTCTTTTCCCCCGTCCAGCGCAAGCGCTGGGTCGAAATCCCGCACCTCGGCGCACAACCCCGCTATGTCGGCGGTTTCAATGTAAGGAGGATTACACGCGATGATGTCGAAAGTTGCATCGGCAAGCGCTACGCCCCAGTCTCCACAAAAGAAAAACGCTCGGGACGAGAGGCCAAGCCGCGCGAAATTCGCCCTTGCCGTTCGAAGCGCGCCTTCGCTTCGATCGACGCCGACGCCGGTCGCTTTCGGCAACTCTGACAGCAGCGCGGCAAGGATGCAGCCCGTCCCGGTCCCCAAGTCAAGGATGCGAAGCGGCGCATTCGCGAGATCATGCTTGCGGCACCACGCCAACCCTGCATCGACGAGAACCTCCGTGTCCGGACGAGGATCGAGCGTGTGTGGCGACAGTCCGAACGGCATACCCCAGAACTCGCGCGTCCCTACGATGCGCGAAACCGGCTCGCCCGCAAATCGCCGTTGCGCCACCGCAATGGCGCGGTCCAGAATTTCCGGCGGAAGCGCAGTATCGCGCTTCGTGACAATTTCTTCCGACGAAAACCCGGCGGCATATGCCGAGAGAAGCCGCGCATCGAGCGCCGCCGACTCGATGCCAGCCTGCCGGAACCGCTCGGCGAGATAGCGCACCAATTCCGCGAATGTCGTCATCCGTGCTCCAAGGCGCGCGCTGCTTCAGGCATGGACCGTGGTTTCCGCCGCAAGCTGACCAGCCTGACGCTCCGTGATCAGCGCATCGATGATCGTATCGAGCCCTTCGCCTTCCATGATCTGCGGCAGGTTGTAGAGCGTCACATTGACGCGATGATCGGTCACGCGACCCTGCGGGAAATTGTAGGTGCGGATGCGTTGCGAGCGGTCGCCGGAGCCGATTTGATCCTTGCGTTCCGCTGCGCGGGCCTCATCGATGCGCGTGCGCTCCATGTCAAACAGGCGCGCGCGGAGCACCTGCATGGCGCGTGCGCGGTTCTGATGCTGCGATTTCTCGCTCGACGTCACGATGATGCCGGTCGGGATATGGGTGATGCGAACCGCCGAGTCGGTCGTGTTCACGTGCTGGCCGCCCGCGCCGCTCGCCCGCATGGTGTCGATGCGGATGTCCTGTTCGCGGATCTCGACGTCGACTTCCTCGGCTTCCGGCAGCACGGCCACCGTCGCTGCCGAGGTGTGGATGCGGCCCTGATTCTCCGTCTCTGGCACGCGCTGCACGCGATGCACACCCGATTCGAACTTCATCCGCGCGAACACGCCCTTGCCGCTGATGCTCGCCACGATTTCCCTGAAGCCGCCTGCGTCCGCGTCGCTGACCGAAAGCACGTTCACTTTCCATCCCTTCAGGTCCGCATAGCGCTGGTACATGCGGAAAAGGTCCGCAGCGAACAGTGCGGCTTCCTCGCCGCCGGTGCCCGCGCGAACTTCGAGGATGGCGCTTTTTTCGTCCGCCGCGTCCTTCGGCAGCAGCATGATCTGAAGCTCGTGCTCCAGCTGCTCGACGCGCGGCTCGGCCGCCTCCAGTTCCTCGCGCGCAAGCTCGGCCATGTCCGGCTCGGCCGCCGGGTCTTCGATCATCTGGCGGAGACTATCGCGCTCTTCCTCAGCGGCTTCGAGCGTCTTGATCGCCGCGACCAGCGGATCGAGGTCCGAAAATTCCTTCGAGAGTTTCTTGAACGTCTCCTGATCGCAGCCTTCCGAAAGCTGCGCCTGGATCGTTTCCCAGCGGCCAACGAGCCGCTTCAGTTTGTCTTTCGGTATGGATGCCATGGATCGATCCCTGTTCATCACGTCCGGAACCACGACCGGCGCGACGAAATTTATTTTTGGCCTGATCGGCTGGTGCTCACTGCACTAGGCGCGTGAGCAACCCATCCCGGCCACTAGATATCAATGTTTTCCTTCCGCGCAAACTCGGTCAACTCGCGCCGGATGGTCGGGCAGTTTCCATCGACGAGGCCGTTCAGCGTTTCGCCGAGCTTTTTCGTGTCGAGGGAAAGCACCATGGCCTTGATGGGGCCAACCGATGCCGGCGCCATCGAAATTGAGCGGAAGCCCAGCCCGAGCAGCGCCATTGCATCGACGGGCCGCCCAGCCATTTCGCCGCACAGCGCGAACTCGGTCTTGTGCGCAACGGCCTTTGCCGCGATTTCGCGCAGTACCTTGAGCGCCGACGAGTGCAGCGGATCGAACCGGCGGGCGACGCGGTCGTTTTCGCGATCCGCGGCGAACAGGAATTGAAGCAGATCGTTGCTGCCAACCGAAATGAAATCCACCAACGGAAGGATCTGGTCGAGCTGGTAAAGGATGGCCGGAATTTCGACCATCACGCCGACGCGCATCTCCGATGGCAGTTCGTGGCTGTGCTTCTTTGCGTGCTCGACTTCCTTGTCGATGAGCGCCTTCGCGCCGAGAAGCTCGGAAACGTCGGCGATGAAGGGCAGCATGAGCGAAAGCTCTCGCCCCGCCGCCGCGCGCATCAGCGCACGGGCCTGCGTGCGGAACAGCGCGGGCCTGTCGAGTGACATGCGGATCGCGCGCCAGCCCAGCGCCGGGTTTTCTTCCTTCACGCGCCGCAGATAGGGCAAAACCTTATCGCCGCCCACGTCGAGCGAGCGGAAGATGACACGCCGCCCGCCCGCCATATCGAGGATGCGGTTATAGGTTTTGCGCTGCTCTTCCATCTTCGGGAAGCGCGACGCGACCATGAACTGAAGCTCGGTGCGGTACAGGCCGATGCCATCCGCGCCGCTCTGGTAGAGATGCGGCAGATCGACGGTGAGCCCGGCATTCATGTTGAGCAGAATGCGTTCGCCGTCCTTCGTGATCGCCTGCACGTGGCGGAGCTTGGAGAAGCGGGCTTGTCGCCGCGCGCGAAAACGCGCCTTGTCGGCATAGGCGCGGATGAGTTCGAGCGACGGGCGAACGTGGAATTGCCCGGTTGCAGCGTCGAGGATCGCGGGGTCGCCATGGTCGGCGATCGACAGCACGTCCGGCACCTGCACGAGCACCGCGAGATTGAACGAGCGCGCCACGATGGACACGTGCGATGTCGCGCCGCCCTCCTCGATGACGAGGCCGCGCAGCTTGCGCGGGTCATAGCTCAGAAGCTCGGCCGCTCCCATGTTGCGGGCGACGAGAATGGCGTCGTTCGGCAGGCGCTCGACGTGCGTCTCCTGGCCTTGCAGCGTGCGCAGCAGCCGGGTCGACAGGTCGTCGATGTCGTGGCTGCGCTCGCGCCAGAAGTCGTCGCCGACCTTCATGAGCTGCGTGCGCATGTTCTGCTGAACGCGTTCGACCGCCGCTTCGGCCGTGAGACCGGCCATCACCGCGTCGCGCATGCGCCGCGCCCAGCCTTTGTCGTTCGCCAGCATTTGCACGGCTTCGAGAACGGCCTGGTGCTCGCTGTCTTGCGGCGAGTCCTCGTGTTCGAGATGGCGCTTGATGTCGTCCTTGAGGCGTTCGAGCGCGTCTTCGAGACGCTTCAGCTCCGCCGGGATGTTGTCCGCGAAGAATTTCAGCACAACGGGGCGCGGCTCGTGCAACGCGATGTGGCCGAGCGCCAGACCGTCAGCGAGCGGCGTGCCCTTGATCGTGACCGAAGTTTCGCGCCGCCCCGGCGAGTGGGATACCGCGCCCGCGAAAGCGCCCGATCCGATGAGTTCCGCTAGCACCATGGCCGTCGTTTCAAGCGCCTCCACCTCTTCCGTCGTATAGCGTCGCTCGATCTTGTTCTGCACGGTGAGCACGCCGATGGTACGCCGCTCGCGCACGATCGGTACGCCGAGGAAGGAGTGGTAGTTCTCTTCGCCTGTCTCAGGCTTGTAGGAGAATGAGGGATGCTTCTGAGCATCAGGCAAATTGATGGGTTGTCCCCAGTCGGCGATGAGACCGACGAGACCCTCGCCCTTATTCATGCGGAGCGCGTGAACAGCTTCTTTCTTCAGCCCTTCGGTGGCGAAAAGTTCGAGCGATTCATCCGGCAGGCGGACATAGATCGAGCTCACCTCGGCAATCATGTTCGAGGCTATGACTTTTACGATGCTGTCCAGCTTGGCTTGCGGCTCTGACGCACTCGCCATGATTGCCCGCAAGCTTCGGATCAGCACCCATGGGGGACGTTGAGTCCAGGGCATCTGCCTGGTTCCAATAACCTGTTAGGTTGCGAGGGTTAGGCGCCCCTGCCACGCGAGCGCCCAGCTTGTCGTTTCAGGTTCGGTCGAGGCCGAACAAGCTATGCAGCGTGTTCACCGCCTCCTCGGTATGCGCCGCGCCGATGAGTACGCTGATCTTGATCTCCGACGTGGATATCGCCTGAATGTTGATGCTCTTGCCGGCGAGGGCCTGAAACATCTCGGCGGCCACACCGGCATGGCTACGCATGCCGACGCCGATAACCGACACCTTCACCATATCCGTGTCGCCGCGAAGGTCGCGATAGCGGATGGTGTCCTGATTATCGCGCAGCACCTGAAGCGCGCGCGGAAGCTCCGCTGCGGCCACGGTAAAAGTGAGGTCGGTCTTGCGACCATCCTCGGAAATGTTCTGCACGATCATGTCCACGTTAATGTTCGCTTCCGACAGCGGCACGAAAATGCTCGCGGCGACGCCCGGCTTATCCTCGATGCTCAGCACCGTGACCTTTGCCTCGTCTTTCGCGTATGCAATGCCGCTGACAACGTGATGTTCCAACATTTCCGTTTCGTCGCAAACGAGCGTCCCGCACATTTCGGATATTCCGGAGCGAGCGGGTTCGCATGATTCAGGGTTATCGAAGCTAGAACGAACTTGTACACGCACGCCTTGAGCCATTGCAAGCTCGACAGAGCGCGTCTGAAGTACTTTAGCTCCCAAAGACGCCATTTCCAGCATCTCTTCATACGAAATGCGCGGAAGTCTTCGGGCGTCTGGCACAAGCCGAGGGTCCGTTGTATACACGCCATCGACGTCGGTGTAGATGTCGCACCGCTCGGCCTTGAGGGCGGCGGCCAGTGCGACGGCGCTCGTGTCGGAACCGCCGCGTCCGAGTGTGGTTATACGTCCTGAAGGGGCGATGCCCTGGAAGCCCGCCACGACGGCAACTTCGCCGCCTTCGACGCTCGCGAGCAGGTCGGCGGTTTCGAGGCGATCGATGCGGGCGACGCTGTGCGAGCCGTCCGTGACAAGCGGGATTTGCCACCCCTGCCAAGATCGCGCCTTGACCCCGATGGACTGGAGGATGATCGCCATCAGCCCCGCAGTGACCTGCTCACCCGACGACACAACGGCGTCATACTCGCGCAGGTCGTAAAGCTCGTGCGCTTCCTTGCACCACCCCACGAGCTGGTTCGTGTGGCCTGCCATGGCGGAAACCACGACGGCGACGCGATTGCCGGCCTCGACCTCACGCTTGACGTGGAGCGCCGAATTTCTGATGCGGGCGATGTCTGCGACGGAAGTTCCGCCAAATTTCATGACGAGCAGCATGGGACTGGCTATATGTGCGAGAGTGAAAAATAGCGGCGCGAGCGTACGTAGATTTCGCGCAGCAGGAGATCAGGAACGCCATTGATGGGGATTGAGGCAGAAACACGGCAAAGTCCGTCTCTGGACGCGACAGAGTTGCGGCATTTCGAGAGTCTCGCGAAAGAGTGGTGGGACGAGCGAGGCAAATTCAGCGGTTTGCATGCCTTCAATCCTGCGCGGCTCGCATTTATTGTGGCGGAAGTCAAGCGCTGGCGAAAGGGCCAGTTCAACGAATTCCGCCCGCTTCAGGGTCTTGATGTTGTCGATATCGGCTGCGGCGGCGGCATCCTTTCGGAACCGCTGGCGAGGCTGGGCGGTACTGTAACAGGAATCGATCCGGTAGAGGAGTCCGTCGGCGTCGCCCGCGCGCATGCGGCGAAGCTAGGCGCTCCCGTCACCTATCGCAACGTCACCGCCGAGGATCTGGCGCGCGAGGGACTCACCTTCGATGTCGTCGTCGCCTCGGAGGTGATCGAGCACGTCGCCGACCCGCAGTCTTTCCTGAAGACGTGCCGCAGCCTCGCGAAGCCTGGCGGGCTGATCGTCCTGTCCACGCTGAACCGCACGTCCAAATCCTACGGGCTCGCCGTGTTCGCTGCCGAACGTATCCTCGGCCTCGTTCCCCCCGGCACGCACGACTGGAAGAAGTTCATCAAGCCGGACGAACTTGCGGGCGCGTTGTCGGATGCGGGCTTCGCCGCCACGCGCCGCGCGGGCATGATCTACAAGCCGCTCTCCGGCTCGTGGACGCTGTCCGACACGGACCTCTCGATGAACTACCTCATGTCCGGCGAGGCCGTGTGACGCTTCCCTGCCGCATCCGCGCGCCCGGTCCCGGCGACGAGGCCGGCTGGCGCAGGCTGTGGCAGGGCTATCTCGCATTCTATGGCGTTGCAGCTCCGCCCGAAGTGACCGACGAGCTTTGGCGGCGCATTCTGGAGCCTCGCGAGCCGGTGCATGCGCTCGTCGCGGAAACGCGCCTCGGCTTTTTCAGCGCGGGTCAACTTGTCGGCTTCGCGAACTACGTTCTGCACGCGCACACGCTCGGACCGCAACCCGTGTGCTACATGGAAGACCTGTTCGTCGCGGACGACGCGCGCGGAGAAGGCGTCGGCCGAGCCCTCATCGAAGCGCTGATCCACAAGGGGCGCGTCGAGGGGTGGCCGCGCGTCTCCTGGCACACGCATGAGGCGAACGAGCCGGCCCGCGCGCTTTACGACAAGATTGTGCCGCGCGATCCGTTTATCCGCTACAAGGTGAAGCTCAAGTAAATCCGCGCGCAGAGACCATCGCTATTCGAACCACAAAGCAGAAACCGCTTTCTGCTAAATCTGGTTTGAATTGACCGATGGAGACGACTGTGGTCCGGGTTCGGTTCTTCAGGGTGGTACTGGCGCTTCCGGCGGTGCTTTTTCTCGGCGCTCTCCTGATGTCATACGCGTCGGTGATCGACGTTCTTACGTTATTCTTTCTGCTATGGATGGCGGCACTCATCCACGTTGTCTTCCTCTTTGCCTTCCGCTGCCCGCGCTGCGGCGCCTCGGCCTATGCGATGCATGCCGAGCACGGCATCAGGGCGGCGCTGCCCGTGCCGAACCGCGTGTGCGTGAACTGCGGATACGATTTCATAAAAGGTGAGATCGCCGCCGAGGATGCGGTTGCCGAACCCGCACCGACGCTGGCGAAAAGCTCGTCCGAGGCCGATTGGCGGGAACTCAAGATACCGGCTGAACCTTCAGCGGAAGTGCGCACCAGCGTGGCTCATGGCCGTTCACGCCGAGCAGCCGCATCAGGTCGTCGATCGCGATCGTCGTCGTCATGGTATTGACGAGCGGGTGAGCGCTGACCGTTTTCGACGCGCACATGCGTTCATCGAAAATCGGCCTGACGCGCCGCTCCGTATCGTTCACCAGCGCGAAAGGCGTAACGCTGCCGGGCAGCACCTTCAGAGCCGCACCCATCGTCTCGGGCGACGCAAAGGAAAAGCGCCCGTCCGCGCCGAGCTGCTTCGCGAGCGCTTTCAGATCGAGCGGGGGCGTAAGCAGGTGCATCGTGACGAGGTAAAGCTGCTTTGCCTTGTCCTCGACCACGATATTCTTGACCGGAAACTCCCAGAGCGACATGTCGCGGTTCGCAAGCCCTTGGGCGGTGTGCACTTCCTCGTGCTCCACCGTCTCGTAAGCAATGCCGAGCGATGTGAGAAGCCCGAAGAAGGCGCGCCAGTCGTTCATGGTAATGCGTGTCAGCCCACCGCCTTCAGCGTTGCGCCCTTCGGCATCTGCACCACGCTCACCTCGAAATCGCGTGCGTGATCCAGCGCCGGGATGCGGGCGCGTACGCGGTCCACTTCCTCCGGATCGATATCGGCGACGATCACGCCCGGATCGGTGTCGCCCTCGGCGATGATTTCACCCCATGGCGAGATGATGAGGCTGTGCCCGAACGTCGTGCGTCCGTTTGCGTGGCGGCCGCCTTGCGCGGCGGCGAACACGAAGCAGCCGTTTTCGATGGCCCGCGCGCGAAGCAGCGTATGCCAGTGCTTTTCGCCTGTGACCTTCGTGAAGGCCGACGGCGCGGTGAGGAACTTCGCGCCCGCCATGGCCAACGCCTTGAATTGCTCCGGGAAGCGGATGTCGTAGCAGGTGGCGACGCCGAGTGCGCCCCACGGAAGCTGCGCGACGTAAGCCTGCGTGCCGGGAATGAACGTGGCGGATTCGCGGTAGGATTCGCCGCTCGGCAGATCGACGTCGAACATGTGGATCTTGTCGTAGCGGAGCACGATGTCGCCGTTCGGCGTGAACAGGAACGCGCGGTTCGCCGCCTTGTTCTCGCCGATCTTCACCGCGATGGAGCCGATATGCAGCCACACACGCAGCGTCTTGGCGAGGTGGGCAAAATGCGCCACGCCTTCCGTTTCGGCTTCGGGAACGATCTTTTCGAGGAGGTGCGGCGCGTCCACCTCCATCAGGAGCGTGTTTTCCGGCGTCTGGATGTAATGCGCGCCCTTGCGAGCCGCATCGCGTATCAGCGCTTCCGCCTCCAGAAGATTATCTCGAACGTCTTTCCCCGTCCGCATCTGGACGAGGCCCACTCGAAACGGATCTCTGTCGGCCATGCTCTTGCCTGCTCCTTAAAAAGTTTGTCTCATTTTGCTCAGCTTTGCAGCAGAGGATCAAGTTCGCCTTTCGCATCCAAGGCATGAAGGTCGTCACATCCGCCAATATGTCGCGATCCGATGAAGATCTGCGGAACGGAGGTTCGACCGCCCACGAGGTCCGACATCGCGGCGCGCTTGGCCCGATCCGACACATCGATTTCGTCGAAGGCCACGCCCTTGCGTCCCAGAAGGGCTTTCGCACGGCGGCAATAGGGGCAGGACGGCGTGGTGTAGATGGTCACTGGCTGCATTTTGTATTTCCTGGCTTTCAGAACCGCAAGCAGATGGTGTGCGAAGCGCCGCTGGTCCAGAGCCGGGAGCGTCAGCTAAAGCACATCGCCGCCTTCGTCAAGGAAGTTGGTTGCACCGTGCCAGACAAGCGCGACTGCGAGTATGTCCACCGCGCGGGCACCCGCCGCAAGAAGCGCCGTCGAGCATGCGTTCGCGGTCGCTCCGGTGGTAATGACGTCATCGACGAGCAGCACACGCTTTCCGGCTACGGCGCGCCGTCCGCTCGCGCCGACATTGAACGCTTCCGCGACGTTTGTTCGGCGCGCGTCGTGTTGAAGGCCGACCTGCGCCTTCGTTCGCTTCGTCCGTTTCAGCGCCATGACCGAAGCCGGAACGCCCGAAGCTCGGGACAGCCCCTTCGCCAGCAGCGCCGACTGATTGAAGCGGCGTTGCAGGAGCCGGAACCGGTGCAGCGGCACGGGCACGATCAAATCCGCATCGGCCAGCAGGTCGCGCCCCGCCTCGCGCGTCAGCCGAAGAAACAAGGGCAGCGGCTCGTGCCGATCCTCGAATTTGAACCGCACGATAAGTTTACGGATCACGCCGCCGTAAACGCAGGCCGCCCGCGCGCGGTCGAAAACGGGCGGATCGGTGAAAGCCTGCGCCGAGAGATGCGGGCCGCTGTCGTCATAGCCGGGGAGCGGAATGCCGAGCCTGTCGCAATACGGCGCTGTGATCGGAACGAGGTCGCCCCAGCATTTCGCGCAAAGGAGGTTGTGCCGCGTGACTGGCGTGGCGCATGATACGCAGACGGCGGGTAGGATGAGGTCCGTCGAGTAGCGCAGGCTTTCGGCGGCGAAGCGGGCAACGGGCTGGAACATCTGCAACGCGAGGAAGAATGAATTTATCTAAAATTGACAGTAATCCGGGACGAACGCGTTGACCAGCCCCGGAATTTTCGACCGGACCCAAATGCGCCGCGCGCTTGCCCGCGCGAGCGAGACGCTTCCTGCGACGGATTTCCTGATCCGGCATGCGGCGGACGAACTTGCCGATCGCCTCGGCGGCATTCGGCGGGATTTCGAGCGCGTTGCGGATGTCGGCGCGCATCACGGCGTCATGGCCCGCACGCTATCCGCGCGGTTCCCCGGCCTCGCGCCCGTCTCGCTTGCGCCCGCACTGCCGCTCGCCGAAGCCTGCCCGAAACCCGCCGTCGTCGCGGATGTGGAGGCGCTGCCGCTGAAGGAGGGCGCGTTCGACCTCATCACCTCGGCGCTGTCGCTTCACCTCGCGAACGATTTGCCCGGCGCGCTCATCCAGATCCGCCGCGCGCTTCGCCCGGACGGCTTGTTCCTCGCGGCGCTGCTCGGCGGCGACACGCTGATCGAGCTGCGTCAGACGTTCATGCAGGCGGAGACCGAGACAGCGGGCGGCGTGTCGCCTCGCGTCTTCCCGACCGCCGATCTGCGCGACATGGGCGGCCTTCTCCAACGCGCGGGCTTCGCGCTGCCGGTCGCCGATGCGGAGCAACTGACGGTGACTTATGCGGATGCGCTTGCGCTCATGCGCGACCTGAAGGCGATGGGCGCGGCGAACCCGCTCGCGGCCCGATCCCGGCGGTTCATGCGGCGCGATACGCTGCTTCGTGCGGCGGCGATCTACGCCGAGCGCTTCTCCGGCGACAACGGCCGCGTGCGCGCGACGTTCGAGATCATCTATCTCTGCGGATGGTCGCCCCACGAAAGCCAGCAACAGCCCGCAAAGCCCGGCTCCGCCACCGCACGCCTCGCCGATGCGCTCAAGGCAAAGCGATAACTTTTTTGCTGTAAACCGAGCGATTATCGTCCTTCAGGATCGCTTTTCCTAACCAGTCAGGCACGGATTCAACCTGAGACTTATAGATGTTCCCAGGAGTGTCCATCCAGAACGACACGATGGCATTCGAGAACGCCCGGAATTGTGCATCGTTGATTCTGAGGTCCTTGTAATTAGGGACCGTAATTCGCCAAACGCGGCTGCGAGAATGCTGGAACGGGTTACGATAATATTCTGGATAGTCTTTTTTGAGTATCTTCAGCGACTCTCCATTGCCGTGTTTATAGACGTTCACGATCAGTTGGCAAGCATTGAGCTTTTGAAAATATTCCCTCCTTTCTATCTGCCACCCGAGGCATTCCAACAAATCGACTACCTGTTTGAACTTGGCGGACCACACTGCTTTGAAAGTGAAAGACCAGTCTTCGTCACGGACGGCTGGTCCATGATGGCAGTGCAAAATTTCGTTTGATAACCAATCGCGTAGCTGCTTGTCCCACTCATGAAACATCCCGGCGATGACGCTAAGTTGGGTTCGCTCTCGCATGTCACAAATGAGTTCGTAGAAATTATAGCGCGCATGAATGGCTGCTTCGTAGAAATCCGAGGGATCGTGCCTCTCAGGATCAAAGAGGTGCTCGTGCTGCTCCAGCCATTTATCTGGAATCCCGTTTGCTTCGGCTTCAATGTCGTCGAAGTGTGATAAAAAGCGCTTTCGGGCCTGATCAACATAAAAGAGATGACGATCGATCAGATCCTTTCGAACCTGTTCCGTCATTTGAAACAACACGTAATCGCTCATCGGCTCACCTCCGACCTGCGCATTCTACCTACTTCGCGTCGGCCGATATATCCGCCGCCGTCTTGACCGGCTCCGCAGCGACGGACTTCGGCAGTTCGATGCCGAACCAGTTCCCCTTGGGCAACAGCCGCTCCTTCAGGAACGTGAACACCGTCGGCGGGGCCATGATGTCCTCGAACTCCTGCGAAGGAGGCGCGCTCGCCACGACGGCGCCGAAAGCGACGCCCATCAGCGCCGACGCGCGCCACGATTTGCGATCCACGACCTTCAGCGCCGTTCCGAAGGATTTCTTGAGCTGCGCGCCCTCGATATCGACCGAATAGATTTCGTCGAGCGCGAGATGGATGATGAAGCCGATCAGCACGAAAAGGCCGGTGAGCCACGCAAGCGCGGCCGGTTCGCCGAAAATGCGGGCGAAGATGACGGCGGTCAGCACCATGAAGAAGCCGCCCGCGAGCAGAGAATGGAAGATGCCGCGATGGCGCGTGCGCGTGTGGAAGATCCAGTGCACCCCGTAGCGCACCAGCGCGTAAACGCCGAGCCAGACGATCC